>JAFQZM010000021.1 GCA_017405875.1 bacterium
CTAAATTTGAAGACAAAATGATTCCGCAACGCAAGGCAACGCAACGCAACGCAACGCAACTAATTAGAAATCGTATGGCCGTTTTTGAAAAGTCAAGTATTTTCTTTAATATTTTTCACATTTTATTAATTTCCACGAGGTAAAACCATGAAAAAAACCTGTTTGATTTTTGCGATCTTTTTGCTTTTCACTTTTGTAAGTTGCGGCAACTCAAAAAGCGATAACAAAAATGATGAACCCGATACGGGAGAAGCAGTTACTGACGGAGATACATATTCAACAGATACTGAACCCGCAGACACAATGCCGGACGATATTTCAGATACGGATGAACTCGGTGAACTCACCTGCAGAAAAGATGAAGATCAGGAGTATTCTTACCTGTCTTTTCCTAATAATGATTTTACAAGATATGAAATATGCAAAGCCGGATGTGACCAGTCAACCGGGAAATGCAAATCATGGAAAGATCCGTACACTGGAATAGTCTGGTCTCATTTAAAATTAGGAAAATATAATCCGCATTGGGATGAAGCAGTTTCTTACTGCGACAACCTTTCTTTAGACGGATATGATGACTGGAGCCTGCCAACCGTTAACGACTTGAGAACTCTTATAATAAACTGTCCCGGAACGGAAACAGGGGGAGAATGCAAAATCGGCGAAGGAGACGGCTTGTCCTGTAACAGTAGCGACTGGACATCGGCGTGTGGTGGCTGCGGTGCAGATAACGGAACCGGAATATACAATAAATTCGGTAGGATAACAACTGGAGATCCTGTATTTTGGTCTTCCTCTATCGTATCAGGTTCTGGGACCATGGCCTGGGTGGTTAATTTAAGTTCGGCGAAAATATATAATGAGAGGACTAATTGGCATTCTTTCGTCCGCTGTGTCAGGTATTCGATGAACGAAGCAGAAAAATGTGAAGCTGCAGGCGGAAGTTGGAATGAAACAGAAAATACCTGCACAAAGACGACAAACTGTACCGATTTGCCGGAGAATGCTGAATGGAACGGCGATGATTCCTACACTCAGACTTTTACCGGCGGCATTTGGAATGGAGAAATTTCAACAGAATTCAACGAAGAAGCCGGGATATGCCATTTCAAATGTAAAGAAAATTATTTTTTCAATTCAAATAAATGTTTAAACCCGTGTGATTCGAATCCGTGTAATTCACTTGAAGCTATTACAGACAGGACTTGTGTTGCCTACGATTACAAACAATATTCCTGCGGCGGTAAAGATCCGTCAAGCGGTCTCACATGGTCGGCAAAAGCACAACAAGCTATGAATTGGGATAATGCCGGAACATACTGCGGCAATTTGAGTGAAGACGGACATACCGACTGGAGACTGCCGACAATCAACGAGCTGAGGACGCTTATCCAGAATTGCAGCAAAAATGAAATGCCGAACGGTTCTTGTGCTGTTAATGATCCGGATTGTCTGGCACTCAGTTGCTGGACATCGGAAACATGCGGTTCTTGTCTTGATAGCAACAATAAGGGGCCGTACAGCAAATTCGGTGATACCGATCAGTCCTGGTGGTCTTCCTCTAACAACACTGATGATACAAACTACGCATGGATCGTGGATTTCTATAGAGGAAGCGTACATAGACACAAGAAGACTTACGACTCATTTGCCCGCTGTGTCCGCAACGCCGATTAGCGCACGGTTTCACAAAACAAGGGGTTTCAATAGATTTCTCTTATTTATTTTCTATCAACAGCAGATCCTTCTTCAAATCAAGAGAAAGTATCGTTCCCAACTGCCTTTTCGCAGTATCGCGGAGTTTCAAAAGCCGCTCTTTTTGAGAGATTTTCTGCTCAATCAGAATAGCGTTATAACTTTCAAGATTTGCAAGAACCAAAAGATGCGGAATATCCGCATAATCCCTGATGTTTCCGCTTTTGCCGGGATTATCGTTGCGCCATTCTTTCGCCGTTTTTCCGAAAAGAGCGACATTCAGCAGGTCTGCTTCATCGGCATAAACAAAGTTCTGTTGTTCAATAGTGAGATCAGGCAAAAGCAGATTCTCTTTGACAGCATCGGTATGAATCTTGTAATTCAGCTTCGAAATTTCCCGATTCAGATTCCAGTTGAGTGAAAGACGGCTGTTTTCATCGGATTTGAGACGGCGGTAGTCCTTCATTATATAAAGCTGAAACTCCGGTGAAATCCAAGTGGCGAATGACATTGCAATATCGCTGTGGGCGAAAGTCCCGCCGCCGTAACGACCCGACTTCGATACGATACCTTTTGCATTCATTTGCTCAATCCATTTTGTCGGAGTCATCACAAAACGGTTCAAGCCGGCTTCGTTTTTAACCGCCTCGAATTGCACACGGTTAAAATCAGGATTGTGAAGAATTTCCCAAACAGCGAGAAATTCAATCGTATTTCTGTTACGCATCCAATTCTGGATAACAAAACGAGGATCATCTTCGTTTCGGTATTTTGCGATATCCGTTAAAGAAAGAAATTCATTTTCGAAATCCGTCGTATAAATACCGATTTCGATGCCCTGAGCATGAATTGTTTCTGTTACAGTTTTCATGTTTTCTCTCCAAATTTAAAATCATCAGAACAATTTTACAAACAACAAATAATATTTTAATATATTAAGTCAAGTTTTATTTTTTACAATTTATAAAATCTTCAAAAATAAACCTAAGAAATATCAAAGAATGGAATAAAAGCATTTGTGTCCGAAATGCCGATTAGCGCACGGTTTCACAAAACAAGGGCTTAAGATTTTCAGCACACTCTCACAAAAAAATTGCTAAATCCGTCCTTTCAGTATGATGTGCAACCGTAAAAAAGCTGATTTGAAACCGAGGTCAAAATGGTAAAAAAACGCACTTCTTATGTCTGCTCGAACTGCTCCTACACTACTCCGAAATGGATGGGGAGATGCCCCGAATGCGGAGAGTGGAATACTCTCGAAGAAAAGGATGAAACTGTCGTAACTGAGCAGAATCACAGGCTTTTCCAGTCTTCGCCCGATGCGGTATACACACACATTTCAGAGGTCGAAACTACCGACAGTGAAAGGGTGAAAACGGGTTACAAGGAGTTTGACAGGATCTTAGGCGGAGGCGTCGTCAAAGGGAGTTACAATTTAATCAGCGGACACCCGGGAATAGGAAAATCGACACTCATGCTTCAGATCGCGCTTGAACTTTCGAAACAGTGCAAAGTGCTCTATCTTTCAGCTGAAGAGAGCATCACACAGGTCAAAATAAGGTTTGAAAGGCTCGCAGGAAAGCAGGGCTGCGGCAAACTTTTCCTTTCGAATGAAAGCAACCTCGACAAACTGCGGGCAAAACTCGAGGAAGAGGATTTCGACATCCTTTTCTGCGATTCGATACAGTCGGTCTACTCCCCTTCCGTCCTCGGGATTCCCGGCTCGGTGAGCCAGATAAAGGAGTGTGCCGTCAGACTTTTAGAGACTGCAAAAAGAAAAGATATCACGGTTTTTGTAGTCGGTCACGTCACCAAAAACGGCGAGATCGCAGGCCCCATGCTGCTTGAGCACATGGTTGATTCGGTGCTCATTTTCGAAGGCGATTCGTCGCTCGGCTACCGGGTTCTGCGCTGCTCGAAAAACCGCTTCGGAGCAACGGATGAGATAGGAATTTTCACGATGACTTCAAACGGTCTGCACGAAGTCGAAAACCCGAGCCAGTTTTTCCTTTCTGACAATCTCGGAACTATTTCCGGTTCGGCAAGAGCGCTCGTTCTCGAAGGAACGCGCCCCTTTTTAGTCGAAGTCCAGTCGCTCGTCACAAGTTCCAACCTGCCTCAGCCGCGCCGTGTCGTAACAGGCATCGACAGCGGAAGACTTGCCATGATCTGCGCTATCTTGGAAAAAAGGTGCGACATCTATTTTTCGAATTTCGATATTTTCGTAAACATCGCAGGCGGACTAAAAATCAAGACTCCGAGCATCGACATGCCGCTTGCGGCCTCGCTCTTCTCGTCTGTTTTCAATCTTCCGCTGCCCGTCGACTGGGCTTTTGTGGGAGAGATCGGTCTCGGAGGCGAAGTGCGTGAAGTTCCTGGGCTCGACATCATGCTGAAAGAAGGAACGAGGCTGGGTTTAAGCAGGATATTCGCTCCTGTTGAGCGCAGCAATAAAGGGAAAAAATATCCCGGCAAAACCGAAATAATCAGAGTCTCACACATCGACGAGATCAGGGAACACACCGCTTCGACCAATATTTTCGACCGTTAAGTGCAAAAACTTGACTTAAAGCACTTTTCCCGTGTTAATTCGCAGACTTTTGTGATTGAGGTGTTTGATGGCTGAACTTCTTGCCCCTGCAGGTAATCCAGAAAAGCTCGTCTGGGCAGATATTTACGGCGCGGATGCTATATATTTCGGTGTAGACAGGTTTTCACTCCGCTCTTTCGCGGGAAATTTCACTTTAGACGACGCCGCAAAAGCTCTTGAAAGACTCCATAAAAACGGCAAGAAAGGCTACATAACCTTGAATATTTATCCTTATTCGGGCGAATACAAAGATCTGGTCGAAACTGCCGGAAACCTTGCCGACTGCAATGCCGACGCATTTATCGTGAGTGATTTCGGTGTTATCACGGCTCTCAAAAAAGCAGGGCTCAAAGTGCCGCTCCACATTTCGACTCAGGCAAACACCGTTTCGTGGCAGACTGTAAACGCATACTACGACTACGGCGCAAAAAGAGTGAATCTGGCGCGCGAACTTTCGTTTGAAAAGATAAAAGAGATTGCAGAAAACAAGTATAAAGAAGCTGAGATCGAAGTTTTCATCCACGGCGCAGTGTGCTTCAGCATGTCGGGAAGATGCGCGATAAGCGACTGGCTTACCGGAAGAAAGGCGAACCGCGGCGAATGCACACACCCCTGCCGCTGGAAATACGCAGTTGTCGAAGAAAAACGCGACGGCGAATATATGCCGGTTGCTGAGGACGGACGCGGGTCATACATCTTCAACCCGAAGGAACTCGCCCTTTTCGACTACGTTCAGCCGCTCAAGGAACTCGGCGTGGACTCCTTCAAGATCGAAGGAAGAATGAAGTCCATCCACTACGTCGCATCGGTCGTTTCGCTTTACAGAAGGATCCTCGACGGCGAAAATATCCCGCATGAAGAGATAACGAGACTTCTCAACCGCATCAAAAACAGAGGATACTCCACAGGTTTCATGAAAGGCGGCGTCACTCCCGACGACTACCAGTTAGGTGGCGACGGCTCCAATTCCGAAGCCGAATTTATCGCCAATATCACCGAAGAAAAGCTAGTCGGCAAATGTGTTGCCGAGATCAGGAATCACACCGAAGCGGGCGAAACCGTCGAAATTCTTGAACCGAACGGGCACACCAGAAGCTACAAACTTCCGGAGCTACTCACCTTCACCGACGGCACTCAGGCACGCGAAGCCAACCACTCGAAATTCATCCTGCTCGAAGGCGATTTTGTGCCTTATTCCATTTTGAGGAGAATCGATAATGGCGTGGCATAGGATCATAAAAATGAAGCCGAAAGAGAATTTTTTCTTTCATTTTACGATAGAAAGCTACGAAAATCTGGGGCTTATCTCGACTTTGGCGAAAGAAAACGGATATTTGATCCTTGACTGCTTTACGACTATGGAAAGCGCAAGTGAGTTCGACCGCGTGATAAACAATGTATTGAAGGAAATGAAGGCGCGCAATGAATAGAAAGTTTTTCGTTTTCATCGTTGTTTTTCTTCTTTTCGCGAACCTTCACGCAGTTCTCAACGACAGAATTTCGGGAAATAAAGTGCCCTCGCTTTCGCTTATGGTTTCGCTTGAAGAGTCGAATTTTCTCTACAACGCGCCGCTGATTCAGTATCTCAACCTCGATTTCGGTCTCATGGTAAACCGTTTTCAGGATCCGGGACTTAAATTCGGAATAGACTGGCAGTGGATCGACAGCGAATATGTTGCCGGAACTCTTAAAATAGACGGAATATTCCTCACGAACCGTAAATTCAACAGAATATTTTTGGGCGGCGAAGCGGGCGCGACAATATCGGCCGGAGTAAAACTTTCCGGATTCAAAGGTGAATTTTTAACTATCGTGACTGCCGATCCGACCGAGACTTCAGATCCCAGAGTAGCGCTTGAACTCAGGCTCGGCGCATATGTCTCTCCGCATGAATCGGTTAACATCTACCTCGCTCCGGCAGCCGGAAAATATTTTGTTGAAAGGAAAAGTTTTTACTTCAACTTAGTTCTTTCGACTGAAGTTTTCCTCTGGAAATAATTTTTTTCGGAATATTTTTCATTTTTCCGCTGTTTCTTTCGCGTTGTTCATTTCGGGACTGATTATGGAAGAATTACTGAAAGCCAACCTCGACAAAATTTTCAACTACGCGCTTTTCATCACGGGAAACCGCGACAAGGCGCTCGACCTCATGCAGGATACGATCGTCACGGTGTTATCGAAAAAGCATCTTTACAGAGAGGAGGAGCATTTCAGATCGTGGATTTTCAGGATTTTGAAGAACAACTACATCAACAAGGTCAAGCACGACGCGGTAACAGGAGAAATATCGTATTCGGATCTTGCGAAAGATGATGACGATCCGGGAATCATCGACTTTCCAGACACCCGCATTTCTCCTGAAGAACTGAGCGATCCGATACTAAAAGAGAGGATCCGTGAAGTTTTTGAAAAAATGCCTCCCGAATACCGCGAAGTCATCGTCATGATCCACATCGACGGCTTATCCTACGAAGAGACTGCACAGACTCTCGCGATCCCCGTCGGAACGGTTATGAGCAGGCTTCACCGCGGCAGGAATTTCCTCAAAAAAGTGCTTGGAAAAGAGGCGGAAGAATTGAATATCGTTACGAAAAAGGAAAGGAAAGATGCTTAAGGGAAAGTGTGATTTCAACGAACTTTTTATCGAACAGTTCGCCGACAGAGAACTTGATTACCTCGAAAGCGCGGAGGTCGCGGCACATTTGAAAGAATGTCACGAATGCCGCAGAAAATACGAGGCGATCATCGAAACGAAAAAGATCACTTCGGCATTTGCCGAAAACGAAAAACTTTCGATCATCGAAAAAGAAGGTCTTTTGAGACTGATAGATCAGAAATCGGAGCAGAAACCGGCACTTATCGAATCAATAAAAAGTCTTTTTCAAAACCGTGCAGCAACTCTCGCCTTCTCTTTTTTCTCATTCACATGCCTCGTCTTCGCATTCATCTTCGCAATCAACGGAATAGAGAAAAATAACAACATCATAATCGACGAGATAATGACGGCACACACTCAGGCACTTCCAGACGAATTCGGAAACAGCCAGGCGGCGCAGAATGAACTGAAGGAAAAATTCAAAACTGTGACATTCTCGGAATTTACGAAAAGACCGAAAATAAGCGGCAGATTCACTTCGATCGCAGCCACTCCGACAGCAAAAATAACCCTTGATTCGAAAGAGGACAATATCCGCGGAACTCTCTTCCTCTCAAAGCGTAACGAGCAGCTCGAAAAACTTTTTTCTGAAAGCGACTGCCTTATCAAAAAAGACGACATCTGCAAGGCTCGCCACCGCAATGACGGCGGAAAAGAGATGATCTACTGGCAGAATTCGGGAAACAACTATCTCATGGTTTCCGACGAGAGCAACGCCGCCGCAAAAATGGTGAAACTCATAAACACCAGTTTTTAATTGCAAAAACACTTCACCTGCCCTATAAAACGGCGGTTTGTTTGGAGGATTTGCCATGGACGCAAGAACGGCGCAGTATCTCAGGGATTTCATAAAACACGATTCCGAATTTTTGGACGAACTCGAAAAATCAAACAGGAGCCGCAACGACATCCAGCCGATGATAGAAATCGAAGTAGGAAAATTTCTCGTTTTTCTCATTCGGGCGAAGAAGATAAAATCGGTCCTGGAGCTCGGCACAAGCAACGGATATTCGGCAATCTGGATGGCTTCGGCTCTTAAGAAAACAGGTGGAAAGATAATCACGATCGAAGGTCACGACCGGATCTTCGCCGAAGCTGAAAAAAACATCGCCACATCGGGATACGCTGACATCATCGAACTTATCCACGGCAAAGCCGAAGCCGAGACTGCAAAACTTTTAGAAAAAGGGGAAAAATTCGACCTCATCTTTCAGGATTGCGGCAAATATTTGTATCCGATGCTTCTTGAAACGACAGTCAAACTCTGCAAAAAAGGGGGAATAATCGCAGCCGACGATTCACTTTTCAGAGTGACGGAAACCGTCCGCAGCGGACTTGGCGACTACACCCACGACTACAACAGAGCCGTTTTCGCCCACAAAAAACTTTTCAGCACGATTCTGCCGATAGGGCATGGATTGACGCTTAGCGTCAAGATTTAATGCCGGGATCACGGGATCACGTGATTCCGATCGTGATTCCGAGATCCCGAGATCACGACCAGATTTCTTTGATTTTTTCCAAAAGAAACCTGAAAGCTTCATCCTGGTCGTCGAATTTTTTGACGATCTCCCCTTTTTCGAAGTAAAGGGCGCAATCTTTGCCAAGCGCGATGCCGAGATCGGCTTCACGCGCCTCTCCGGGACCGTTCACTTCGCAGCCCATGACGGCAACTTTGAGATTTGGTTTCATCCACCACTTTTCCTCGTCGAACCACGCTTCCAGGCGGTTGTAGTATTCGATCACTTTTCCGTGAGTTCTTCCGCATGTGGGACAGCTTACGATCTCGCCGCCTGTTTTCAGGATCCCGAGAGATTTCAAGATCATGTTGGCAGTCCGCAGCTCTTCTTCGATAGGAGCCGTGAGGCTTACTCTGAAAGTATCGACCAGACCTTCGTTTAAAAGTATCGCGATACCGGCAGTTCCTTTGATGATCCCGTGCTTTCCGCCGCCCGCTTCGGTAATTCCGACGTGAAGCGGTGTCTCTGAATGTTCTCTGATTTTCCTGCAAGCCGCAACGGTTTCGGAAACATTTGAAGCCTTTGCCGAAATTTTGAAGTTGAAAAATCCGAGTTCTTTTTCAAGAAAATCTGCCCAGTAAAGAGAACTTTCGACAAGCCCTTCCCAAGTTACTCCGCCGTATTTTTTGAGGATGTTTTTATCCAAAGAACCGCCGTTTACGCCGATCCGGACAGCAAGTTCGGGGCGTTTTTTCGCAGCTTCGATTATCGCTCTGACGTTTTCTTCGCCGCCGACATTCCCGGGATTGAAGCGCACTCCGCTTACCCCTGCTTCGATTGCGGCGATGGCAAGTTTGTAGTCGAAATGAATGTCTGCGATTATCTCGCCTTTGAAATTGGCGACTAAATACTTCAATCCCTCGAGCTCGGATATGTGTTTGAATGCTGTTCTGACGACAACACATCCGAGATCGAGCGCGCGGTTTGCTTCCGCAAGAGCCTCTTCTTTTCTAGTCAAAGGCGTCGTTATCATCGTCTGTATGACCGGAGGATTGTCCCCGCCTATCTTCACTTTTCCCAAAGTTATGACTCTTGATTTTTTCATATTCACCTCAGCCGAAAATTTCAGTCGGATCAAATTCATAAACGCCGTGCTTTTTATCAGTGCAGTAGCCTGCGATAAATTCACTCAAAGTGAGCCTCTGCCCTTCAAAAACGGGGCGCAGCGACTGCTTCAGCGCAAATTTCACGCCGTGCGGCATTCCGTCGGAACCGAAAAACATATCTTTGCCGGGAATAAAACCCGCTTTGTCGATAAGCATCCTGAAGGGGTTATTCATTTCGGCGAATCCTTTTGGCAGCCTGTCTGCATAGATAAGCGAATCTTCTGTGAAATTTGGCTGCATAGAAAGGATTATTCCCGCATTTTTCGCTCTTTTCGCCGTTTCAAGATCAATGAACTGCGCGTGTTCAAGCCTTATAAACTGGTCACTTCCGTGCTTTCTGACAGTTTCAGCCGCTTCGACCACCTGACGGGCTGCAATGTCTCCCAAAGCGTGGATCGCGACACCGTTTGCTGTTGTTGCGGCTTCTTCCAAAAGTCCCACTAGTTCAGGCAGAGTGTGCGTCAAAACGCCCTTGTTCCCGTTTAAATAAGGCTTGCTCAAAGCGGCAGTGCATGAGCCGTTTGCGCCGTCGGTAAAAAGTTTTATCCCTTTTATCTTCCTTTTTGTCGGATCAGGCATAGTGCGGAAAGTATTGACGTCAGCCCAGAACGAAATGCGTTCTTTAAGGTCTGAACCGTCGATCATTTCAAATATTTCCTGACTTGGCAGAAGCATATCCTCGATCTCGTAAACTCCGCATTCTTTCAGCAGGAATTCGGCGAATTCGCTCATCGTTTCAATGGTCGAAGGCATGATTTTCACGAAAAAAAGCAGGAGTTCAGTCACGTGTTCTTCGCACCACTCCTGATTTTCGTAGTTGTCGATAATCTCTTCGAATTCAGGTCTGAGCAGTTTTTCGGCACCTTCATTCATCACGAAACCGTGAAGCGAAAGATTGGAGATTATGAGCGGCGGGAACTTGTTGAGAACAGGCTTTGTCAAAGAAAAAAATCCGCTGTTCCAGCCGTAAGCCGAATTGAGTTTCCCGTCTTCAAGTTTTGCGAACATATTCAGCGCAGCCTCTTTGGTTTTCACCTCTTTCAGGCATATCGACTTGAACATTCCTGCATAAAGCGTGAAGTGGCTGTGAGAATCGTGCAGATAAGGAACCGACATTCTGGAAAGCATGAAATGACCTCTGTTTTTTAGAAAAATTAAGACTTTTTAAGTTTATTTAGGTGAAACACCCGGTTTTTTAGGAGTCGGAAGCCACTGGAAACCGTCGAGAACGACAGTTGAATCCCACGAATGGTCAGGACCGTAACCGTCGGTAAGAATTCCCTGCTCAAAAAGAACCAGTCTCAAAGTGATTTCCTCGTTAGGTTCTACGTTTCCGACAACTCTGAGCCAGCCTGTGCCGCCGTGACCTTCAGCACAGCCGACCACACCGGATTTACCTTCCGTGCCGAAACCGGTCCCGTTAAGGAGTATGTCATTTTCACAAGCACCCCATTTGTTGAGATTTCCGGTCAACGCATTGTTGCAGCTCGGGTTGCAGGCCTTGAAAAGCCCTGCAGGAGCAAGGTCAACACCGACCGGATTGCCAGAATCGTCTTTAGCGAGGTTTTTGTCATAAGGATTTTTATATTCAGCAGTGGGGTTTTTCTCGTTGTAGGTAGAATCAAGCAGTGCAATAAAGAAGTCGTTATAATTATTTTTGCTGCAAACCGTGCTCGGATATTCGATCGACATGAAGAAAAGACTGAACTCAAAAGCTCTTGCATTTGCCGGAACTTTCATCTTCAAAGTAAGCATGATAGGATCCTGACCTACAGGAATATCGCTATCGCTCTTTCCGGCGCACTGGTTCGTAAGACCGTCCTGCGGAGCCTGTCCGCCGCACGACGGTGCTTTCGGAACTTGACATCCCGGCATCATATTCAGCCAATCCGAGGGAAGTTTGCTGGCTGTCTGCATATCGCCGGCGCCTAAAGTTGCAACACTTGCATTCTGCGTCGGACTGTTCCACTGACCGGTAGAGAGAACAGCGAGCATATTGCTTCCGTCTTCAGGAACCATTGCAGTGCCGAACATATTAGTAACTGCGAAAGTCTGATAGTCGCTTTCGTAGTAAGGCATATCACGGCTGAGTCTCGGCTGAGGATTGTAATTGCATGATGTATTGCCGTTTTCGGTTGTGCATGGTTCCGGATTTGTATCAATCATTTCTGTGATAGGTTCACCGGCAAGAGAAAGTTCGGCAGAAACAAGACCTGCACAGACTCCCATAGCTTTTGCAAGCTTCTCTGCGTTGCCTGCATAGTCGCCGATCGCAAGAGACAAACCTGCATCGCAGTGCTCGACCTCGTCGACCTGACCGTTGCAGTTGTCATCCACATAGTTATCCTTCATCTCGTATGCACCGGCATTGATTCTTTCAGGCGAATCTGTTCCGCGGCAGTTTGTTTCCCAACCGGTTTCACAGCAGTCACCGTTGCAGTAGTTGTAGCCGTCACCGTCATAATCTTCCGCATTTTCGGGAGTCATATCCTCTCCGTCGCAGTTTTCGTCAATGCCGTTGCTGCATATTTCAGCCTGAGGAGTAACCTGACCTATGCATTCACTCCAGTCAGTTCCGTCTTCAACGCATGTCGCGACACCGGCTTTACATACACCGACACCTTCCGTTCCGCTCGGTCCGTCATAACATGAACGGGTTTCTCCCGGAGTGCATGTTACATAAATTCCGCCTTCGTTGACAGGATCCTGATCAGCATCCGCCTGTTCGTTGTCACCGGTTTCTTCTCCACCGTGGTTTTCGCCGTCGTTGCCGGAGTTGCCTTCGTTTTCACCGTTGTTGACGTCGTCACCGGTTACCTCTTCCTCTTCATCTGCAGCACATGCAGCAAAGAAAAACGCTGTAAATAAAATCATGAATATTACGCTGATTTTCTTCATTTCAACCTCCAGAAGAAATCAATAAACCCAAAAACACGATATTTTACAGAAAGTTGAAAATAAAACAATAATCTGCGGTATTTTATTTTGTTTGAATTTTTGCTATAATTGCCGGTCTTTGCTTTTTAATTGTTCAAAAATGGAGAGTTTCATGAAAAAAACCGCGGTTTTAATTCTTTTGCTCGCTCTTATTTTCGCTGCCTGCGGAAACGGCTCGAAAACGGAAACCGGCGACAATCAGCCGGAAGAAGAAGTCATTGAGCCGATATGCCTGACTCCTAAAGCAGGTCCTTACAATCTGAAATTCACCGATATTTCGGAAGAAATGGGTGTTCAGACGCTGAATGCGCTCGGTACGCAGATAACGGTTGCCGATATCGACGGCGACAAATGGCCTGATGTCTACACAACGCTGGCATCCAAAGTACGTGAAGATCAGAATGAACCGCAAAATCTTTACAAACTTCTTAAAAACGTGAAAGGCAAAAATTTTGAAGACATCACTTTTTCAAGCGGTCTTTTTGCGGCCAGAAACGGAACGAACGGACTCGCTTCGACTTATGTCGTTTTCGCAGATATGAACAACGACGGTTTTCAGGATGCTTTTAATGTCGTTTATGTCGACAAGGACACTTTGCTGAACGACTCTTTCGAAGAAGATTATTCCCGTGTTTATCTGAATAACGGCGACGGAACATTCAAGTATATCGGCGGCAATTTCATCCTTGACGATTATTTTTCAGCCATCGCCGGAGTTACTTTCCTCGATTATGACCACGACGGCGTGATCGATATGTTTCTCGGGCGCCATTACAACAATTACGGCTATCTTGAATCGTGCGAACAGGATACTTTGATGAAAGGTTCGGGCAACGGTGTTTTTGAAAATGTCGTTAACGGAACGAGCGGTCTTGAAACCGTGAAAGCAGATGATGATTCTCTCGCAAAAGGTAATTTCAACAAACCGACATGGGGTGTTACGGCATGTGATGTAGACGGTGACGGTTTTGCCGACATTCTCACTTCAAGTTACGGAAGATCCTACAATATGCTGTACAGAAACAAAGGCGACGGAACTTTTGAGGACCTTTCGATAAGTTCGAATTTTGCACACGATGACAACGAAAACTACGGCGACGACCAGTTTTTTGCATGCTACTGCGAAGCCGAATCCAACAAAGACACAGATTACTGCTCCATATCAACAGGAGCCGTAATCAGCTGCGACGGTGTCAACGGCTGGGAACCAGGATTTTCCGATCAGCCCTACCGCCTTGGCGGAAACAGCGCAGGAACGCTCTGCGGCGACTTTGACGGCGACGGCGACACAGACCTTTTCCAGATCGAACTTGCACACTGGCATATCGGTCAGGCGAGCGATAAATCTCAGCTTATAATGAATGAAGGTTTCCCTGAAAAGCCTCTGAAACGCCTTTCGGAAGAAGAAAGCGGCATTACGAGAAAACGCTCAGGTTCCTGGAATGACGGCGATCTCGGCGGTTTGGCGGTCGACTTCGACAACGACGGAAAACTCGACATTTACATTCTGAGTTCCGATTATCCCGGCACAAAATCGATGCTTTTCCAGCAGCAGGCTGACGGCAGATTCAGCGAAACGGCAAAAGATGCGGCAGCTCAGGTAGCACGCGCTCACGGCGGCGCATTCGTCGATATCGACAGAGACGGCGACTATGATCTGATTGTCGGAACATCGTTCATGCGCTGGTCAACGACTGATACTGACTCAAAGAAAAAGCCTGAAAAACAGTGGATCAAAGTGCTCCGCAACGATACCGGTCAGGATGCCAACAAAGTCATAATCGATATTTCCGGCTCGACTGCAAACCGTGACGCTATCGGCGCCAAAATCATCGTCAAAGCAGGAGGAAAGCAGTTTGTCCGCGAAGTTCAGGGCGCATACGGTCTCAACGGTTTCCAGAACGACCACCTTCAGATCATCGGTCTGGGAGAGATCTGCGAAGTCGAAGGAATCGAGATCCATTGGCCTGACAAAGAAAACTCCGTCACGACATACGACAAAGTTTTCGCGAACTATGTTCTTGAAATCAATCAGGAAACAGGACTCAAGCACCACAAAATCGAAGAATACTTCGGCAAATAATTCTTTATGGAAGAAGCACAAAACAATTCCGCATACATACCTGCTCCGAACAAAAAAACTGCACGGGAATATTCGCTTCTTTTGGATTCACTGTCTATTCCGAACAACGCCCTTTTCCGCTGGAATTCGTGGCAGATAGAAGTGGATTTTAGTGACTACGAAAAGGCGAAAAGCGAAATTGCAGCTTACGAAAAATCGGGAAGAATAGAAAAAGTTCACAATAAATTCGCCCACATACGTTTTCAGAAAGTTGACTGGGCTTGTTTTTGCGCAACTCTCATTCTCCTTGCCGCATTTCACGTTTTCATCTATGAATTTGACCACCTGGAACTCATAAAAGCAGGCCGTTCAAGCGCTGCAGCAATAACCGAAGGCGAATTTTTCAGAGCGGTCACCGCCCTCACCCTTCACGGAGACTACAAGCACCTTTTTTCCAACATTTTTTTCGGCGGGATCGTCCTCTGGGCACTTTCGACCATGACGGGAACAGGCTCTGCCCTTCTTTTTGCACTTTTCACCGGTTTTGCGGGAAATGTAATGAACGCCTTTTTCTACGGCAGCGCGCACAATTCTATCGGCGCTTCGACCTCTGTTTTCGGCATCATCGGAGTTCTTGCCGGATTACAGTTTTTTGACAGTTTCAGAGAGAAAAAACTCGGGCGCTGGATCCCGTTCGGAGCTGCTCTCGGACTTCTCGCCATGCTCGGAAGCAGCGAAAAAAGCGATGTTTTAGCCCACCTTTTCGGCTTTGTCGCAGGACTTCCCGCCGGAACTATTTTCGGAGCAGTTTTTTCAAAGCGCAATATCCCCGGAAAAACTTTTCAGAACATAGCCGCACTTATTTTTATTCTTACAATTTTCGCCTGCTGGATGAAAGCTGTCAGTTAGAAATCCTGCAGCAAATTCAGAATCCTTGAAAATTCGATATCAAAAGACCTGTTTTAATCGTAAATTTTAGCGAAGTAAATGAAATATACGCCCGTCTTAGAAAAGGCGGGCGCAACAGCTCGCTATCGAATCTTTGATGGGGAACTATTCATCCTTTACAAGAACGAACATTGTCGAAATCTCTTTTTCGTCAATTACCGAAAGCATGTCAAAAACCTTCTTTTGATCCATATAACCGGCTTTCGAACATCTTACTTCGACCTGAACATTTCCTGCGTTGTTGTAGGTCAAACCTTTGATATCAAAAGTTTCCGTTGACTCGTAAGGAGTCGGGGCGAGATACTTTTCATTCTGGTTTTTGACATTCGGAGTTGACGATTTTACACGCCAGTAACAATCTGCTCCTGCAGGACGTGACTGGATTGACCAGTGGATCGTGAGGTGTTCAAGTGCCGTGTTGCCCTCTCCTGTTACCTGCTTGTTTGCCTCGTTTTTCGGGGATGATGCGCGGTGAAGGAAGAATGCGACTCTGTCCCAGTCAATCTGTTCAAGCGCATTTGCATAAGCTTCGTTTATGACCATGGAAGCGGCAGAAAAATTGCTGGGAGCACCGTTTGCATTGCTGAATCTGCCCTGTGCACTTGTTCTCGGATAAACGATTTTGCGGTCATGATCATAAATTTCGACCTCAAGATTTACGCTTCCTGTCCAGCCTTTGCCGCTCAGATAGTCGACATGGAATTCTTTAATTATTATCTGAAGCATATAATCAGTAGCAACATCTGCTTCAAGCGGGAAACCGAGATCACGTGTATATTTGCGGAGACTTTCTTCTACAAAGTCTTTCACTTCCGGGTCAACACTGTAACCGCCTTTCACACGACCGCTGGCAGTTGCATCGTAAACATGAATCATCTCTTGTTTTGCACGACCATCTTTTATGCTGAGACGTATACCGTAATCCATATTGATATATTTGTTTGCCGGAGCCTCTTTGATGAGTTCAAGGCTTATAATTTTTGCTTGAGCATTTTTATTACGCCGCGATGCGCTACCGCAACTTACTGAAAAAATCAGTGCAAAAATGATGAATATTATAGTGATTTTTCTCATAGTTTCCTCATTAGTTTGCAGTATTGAGTTTTATCAGTTTGGCTGAAATTTTAACTCTGTACAAAACACCGTCTTTCAGTTCTTCTGTATCAACACGAACCGATGGAGCAAGGATGCCGTCAGCTCCGACAGTTTTAGCTTCGTTGATAAGTCTGTAAGCTGCCAGATAACGTGCCATGGATTCGCCATCACATCTGTCAGGCTCTCCACCGTTATTAAAGTTTTCTATAATACCGTAACGTAATGTTCCTTTTGAATCTTCAGTACTGTAATTGTACTTTTCCGGATCATTTTTGTCCTGATAACAAACATTAATGAAATCTTCGCCTGAATCTGGTTTGACTATACGTTTTTTACCTTTTTGAGTCATTGAAACAGCGACTTCGCCGTCAACCGAATTGAGAACCTGATACTCATCGGTGCGGTCTGATCTTTCCACTGCCGGAAGTGTCACTCTGCTGATTGGTGCAAATTGTCTTGATGCGCATGATGCAAGAAGCATGCTGCAAAGAATGACTGCCATTAAAGAATACATTGTTTTTTTCATCTTTTCCTCCTTGAAAAAAAATTTAAATAAACATGAGAAAATCGCTTTCTCTTCCTTTTTACGCTCAAATGTATACTAACGGCTACAAAAATCAAGAAAAAGTGCATTAAAAGCTACAAAAACCGCAAAAATGTGTATTATCAGATACATACGTGAAAAAATTTTCTGCTATTTTATTGCCGTTGTTGTTTTTGGTTTTTGTTGCCGCCATGGAAGCTCGTGAACTACTCGGAAAACGCATTTTGTTTCTTCGGAAACAGCAGGGAATGACACAGAACGATCTTGCGTTCAAATCGGGTCTCGGTCGCGAATACATCAGCACGGTAGAATGCGGCAAACGCAACATTTCAATAGATGCGATCGAAAAAATATCTTTTGCTCTGGAGCTTCCTTTAAAAGATCTTTTTGATTTTGAAGAAAGCGGAAATACAACCGTATAAAAGAAAAATCACAAACCGCACCAGAGCGATTATTTCATAATAAAATCAAACAGTTAAGAACTATCCGAAAATTTTTCTTTTGACGTCACGGGTATAGGTGAAAGCGCTGATAAGGCTGAAAACGATCGAAGACCCGATAAGGAAATAACCGACTCCCGAGGGATCCCAGTCGATATTTACAAGAGCAAGCAGAGTCTTCTGATTTATCATGAAAAACGGCAGAGCGAACATCTGGAGCATGGTTTTAGTTTTGCCCCAGATATCGGCAGCGATGACTAAATCATGTTCCATGGCAAGCGAGCGGATGCCGAAAATGTAGAATTCGCGCGCCAGAATTATGATGACCGGCCAGGCCGAGATTTCCTGCATCGAAACAAGCAGAACAAGAGTCAGATTGACGATGAACTTGTCTGCCAACGGGTCAAGCAGCTTGCCTGAAACCGAAACAGCGCCTGATTTACGTGCAAGATAGCCGTCGAAAAAATCTGTCACAGTCGCTATCGTGTAGAATATCCACGACCACAGACGCATGAGCGGTGTGTCAAGCCAGATAAAAAGAAGAACTACCGGAACAAGGATTATTCTGATCGAAGTGAGAAGATTCGGAATCGTCAGAACATCCTGCTTGAAATTGCGTAACCTGTCAATAATTTTACGTTTTCCGGCGCCGCCTTTAAATTTTTTCACCATGGCTCTTTCCCCGTATAAATTTTATAAAAACCGTGTATTTTATCGACATAATTCATAGTTTCGTCAAACGGCGGAACTCCGTCGTAATAAACGACCGCAGCGGGTCCGGCATTGTATCCGGCGACTGCGCTTTTGGCATTGTTTTTGAACTTTTTCAGCATTTTTTTCAGATATTTTGTGCCGCCCATGATGTTCTGTTCGGCATCGAAAACATTTTTCACACCTACTTCAGCCGCCGTGTCCGGCATAAGCTGCATAAGTCCTTTCGCTCCGGCGCTGGAGACTGCTTTCGTGTCGAAAAGGGATTCCGCCTTTATCACGCTTTTTATGAGGAAAAAATCGACTCCGTGCTTTTCTGAAGCACGTTTTATGATCTCGTCATACTGATTTTCACGCCCAGGATTTATCTTGTAGCCCGCCTTGTGCTTCACTTCCCCTTTCGTCACATACAATGGCTTGCATGAGCGCAGATCGGAACACTGATTCGTGAATGTGTAGCGGTCTGAAAGCGGTTCGTAGAGATAATATATTCTGACCGTGTCGGCAAAAATCAGAAAAAAAGAAAAAAATGTCAGAAAAAATACCGCAAAGCGCATTGTTTATTCTGTTTTCTCCTCTTCGGCTTCTTCTGTCTGCGATTTCGGATCAAATGCTTCCATTATTTCGTCGCGCTCCAAGGTCTCTTTCTCGATAAGCGCGGCTACAAGCCTTTCAACGCCGTCTCTGTGGGCTTCAAGGATATTTTTCGCATCGGCATAGGCAGTTTCGATGATTTTCTGGACCTCTTCATCAATTTTCTGCGAAGTCGCTTCGCTTACCTGAGTCCTCTTTCCGAGCTCCCGGCCAAGGAAAACCTGTTCTTCCTTTTCGCCGTAGCTGATTGGTCCCAAATCGTCACCCATGCCCCACTGCATGACCATATTCCGGGCAATCTGCGTCGCGCGTTCGATGTCGTTTCCGGCGCCCGTCGTGATCCTGCCGATGAAAACTTCTTCAGCAGCTCTGCCGCCCATGAGAACCTTGATCCTGTCGACAAGTTCAGCTCTGTGATAGGAATATTTGTCCTTTTCGGGAAGCTGCTGTGTTACGCCCAAAGCCCTTCCGCGCGGCACGATCGAAACTTTGTGAACCGGATCGGCATATTCTGAGCAGAGCCCAACAACAACATGACCCGCCTCGTGATAAGCGGTATCTTTCTTTTCTTCGGGAGTCTGAACCATCGTTTTGCGCGCTTTTCCCATAAAAATCTTGTCTTTTGCGTCTTCGATGTCGGCCATCGTGACTTCGTTTTCAGATCTCGATGCCGCGATAAGTGCAGCTTCGTTGAGAAGGTTGGCAAGATCAGCGCCCGAAAGCCCCGGTGTTCCTTTAGCGATGTCGCTGAAATCGATATCAGGCGCGGTTTTTATCTTTTCAGCATGAACTTTAAGAATGAGTTCACGCCCTTTGATGTCTGGAAGCGGAACGTAAACCTGTCTGTCAAATCTTCCGGGACGCAGAAGCGCCGGATCGAGAACGTCAGGTCTGTTGGTCGCAGCAATTACGATGATTCCTAGGTCGCTTCCGAAACCGTCCATCTCGACCAGAAGCTGGTTCAAAGTCTGCTCTCTCTCGTCGTTTCCGCCGCCGAGACCTGCTCCGCGCTGACGCCCTACCGCATCGATCTCGTCAACAAAAATTATGCACGGCGCCTTGGCTTTCGCGTTTTCAAACAAGTCGCGGACCCTGCTTGCACCGACACCGACGAACATTTCGACAAAATCGGAACCGCTTATGATGAAGAAAGGAACATCAGCTTCACCCGCAACAGCTTTTGCGAGCAAAGTCTTACCGGTTCCGGGAGGCCCAACGAGAAGGACTCCGTGCGGGATCTTCGCGCCGATCTTGGTGTAGACTGACGGTTTTTTGAGGAAATCAACAACTTCTTCAAGTTCTTCCTTCGCCTCGTCGACACCGGCAACATCCTTGAAACGGATCTGGTTCTGGTCTTTCGAGATCATCCTGTGCTTGCTTTTTCCGAACGAGAAAGCCTTGTTGTTGCCGCCGTTCATCTGACGCAGGAAGAATATGAAAATCGCAACGAAAATCAGCATCGGAAGCCACGAAATGAGGAGAGTTTTCCAGAGCGAATCATCTTCAGGTTTTTTGTAGGTCGCCGGAACATTGTTTTCAGCCAGAAATTCCGACATTCTTTCACCGCTCGGCCCGATCACCGTGAATTTGGTATCTTTTCCGTCGTTGAGAACACCGGAAAACTCGATTCCGTCGATGAAAACCTCTTTTATTTCCTGATTTTTAACCTTCTGCCTGAACTCGGTCATGTTGATTTCCGCAACCGGAGAAGAATCGGTCATTCTCGAAAGATTTATGGCTACAAAAGCAAGAATCGCGATAAAAAGCCAAACAATCAGCGTCCTGTAATTGAATCTCATATATTTCTCCTAAAAATAAAAAGCAACGAGCGCATTTCCATATAAGCACAAAAACGCAAAAGCGAGCTATATTAGCAATATTTTCTGAAATTAAAATAAATATCTATAAAAAAGAGAGCGATCAAAATACATTTGATTGATCTAACAACTCTATTTTTTTCTACTTTTCGATTTTTTTGAGAGTGATTTTTCAATCGTGCTTGTTTCAGGCAGGATATTTTTCGCAGCGGGTATGATGTTTGCTAGTTCATAAGTCGATATTCCAACAGGTTCTCTGCTTTTTTCCACTGTCCACTGGGCTACGACATCGTTTTTTTCACTGCAAATCAAAAGTCCGATAGTTTCTTTGTCAATATCTTCTTTTATCAAATGATCCACTGCACTGCAGTAGAAATTCAGCTTGCTTACGAATTCCGGCTGAAATTTGACTACTTTTAGTTCGACCACGATATAACAGCGCAGTTTGAGGTTATAAAACAGCAGGTCGCATTCGTATTCATCGCCGTTGACGACAAAAGGAACATGGCTTCCGACAAAGGCAAAACCTTTCCCGAGTTCCAATAGAAATTTTGTCAGATTTGTTTCCAAGGCTTTGTGAAGATCTTTTTCTTCGTAGTCCTCGCGCAGGCTCACAAAATCAAGTTTATATGTATCTTTCAGGATCTGTTTTGCGTATTCGCTGTCGTTTTTCGGCATCGTCAGTGTGAAATTGTTCACGGTATTTCCATGCGTTTCAAAGAATTTCGTTTTCATCATGTTAACAAGCATGCCGCGGCCCCATCCGTTTTCCTTAGTCTTTTCAATGAAGAAAAGAGCCTCTTCCAAACTTTTTGCCCGGGTAAATATTTCCACATGATGCCGCCAAGGAATTATAAAAAGAATCTTTTCCAATTCGTCACCAAGCTGGTGACGAATTCCCGATTCTGCACCAAGCTGGTGCAATTTTTCAGAATAAAACAGATAAAACCGCTTCATGTATTTTAAATTAGTTTCGGAAAAACCTTCCGAGTCAGGAAAATCCGACCTCAGATCGCGGCTTAAATTTTCAAAAAAATGGGAGCCGTATTTTGCATCCAGCCTTTTATTGCAGATATCTTTGCCGATATTCCAGTATAAAATGAGCATCTCCTCGTTTACGGCAATAGAAGCCTTTATCTGCGTGGCGCGGATATCTTTTTTAAGTTGAACGATCCAGTCTCTGTATTCTTTATTTTTCTGAAAAGACAAATCTTTTTTCATTATCACAATCCTCGCAATTGAACCGTGATATTCTATATCAACATTTTGAAATTTACAAATTTTTATTTAAAAAATTTTTAAATACCAAATATGTGGTTTAAATTACACGGAACAAAAACAGAATTTGTTTGTAAATTTTGTAAATATCACTGTTATGTCTCAAAAATTATTGTCGGAGCGCGGGCGGCCCACCTGCAACAACTTCCCAAAAATCTCTTGAAAAATCAACCTTTTGTTTTGTGAAACCGTGCGTTAATCAGCGTTTCTGACGCATCGGACATCATCAAGATCATTTTTAAAGTCGATGTCTATCTCTCCAGAACTGAAACCAACGCGCCATGCATAATCAGGATCGCCTGAATTAGTAGAGGAAGACCAAAGCATAATACCGTCATGATCCCCTAATTTGCTGTAATAAGAACTACAAGGTTTGTAGTAGCATGAACAATGGTTTCCGCAATAACTGAACAGACAGTCCGGATCAGCGACAGCACAAGAACCTCCAGTTTGCAAAACGGAACAATTTCGGATAAGCGTCCTTAATTCATTTATATTCGGAAGATGCCATCCGCTTATCCCGCCTTCTGAATATTTTTCACAATATTCAACAGCTTCGTTCCATTCCATATAATTCGATGACCTTGCCGACCAAATCAGGCCGCTTATAGAATCTTGGCATGGTGTACCGGAAAAAGGACTGCATTCCAGAATAGCATTTCCGTAGTCCGTTTCCGCATTTGTATCAGGTATGTAATCTGTCGTAAATAACGAACCGCATTCTATAGTGTCTCCGTAGTCAGCGTATGCGTCTTCATCCGATATGGAATCTGCTGTATCTACTGCATCATCATTCTGTTCCTTATTTGTCTCTTCATCATAAATATCTGAATTGTGGTTCTCTTGAGTTTCATCCGTATCATCCGAGTCGGATTTATCCGAAGGCTCAGTATTTTCAGGTTCATCATCTTCGGTTTGCTGCGTCTCTGCGGCAGCAGTATTATCAAGCGTGTCGGAACTTTTACAGTTTTTCGAACTGCCGCCGCAACTGACGACAAAAATCAAGGCTGCTAAAAGTATTAAAATTACTAAAAGTTTCTTCATTTTTTTCTCCATGGAGACGTGCCCGGGCGCGTCTCTACCAATCAAACAAAAACCGCAAAATTATATGTATTCTCAATCTAAACGCAATATTTAACTTAAAATGACTAGTTAAAAAGATGACAATCGTCAGCGATTACTGGTTATCCGATAATATCTTCCGTTTGATCCGGAAATTTCGGATCGTGACCGTATGGATTCGTCCCGATTTCGCCGGGCTGGGCAGCCCAATACAGGAAAATCCAGCTGCCGACTATCGGTATCAAAGAAACGAACCAGTATTTTCCAGATTTGCCTATATCATGAAGACGCCGCCAGCACAATGCAATAGAGGGACACAAAACAGCAAGACGGTATGTAGTCAGCGGAATATTGTAATGCCCTTTGCCGGGTAATCCCCAGATAAGAATAAGTATCACAGTCACGATGACATTAAACAGAACAAAATACCAGTACTCGCTTCTGCGGGCACGCCCTTTAAACTCAGCATACTTTGAAAAAACACTTATTACAGCCTGAAACATGTTCATGAAAATCTCTCGGTGTGGAAAGTATTTGAACGAACTATTTAGCCGAAACTTTCGGAGGTTCGATGTATTTTTCGCGTTTGATGTATTCGATTACTGCCGCCGGAACGGAGATTTTGGTGTCGTTGAGTTTGAGTTTCGTCATCATTTCAAAGCCGTCACCGCCGCCTGCAACAAAGGAATTGACTGCAAATGTGTAGGTTTTGCCTGCGTCCAAAGCTACGCCGTTTACTTTGATGTTTGACGCTTTGTCACCCGAAACGGAAAATTCCACACCGTAGAAGTGAAGGAAACCGCCCTCCCCTTTGTTTTTAAGCGAAAGATTGATAACTTCTGTCAGCTGAGCGCCGGTGAGCGAACCTGTAACGATCGTGTCTTCGAACGGGAAAACGCTGTAGATATCCATTTCGTTGACTATGCCGCGGTTAAGCCCCTGTCTGATCGCGCCGCCGTTGGCGAAAGCGATATCGACATTCGTTCTGTCCTTCATGACTTCGGCAATGAAAACGCCCAGAGTCGAAGGATTGTTGCGGACGAAATTTCTTTCGCCGTTGAACGAATCGGAAAGTTCGCCTACAACCTGAGTCGAAAATTCGCAGTTGAAATCGTTGAGCATTTTCAGCATAGCTTCGTTTTCAACAAGGTCTTTGCCTCTGTTTTCATAAGTTACGCTGCCGTTACTTTTAACGATTTTTTCTTTGATGTTTACCGGGTAAAGTTTGAAATTTTTCTGAACGAGTTCTTTGCCTTCAAAGTAAAAGTCAAATCTGCCGACCCACTTTCCGAGTCCTTCGGTCTGGATGATCGGAACATTGTTGACATAAACCGGCTCATTCATCTGGATTTTCGTGCGTCCGCCGATGATGAGGTCGATTCCGGGAACTTCTTTCGCAAGAAGTCTGTCACTCGGATAACCGTCTGAATCCATATCTTTGTCGGAGTAGCCGAGGTTTGAAAGAACGACTACGAAATCGTTATTCTTTTTGAGTTCTTCAACAGCTTTTTTAGCAGCTTCGATCGGATCCTGAACCTTTACGAGACCTTCGACACCTGCGTTTGAGATTTTTTCAAGTTCCGGAGTCGTAATGCCGACGAAAGCAACTTTAACGCCGTTTATCATCTCTTTCTGGATGAACGATTTGCCGACCTGTTTATTGTTTTTATAGAAAAGATTTGCTGCAATAAACGGAAATCTCGCCTCTTTCTGCATCTTTTCAAAAGTTTTCATTCCGAAATCGAATTCATGGCTTCCGATAAGCATTCCGTCGTAGCCGATAAGGTTCATGCCGGATATCATCGGCAGGTTTTCACAGATATTGCTTCTGGGGTCACCCATCGTTACGTTACCGCTGCTCAAAACAACAACGTCGCCGTTTGTAAGCTGGACTTCGTTTCTGATCTGCTCGATAAGAGTTTTCTGAGCTGCAAGACCGCCTGTTTTCGGGCTGTCAGGAGCATCAAAAGCCCAAGCCATACCGTGAGAATCGTTTGTAAAAAGGATCGTCAGAAGTCTCGGCTCCGCAAAAAGCGAAACGCTGAGACCGCAGATAAAGAGGAAAACCAAAAAATTTCTTTTCATAAGGACCTCCAAAAATTAGACGGCGCCATTTATATATGAAATAAATAATTTAGTCAAAAATCCGCATATATGTTTAACAAAACGGGATCGGGCCACTCTTTACTAATTTTATTTTTGAAGTATAAGCAAATGCTTTTCGGAGGTTTGATGAAGCACCTTTCAGACTTTATAAAATCGGCACGTTTCGCCGAAGTTTCGATACTTCTGGGTTTTCCGATGATCGGTCTTTTCTTTGCCTTTACATCGCCGGATCAGCTTGTTTCGCTCCCGGTTTTCCTTTTTGCGGCGGCGATTTTCTCGCTTTTTACGGCGATTTACGCTTTCAACGGATTTGCAGGAACAGAAGACGACAAACACAATTCGCGCCTTGCCGACCTCGCCGGAAAACGCCGTTCGTTCATCGTGACACTTGCAGTTTCGCTTCTGCTTTCGCTCGTTCTTTTCTCTCTGATAAAGCCGGTTCTCGCCCTATTTTCAGCCGTAAGTTTTCTGCTCTGGTGCCTCTATTCGTTCCCGAAAAAAGGGTTCAAATACCGCCCGTTCCTCGGAACGCTGATACATTTCATCGGCCAGATAATACACTTTCTCATGGGTTACACCGTTTTGGCTCCGCTTGACAAAGGGAGTGCCGCCGCTTCGGTTTATTTCGCGCTTCTTTTTTCCGCAGGGCACATAAACCACGAACTTATCGACCACGACGCCGATGAAAAAAGCGGAATAAAAACCGGAGCCGTTTCATTCGGGGTCTCCGCTTGGGAAAAGGTTTCTTTCGCACTTTTTACGCTTGCAGCACTTTATATTTCGGCTCTTTCGGTGATTGAAAAAGAACTTCTGCCGGTCTGTTTTCCTTTCATCATCGCAGGACTCATCCATATAATTTTCAAAATATGCAGATTCAAGAAGGCTCCTGTTCAGGCGAAATTTCTTGAAGAGAGGCATTTTTACAGAATACTTTACTTTGCCGCAGGAATACTCTTCATAGCGGCGAAAATTTTTGATTTTGCAAATTTAATCAAATGAATACAATGAGTTACAATGCAAGCATAATTTATTTTTCGGGGAAGACCGATGCCGAAAAAATAGCTGAAAAGTTAACGAGCTCAGGAATAAAAACTAAACTTTTTCCGGTAAAAAAGTGCATCATCACAGAAGATATTTCCGAGTATTTCGTTTTCGACAGAACTCAGGCAGATCCGCTTGAAAAAGCCTATCTGCGGGACGGAAAAACCGATCCTGCGGCGCTTCTTTCGATTCAGAAGATAATTCTCGACAGAATCCTTGCAGAAGCTGACGAAAACACGGTTTTCTTTGTCGAAGAGAGCTTTGTTCCGGAATGTTTTTACATCAGAAAAGCACTTTTCAGAAACCGCAGAACTTTCTATTCTTTCGGCAGAATCGCTCCCGAATCCGGTCTTTCGGTCGTTCGCGGCGCACTCGACCTTGGTTTTCACGAGGCTTCGTTTCTGGATTTTGCCGGGACTGAAAAGCCGGCGTTTCCGGCAGCAAAAATACCGCAGTTTCCTGAATTTAACGGGATAGTTGCGATAGACGCTCCGCCGGACTCGATTCCGGCAAGATATCTGCGATTTTTCAGAAGTCCGCTTCAACTCACGAAAGGACTCATCCGCTTTTACAACTCGTATCTTCAGGAAGAAAGACACGGAAAAATCTTAGTCTATTCGCCGGAAAAAGAGGCTGACTGCTACACGATTTCCGAAAGAACGGCACAGTTCATCCGGCTTCTGGGAGCGCGAGGAAAAACTTTTTCCGATTTTTCGGAACTTCCATTCGGCGCGGCAGTTCTCACCTGGTCGACAAAGCGGTTTTTCTCGCTTTTGAAAAACGGTTTCAGACCGATACCGATGACAAAATCCCTCTCAGCCAAACTTTTTGACCCGAAAACAAAGTCTCCGGCAGAGCTGATCACGTCTGCTCCGGACAAGGAAGCGTTCTTAAAAATAAAAGATTTTCTCCACAACTGCGAACTTAGAAATTTTAAGATAAAATAATCTCCAATTCGCAAGCCTTCGCGCGCGCTTTATTTATTTGCTTTTAATTTTACTTTAAGGATAATAGGCGGTTTTTTGAAGGGGCATCAATGAGCAAGCCGGTTTTTCTGTTTTTATCACTCTTTTTTTCATTCTTCATTTTCGCGGAGACGAATGTCTACAGAATCTCGATGATGGGAGCTGAAATCGGCAGAAGCACCGAGACTTGGGAAGAGAAAAAAAATCCTGACGGAAGCTGCGAAATCACGCTGCGTTCTGTTTCGGAAATGAGTTTAGCCCGCGGTCTCGATTCGATGACGATAAAATCGGACACCACTCTTTCAGCCGACTGCATCACCTTTGAACCGAAGCGGATAAAAGGCGAAATATCGGAAGGCGGCTCTAAAGTTTTTGTCGAAGGCTTTAACAGGAACGGCGTTTTCGAAACCAGCATGACAAAAAACGGAAGCAGGGAAACTTCAAGTTTTCAGGTAAAGAAAAATTCCGCGTTTTTCGGAATGATTTTCAAGAAACTCGGCGCAGAAGAGCTTTTAAAAGGCGGAAAGACTTCAATAATTTCTGAAGAAAGCCTTGCCGAGAGCGAAGTTTCGTATTCAGCTTCGAAAAATGCTGACGGAACAGTTTCGGCTACGGTCGTTTTTCAGGGAATCCCGATAAAATACACTGTTTCAAACAAAAAAGTGCTCCGTTCCGAGATACAGGGAGGACTTATCGTCTACACTCTCGAATCTCTGCCCGAAACAAAAACGGCTCCCGCTACAGGAAGCCCCGACATTCTGCAGACTACGAAACTTTTCAATGAGGGAATTGCTATAAAATCTCCGAGAAAAACACAGAATACGATTTTCCAAGTCGAAAATTCAGATTTTGCGTCGATTCCCGAAACGTGCTTTCAGAAAAAAGGGAACAACACTCTGACGGTTAGCGCTGACGCGGCAAACTGCAGAAATCTGCCCGAAGCATCCGACACTCAGCCGAATATAATCGAAGACAGCAACAATCCCGAAATCGTCCGTGCAGCCCGTAAAATCGTTCTCGGCGCGCCGAATCAGCAGGAAATGGTGAAGCGCATTGCGAAATTCGTTTACAAGCACATAAGCAATAAAAACTACAACCACGGGAATATGTCGGCAGGCGAAGTTCTGCGTACCAAAAGCGGAGACTGCACCGAGCATTCCGCACTTTTCGCGGCGCTTTCGCGTGCTGCAGGAATCCCTGCGAAAATGGTTTACGGCGTCGTTCTGAATCCGG
Organism: bacterium; assembly: GCA_017405875.1. Classification (GTDB taxonomy): domain Bacteria; phylum UBP6; class UBA1177; order UBA1177; family UBA1177; genus UBA1177. Next base: position 28,401 of record JAFQZM010000021.1, read on the forward strand.
GCGGAGAATTTTTCTTCCACAACTGGAACGAAGTTTTTGCTGACGGAAAATGGATATCTGTTGATTCGACCTTCAACTTGATTCCGGCTGATTCTTCGAGAATAACGCTTATTTACGGCGGTTCAGACAGCAGATCGCGTGAACAGGTTTCACTTTCTGTTTTAAAGTTTCTGAACAACACCAAAATTTTTGTAAGAGGCTTTTCAAATGAAAAGTGAGAATTTTGTCTGCAGCGATTTTCTGATAAAGGCGGGGCACGAAATCGTCAACATAATGACGCCGCTCGAGCACATCGAATATCTGGAAGAAGATATGATTGCAGCAAGAGTGACACGCGGCGAAAAGCTTGGAAGACAACTCGGAAGGATAGGAAGGCTGATTTCCGGCGAAAACGGAAACGAGCCTTACGAATTCAGCGAATTTATTTACGACATCAAGGAAAAATGCCGCAGTCTGGGAATAAAGGTTGCGGCGGAAAACAAAAACTACAACTCGATCGAGACGATAAAAGGAAAAAACCTGATGTCGTGCGTGATTGACGAAATACTTGCGAACTGGAAAATGCACGGCAAAGGCGAATTTTCGATAAACATAGCCGACGAAAAGACGATCGTTTTCAAAAACGACTACGATCCCGCCTCTTTGAAAAATGCCGGCAGCACGAAAGAAGAACTTGCAGAACCATTTGTCAAAGGAGCTTTTTCCAAAGGCTCCGGACTCGGTTTGTACATGATTGAACTCGCTTCAAAAGAAGGAGGTTTCACTTGGAATTTATCAGCAGACGAAAAATATTTTTCCTTATCGCTTGTCTTCTGATTTTCTCCGCTCTTTTCGCGGATGAAGACAAAGTTTATATGGAAGACCCGCTATCCCCTGTTTCCGATACGACATGGGGAAACCGCTCGAGAGAGCTGAGACACGCGATAGATACGCAGAACTGCGGCAAAGGCTGCGGCGCTCTGCTCAGCCACAATGCACAGTTCGTAATGAATCCGGCAGCTCTTATGATCAACAAAATGTTCAGCGTGACGGCACTTTATCAGTTCGTCGAGGCAATGTCTGTATCGGTCAGCGACTCGAAGACAACGACCGTCGGCGGCGGAATCATGTACTCCTACAACTACGGACTTCACCACATCAAAACGAATTTCGGTTTTCCGATATATCCCGGCTACCTTTACGGCGGTATAAACCTCAACAACTACATCGGCAAATTCGAACCGACTCAAAACGACGACACCAATTCCCACTCTTTCGATATCGGAATCGCGGCGCAGATAACTCCTTTCGTGAATCTGGGATTTGCCGCTCTTGACGTCTGGACCTTCTACGGACGCGACATTCCGAGAAAACTGAGCTGGAATTTTGAAACCAACATAAGAGATATGTTTTTCATAAACACAGGCTGGCAGTACCACCTGCAGCAGGGAAAAGAAAAGTTTCAGAACAAGCGGACAACGTTGAAAGGCTTCGATTTTTACACCGGTTTCGAGTTCAGATACGCGCTTTTCAGGGCAGGATTCGGCTTCAACAATATCTCTTTCAGCAAGAAACTTACATGGTACACAACGACAAAAACCTTTTCCCTCGCCTTTTACAAACCGGGCGCAGGGGGAATTTACGGTAATTTCATGTATAACGAATCGAACTACATCACATTTTCGATAAACGTCGTCTGGGAACCCTCATTCGGCGGTTAAAAAAGGAGGAAAAATGAGAGCTTTATCAGGGATAAAACCGACCGGTACGCTGCATTTGGGCAACTATTTCGGTGCGGCGCAGCAGTTTTCGGCAATGCAAAGCAAAAATTACGAAGGTTACTACTTCATAGCTGATTATCACACGCTGAACACCCTGCCGGATCCGACGAAACTTACTGAAAACACTTGGAATATCGTCCTTGACTACCTCGCTTTCGGGCTTGACCCGGAAAAAAGCGTGATTTTTCTGCAGTCGCTTGTTCCCGAAGTTGCGGAACTCGCGTTCATTCTCGGCAACTACACGCCGATGGGACTCATGCAGCGTGCTCACAGCTACAAGGAAAAAACGGCGAAAGGAGAACTTATAAACGTCGGGCTTTTCTACTATCCGCTTCTTATGACCGCCGACATTCTGCTTTACAAATCGAACATCGTTCCGGTCGGAAAAGACCAGAAGCAGCATGTTGAGATCGCCCGCGATATAGCAGAAAAGTTCAACCTTTTCTACCAGAAGGACCTCTTTGTCATTCCTGAACCTTTTATTCCCGAAAGCGTTGCGATAGTTCCGGGAACAGACGGGCAGAAGATGTCGAAAAGCTACGGCAACACTATCGAAATGTTCGCAGCCGATCCTGTCCTCAAAAAGCAGATCATGGGAATCGTCACCGATTCGACTCCGCTTGAAGAGCCGAAAAACCCCGAAAAATGTAATGTCTACAACATTTACAAGCTCATAGTTCCGCCGGAAAAAGCCAAAGAAATGGCTGACAAACTCTCGGCAGGCGGATACGGCTACGGACACGCGAAGAAAGAACTCCTTGCGGCAGTCCACGAATTTTTCGATCCGATGAGAGCAAAAAGAGCCGAGCTTGAAAAAAACATGGATTACGTAAGAAAAGTTATCGCGGAAGGAAGTGCAAAAGCGCGTGAAACAGCGGTCGAAACGATAAAAGAAGTCAAAAAAACAGTCGGCTTAGTCGGCAATATTTACTAGGAGGTTGATATGAAACTGAATAAAATTCTCCTCTTTTTGGTACTTTTCCTTTTTGTCGCAAGGCTTTCAGCCGATTTCGCGATTGACGGCAACAGGTTCAAAACCTCGCCTTTCGCCGACGGATTTTTAACGGTCTACGGCTCGGAAGGACTTGAAGAAGGACTTTTAGGAGTCGATTTCATTATGAATTTTCAGCACAATCCGATTCTTGTCTCAGGCGGAAACAAAGTTATTGCAAACCAGCTTGCTTCCGACATTTCGATTTTCTACAGCGTCGTAAAGTGGTTTGACCTCGGCGTTTCGCTTCCGGTCATCATTTTTGAAAACGGCGACGGCTGGAACAAGGACGACAGTCTTGCAAAAGCGGGTGTCGGCGACCTTAGACTTGTTCCGAGATTTCAGCTTTTCAGCCTTTTTGATAAGCTGATTTCGATGTCGGTAATCACAGAAGTTACAGCTCCGACCGGGAAACAGATTCACTCGGCACTCGGAAGCAACCAGTTCACTTTCCGCCCGGCGATCGCTCTCGGAACCCAGTCGAAATGGATAGATGCTGCGCTCAACCTTTACTACCACGTTCTTCCGAAGCAGACTTTCGCATCATCAAAATTCGACGACGAATTCGGTCTCAAACTCGGACTCAACGTCCACGCAGTCGAAAAACTCCTTGACATAAACGCTGAATTTCATTCGGCAACCTCGATAAAATCACCTTTCAAGAACGATGCTCAGGATAACATTGAAATCGGCGGCGGCGTCCGCTTCAAAACTCCGGCAAACATTGATGTTATCGCAGGCGCTTTCGGCGGTTTCGGCAAAGCGGTAGCAGTTCCCAAATACCGCATCTACGCAGGAATTTCGTGGAATATGAACGTCCTTCCGCCCGAAGAAGAACGCAACAAAGAAGAATTCAAACTTAGAAAGAGAGAGACTAAACAGGAAGAAAAGCCGAAACAGGAAGAGAAAAAACCTGAAAAGAAAGTCAAGAAGGCAGCACCGAAGAAAACCGCTCCGAAACAGGAAGCAGCACTTCCTCAGAAGCCTGTAAAAACCGGAGAAAAACTGCCGAATGAAGTTCACTTCATGCATGAATCCGACTACATCGCAGATACTGTCGAAATCGAAAAAGTCGCACTCATTCTGACAAGAAACTTCATGCTGAAAATCAGAATCGAAGCTCACACCGACAGGCATGAGAACGCATCTTTCGCTACTAAACGCGCTAATGCCGTAAAAGCGGTACTCATCAAAAACGGCGTCGAGGCAAACAGAATAAAAATCAAAATAATCGGTGCGGCGGAACCTGTTTCAAACGGAGACACCGAGCCCGATATGGTTAAAAACAGAAGAGTCGAATTCTTCGTCGTAACGGATTAGTCAGAGGAAACATGGAAAAAATCATCTCTATCGGCGAAATAGCTCCCAGAATTTACAAGATAGTCATAACTGCTCCGCAGATAGCAAAAATGTGGAAACCGGGTCAGTTTCTCATCATCCACCTCAATGAAGACAGCGAAAGGATACCGCTCACGATATGCAAACGCGACATTGAAAAAGGAGAACTCACGCTCATCGTTCAGGCAATCGGTGAAAGCACGCGCGAAATCTGCGCAAGTCAGCCGGGATCTGAAATCCGCGACGTTTTAGGACCACTCGGAATGCCGAGCGACATAAACCCCGATTTTAAAAGCGTCCTTTTCATTTCGGGCGGAATCGGCATCACGCCGCTTTATCCGCTGATTCAGAAATATCACGAGCTCGGAATTCAGACGACTGTCCTCATGGGTTTTAGAACGGCGAAAAACCTCATTTTAGATTCGGAAGTAAAAGAAGTCGCAAACAACATAATGATTGCATCGGATGACGGAACCTTAGGAGAAAAAGGTCTGGCTCTGGATCTCATCGCCCCGGCAATTGAAAAATGGGGAAAATTCGACCACGTCTACATTGCAGGACCTGTCAGAATGATGCAGTACACCGTTTTCGAAGCGGCAAAATTCGGTATAAAATCGACTGTCAGCCTCAATCCGCTCATGATAGACGGCACAGGAATGTGCGGCGGCTGCAGAGTGAATATCGGCGGCAAAACTAAATTCGCGTGCGTTGACGGGCCGGAATTTGACGGCGAACTGGTTGATTTTGAAAAACTGGCAAAAAAATTAGGCACTTACAAAGATCATCAGTGCCGCATCAGGTAGTTTTATGAGGTAAACGATGGATATTTTTACGATTTTCACAAAGGGCGGAATCGTCATGTACCCGATCCTGCTCTGCTCGATCGTGAGTGTGGCGATCCTTTTTGAGCGCCTTTTCGCCCTCAGAAAAAGCAGAATCATCGCAAACAGAGACCTTTTGATGCACCTTGCAGAAAAACATGCGTGGAACGATCTCAAAGAAGCGGCACAAAAAGGCGACGACCTCTTTTCCCGCGTGGTTTACATGACTCTGGACGATCCTTCATCCGAAACGGAAACGGAAAAAATCACAGAAATCTACGCAAAAAAAGTGACGGAAGAAATTTACAGCCATACCTCGATTCCCGGCGTCATGGCTACCCTTTCGCCTCTGCTCGGACTTTTGGGAACAGTCCTCGGCATGATAAGGATTTTCAACAAGTTCACCGAAGCGGGCGGAAACCCGATGATCCTGGCGGGCGGCATCTGGGAAGCGCTCATTACGACGGCGGCAGGACTCACCGTCGCGATCCCGAGCCTCATAATTTACAGATTCCTGACATACACCGCTGAAAAAAGCGTTGCCGAGCTTGAATTCGCTCTGGAAAAATTCGTTATTTTCAGAGGCGACGGGAAGAACGGAGATAAAAAAAATTAAATTTTGGTTAAAAAAAGTTGATTTTTAGATAATTTTGTCATAATTTCAGATGTAATATTTGTCAATGGAGAGAAAAATGGCAGAAAACAGAAGAGAAATGATCGAAAACGTTATCAGAAACGTTGAAAAGCAGTACGGCAAAGGCTCGATTATGATTTTGGGAGACGAGACCAACATCGACATTCCGGTTATTCCGTCGGGTTCGATGAGCCTTGACATCGCAATGGGTATCGGCGGCTATCCGAGAGGAAGGATAATCGAGATCTACGGACCTGAATCTTCGGGAAAAACAACTCTCGCTCTTCACGCAATCGCTGAAGCACAGAAAAAAGGCGGAGCTGCAGCATTTATCGACGCGGAACACGCATTTGATCTCAACTATGCGAAAAGACTGGGAATCCAAGTCGATTCACTTGTAGTTTCGCAGCCCGATTACGCTGAACAGGCTCTTGAAATCGCGGAAACCCTCGTACGCAGCAACGCAATCGACGTTTTAGTTATAGACTCCGTCGCAGCACTCGTTCCGAGAAGCGAGATCGAAGGCGAAATGGGCGAAAGCCAGATGGGTGTTCAGGCAAGACTTATGTCGCAGGCTCTGAGAAAACTCACGGCGGCAGTCAGCAAATCGAAAACCTGCCTCATCTTCATCAACCAGCTCAGAAGCAAGATCGGCGTAATGTTCGGCAATCCGGAAACCACGACAGGCGGAAACGCCCTTAAATTCTATGCTTCGATAAGAATCGACATAAGAAGGATCGCAAGCATCAAGGAAAAGGAAACCGTTATCGGCAACCAGGTAAAAGTCAAAATCCAGAAAAACAAGATGTTCCCGCCCTTCAGAGAGGCTGTTTTTGACATAATCTACGGCAAAGGCATCGACCGCCTTACCGACATGATAAACGTTGCTGAAACTGACGGAATCATCGTAAAAAGCGGAAGCTGGTATGCATACAACGACGAAAAACTCGGTCAGGGCATTTCGAATGCTGCAAAAACTTTGAAGGAAAATCCTGAACTCATGAAGGAAATCGTCAACAAAATCAAAGAAAAACACAATCTGGTCAAAGATGCCGACGAACAGCCGAAAGCAGAGCAGAAACCAGCAGAAGACGAAGATAAAAAACAGAAAAAGAGTGCTGGAGGCAAATAATGAGCGACAATTTTCAGGAATACATTCAGTTTCTTAACGAACTTCTGCATGATGCGGCAAGCCTCGGCGCATCCGACATTCATTTGAAAACATACAGCGCTCCGGTTTTCAGAATCAACGGAGTCCTGAACAAAATGGATAAATACGGCGTTCTCAAGCCCGAAAAACTCAATCCGATGATCGCGGGAATCCTCAACGACGAGCAGAGACGCGCTCTCAAAGACAATGCCGAAATCGACCTTTCCCACAGCGTTTCGGGCGTCGGCAGATTCAGGGTAAACGTCTTCAAACAGAGAAGTTCTTTAGGCGCAGTTTTCAGAACGATTCCCTTCTCGGTCAAATCGATCGATGAACTCATTCTGCCGCCTGCAATCAAAAAAATCGCCGACAACAGACGCGGACTCATCCTTGTCACGGGAACGACGGGAAGCGGTAAATCGACGACAATGGCTTCAATCGTCGACTACATCAATTCTACCAGAGGCTGCAACATCATAACTATTGAAGATCCTATCGAATTTTTACTTCGCGACAAAAAAAGTATCGTCAGCCAGCGCGAAATCGGTATCGACACGAAGTCTTTCTCGACCGCTCTCAGAGCTTCTCTTCGTGAGGACCCTGACGTAATCATGGTCGGTGAAATGCGTGACCTTGAAACGATCGAGATCGCACTTACCGCGGCTGAAACGGGTCACCTTGTAATCAGTACCCTTCACACTTTGAACGCGGCTGAAACGATAAACCGAATCATCTCGGTATTCCCGCCGAACAACCAGGGACAGATCCGTCAGCAGCTGGGCAGTGTCCTTACCGCAGCAATAAGCCAGCGTCTTATCAAAAAGAAAGACGGAAAAGCGCGTGTTCCGGCAGTTGAAATCCTTGTCGCTTCCCAGCTCGTAAAAGAGATAATCGTTGACGGCTCAAGGTTCAAAGAGCTTCAGGACACCATTGAAAAAGGACATCAGAGCTACGGAATGCAGACTTTCGACCAGTCGATATTCCAGCTTTATCAGGACGGTCACATCTCAGAAAAAGAGGCGCTCGAAAACGCAACAAGTCCGGACGACCTCGTTCTCAGAATGAAGGGCGTCAGCATGTCGGGCGACGGTGACTGGGGCTCTTTCGACAGCGGTACCGAGGGCATGACTCCGCAGTACGAGCCGACAGATTTTGAATTCGACAAATAGTTTTTCCAAACAGTCTATCAAGGAGTTTTCATGAAGATCGCAGTAGTTCAAAACGATCCTGTTTTTGGAGAAAAATCTAAAAATATCAGCGATTTGCTTAAAATGATGGAATCAACGGAAGCAGAACTTTACATCCTTCCCGAAATGTCTTATTCGGGTTATCAGGTCGTTTCAGCGGAAGAAGCGCGCTCGCTTGCAGACAAAGTAGATTCCGAAAATGTCATGCGTTTCGTTGAATGGTCGAAATCGCACGACAGCGCGGTAATATTCGGATTTCCCGAAGCTGCAGAAGACGGGAAAATCTACAATTCCTCTCTTTTCGTAACTCCCGAAGGCGACAGGCACATTTACCGCAAATCGCACCTCTTTTATAAGGAAAAACTTTACTACGGTCCCGGGAATACCGGCTTTTTCGTAAAAGAATGGCGTGGTTTAAAAATCGGTCAGGCAATATGCTTCGACTGGTATTTTTCAGAAAGTTTCAGAACTCTGGCACTTCTTGGAGCTGATTTGATAGCGCACTGCACCAACATCATAATGCCATATTTCCAGCGTGCCGCATTTGCTCGAGCGATCGAAAACAAAGTCTATATCGCGACATCCAACCGCATCGGAACTGAAGAACGCGACGGCGAAAAACTCACCTACACAGGCGAAAGCGTAATCGTCGATCCGCTCGGAAACTATCTTGTTGATGCTCCGCACGACACGACCGGAGTATTTGTTGCAGAAATCGACACTAAACTTTCGAGAAACAAAAAGCTCAACGAATACAACGATGTTTTGGGCGACAGAAGGGATATTCTTTACAAAAAGCACTCTTTTTAAACCATGAAAATCTATCAGGTTGGCGGATCTGTCCGCGATGAAATAATCGGGATTCCCGTTTCAGACAAAGATTTCGTCGTTGTCGGAGCTACCGAAGCCGAATTCTCAAAAAAATTTCCGAAAGCTGAAAAAGTGGGAAAATCCTTCCCCGTTTTTCTTGTGAACGGCTGCGAATACGCTTTTGCAAGGCGCGAGCGCAAAACAGGACACGGCTACCGCGGTTTTTCGGTGGAATTTTCTCCCGACATCACTTTGGAAGAAGACCTGCGTCGGCGTGACATAACGATAAACGCGATCGCAAAAGATCCCGATTTTCCGGACAGATACATTGATCCTTACGGCGGGATCGAAGACATAAAAAACAAGAAAATAGTCCACGTTTCCGAGGCCTTTTCGGAAGATCCCCTGCGTGTTTACAGAGTCGCCCGTTTTGCGGCGAAATTTCCAGATTTTTCGGTCGATGAAAGCACGATAAAGCTCATGAATTCTATCGGAGACGAGCTTGAGACGCTTTCAACCGAAAGAGTCTGGAAAGAACTTGAAAAAGCCCTTGTCTATCCCCGCCCCAGCCGCTTTTTCGAGATTTTGAAAGAGGCGGATTTGCTGAAATTCCACTTTCCCGAAGTAGCTGATCTCATCGGCGTTCCGGCTGGACCGATACAGTATCACCCGGAAGGAGACGCATTCATCCACACGATAGAAACGATGGACCGCCTTAAACTTTCCGGCAACAACGACCCTGTCGCAATGTTTGCCGCGCTCTGCCACGACTGGGGAAAGGCAACCTCCTCGCCCGACAACTACCCGCACCACTACGGCCACGATAAAGCGGGAGTCCCGATAATCGAAAACTTCTGCCGAAGAATGAAAAATGTTCCCGAGCGCTACAGATTGGCAGCAAAAACCGTCGCAAAATACCACATGATCGTCAGGGAGATCGACAAGATCACTCCCAAAAAAGCGATCACTATCATTCAGAACATACTTAAATGCTCGTGCGGGCTCGACGGGTTCATGGACGCAGTCAAAGCCGACAATGCAAGACAAAATGACGATGCACGTGCCTTCATCAGAAAAATGCTTCCCGTTCTGGATGTAAAACTTCCCGAAAAATACTGGAACGCAGGAAAAAAAAGCGCAGAAATACTGATGCAGCTTAAGATTATGAAATATAAGGAACTGGCCGGGAAATAGATTTAGATATTGAAGTAAAGTTCGTATTCCTGAGGCGTAGGCGCGTTGTAGACATAGCGCGCTTCTGCCTTTTTAGCTTTGATCCAAAGGTCTATCAGAGCCTTCGGGAATGCGGGCATCAAGTATTCGTTGTCGGCAGCGAGACCGTCAAGAACAGCGTTCAGGTTGAGCGGGAACATTTTTCCGTTTTCCTTGTCGTGATAGTTGCTTTCAAGCGGATCACGGCCTTTTTTGATGCCGTCAACGCCTGCAAGAATCATTGCGCTGAGGAAATAGTAAATGTTTGCTGTAGCGTCACCGGTCCTGTATTCGATCCTCTCTTCGCCTTTTGCAAGATATCCCGGAATTCTGATAGATGCTTCACGCGATCCTTTTGCAAATGTTGCGCTGACGGGAGCTTCAAAGCCCGGCACAAGGCGTTTGTATGAGTTCGTGCTCGGGTTCGAGAAAGCAAGAAGCGATCCGGTAAGGCTGTGGTCAAGAATACCTGCCGTGTAGGAAAGAGCTTCTTTTGAAAGACCGTGCAGACCGTCACCGGCAAAGAACGAAGCACCTTTTTTAACGAGGAACTGGTGAACGTGCATTCCGTTTCCGGCAATGTTGTAGACCGGTTTCGGCATGAACGTTACGAAAATTCCGTGCTCGCGTGCAACGTTTACGATTATCCATTTTGCAAGAGAAACTTTGTCGCCCGCTTCTGCAAGGCTTATGAAGTTGAGCTCGATCTCAAGCTGCGAAGCGCTTACTTCGTGGTGGTGGTATTTGACCGGAATGCCTACAGCTTCCATAGCCGCAACGATGTCGTTTCTCATTTCGAAATATTTGTCAGCCGGCGTAAGTCTGTGGTAGCCGTTCTGGATCCCGAAACGCGGAGCATCGTCGTAATCGGGGCCTATTCCTTCCTGGCTCTGGACTTCGTAGAAGCTGTGCGAATACTCGCTTGAATAGCGGACGCTGTCGAAAGCGTGGAACTCAAGTTCGATGAGGACTTTCGCGTCGTCTGCGATCTTCTGTTCCTTAAGGTATGCCGCAGTCTTTTTCGCGATGTTGCGCGGATACTGGTCGAAAGGCTCTCCCGTCGTCAGATAAACGTCGCAGAAAACGTGAGCTATCGTGTGTCCTTCCTTCTCCTCTACAAAAACCGTCGAAAGATCGGGTTTTGCGACCATGTCTGATTTGTCAACCTTTGCATAACCAAAGTTGGAGGCATCAAAACCGATACCTTTTTCAAAAATCTTTTCCGAAATATAACCTTTTGGAAGCGTCACATGCCTGATCGTGCCGTTGATGTCGATCATCAGCATGCTGAGAAAATCAATGTTGTCGAAATTACCGTCAAATTTTCTGAAGTTCATTTTTTCCTCCATAAAGAATTAACAAAAACATCGGGCAACGGTAGCAGATAAAAACTTTATTTCAAGAATAAAAGAGGTTTTTAAGTTGAAAAAACGAGGGCAGCGCAACTTGCCTTTTCTGTGTTTTCCTTTAAAATACTGCGTTTTTCGGTTTTTCGGAGGGAATCATGCTGAAAATAACGATATGCGACGATCCGCTTTTTTACATCAAAAACAGAACCGACAAAATCCCGTGGGATGCCGCTTCAAAGGATGACTTTTTCGCTCATCTGCTTGATCTGGTGCGGCAGAACAGAAGTTTCAGCATTGCCTACGGCGAGTATCTTTTCGATGACGACGCAAAGGCTGTGACGCTGCTCGAAACGCTTGAAGGAAGCACTTCCGACATCACGCTTTTCTGTCGCGAGGCGGCTCTTCCGGCGGCAATTATGCGCTACGCCGCAATAGAAACGCAGAAACCCGATCTTTCCATATTTTCGGCAAAAACAGAAGCACTTCCCTTTTCAAAAAAGACGAAAGAAACGATTTTCGAAAACCTTAAAGGATTTCCTTTTTCAAGAATCGACGACCTTCTGGATACAGTTGCTAAATTTGAGGAAAATCAGGCAGTTGAATACGTTCTGCAGTCAAAGAGAAGTCTCCTTATGCAGAACGAGATCCTTGAAGTCATCAATGTCGGTGACGGGATTTCGGGAATCGGCGGCTACGACGACCTGAAGCAGTGGATAACCGAGCGCAGAAACAACTTTTCGGAAGATGCGCGCAAATTCGGTATCCCGATGCCGAAAGGAATGCTCATGCTCGGTGTTCAGGGATGCGGAAAATCACTTACCAGCAAGGTCATCTCGAACATCTGGAATTTCCCGCTCGTCAGACTTGACTTCATCAACCTTTTCAGAAAAGGTCAGAGCGTTGAAGAGCTCTTGAAATCGGCGATTGCGACGATCGAAGGTTTTGCTCCCGTCGTTTTGTGGATAGACGAAATCGAAAAGGCGCTTTCACAGGAAGGTGAAGGGGCTGAGATCCGCCGCGTTTTAGGCTGGCTCATGACATGGATGCAGGAAAAAACGGAGCCTGTTTTCCTTGTTGCAACTGCGAACAGAGTTTCGCTTCTTCCGCCCGAACTTCTTAGAAAAGGGCGTTTTGACGAAATCTTCTTTGTTGATCTTCCTTCAAAGCCGGAGCGCGAAGAGATTTTCAAAATCCACCTCAAAAAAAGAGGTAGAAATCCAGAAGAATTCGACACTGACAAGCTCGCAGGAAACTCCGAAGGCTTCAGCGGCGCCGAAATCGAGCAGACCGTCGTCGATTCGCTCATCACGGCATATTCGAGAAACTGCGAACTGACGCAGAAAATAGTGGAAGAGATCCTTCGCAGGACTGTTCCGCTTTCAAAAACCTACGAAGAAAACATCAAAGAACTCAGAATCTGGTCGAGAAACCGCGCAAGAAACGCTTCCGGCAACAGAAAAATAGAATCCTTCTTCGGAAATTAGCACAAAAAAGTCTTCAAGCCTTAACTTAAAAACCTTAAAAACGATGTCTGGGAAAAAAAACCGGAAAGGTGGTGCCCAGGGACAGAATCGAACTGCCCACACGGGGATTTTCAGTCCCCTGCTCTACCGACTGAGCTACCTGGGCACCAGCGAGCGGCATAGTACCCGAAAGCTGATTGATGTCAAGAAAAAAATCTCAAAAAATTAATTTTATGAATTTTTCTGCTATTATCGGGCGTTTTTAAGGAGGAAGCGATGACTTTGGACATAATTTTTGCGGTTTTCGTTCTGCTTGCGATGCTTGCGGGATATTTAGGCGGCGGTTTCAAGGAAATTTTGAAGCTTGTCATCTTCGTTGTCATATTCGCCGCATTCAAAATCCCGTCACTTGAAAGCGCGATGCAGGAACTTGCAGGACCGAGATTCTACACCGCATTTTACGCAGTCTCCTTTGTTGTCGCATATTTCATAATATACAAACTGCTTTTTTTCGCGCTCCGCGACCTCATCAAGGAAAAGGAAGGAGCTTTGGGTGCAACGAACAAAACACTCGGAATCATCGTCGGATTTTTCAAGGGAACAGCAGTTATTTTCGTCTTGATCTACATTTTCGATTCCCTTTTAAAGCACAAAATCCTTATCGAACTCAAGCCTTACACCGAAGAATCGGTCATATACAGTGTGACAAAGATCGTACTCGAAAAAACCGGACTTTTTTTCTTTTAGAGGTGCGCCATGCAGGATGTAGTTGTTCCGGTATCGGCATTTGTTCACGACCTTAAAAACGCAGTCGAAGGAGCTTTCGGCTTTGTCGCTCTGCGCGGCGAGATAACAAATCTGACGCGTGCTTATTCAGGTCACATCTACTTTACGCTGAAAGATAACGACGCACAGATCAAGTGCGCCCTTTTCAAAAACCAGCAGAAAATGAACAAGGCGGAGCTCAAAAACGACGCCGAATATGTGGTTTACGGCAGGATCTCGGTCTACGAACCGCGCACCGAGATCACTCTCGTCGCCTCTCTTGTAGTGCCTTTCGGAGAAGGGCTTGCAGCGATGCAGCTGAAAATGCTCAAGGAAAAACTGTATAAAGAAGGCGTTTTTGACCAGTCCCACAAAAAACCGCTTCCCGAATATCCGGCAGTAGTCGGCGTCGTCACGGCTGAAAGCGGAGCCGCGATACATGACATCATAAAAGTTTCGAGAAAGCGCTTTCCGGCAGCCCAGATAGTCCTCTCACCCGCACTGGTCCAGGGTAGAGACGCCCACTTGAGCATAATTGCGGCACTCGAAAAACTTTCGGCGCTTGATGAAGTCGAAGTCATAATAATCGGCAGAGGCGGCGGCTCGAAAGAAGATCTCGATGCATTCAATTCAGAGGATCTGGCACGAGCCGTCATAAAATGCGAAAAACCGATAGTCAGCGCAGTAGGACACGAAACCGACTCCACGATTCTGGATTTAGCGGCAAGTTTTTCTGTCGCAACTCCGAGTGCGGCGGCTGAGCTCATCTTCCCCGACAGTACTGAGATCCTTCAGAACACAAAACACACAGTTGATCTCATGAGAAAAGAGACCGAAGGAATCCTCTTTTCAAAGTTCATGCAGCTCGACAACCTCACCCTTTCGCTCAAAAACCCGAAAGAGATCATAAATTCCATCCTTCACGACACCGAAAGACTGATGTTTAAAGCAGAAAAGATACTCAAAGAACTCATAAATCAGAAAAGTGCCGAACTTTCAGACCTCGAAAAAAGACTTGAGACAGTCAATCCGCTCTCCCCGCTGCAGAGAGGTTTCGCGATAGTTTCGCAGAACGGAAAAACCGTCAAAAAAAGTGTTGAACTTGAGCCTGCTTCGCCGTTTGAAATAAGGTTCGGCGACGGGAAAGTTAGAATTAAGGAGTAAGGTTTAAGGTCCTTAAGGACTTTAGGGACTTTAAGGACCTTAGACTTTAAACTTTACAATTCCAGTGTTTCCGCGATTTCAAGGACTGCTTTTCTGCCTTCGTCCAAAGTGCCGTAAAAGGTGAATCCGGCTGCATTTTTGTGACCGCCGCCGCCGAATTTCTGCGCTATCGGAATGCAGTCGATGTTTCCGCGGCTTCTGACGCTGAATTTCCACACTTTGCCCGCTTCGACTTCGCGGATGCGGAAGATAATCTTGACTGTGCCTATTCTGCGGATCTCTTCGACGAAAGGATCGATCTCGTCGATCGCGAGGTTGAATCTATTGAGCTGATCGAGCGTGGTTGCGAAGAAAACCACTTTGCCGTCGCGGTATTTTTCCATGCTCTGAATGACTTCGGCGAACATTGAGAACCAGTTTTCGGGAAGTGTTTCAAAGAATTTCGAGCAGAAATCGCCGTAATTTATGGTCTCGGCAAGTTCCGAAACGATGAAAAGCGCCTCTTTGTCGGTGCTTGCATAGCGGAGTCCGCCTGTATCGCCGAAAATTCCGAAGCAGATGTCTTCCGCTTCGCCTTTCGTGAGTGCGTGACCGATGCTTTTTGCCCAGCGGTAGACTATCGCGGCTGTTGCGCTCGCACCTTCGTCAGAGACTTCGGCGTCGTAAAAGCCGTTTTCCTTGTGTCTGTGGTGGTCGAAAAGGATTTTTCTGCTTTTTGAAGCCGAAAGTTTGGCAAAAAACGCTTCTCCGGTACGCTCTGGAGCGGCGCTGTCGAGTATGAAGTAAAGGTCCGGCTCGAAACCGGGAACAGTTTCGCTCGCCGAGTCTGAATTTTCCAGAAATGCTCCGTTGTAAGGATATTTGTCGCTGCGGTAAAGATATACATCCTTTCCCATCGACCTCAGGATCGAGCAGACTGCAAGCGCACTTCCCATGCAGTCGGGGTCGGGATTGACGTGCCCTGCGACGATAACGGTTTTCGAACTCTCCAAAATTTCATTGATTCTGCTGAAATCGCTCATTTTCACCTCCTAAAAAAACGTGGCATTATATTTATTTTCCTTTCATTGTAAAATCATGATCCGGATTTATCTTGCATAATCATGCGGAAAAAATATAACGAAAACCGGTTTTTTGGAGGTAAAAATGCTTCGTTCAATAGTGATAAAAGGTGCGAGACACCACAATCTGAAAAATTTTGATATCGAGATCCCGCATGAAAAATTAGTCGTCGTTACGGGCGTTTCGGGAAGCGGCAAAACGACGCTCGCATTCGATACGATCTATGCCGAAGGGCAGCGCAGATACGTCGAAAGTCTTTCAAGTTACGCGAGAATGTTCCTTGAACTTTCGGAAAAACCTGAAGCCGACCTCATTGAAGGTCTCTCGCCTTCGATCGCGATCCAGCAGCGCAGTCTGAATGCAAGTCCGCGCTCGATTGTCGGAACTACGACCGAAATTTATGACTATATGCGTCTTCTTTTCGCCCGAGCAGGCAAAGTCCACTGCCACAACTGCGGCAGAGAAATCACGAAGACTCCGGCAGCGAAAATCGTCGAGACAGTTCTCAACAAAACCGGCAAAAAAGTTCTCATTCTTTCCCCCGTCGTAAGCGGCAGAAAGGGAACCTACGAAAAACTTTTCGAAGATTTGAACAAAGAAGGCTACTTACGCATAATCATTGACGGAACCGAATACAGGCTCGATGAAGAGATGCCGAAATTGGACAAGTTCAAAAAGCACGACATCAACCTTGTGGTGGACAGGCTCGCGATAAAAGCAGACACCGACGCAGTGCGCGTTCAAGCTTCGGTCGAAACGGCTCTCAAAAAAGGAAACGGCAAAGTTATCGTCAAGGAATTGGACGGCGAAGAGAAACTTTTCAGCGAAAATTTTGCCTGTCCATACTGCGATATTTACTATGACGAGATCGAGCCGCGCACGTTCTCTTTCAACAATCCGGCGGGATCGTGCCCCGAATGCAGCGGCCTTGGAACAAGAACATACATGGACGTAAATAAAGTTCTCGTCAACCCGTCGCAGCCAGTCAACAAAGCGTTCATCGACCTCTGGGCCTTCACGAAATTCACTATTAAACAGGTGATCGAGCACTACGGCGAAGACCCGAAACTCCCCTTCAACAAACTCTCGCCCAAAGTTCAGAACGCCGTTCTCTACGGCTCGTCGGACGAAATCGACTTTTCGATAAACACAAAAAGCACGAAATACCAGATGACTAGAAAATATGAAGGTCTCATGCCGTCTCTCGAAAGACGCTGGCGGGACAGCGAATCGGAGGCTGTACGTGAAGACCTCTCCAAATTTCTTGCAGAAGGAGTCTGCCCAGAATGCGGCGGAAAAAGGCTCAGCAAAAAGGCACTTTCGGTAACTATCGGCGGCATGAATATTTTTGAAATGTGCGAACTTCCGGTGCGCGAACTCTTCGCAAAACTCTCAAACGACAACTTTTTCGGATTCACCGATTTCGAGCGCGAAGTTGCGGCAAAACCGCTCAAGGAGATCCGCTCACGCCTCAAATTCCTTGATTCGGTCGGGCTCGGATACCTGACCCTCAACCGCAAGACGAACTCGCTTTCGGGCGGAGAAGCGCAGAGGATAAACCTTGCAAGCCAGATCGGCTCGGCTCTCACCGGAGTCACCTACGTCCTGGACGAACCGAGCATCGGACTTCACCCGAACGATACAGACAAACTCGTAAATTTATTGAAAAATCTCCGCGATATCGGAAACAATGTCATAGTTGTTGAACACGACAGGGAAATAATCGAAGCGGCAGATTTTCTCGTCGATTTAGGGCCCGGAGCAGGCGAAAAAGGAGGAGAACTTCTTTTTGCAGGAGAATCTAAGGACATTCTCAACGTCAAAAATTCGCTCACGGCAGACTATTTAAGCGGAAGAAAAGTTATCGAAATTCCGAAGACCCGCAGAAAACCGGCAGGCTGGATAACGCTTTCTGGAGTCACGACGAACAACCTGCAGAACGTGACGGCAAAGATCCCGCTCGGCGTTCTCTGCTCGGTCACGGGAGTTTCGGGAAGCGGAAAGAGCTCACTTGTCATGGAAACGCTAATCCCCGCATTGAAAAAAGAGAAAGCGCCCTTCAAATCGATAAAAATAGACGGCAAGATCGATGAACTGATAGAGATCGACCAGTCACCCATCGGCAGGACTCCGAGATCGAACCCCGCAACTTATGTCGGTTTGTTCGGCTACATCCGCGATATTTTTGCTGCAATGCCCGAAGCAAAAGCGCGCGGATACACTGCAAGCCGTTTTTCCTTCAACGTCAAGGGAGGAAGATGCGAAACGTGCCAGGGCGCAGGAATAATCAAGATCGAGATGAACTTCATGCCGAACACTTTCGTCAAATGCCCCGACTGCGGCGGAAAACGCTTCAGCGACGAGACTCTGCAGGTAAAATTCAAAGGCTACGACATCCACGACATTCTTGAAACCGATGTTGCGAAGGCAGCTGAAATTTTCTCGCCGTTTCCTGCGATAAAGCGGAAATTAGACCTTCTGAACTCGATCGGACTCGGCTACATCAAGCTCGGTCAGCCGGCACACACGCTTTCCGGAGGCGAAGCGCAGAGAATAAAACTTGCCGAAGAACTTTCGAAAAAGCGCTCCGACAGCTCGATCTACATTCTCGACGAACCAACGACCGGACTCCACTTCGACGACGTGAAAAAGCTCATCGCGATACTCAACCAGCTCGTCAAGAAAGGTTCGACCGTCATCGTCATCGAACACAACCTCGATATAATCAAGTCATCGGACTACATCATCGACATCGGTCCGGAAGGAGGCGACCGCGGCGGCAGGATCGTGGCGGCAGGCACACCGGAAGAAGTGATGAAGTGCAAAGATTCATTCACCGGAAAGTGGCTTAAAACGCTATAAATTTTTTACGTTTTTATTTAACAATTTCAGCAAGTTTCTTTTATTTGACTTTTGTGTTCCCCACAATAATATACCGTCGTTGAATTGGCTGAATGTGTTTAAACATAATTTTGGAGGCAAAAATGAGCGAAACTCAGAACACGAAACTCAATGTTACGGACAGCAAAATCAAGGATATCACCGATTTCCTGAAATCTTCCGTTCTTGAACCTGCCGAACAGGAAAAAGAGACTATTCTTACAGACGCAAAATCAGAGGCTTCAAAAATCATCGCAAACGCTAAAAAAGAGGCCGAAGAGATCATTGCAAACGCAAAGAAGGAAGCCGAAACGATGAAGCACAATACCGAATCGGCTCTTAAGATCGCGGCAAAACAGTCTGTAGACAAACTCAAACTCGCTCTTGAAAAAGAGGTTCTTACTGCAACTGTCGCAGCGCCTGTAAAAGATGCCATGAACAGTGAAGCACTCATCAAAGAGTTCGTTTCGGAATTCCTTAAAATATATGCCGGCAAAGGCTCGTTTGCAATCGAACTTCCGGCTGCACTCAAGGAAAAACTCGCTTCCTACGTAAAAGCCCAGATCGACGCAATGGGCGCAAAAGAGATAAAACTCGGCGACGAGACACTTCCGAGCGGATTTGCAGTAAAAGCATCAGACGGAGCGCTCCGCTACGATTTCACCGACGAATCGGTTACAGAACTGCTTACTGAATACATCAGACCCGAACTTAGAAAAGCACTGTTTTCGAAATAGCGGGGTGATTAAGCATGAAGTTTAATCACTACACGATAGCCGCTCTGCCGCATCTGACCTGGGACAGCGATCTTCCCTGCTCTCTGGCGGAACTTCTCGAAGAATTCGACATGCAGCTTGAACCTCTGCGCGAGGGGATCTGCAGCATCCTTCTTCTTGACGACCTCAGAAACATGGAACTGCTGATCAAATCCAAGGCTGGTGCAGGCGGCAACACCGCCGACGGAAACATCGACTTCTACCGCGCAGGGATCACGAAGCCGGAAGAACTCGAACTTTTCGTGGACGATCCGAAGCACAACACTCCCGATTTCGTCTATCCCGAATTTGTCGAAGACTTTTTTGAAACATGGAAGACGAATGAAGAAAGGGCTTCACACATCGAAGAGCTTTATACCGGCTACTACGGCATGATGAGCGGAAACAAAAACGCTTTCCTTGCCCGCTACGGCACGAACATGATGATAATGAGCACGATAATTTCGGCTCTCAGAATGATGAAAAGCGGCGCTGACCTTGACAAGAATCTGAAAGGCGATGCCGATGCCGTTAAAATAATCCTCGAAAACAGGAACAACGCCGATCTCGGACTTAAAGGTTATTTTCCTGAAGTCGCTGAAATCGTTGCTCTTTTCGACAAAAGCAAAACTCCGCTCGAAGTTGAAAGAGAGCTCGACAGGATCCGTTTCGCGCTTCTTGACGAAGTCGGTCAGGATAAACCTTTCGCCGACCACATAATCTACGGCTACATCATCGGTTTCCAGCTCAAAGACAGATGGACGACGCAGAACGACGAAGCCGGAATGCAGATACTTGAGAACATAATTAAGGGAAATTATTGATAGGAGACTACAAATGGATGAAAAAACAAAAGGGACAATCATTGCCGCGCAGGGCAACCTTGTTACCGTAAAATTCGACGGAACGATCCGTCAGAATGAAGTTGTTTTCGTTAAGACCGGCGGCCAGTCGCTCAAAGGCGAGGTCATCGAGATAAACGGAAACGAAGCGAAAGTCCAGATCTTCGAACCGACCGACGGCATCAGATACGGCGACGAAGTCGTTTTCGAGAAGGAGCTTCTCTCCGTCGAACTTGGACCGGGACTTCTCAAAAGAGTCTTCGACGGTCTTCAGAACCCGCTTGAAGATATTGCAGAAGCTGCGGGATACTTCCTCAAAAGAGGCATCTACCTTCCTCCGCTTCCCCGCAACATCAAGTGGCAGTGGAATCCGACGGCAAAAGTCGGCGATGTCGTCTACAGAGCGTACTTCCTCGGCTGGGTTCCCGAAGAGAACATCAAGCACCAGATCATGGTTCCTTTTAATTTTATAGGTAAAGGTATCGTAAAATCGATAGCGGCTCCCGGTGAATACACTGTCGAGCAGGAGATCGCGAAGATCGAAGACGAAAAAGGAAACGTCCGTTCGGTCAACATGATAAATCTGTGGCCTGCGAAATTCGCGCTCCGCTTCGGCGAAAGACTTCTTCCGACCGAACAGCTTGTAACTTCGCAGCGCATCATCGACGGACCTTTTCCTGTCGCTAAAGGCGGAACGTTCTGCACTCCCGGACCATTCGGCGCAGGAAAAACCGTCCTTCAGCACCAGATCTCAAAGTATGCGACGACTCAGATAGTAATCATCGTTGCATGCGGCGAGCGTGCAGGTGAAGTTGTTGAAATTCTTCGTGAATTCCCGCACCTTGACGACCCGCAGACCGGAAAGAAGCTCATGGACAGGACCTGCATCATCTGCAACACTTCTTCAATGCCCGTTGCAGCGCGTGAAAGCTCGATCTACATGGGCGTTGCGATCGCAGAATACTACAGGCAGATGGGTATCGACTGCCTTCTTCTCGCAGACTCGACTTCGAGATGGGCTCAGGCTCTCCGTGAAATGTCGGGAAGACTTGAAGAGATCCCGGGCGAAGAGGCGTTTCCGGCTTACCTCGCTTCCAGAATTTCGGAACTTTATGAAAGAGCCGGCGTGATCAGGCTTTACAACGGCGAGCAGGGTTCGCTCACGATCGGCGGATCGGTAAGCCCCGCAGGCGGTAACTTCGAAGAGCCGGTAACCCTTTCGACTCTTGCTGTCGTCGGCTGCTTCTTAGGTCTTAGCAGACAGAGATCGGATGCCAGAAGATTCCCGGCTATCGATCCTCTTATCAGCTGGTCGAAATACGGCGAGAGATTCGCAGCCCACGGCGATGACAAGATGAAGGAAAGAATCAAAATCATCGAAAAAGCGCAGAAAATGATCATCGAAAGCGACGATATCGGCAAAAAGATGTCGGTCGTCGGCGAAGAAGGTATCAGCATCGACGATATGGTAACCTACCTCAAAGGCGAGTTCTACGATGCGGTATATCTCCAGCAGAACGCTTACGACAAGGTCGATACGGCGACGAGCATGGACAGGCAGAACGAGCAGCTCGGCATCATCTCGAAAGTCCTCGACAAGAACTTCAAGTTCGACGACAGGGAAAAGGCGAGAAACTACTTCCTCGACCTTACCGACAAGATAATCCAGCTCAACTACCTTCCGCGCGAGGCTTCGATCTACGGCGAAAAGAAGCAGGAAATACTCAACATGATCGAGGGAGAATAACATGGTAAAGACATACAACCGAATCGAAAGGATCAAAGGAAGTATCGCTCAGGTAAAGGCTGAAGGCGTAATGCTGGGCGAACTTGCGCAGATAAAAATGAATGACGGCAGATCGACTTTAGGTCAGGTCATCGGCTTCAACGGCGACAGAGTCAGCCTTCAGATCTTCGCCGGAACGAAAGGCGTCGGTACGGGCGACCAGATCCGCTTCCTCAGCAAACCGATGCAGGTAAACTGCGGCGAAAGCATGCTCGGAAGAGTTTTCAACGGCAGCGGCGAGCCGATCGACAACGGTCCAGAGATCATGGCTGAAAAAGTCGATATCGGCGGCCCTTCGTTCAACCCGTCGAAAAGGATCGTTCCGAAGAGATTCGTCAGAACGAACATCCCGATGATCGACATGTTCAACGCGCTCGTCATCAGCCAGAAGATTCCTATTTTCTCGATCTCCGGCGAGCCTTACAACGAACTTCTTGCAAGAATCGCGAGCCAGACCGACGCCGACATCATCATTCTCGGCGGCATGGGCCTCAAATTCGACGACTACCAGTTCTTCAAGGATTACTTCACGAGAACGGGCGCGATGGAAAAGACTTCGATGTTCATCCACCTCGCTTCAGACCCGGTCGTTGAGTGCGTCCTCGTTCCCGACATGGCGCTTGCTGCTGCGGAACAGTTCGCTATCAAAGACAAAAACGTCCTCGTTCTTCTTACCGATATGACTTCTTTCAGCGACTCGCTGAAGGAAATCTCGATCTCCATGGATATGGTTCCTTCGAACCGCGGTTATCCTGGTTCGCTCTATTCCGACCTTGCTTCGAGATACGAAAAGGCTGTCGATATCGAAGGTTCCGGCTCGATCACGATCATCGCGGTCACGACGATGCCCGGAAACGACGTAACGCATCCGGTTCCTGACAACACGGGATACATCACGGAAGGCCAGTTCTATCTGCACGGCGGAAGGATCGACCCGTTCGGATCGCTCAGCCGTCTCAAACAGCAGGTCATGGGTAAGGTCACGAGAGAAGACCACGGCGACCTTGCGAATGCGATGATCAGACTTTACGCTGATGCGAAAAAAGCGCGTGACAGAGAGTCGATGGGTTTCAGACTTTCGGGCTGGGACAAGAAACTTCTCGCTTACGCAGAAACATTCGAGAAGAAGATGATGGACCTCCAGGTCAACCTCGACATCGAGGAACAGCTTGACCTCGGCTGGACGATCCTCGCACAGTGCTTCGACAGAAACGAAACAGGTCTTAAAAACACTTGGATTGAGAAATATGGTAAATGGGATAAGTAAATGGCAGTAATAAAACTGAACAAAACAGAGCTGAAAACTCAGAAGAACCTTCTGGCGCAGCTCAGCAAGTACCTTCCCACGCTCCAGCTCAAGAAGCAGCAGCTCCAGGCGGAAGTCGAAAATTCCCGCAACATGGCCGCTGCAGTCGAAGCCGAGATTGAAAAAAGGAAGGAAGCCGCTGCGAAATGGGCGGCGCTGCTCAGCCGGAAGCTCACTCTGAACATCTATCAGCTCGTTGCAGTCGAAGAAGTCCTGACCGAAGCGGAAAACATCGCCGGAGTAGACGTCAGAGTCTTCAAGGATATCAGGTTCAAGCCGTTTGAATACTCGTTTTTCTCCACCCCGATCTGGCTTGACAGAGCCTTTGAAGAGCTTCGCGCACTCGTCGCCGAAAGAGAAAAACTGAAAATCGTCCACGAGCGTTTCGACATTCTTTCGGAAGAGCTGCGTCAGACGAGCATCAAGGTCAACCTTTTCGAAAAGAGGAAGATCCCCGAGTGCAAAGAGAACATCAAAAAGATCTCCATTTTCCTCGGCGATCAGGAGATAGCTGCGATCTGCAACGCCAAAATCGCGAAAGACAAACTTAAAAGAAAGGACGAAAAGTTCGCGGAGGCGGTGTAAATGATAAGTAAAATGCAAAAACTTCTGCTGGTCGGCCCGCAGAAAAAGAAAGATGCGATCATAAAAACGCTGCAGAAGGCGGGAGTCGTCGAAGTCATGCCCTACAAAGGCAAAGAGTTCAGGACTGACGGGCGTTTCGTAACGACAGCGAATGCCGACACCGCTCTTTCCGCGCTGAAACTTGCCGACAAATACGCTGCTATAAAGGAAAATGAGAACCGCAAACACGGTGATGTCGATCTTCCGGCAGCCGATCTGGCAAACAAGATAATCGAGCTTGACGCATCCTGCAAAAAGATGCGCGACGAGCTCGCACTTCTTAATAACAAGCTGAAAACTGTCGAAACTTTGGGCGACTTTTCGCTTGCAGAGATCCGCTCGATCGAAGAAAAAGGCAGAATCAAAATTCAGGTCTGGGAAACCACGAAAAAAGGTGCAGACGAGATAAATTTCGAAGGCGCGCTTGCTGTTTTCAAAGTCTATTCCGATCCTGCGAAAGAGATCTTCCTCACCTGTGCGAAAGAGCGTCTAACGCTTAGAAAATGCTCAGAGATCGTGCTTGACGAAGACCTTTCCTCGCTCAAGAAAAAAATCGGCGAACTCAAAGAAAAACAGAACGGCACCGAATCGGCAATCTTTGACATTTCGGCAAAAAGAAAAGAGCTTTACGACAACTATCTTGCCGAACTCGACAAGATCAGCTTCAACCGCGCCGCAAAAGGAACAGTCAGCGAATTCGACGACAAAGTCTTCCTTCTTCAGGCATGGTGCCCGAAATCGGAACTTGCCAACCTGAAAAAGACGTTCGAAAACGAATGTGCGGCGATAATCGAGATCGAACCTGAGAAGGACGAAACGATCCCGACGCTCATCGACTCCAAAAAAGCGGTCGATGAAATGGGACGCGACCTCGTCAACATATACGACACGCCGGCATACACCGACTGGGATCCGAGTTCGTGGGTATTCTTCTCGTTCACCCTCTTCTTTGCGATGATCGTGGGAGACGGCGGATACGGACTCCTCCTTTTCGCGTTCATGATCTTCCTCAAGATCAAGCTCAAAAATCCTGGCGCGGCAATGAGGCGTTTCATCAACCTTTCGCTCGTTCTCACCGGAGCAACGGCAGTTTACGGCATACTCACGGGCGCATTCTTCGGCTGGTTCCCGAAATCGTTCGAAGCACCGCTCATCACCTTCTGCAAAAACATGGATTTCATAAAGATCGACAAGGCAAATCCCGACACGACGAAATTCATGATGCAGCTTTCGGTGCTCATCGGTATGGTCCACATCTGCCTTTCGCTGATACTGCGCGGACTCCGTGCGGCGAAAGACGAGAAAGACTTTATTTCTCCGCTTATAAACCTGTCATGGATCGGCGGCATCTGGTCGTTCTTCTTCTGGTATGCCTTCGACAAAGGCGGAAGCACGGTTTTTAATGCGGCTGACCCTGCTGCAATAAGCGCGAACGGACTTCTTTCGCTAGAGATTTTTGCAGGGATTTTGGTCGTTCTCTATGCGATCCAGGCAAAGACATTCAACCCGTTCAAGATGCTTTACGCCTCGTTCTTCGGGCTTTACAACGGAGTTCAGTTCTTCAGCGACATACTCAGCTACATCAGACTTTTCGCGCTCGGTCTTTCGGGTGCGCTGCTCGCCCAGACATTCAACAATCTGGCTGGGCAGGTCCTTGATTTCGGCGCTGTAGGCTACGTTTTCGCTCCGATAATTGCGATTTTCGGGCATCTGCTCAACATCGCGCTCTGCCTCATGGGCGGCGTGATCCACGGGCTCAGGCTCAATTTCCTCGAATGGTACAGATGGTGTTTTGACGGCAGCGGCAGAAAGTTCGTGCCGTTCAAGAATTTGACAACAAATGCTAAAGGCAACGATTAATAACTTTTTCAAGGGAGAAAAAAATGATTTTTGAAAATTTCCAGAATTTCGGTCCGGCTCTCTGCCTCGGTCTTGCAGCAATCGGCAGCTCGATCGGCTGCGGTCTTGCAGGTATGACATCTCACGGCGCAATGGCTAAAGTTGACGAAGGTCACGCAAAATTCGTAGCACTTTCCGCAATGCCTGCGTCTCAGTCGATCTACGGCTTCGCGCTCATGATCATCCTTCAGGGCGCACTCAAAGCGGAAAACGATTTCGCTATCTTTGGAATCGGTCTTGCATGCGGCCTTGCTTTCATGGTCAGCGCAATTTTCCAGGGCAAAGCCTGCTCCAGCGCGATTCTCGCAGTTTCCAAGAAACCGTCTGTTTTCGGTATGAGCTTCGCGGCTCCCGGTATCGTTGAGTCGTTCGCACTTTTCGCTCTCGTCGGCGGAATCATGATGGCTTCGTAAGCCGGAACAACGGATTCAATTTTTGAAAGGGGGTCGGAAGACCCTCTTTTTTTTGTCTTGTAGGAGTGCTGACGTCTTGTCTGTAATTCTTGGCTCACACTTCTTGCCTCTCACTCTGGGAGAGGTGGCACAAAGTGCCGGAGAGGGCTGCTTCGCTTGCTTAGCGGTTGAATTTGTAGAAGCTATTAAAGTGTCACGCCTTCTTCGTGTAATGCTTGAATGATGCTATGCAATACTGTTATCAAGTCATTATTTAGTTGTTGGAAATCTGAAGGAACTGGTGGTAATTTAGATTCTTTTAAAGTTTTAAATCTTTTTAGATACACATTAAATTGATCCACAATTTCTTTTGCTTTACGAATATGAGTATTGTTGTTGCCATTAGAAGAGGTATTGTAAAACTCATAATAGTCGTATATTTCTTGGAAAGATTCCTGTAATTTTATTAAATCGGTTTTTTTATTGTTGTCATAACTCGACTTTCTTAATTCCAATAAAGAATAATATGCCTGTGTTAGACGTGATATATATGCCTGATCACGTGATTCTACTCTCTTTCCATCATCCGAGTCGTTAGTTCTGATAATACGTTGTATTAACTGTTTTGCAAAAAGAAGTGCGATTTGATCGCAGGAATATTTATTGGAGTCAATCGCTTGTATGTCAGCAATAGAAGGATATTGCTCTTTTAGCTGATCAAAAGAGATTTTATGAAGAATTGGAAGAATAATTTTTTGCCCATTTGAGTTCTGTCTTTTCAAAAAATCGTTAAGCTCTTTTTCCGTCCACTCACGTCCGAAAAATTTTTCAGAAATAACAATAATGGCAAACTCAGCAGTTTTGATTCCTTCTAACAGTTTTTTCTTCCAATTATCACCCCATTGAATAGTATCCTTATCATAAAAAACCTTAACTCCTAATTTGTCTATAGATGATTTAAGGTCATTAACATACTCTTCCTTGTCTGAGCTTGCGTGCGAAATAAAAACATCATACATTATCTCTTGTCCTCCAGCTATTGATTCGGCTATGATTCCGTGAACCTGAAATCAAGCGCAGCGATTATATCCACGCTACAAATACCGTCAAGGCACTTTTTCAGTCAAACCGCATCAACTAACATGTCTTTCATCCTCTTTTTTTATCAGGTTGCTGAACTAAAAAATTGCCTTGCCTTTCATAATACCTATAATTTTGCGGTTTTCTGGGGTTTATGATGATGGTATCAGGGCTTACGACAAACAAACAAACAAACAAACAAACA
>JAFQZM010000001.1 GCA_017405875.1 bacterium
AAAGAGAAAAAAAGAGAAAAGAGAAAAACTTTTTTTACAATATTGTTCATTTTGTCTCCAAACAATTGATTTTATTGATTTTTCTATAATTCATAAATTTTTCGACTGTGTGAAAGCTTCCCGTTACAAGAAGTTTTAGTCCGTTTTTGCGGGCAGTGAAAAGCGCATCTTCTATCGTTTTTTCATCGGTTTCGGCATACTTGATTTTGCCTGAAACCTTCGAACTTGCACGTTCGAGAATATCAGAAACTTTTGCGCCGCGGTCGTTATCGGCTTCAAGATTGACTACGAATATCGAATCAGATATTTCGCCAATAATATCAAGAACTTTCGTCACATCCTTATCTTTCATGGCGCCATATAGAACAACGACTTTTCCAAGCCGCTCTTCAACAGTTTTGGCAAGAGATTCTATTGCCGGAGGGTTGTGTGCGACATCGGTAACGATATCGGGTTCGATGAATTCAAACCTTGCCGGAATCGACATTCCGCTGAAATCAGGGATTTTCAAGCCCTTCTCTTCGCTCATAAGAGCCGCTTTGACCGCAAGACTGACATTTTTTTTCTGCTCAGGGCTCATGCAGCTAAGCGGAAAATCGATATCGAGATCCAAAGAGTCGTCATCAACGCTTTTTGCACCTTTTGAAAGAGCGACTTCTGCCATCCACTTGTCGAAAGCGGAATCCGCACTGCCGCCGATCAAAACTCTGTCACCGTTTTTCACGATTCCGAGCTTTTCAAGAGCGATTTTTTCGAGTGTATCGCCTAAAATATGAGTGTGGTCAAGCCCGATCGAAGTGATGATATCAGTCTTCGGCCCTTCGATAACGTTGGTGGCATCAAGCCTTCCGCCGAGTCCCACTTCAAAAACCGCGCGGTCGCAGCCTGAAATCTCGAAATATTTCCAAGCAATTAGAAATGTAACTTCAAAAAAAGACAACTCTTCGAAAATATTTATCTTTTTTTCAAGATACTCATAAATTTCGCGGACTTCAGTGTCTGAGATATCGACTCCGTCAACCGAAATGCGCTCGTTGTATTTCAGAAGATGCGGAGAGACGAATCTTCCCGTTTTGAGCCCGTTTGAACGCAGAATATGGTCAAGCGAATAGACAGCCGTTCCCTTTCCGTTCGTTCCGGCAACGTGGTAAACAGGAATACTTTTTTCAAAAATCACGGGAAATGCGTCGGTAACACGCCCGAGACCGAGTTTTATCCCGCCGCGGCGCTGGTAAAGCTGCTGCAGGAAATCGTCCTGAGTATCAGTTGATGTAGGGTTGGGAAACTTTTTCGATGACATTTGCACTTTCGCCCGAATCGAGCTTTGCGTTGTTGATTTTATGAACTCCGAATTTGAACATCACGCTCTGAAGTCTGCCGACATAAGCCTCTTTGATGATGGCGTATTTGTCGAAGCCTTCAGCCATTTTCGAAAGATTTCCGGGATGGGTCCGCCTGTACCAGCGGAATTTGTTGTAGGCACGGTTACGGTTCAGATTGAGCATGTATGCCGAAATAGAGTCCTGAATCGAATCGAAGATCCTGATGTGGCGCTGGTTCCCGCTCCAGTTTTTCGGCTTTATACCTTTTGTCGGATCGGGAGAAACGTGACCGAAAAGGTTGTTTCCCTCGAATACGAAGCGGCTCGTTCCCCAGCCCGATTCAAGCGCTGCCTGCCCTATTGCTATAGCCGGAGGCACTGGACGGATCTTGTGATCGAGGAAATAGCGGATCTTCTCTTTTTCTTCTTCTGTTGCCGCAGAAATATCCTGACCTTCGTCAATGATGTTGTATTTTTCGGAAATCTCGGAGATAATTTTCAAATCTTCGGCATTCCACTCTTTTTTTGCCGCGATCGGAACTATCATATCGTGTTCTGCTGTAATTTTTTCGTTTTCGAGCAGAACCAGCGGCAGAAGCAGCTTGATGAAAAACTGTCTGCGCTCGACACCTTCGAGTTTTTTGATCTCTTCGGGAATCTTTTTCACGAAAATGCGCGGAATCTTTTCATTATTCCAAGTGTAGCCGATAAGGTCGTAAGCCGATTTTATCTCTTCATAAGTGCTTAAAAAAACATCTGCACACAGATTGCCGCTGCAGAAAAAAAGAAGCAGTAACGAAATAAAAGCGAAATATCTTTTCATGCCGGTAAAATGGCAGGCGAGACGGGATTCGAACCCACGACCTTTGGCTCCGGAGGCCAACGCTCTATCCAGCTGAGCTACCCGCCCGCGCTTTCCTTAAGATCTTCTTGAATCAACTTTTTTGTCTTTCGATCTTGCTACCTGTTTTACCAGTTTGTCGATGCAAAGATCTATGGAAGTCTGGAATTCTTTGTCATCGGAATCGCTAGCCAGGAACTCTTCGCCGTTGGTGTTCAGCTTGATTTCCGTCATCTTCATATTTTTGTCTTTCTGGAAAACGACTTCGACAACGGTGTTTGCCGAAACGAACTTGTCGATTTTTGCAAGTTTTTTGGTTACATAATCTTTAAGACCGTCACTGTTTTCTTCAAATCCTCTGAAAGCGAAATTGATGTTCATGAAACCCTCCATTAAAAAACTAAACAACAGCCGAGATTATCACAAAACGGCGCTGTATGTCAATTTATCGGGCAGCAACGGTTGAAATCCGACAAGATTAAACCTCTGACCCGTAGAGACATCATACCATGGCGTTCAAAGAGATGTCATACCATGGCATATACAAAAAAACGCCGATTTCGCCGACAAGCGGCGAAATCAGAAACCCGCGCCCGCCCCTTCAAAAGGGCGGGCAAAAATAACTCGCTGCGCTCGTAAAATGCGGTCACGGATACTTACCTCACACAACGAACATCGCCGTGGTAAGTCTTACCGTTGAGGCTCACGTACCCGTTACTGAAATACACGTACCACGCGTCGCTCGTACTGTAGAGGTAGGTAGAGGAAGACCAGAAATAATTACTTGGCATATCAGGAAAATCTGATGCCGGGTTATATTTTTCGTAATTTACAAGAGAAGCAAGCTCGTTTTTATTGGGAAGACGCCAGTCGGAATATCCTGCATAAGTCAGACTTTCGCAGTAGGAAAGAGCCTTTTGCCAGGTTTTGCCGCTGACATAAGTTTTCTGCCAGACAAGTCCGGTTTCTGTGTCGGTTACGATCACATCTCCGTTTACGGTCGCAGAGTTGAATGCCGCAAAAAGCGGTGTGAATGCAAAAAGTGCAAGCATAAATGCCGCAGAAATACAAAGTTTTTTCATTTCTTTCTCCTAAAAAAAGTTGGTAATAAATCCCTTATTTTCAAGTGTTATCTCTTCAATAAATGCCGCTTTTGTCCGGTATAACCTGAAAAACTGCTTCAGCCATTGGTGCGGATGCAGTGTTTTCACTACGATTCTGAACGAATTCGCCTTCGATGAATAGGCTAAATACGATGTCAGAACTGAACGGATTTTTGTGAGAAGTGCAAAAAACTGCTTTCCCTCTCCGTCACTGCGTGACACCTCTCCCTGAGTGAGAGGCAAGTTTTTTCTTGGCTCGCCCTTATTAGGGAGAGCTGTCGGTTGCTGAGCTTGTCGAAGCAGCGACTGAGAGGGGTTTTCCAATTCCCTCAATTTATTCCTGAAATTGTTGACGACCCTTCTTCTGACTAAGCGGTAGAAAATATGCTGGACATAACCCAAGAAGTTGATTCCGTTGCTTAGCGGGGCGACTTTGACCGCATTTTTTAGCGTGATCCCGAGTCTTTCTTTCAAAAATTCTTTGATTTCGGCAAGCCACTTTCTCAGCTGTTCTTTGTCTTCGTGCATGATGACGAAATCATCAACATAGCGGACATAATACTTGATTTTGAGGACATGCTTGATGAACTGGTCAAGCTCGTTGAGATAGACATTTGCAAAAAACTGACTTGTCAGGTTTCCGATGGGAAGACCTTTGCCGTCTCCGGCATTGAAAAGGCTTTTTTCGGGCGGAACCCACGACCATTCGCGCTTTGTCGATTTGTTTATGTAGTCACGCGTCGGCTCGTGGAAAAGCAGGGTTTTCATGATTTTTGAAATCTGCTCAAAATTCTCTTCTTTTTCAGCTGAATCAAGGTCAAAAATCGTCGTTTGCGGGCAATTTTGGGCATTTTTTCTGATTCCAAGCTGCTTTTTGAGCCCTTTTTCGAGGAGATTCCACAGAATTTCACGGTCGATCGACATGAAGAAGTTTTTCACGTCAAGCTGCATGAAATACGCCCGCTTTTTTCCGTTCTGAGTGATACTTCTCATATTGTGGGCGACACGCTCAACCGCGGCGAGAGTGCCTTTGTTCCTGCGGCAGGCGTAGGAATCGTGGATAAAAACCTTTTCCCAGTGCTGCTCCAGAAATCTGACGACTAAATGATGGACTATCCTGTCCTTGAAATCGGCGGCGAAAACCTCTCTGGGTTTGGGATTCCGCACGACGAAGCAGATAGATTTGCCGGGCGTGTATTCTCCGCTCTGCAGCGATTTTGTGAGGGATACGATGTTTGTGCAAAGATTGCGCTCGAACTTCTGAGCATTCACGGTGCTGCGCTTGCGTTTGCGGCAGTCGATGTAAGCCTTGAAAATGTTTGAGGGGGATAAAAAAGCCCTCTCCGTCACTGCGTGACACCTCTCCCCGAGTGAGAGGCAAGTTTGATCTCGGCTCGCCCTTAGGGAGAGCTGGCAGCCGGAGGCTGACTGAGAGGGTTTGGATAAAATGTCTGCGTTCTGCAAGGCCTACCTCACACAACGAACATTGTTGTTGTTAGTCTTATTGTTGTTGTTCACGTTTCCGTTGTTGAAATTCACGTTCCATGCGTTATCTGTATTATCTGATTGAGTAGAGGAAGACCAAATTCAGAGGATTATTATCAGAAGATCCGATCCTGTCGGTACGGATTTCTGCAGCAGTCTTTCCGGAGTAGTCAGAACCGTGTGAAAAGGTGTGACTGTGTTCATTGTTTGAATTGACTGCCGAAAATGCTTCTTTGGCTCTCTGATCTAACCGCAGACTTGGGACGCTCACAGAAGTTTTTTACCTCTCTGATTCTGCCCTGGACCCTCAAAATGTTTTTTGAGCTTTTCACACTGCTGATATATATCAAACAGCATTTCTGCTGCATGATACCACGATTTGTAGCCTTTAAACACCGATAATTCCTGACACAGTGTCATTTTTATCCGGCACTTGTCGAGATCCTTCAGAAGTTCGTCGCAGAAAGCGGCTTTTTCGCTCTCCGCGCGGTCGTTGAAGGTCGAAACCTTGATTAAAAAATCGTTGAATAATGTTCTCAGTTCACCTCCTATCGTGTATTTGTCCGATCTTTTGAAATTGCGGTAACATTCTTCGATGTAAACCGTGAGATCGAAAGCCGATTTGTAAAGCTGAAATTTATCGTTGTTCGCCAAAATTTAACCTCTTCTGGGAGCGCGGGGGACCAGCCCGCAATAAATTCAGCACGCGGGCCGAGTGCGCTCCGACAAACCTCGACCCGCCTTACGGCGGGAAGCAGCGCCCGCCCCTTCAAAAGGCGGACGCAAAATAGCTTCGCTTCGCTCGCAAAATGCGGTCTGCAAGGCCTACCTCACACAACGAACATTGATGATGTTAGTCTTATAGAAGTTGCTCACGTATCCGAGGTTGAAATACACGAACCATGCGTGATCTGCACTATCTGATTGAGTAGAGGAAGACCAAAACCATCCGGGTTCCCCAAATTTGCTGTATCTGCCGTCACTGTATGAAGTTCCCCAATCAGAACAACTTGTTCCGCTTGATGACTGAGTGCCTGTCTGCGTGCAGGTCGAGCAGCTCCAGCAGCTGCTGTAAGACAAGCAGTTGTTTGCTTCGCTTACTGCACAGTTGCTTGTTACTCTGTTTGCTATCAAAAGCGTTTTGAGCTCGTCAATATTCGGTAAATGCCAGCCGCTGAGTCCGCCTTCGGAATAGCTGCTGCAATAGTCAACTGCATTCTGCCATGACATCGTGCTTGATGCTCTTGCCGACCACGTGAGACCGCTTGATGAATCCCTGCACGGTGTCGAAGAACTTGAACTGCACTCGGGAAGAGAAGAACCGCCGTTGCTTTGGCAGACTGAACCGTTCCAGTTGTAACCGGACTGACAGCCGCATGTGTAGCCTGTGCCGTTTACGGTGCAGACACCTGTTGAATTTGAAATGCTTGTACACGGGTTCGGGTTGCAAGGCGTTGACGTACTTGTGCACTGCCAGCCGTTCCATGTATAGCCTGAGTTGCAGCCACAGACATAGTCTGAGCCGTTTACGGTGCAGATATGTGTCGAATTGGCTAGAGAAGCACACGGATTGTCGTCACACGGGCTCGATTCCGTTACACCGCTTCCGCCGTTCACAAGTATTTCAACAAAATTCCTTGCTTCATTCTGCATTTTTGCAAAATCGCTTCCCAACGATGTCGTCGAGTCAAGAACAAGCATGATCAGTGCGCTGCTCTTGTCTTCGTCTATAATCGGAGGAAGTTCCGCCATGTTCATTTCTGTCTCGCCGTCCCATGCTCCGCTGCTTGTCTGCTTCCACAAACGGCTTTTGCTTATGATTTCACTCTGCGAAACCGGATCTCCGTTCAAGTATTTCAGATCGTTGAACTGGAAGTAAAGTTCATTGTTCGGACCGGTTGCCGATGATGAAATCGTCGAAGCACCAGGGATAAAACCTTCATATTTTATGTTCTCAAGCGTTCTTGAACTGCCTGAGCGGCGATATGTCGCCTCGATATAGAGATTTGAACTTGTCGCAGCACCGACGTTGTCAAATGTGTAGCGGATAACCTGACCGTTGTCGTAGCCGCCCGGAATGTAGACACCGACGTTGATCGTGGTCGAAACCGAGTAAAGGCTTGCGGCAATATCTGCAAACAGCTGGCCGACCTCGCTCATATCAGTAACCTGAAAAACGAATTTTTCATCTCCGTTTTCCTCGGTTGCCAGCATTTCCAGCGTGTTTTCAAATTTGGCTTCATCGGTGACGTCCTCACCTTTCAGACCGATCGAATAAGCCGTGACCGGCTGTCCGTGGATCCCCGCCTCGTCCATAATCATGCTGTGAATGGCATCGAGGTAGTCGGCATGACTGTCGTAAGGACCCGGATTGAAATCGTCGGACGAAAGCGACTGATTGTCAAGTCCGTCAGTAAATGTTACAAGTGCCACTTTCTTCAGCTGAAGATCCGGAGAAATCGTGAAGCTCTCCATCATCTCAAGCGCGCTGTAGTCAGCCCAGTAAAGCGCCGTTAAATTCAACTGTGTAAGAGAGCTTATGAAACTCTTGAATTCCGACTTATTGGCATCGGTCAGACGCTTGATCGGTTTTTTAGTCAAATCATCGTTGAAACCGATGATCCCGAGATAAATGCCTTCCTCCATCTCAACGACCGGATTTCCCGTGTCTGCATCACTGTCCTGATCCGGAACTGTGTCTGCCGTGTCGCTATCATCGTCTGAAACACTATCCGACGAATCGGCATCATTGTCATTCGGTTCAGGATTCGTGTCGGTATCGGCATCCGGCTGTGAATCGCTGCTGTCAGGCACTGTATCGGGATCGTCAGAATCCGGGTTATCGGGTACAGTGTCAGGATTGTCAGTTGAACCACTGTCTGCCGTGTCACTGTCTTCGTCTGTCACGGTTTCGCCTGTGTCAGAGCCGTCAGCAGGCTTCGAGCTACCTCCGCCGCAGCTGATGACAAAAATCAAAGCTGCGAAAAGCGTGAAAACAACCAAAATTTTCTTCATTTTTCCCTCCTTTTTGTTGTGCGGCGCAACACTAAGGAGCTTAGGGAATTTAAGGAGCCTAAGGAATTTAGGGACGCGCCGCGAAGATAATAAAAAAACGTACAATTTGCTGATTTTATTAAGAATTTTCTTGCAAAAATGTGATTTTCAGATAGTATTAAACTGGAAGCGGTTTGTTTG
>JAFQZM010000022.1 GCA_017405875.1 bacterium
GAAATCTGGCAGATGGCAACCGTAAATAACGCTGCTGCGCTCAGAATACTCGATGTTACCGGTGCAATCAGACCGGGACTTGTCGGAGATATAGTCGTTTTCGACGCTCAAGGTGCGGAAAATCCGTACAGAGCCGTTATCGAAGGTCACGAAAAGAAAGTTGCTCTCGTGCTTAGAGGCGGCAAAGTGCTCTACGGTGACGAGAATGTCGTAGCTGCACTTGATACTAAAAACGAATGTGAAAAACTTTCGGTCTGCGGTGTCGACAAAAAAGTCTGCGTAAAAGAAACCGGAATGAGCCTTTCTGATTTCCAAAGCAAAAACAGCGACCAGTACAAACTTTTCTACTGCGGAACTCCGGATGACGAGCCGACATGTGTTCCGAAACGTACGAGAAGTCAGGATGAATCCATTCCTTACTCCGGTCCTGAAGACGGCGACAAGGATGGTGACGGAATCGCTGACGAAGACGATAACTGCCCTGACATTTTCAACCCGATCCGTCCTGTAGATAACGGCAAACAGGCAGATTCCGACGGTGACGGAGTAGGTGATGTGTGTGATCCGTGTCCGCTCGATAAAAACAAAAGCGACTGTGATCCCATAGATTTTGACGACAAGGACGGTGACGGCATCATCAACGCATTCGACAACTGCCCGTTCAAATCCAATCCGGGTCAGGAGGATTCAGACCTTAACGGTATCGGCGACGCATGTGAAAAGATAGCCGAAGAGGTTACGATTTATGAAATCAAGCAGAAAAATGTGGATGAAGGCACATATGTTAAAGTAGAAGGAATCGTCACAGCCTACAATTCGTCGAAAAAGAATTTCTTTATTCAGGTTGCAGCGGCTGATCAGGACAGCACTTTGAAAGAGAAGTATAGCGGACTTTACATCTTCAACTCGACCAAGGCAGTGGCAGTAGGCGACAGAGTAAAGGTCACGGGAACGCTGCAGTTCTACAAAGACAGCGGAAATTCTGAAATTATTGAGATTTCAAAAGTCAAAAACGTTGAGATCGTATCGTCGAACAATGCTCTTCCGGCTTTTGTCACGGTCGATCCTGCAAAGGTCAAAAACGGCGGCGAACTGAAAGACGCATACAACGGCGTTCTTGTAAAAGTCGAAAACGTCAACGTAACAGAAGAAGCCGATTCATACAAAGTTTTCGGCGTTGCGGACGGACTCAAGGTCGATGACGATTTCTATTCCTACGAAGATCCTGCTGTCGGCACACACTTCTCGCTGCTGCGCGGCGTTTTAGGCGATACTTTCGGTTATTCAAAAATCCTTCCGAGATCGGCAGAAGATTTCGTGATTTACGACTGCACCGTTTCAGGCTGCGAAAACTCTTGGGAAAAATGCGATGCAACACTCGGCTGCATTGCGAAAGATGGTTTCTGCAATTCAAAAGCGGAATGTCCGGCAGTCGACAAAGTCTGTGATACGGCTGATACGCACACATGTATCGACGGCGACCCTTGCGAGGATGTGGCTTGCGACGACAGTTATCAGCAGTGCGATGCAACTATAAGCCAGTGTGTTTTACAGGACGGAAAATGTGCAGTTAACTCTGACTGTGCGGCAGCAGAAAGATGTAATACGGCAACGCACGAATGTGAAGAAATCACTTCAATTATCCCGAACGGCGGTTTTGAAGATTGGAGCGACGGATGGCCTACAAGCTGGAAAGGAGAAAAAACGACTATCGCCAAATCGAGAGTTTCTAAAGAAACAACAACCGGCCCCTCAGGAGCAGAAACTTCCGTATTGAAAATGGTGGGAACAAAAGGCAGTAACTCCATAATTTCCACAAAACCGTTTTCTATTGCGGCAGAAACAGAAGAAGACCACTATTCATGCACATATTACGCCAAAGGAACTACAAAAATAGCCGTCAGAACTTTCCTCAACAGCAGCTTGAGCAATATGTCGGACTATGAAGAACTTACCGATTCTTGGAAAAAAATGACCTATACTTTTACTATTGGCTCCGCTGTGGAAGACTTCGAGTTTCTCATTTATATTCCAAAATCTGAAGGCGATTATGCTGTTGTTGACGACCTTATCTGCACAAAAGACTAGTCTGAACAGATTTTGTAAAGATATTTTTCAATAAAAATTCACTTTAAAAACTTTTTTAACCCGACTCTTCATTGTAAAATTTTTTTACATTGTTTTTGGCGAAAAATTCAGTCAAATCAAATGGTTGTAGTGGCACATTTTTTGCTTATTCTTGCCGATTTTTTGTTTTTTAACTTTGGGAAAAAAGATGAAAGGAACTGCTTGTTACAGTAAGACTGAAAGAAATTTCGCTTCCGATTTTATAGAAAATTTAGAGCCTTATTCGCCGATTTCAAGCCGCGACAAAATCGTTTCGGGGCTTGCGAACTGCGATCTTCCACCTTTAAAACTCGACTGGAACGAATCGACTCTTCCGCCGTCAGTAGCCGTTAAAAACGCAATAATAAATGCTTTAGCCTGCAACGACAATCTGCTCAACTGGTATCCAGAGCTTTCGAGCAAGGAGCTCCGCCGCAAACTGGCGGCATATTCAGGACGTGCTATGGAAGAGATACTCGTCACGAACGGAAGCGACGACGCACTTGATCTTATCTGCAAGGTTTTTCTCGATCCGAAAGACGAAGTCGTCGTTCCTTATCCGACATATACGCACTTTCTGACTTATATCCACACCCGCGGTGCTGTCGTCAAAAAGGTCGAAACGCCTGATCCTTTCAAGCCGGACATCGCTTCGGTCCTTGAAAACGTAACTCCTGCGACAAAGATGATCTACGTTGTCAATCCGAACAATCCGACGGGCGTGCTGCTTTCAAAACAGCAGATCGCGACGCTCTGCTCGATCGCAAGCCACTGCGTCGTTATCGTTGACGAGGCATACTTTGAATTTGCGGGCGAAACGGTTCTCGATCTCATCGATACTTATCCGAACCTCATCGTCACGAGAACTTTCTCGAAAGCGTGGGCTTTGGCAGGACTCAGAGTAGGCTACCTTCTTACGAATCTTTCGCTAATCGCGCAGCTTTCGAAAGTCCTCAATCCGAAAAGTGTCAGCGTTTTAGCTCAGATCGCAGCGACAGCCGCACTTGATGACAAGCAGTATATGGAAAAATACGTTGCCGATGTCAAAAACAGCAAACTCGCAATGCTTGATTTTTTCCGCAAACGCGGGATCACAGCTTTTGACAGCCGCGCAAACTACATCATGGTTCAGCATCCGCATCTGCCGAAACTCCTTGAAGAAATGGAGCATGAAAATATTTTCGTCCGCGACAGAAGCTCATTCAAAATGCTTCCCGGCTTCTTCAGAGTCACTTTGGGCGACCATCTCCAGACCGAAGACTTTCTTGCGAGAATGGCGAAAGTTCTCGACAGAGTGTAATCCTCATCCAAACCCAATTAATTTTATAAAAATTTTTTGTATATTATAAATTCTTGAGTACCATTCCGCGTCTGTTTTTTTGATTCGGTGGTTTTGATGGTTCCGGGAATTTCAAACAAAAATCTGCTTCTTATAGTTTCAGGCGGTATTGCCGCATATAAATCGGTCTACCTTCTGCGCGAACTCACAAAGCTCGGTGCGTCGGTGCAGGTAGTAGGAACTGAAAATTCGCTCAATTTCATCGGAAAATCGACTTGGGAGGCTCTTTCGGGCAAAACTCCGCTTTTCGATTCTTTCGAAACTTTCGATTCTTCGAAGATAACACACATCACGCTTGCTCAGGATGTCGATGCCGTTATTGTAGCTCCCGCAACAGCAAATTTGATTGCGAAAGCGGCGTGCGGAATAGCTGATGATCTTGCTTCGACGATCCTTGCTGCGGCTACTGCTCCGGTTCTTTTCGCTCCGGCGATGAATACGGCGATGTTTGAAAATCCTGCCAATCTTGAAAATATCGACCGGCTGAAAAAGCGTGAAAACGTTCATTTCGCTGATCCTGAAAGCGGCATTCTTGCCTGCGGAACGAGCGGAAAGGGCAGGATGGCGGAACCCGAAGAGATAATTTTCAAACTCGAAGAGATCTTCTATCCCGTTAAAAAAAGCGGCGTCAAGTGGCTCGTTACCGGCGGCGCGACGAGAGAATATCTCGATCCGGTCCGTTTTGTGACGAACGGTTCTTCGGGAAAAACCGGTTTTGCCGTTTCCGAAGCGGCTCTTAAATCGGGCGGAGAGGTCACTTTCGTAGGCGTCAACGCGGCTCCGAAATTCAATCCGGGCTACTCTCTGATAAAGACTGTGACTGCGGCTGAAACTGCCGAAGTGGTTGAAAACAACGTTAAAGATGCCGATATTTTCGTGATGAGTGCCGCTATCGCCGATTATTCACCGAAAAAGAGCGATCAGAAAATCAAAAAAGGAGAAAACTCGGTAACTGCTGAATTTTTCAGAACAAAAGACATCCTTGCCGAGTCGGCGAACTGGACAAAGCCGGAAGCTGTGAGAATCGGTTTTGCGGCAGAGACCGAAAATCTTGAAGAGAACGCGCGGAAAAAACTCGAGAAAAAGCAGCTTGATTTCGTTGTGGCAAATCAGGTTACGGCTGAGTTTAATCCTTTCGGCGCAGATACCAACACGGTGAAAATCGTCTTTGCAGACCGCGTTGAAGAATTTAAAAATATAGAAAAATCGCAACTTGCCGATATTATTGTTAAAAACGCTTTAAATCTGTATGAGGTCAAGCGCAATGGCAGAAAAAACTAACGATAAAAACCTGACTTCGACTCAGGAAGATTACCTTGAGGCTATCCTCGAACTTACCGAAAAAAGGGTAGTGGCGAGAAACATGGAGCTTTCGAGCAAACTGGGTGTGCGCCGCGCGACAGTCACAAGAGCGCTCAAACTTCTGACGCAGAAAGGGCTTGTCAACCACGAAATGAACGGATATGTCACTTTGACCGACGAAGGAAAGGCTATAGCAGAGGATATTTCTGCCAGACATGAGCTTTTCAAACATTTTTTCAGGGATATTCTCAACCTTGAAGAAGACGAAGCTGACGAAGTCGCATGCAAAATCGAGCACACGGTTTCGGGAAACGCTCTGCAAAAGTTCAGGCTTTTTATAAAACGCGCCGATGAATGCGAAGGCAAGTGCCCGAATTCATTGAAATTGAAGAAGGAAGAGGTCGAATAATGGAAAAAGAGTTTCTTCCCGGGGAAACAGTGATTCTGTCCGGTGAAATTTCGCTGAACCTTTTTCTGATAAAGCACGGCAGCGTGAAACTTGAAGGAAACGGGGAGAGTTTTTTCCTTTCCGAAGACGATTTTTTCGGCGAAGAAGGGTGTTTTTTCGGAAAACCGGCTAAATTCAGCGTTACGGCAAGGGAAGAAACACAGCTTCAGCTTATGGAAAGCGCCGAAGCAGAGGAGTTTTTTGCCGGAGATCCCAAGGCTGCGTTTGCTCTTTTTATCAAAAATTCGGCGAGAGCGAACGAAAAGGAGAACCCATTGAACGAAATGAGTCCG
The DNA here is from genome assembly GCA_017405875.1 of bacterium. Classification (GTDB taxonomy): domain Bacteria; phylum UBP6; class UBA1177; order UBA1177; family UBA1177; genus UBA1177. The sequence goes on from JAFQZM010000022.1 coordinate 5,489, forward strand.
CAGCATATCAGGCTTGTTGCCGGCGTTCTTCCTTATGTCGTTAAGAAAGAAGGAAATGATCCGGTTCACGAAGCGGAGATAGACCTTGAAACTCTTGCCGCACAGATAGAACTTCCTACTGACAACTTGCTGAATTTGTTGAACTTGTCAAAAATGTTCGGCTATGTTTCGTTTGTTGACGGAAAGATATTTACATGCGGAAAGGATAAGCTGGCAACGCTTTTTAAAAGATATAACAGGGAAGAGATTTTTGCCGGAGTAAAAGGAGAAAAGGGCATCGGCTCGGTCTCTTTTTTGAATGTTGTGAATCAAAAGACAAAAATATAAACTTTGGAGAAGGTGGTAACAATGAAAATCGTATGTCCTCACTGCAGTACGAACTATCAGATAGACGATTCGAAAGTTCCGGAGAAGGGACTTCCTGTAAAATGCTCTGTCTGCGGAAACAAGTTCAGAGTATTCAGGGAACAGGAAGAAGAAAAGCCGGAACCTCCGAAAGAAGAGGAGATTCTGGAAAACAGAAACTCTTCCGATATGGATTCTCTTTTCGATTCGATGCCTGCCAGCAGCAATAAGGCGGCTAACGATCTCGATGCCCTGCTCGGCGGTGATTTCGCTCCTAAACAGCAGGATGAAACTCCTCAGAATGAAGAGAAACCTGAAGAAAACGACGGAATAGAAATCACATCTTACCACGATGAGATATCAGACACATCCTCTTCTTCAGATGCGGACAGTGTTTCATTCGGCGGCAGCGGAAAGTCAGATATTGATCTTGCGAACGACCGTTTCGACGCAGACGATGATCTCTTTTCCGACAATCCTCCTCAGAAACCGGCTGAAGCTGATCCGAATGCAGATGCGCTTTTTTCGGATGCTCCTCAGAAAAGTGCTTCGGCGGATGCTGATTTTGATGATCTTTTTTCGGATCAACCGCTTAAAAATGAGGCAGGTGCTGCTCAGAAAAAAGAGAACGACCTTTTCGGAGACGATGGAGACGACGATCTTTTCAGCGATGTTTCTGCCGGTAAAGACAGCGGCTCCGGAGACGACACCGACGATTTCCTGAAAGAGCTTTTCGGAGATGCACCTTCAGCAAAACCACAGCAGAACCAGCAGGAACAAAGTCAGAAGATCTACTTCAGAAACAAGCAGACCGGCAAAGTGGTCGGTCCTGTAGATGAATCGCAGGTCGACGAGCTTATGATAAACGGCGAAATTACGGAAGACGACGACATCAGCTACGACGGTGTAAACTGGAACGGTGGCGATGCGCCTTCCGCTCCGCAGAGTGCACCTAATTCTTCAAAGCTTTCCCTCGGTCTCGATCAGGCTGAAGATTCGATGGATTCTCTTCTTTTTGAGGAAGGAACAACGATCAGCAAGGAAAGCAGCGCTGAAGAGATTAATCTGGATGAAGACGTCAGCAAAGTCGAGCATGTCTATATTCCCGAAGAATTCAACGACACGATGACGGGAATTCAGATAGGCAAGCCGAGAAAAGAGAGAAGGCGCGGCGGCAGTTCGGCTATGTTTTACATTGCTACTTCCGTTGCAACTCTCGCGATACTTGCGATCGTAATCGGCGGTGCATATTACTTCTATACCAAACGCAACAATTCGGCCGATATTCTCGACAACATAAGCGAGCAGATCGCGGTCAATACAGGAACTCTGGCAGATGTCAGAGACGCTCTCGACAAGGATACGCCGGAAGACTACATCAACAGTATCGGTATTCTGAAACAGTATATAAAACCGGACGATTCGGCTCCCAGCGCTGTCGGTCTTGACGGTCAGGTCAAGATGAACCTTCTTATTTCCTACAACAGAAGGATCGAATCTTCATCTTCGATAAACGATAAAATAACTGCTGCAATGAAGAAGGCACCGGGAAATATCGACCTCGTCAAAGCAAAGGCTCTCTACCTTTACGAGCAGAAGCAGTACGACGAGGCGGCGAAAATCCTGCAGCCTTTTACAGACAAAAACGATCAGGAAGTTTTCTACATCCTCGGTCTTCTTGCAAGCGGAAAGCAGGATCTTACAAATGCCGAAAACTTTTTTAACACCGGTTTCATTCAGGGCGGCGGCAAAAGCGTAAAAATCATGTATGCCCTTGCAAACATGAAATACCAGAACGGAGATGTGCAGTCGGCAATGGCATTCATCAACAGGATAATTTCCGAGTCTCCGAACTACATCAAGGCTTATCTCCTCAAATCGAAGATATTGATGAACAGCGACAACAAGCTTGCCGAAGCCGAGAAGTTCCTTAAAAACATAGACAACAACATTATTGCCAAGGCTGATGATTCGCAAAAGGCTGAATATTATCAGATGCTTGCAAGTATTTCGACGAGAATGGGCGCATTCAAGGAAGCTATAAAATACTACGAAAAAGCAGTCGAAATCAATCAGACAGACACCGAAGCTATAACGAAAATCGCCGATTTCTATGTTCAGATTTCCGATTCGACAAAGGCTATGGAATACTACGATATGGCTCTGAAAATAGATCCTAAACACGCGGCTTCAATTATCGGAAAGACTGAGATTTACGTTCTGCTCGGTCAGAAGGAGAAAATATACCTCGAACTTGCAAAACTCGACATCAAAACTCTTACGAATCCGCAGCTTCTTGCCAGAGTCGCAAAGATATATTCGAATATCGGCGACAAGGCGAAAGCGTTGGAATTTTACGATCTGGCAATAAAATCCGATCCTTCCTATGTCGAACCCTATATTGCAAAAGCTCATATTTTATTAGTAGATTTCAACAAGGTCAAAGATCTCGAGCAGATTCTCGTCGTTCTCGAAAAACTCGGAAAAGACAGGTATCCTTACCATTTGATAAAGGCTATAATCGACCACAAAAACGCCGATTACAAGAGTGCCGCCGAGCATTTCAAACAGGCTGATGCAAAGAACTCGGTAGGAGACGAAAGAGTATATTTCTTCTACGGCGAATTCCTCAAAGACCTGAAAAAATATGCCGAAGCGAGCAAAATGCTTGCAAGAGCGCATAAGATAAATCCCGGAAACTACGATTTTATGCAGTCCTATGTCGACAGTCTCGAAAAGGAAAGAAAGTGGCAGATGATAATATCCATGCTTGAGCAGAAAACTTTTGTCGAAAAGAGGATGTACAAAAGCTATGTTTCGCTTGCCAATTCCTATTTCCACGTCAAATCTTATGAAAAAGCGCTCAATGCAATAAACAAGGCGCTTGAGCTTGATTCGCAGAGGACGTCGGTTTACTACCTCAAAGCGAAGATTCTCTACACGATGGAGCGTTATCCGGAAGCTGAAAAAGAGATTGATACAGCAGTTGTTCTCGACATGAAAAATTTCGACAACTACATGCTTTACGCAAGGATTCTCTCGAAGCGCGGCGACTACAAAGGTGCGGTCGAAAAGATCGAAGCTGCTGAAAAAATCGATCCTGCAGATCAGGATCTTCTCCTGATGAAAGGCGTTGTTTACAAAAATCTGGACGATTACAGAAGCGCTCTCAAGTATTTCAACAGAGTTACCGACAATTCTCTGAAGAAAGACGCTTACCTCGAAATCGGAGAAAGTTATCTTCAGCTGGGTAACCGCAGCAAAGCCATGGATTACCTCAAAAAAGCGGAAAAGTCGGGCAACCGCGGTGCCGTCAAGCTCCTTGCCGGAATATATTACGAGTCAGGCGATATCAACAAAGCGATAAATTACTACAAAAAAGTTCTCGCCGGAAATAAGAAAGATGTCGATTCGATGAGCAAGCTCGGCTATATCTACAAGGAAAGAGGCGATCTTCCGACAGCTCTGCGTTATTTCCAGCGCTGCCTCAAAAACATCAGCGATCCGAACGAGAAAAGCATGATCCAGGACGAAGTTTACTATATCAAACAGAATATGCCTGCCGGCAGCTCAACGAGTCCGGCTCCGAAAGCCGAAAAAAGCGGTGATTCCGAAGAGGCGATAGAGGAGGCTGAAGACCTTTACGAAGAGGCTATGTATGTTATTGACGAAGATCCTGAAGAGGCTAAACGGCTTTTCCAGGAAGTTATGAAAACAGTCTCCAAAAGCAACGAATTTTACAAAAAGGCTGCAAAAGCTCTCAATAAAATCAATGCCGAGCAGGAGAAAAAGCAGAAAGAGGGCGAGGCGGAATAATGACTAAAACCGCGATTTATCCGGGCAGTTTCGATCCTTTCACCCTCGGGCATCTCGACATTGTCAACCGCGCCAAAACGATTTTTGACAAAATCTATATCGCGATAGGTGAGAACGGGAGCAAAAAGAACCTTTTCACTGCGAAAGAGCGTAAGGAACAGATCGAAGAGATTTTCAAGGACGATCCGGCGATAACGGTTATGATTTTCAGCGACCTGCTTGTCGATTTTGCGCGTCAGGTCAACGTTTTTACCGTGATCCGCGGTCTGCGTGCCGTTTCCGATTTCGAGTACGAATTCCTTATGGCTTCGACTAACAGAGCGATGGAACCTAAGGTCGAATCGGTATTTTTCATGACTTCCGACAAATATTCGTTCCTCTCTTCAAGTATCGTCAAGGAAGTTGCTTCTAAAAACGGAACTTACCTTTCCCATTTCGTTACTCCCAATGTCGAAAAGGCTTTGCGTGAGAAATTCAGGCTGATGTAGTGTTTTGAGTTTGCCGGAGTTGTAAATGTATAATGAAAAGAAAAATAATGTTACGGTTTGGGTTTTTGCTGCCGTAATAGTGATTCTTGCCCTTCTTGTTGTTTTCTACAAATCGCGTCCCGCGGAGACGGCGGAAAATGCCGCAGAACAGAAAACTGCTGAACAAAAACCTGCGGAACAACCGAAACCGTCAACGTCTCCAAAAAACGCCGAGACGCACCACGGCACGGAAAAAGAGACGCACCACGGCACGTCTCTACAATCTGGAACGGCAGAAAAAGAACACCGCAAAAACGCGGAAATGCGTGAAAACGAGGAAACCGCGGGAGATGCGATACCGGAATCAACTCCGTCAGAGCCGCAGAAAGATGCAGAGGATATTGAATCCAGTGAAATTGCAGGCGGAGCCGATGTCGAAGTCGTGAAGGACAAGGACTCAACAGCAGATTCCGAAGGTTTCCTGCACGGCAAAATTCTTCCGAAGAAAGGTATAGAAGAGGCTTTGCTCAAAGTTCCCGGACTCCAGCTCAAACACGCGATGGAAATAAGCAACGCGATCAGATACGATGTCGATCTCACGCAGATAAAGGCGGGAGAGGACTTCAAAGTGAAGTTCGACAAAGACGGCAATGTCGAAGAGTTCGTCTACTATCCCGATATCGTCACTTTCCACATTTTAAAGCGCGATCCGGTTGAAAAAAAGCTGAAATATATTGCAAAAACCCTGCCGACAGAGCGCAGATTCAGGATAATCGAAGGCAGAATCGATTCGACTCTCAACGAATCGCTTGTCAAAAGAGACGATGTCACGAGAAACATCCGCGCCGTCACGGTCGGAATCCTTGAATGTATCGTAAGTTTCAGCACCGACGCGAGAAAAGGCGACGAATACAGGATTTTAGTCGAAGACAGATACTACAAAGGCGAAATGGTGCCGGGTTCGAAAGTGCTTTACGCATCGTACCGCGGAAAACAGGCGGGTTTCAGCGAGGCTTTCAGGTATGAGGACGAAGAGCCGAAATCGGCTTTCAACGCGCACTATACCGACAAGGGAAAGGCGCTTATTCCGAGTGCGATGAGACTTCCGCTCGATACGATCCGCATTACGAGTCCGTTCGGCATGAGGCGTCACCCGATAACCGGAAAAATGACGCAGCACCACGGTGTTGACTACGGTGCACCGATCGGAACGCCTGTTTATGCAGTTGCTCCAGGCAAAGTAATCGAAGTCAAACAGACTCCGCTCGGCGGCAAGCAGATCACGATAAACCACGCCGACAACACGAAAACCTACTATCTTCACCTGAACAGCTACAATGTCAGTGTCGGAACGGCGGTTTCGGCGCGTCAGAGGATCGCATCGGTCGGAAACACCGGCAGAAGCACCGGCCCGCATCTTCATTTGGGTATCAAAGATCCGAAGGGAAACTGGCTCAACCCTCAGAAAGTCAAGATGATTGCAACTCCGCAGCTCGATGCCAAGCGTATGCCGCGCTTCAAAAATCAGATGAAAGAGATTCTTGCTCTCCTTGAAAATACGGAGAAGTATCAGGAATGGATTAGAAAATACGACGAAGGTCCGCAGCAGGGAGATTTTTACCAGCAGTATAAGGAATAGTTTTAACAACAGATTTTTTGGAGGAAATTATGTCAAAAGTAACTGAAGCAGTCGGAAAATTCAAAAAAGTTTCGATTGATTACGACCATTCGACTTTGTCGGAAGACATCAAAAAGGCACTTCCTTACCTTAAAAACGCGATGGACGGCATCACGAGGATTTTCCTCCGCCAGCAGAGCGAAGGACTTCCCGAAGTTTACGATGAAGTTATGGCTGGAAACGACGAAGAGAAGAAGGAATTCTTTAAACTTTTCATGGGCCCGTGGGGACAGCTTGAAAACTACAAGTCACTTTTCGAGGAATATAACGACAGACCGCGCACATGCGCTTTCTATCCGGTCGATATAACGAAGGAAGAGTGGGAAGAGGCTCTTGCGGGAATGACCGAAGAGGAAAAAGAGCTTATGATGGACAACTATTCTGTAATTGTCCGCGAAAACGGAAAACTCAAGTCTATTCCTTACCACGTTTACTTTGCTGAAGAGCTCGCCGACATATTCGACAATATGGAAGCTGCTGCAAATGTAGTTGAAAATCAGGAACTTAAAGAATATTTGCTTGCCCGCGCCGAAGGTCTTGTAACGGGCAACTACCGCGATTCCGATGCGACATGGGTACGCATGAAAAACGTTCCGATCGATCCTGTCATCGGTCCTTTCGAAGTCTATGCAGACGATTTTATGGGAATCAAGGCGACTTACGAGGCATTCCTCATGGTCGTTGACCACGAAAAAGGTGCGAGACTTCACGAAATCGAGCAGAATCTCAACAAAATTTCCGAGATCTTCCCGCTTCCGGCTGAATCGAAAGCTGCTGTCGGCGGCATGGCTCCGATGATCGTCGTCAACCAGATCTATACCGGCGGCGAAGCTGCACAGGGCATCATGGCGAGCGCGTTCAACCTTCCGAACGACGCATGGGTCCGCGGAAACGTCGGCTGGAAACAGATCATGATTTACAACATCATGAAGGCTAAGTTCGACACCTGCACCGTAAAAATCGCTGAAAAAGTCTCCCACGGCAAGATCAAAGCCGATTTCGATCCTTACTTCTACTTCGTTCTCATGCACGAAGTCAGCCACGGCCTCGGCCCGGCATACAGAAAGGACGGAACGCCGGTCGCAAAGGCTATCGGCAAGAACTACACCGCAGTCGAAGAGGCTAAGGCAGACACGGGCAGCCTTTATTCGCTCCTTAAATGCGGCGGAAAATACGGAATCCCCGCTTTCGACAAAGAGAGAATCCTCAACAGCTTCTTCGCAGGTCTTTTCCGCTCGATGAGATTCGGCGTTCACGAAGCTCACGGCGCTGCAAACGTTGTTGAATACAACTGGCTGAAAGAAAAGGGCGTCATCAAAGTCCTTGACAACGGTGATTTCGAAACAGATGCTACCAACCTCGTCGAAGCAGCAGAATCACTCCTTTACGAGCTTTGCAGGATCGAAGCCGAAGCTACTCCGGAAGAAGCAGAGAAGTTCCTTAAGAAGTATGCTGAGCCCGGCAAAGACATCCTTGACGCACTCGAAAAACTCGTCGAGATTCCGATCGACATCAGAGTCGAATACGCACTTTAATCAGGAAAGATAAATCACAAATTCCTTAAAATTTCAGGTATCCATGACGAATCCATTGTCTCGAATCCGAAACATTTTTTTGCCAGATCCTTTAATGATGCTCCGATGTGGTAAAGGATTTTGTTATCTATTATCAAAAACCTGTCGTGGATATTTTCCGTGTATTTAAGTATTATGCTTGTTTGAATGGCCGTATCGCTTTTTAGACTCAACCCCGTAAAGTTCAGCTAAGTCGCGGTCTATCATTACGTACTGACCGCGGATCACCAAAATTTTGTCTTCGATTTTTATTTGCAGGCAATTTTACCGCATTTATCCAATTGGGAACGCATTGCGTTCCCAATTAAACTGGATGCAATATCGCTTACTTATTCAAATTTCTGATCCCGATAAAAGGGAGTTCTATGAACTAACGTGAAAGAAGTAAACGAGGCAAAACAGATCGCAGAAGATACGAAAAAACAATCATGAAAAAGTGGCGACATCACGACTTTTTCCGAAATTTAATCTTACTGAATCCCATAATATTAAAATCAGTTTGGCCTATCAATAAGTTGCACATCTTTTGTTGCATCTCAAATTAAATTAAGCGCTAAAACTATAAAATCACTTCTCTTGGCTGCTGTCCTCATCCATAGCCATTGCAAGTTCTTCTTCGGTCGGAAGAACTTTACGTACATCCTTTTCAGTTTTGTTATTGGTTTCCCACAAAAGCAAAATCATGACCAAATGTCATAATAAAGTTTTTGACATTGTGAATAATTTCCTTTTCAACGACACGCTCGTCTATGTCTGCCTTGTCGCGTTCGCCGAGCTCTTCCACATTTATATAATCAAGCAGATATTCATCTTTGAACATTTCGATTGCTTTTAATGCGTTACTCTTATTCGGCATTGTTTTGGAAAAATTATTCGGCAATTCACCCTGATGATGAAAAAGGTCTGCTTTTAGAATATCCCGCAGAGCATATTTGTCCCATTGATTTAAAAATGTCTGATGAATATAGAAAATGCGTTCGTTTATATCTTTTGCCTTTGAAAGAATCTCTATATGATGCGTAAAACTCAGGGACGCAAATTCCTCAAAGTCTAATTCGGCCGCCGTCGGCGGCCGTTTTTCAAACAACAATAATCTGGTCTGCACTACTTCAGAATCCAATATTTCATTGGATATCAACGGTAATTTGGCAGCCACGGCTGCCGAATTTAAAGCCGGCTGCCATTCTTCATAGAAAGTTCTCATCTTTTTTATACTTCGTGCAGAAAATCCCCTTAATCCCGGAAGTTCTTTCTGCAAACGCTCGCTTATCTGTTCAATGGCACCTGTTCCCCAGAACCCTTTTCGGGAATGTTCGGAAATATATCTTCCTATTCCGAAATAGAGCGAAAGCTGTTCAATGTTTACTCCTTTAGCGGCTCTGTACTGGCTTTCCAGAATCGCTGTTTTTATAGCTTTTACTGCGGTTAAAAGTCCATTTTCCATCTTGTTTCCCTAAATAAACTGTTCGCAAACAGATAATAAATATTCACGCAACAATGTCAATGTGGAAATCTAATATTAATCTTTAAAATATAAAGTAGTATTTAAAAACGCGCCTCAAAATCAAGCGTTTTTATTTAACTCCGCATAGATTAAAATTAGAAAATTATTCAATAAAATTAAGCAGTTATTACTTGAAAAGGGCAGGCGTTTGGGTATAGTGCGGAGCGGTTTTTGGTGATGATTTTTAGAAAACATAGATTGAAAGGTGAATAAACGTGTCAAAGAAGAATGATGATTTTTTCGTAGAAAAGAAACCTTGGTCTGAGGTGAAAGATCAGTTGCTGGGTTGTTATTTAAAACCGTATGTGGCTAAAATTTTATGTACACGAAAACCGTTGGTGTACGTTGATTGTTTTGCTGGGAAAGGAAAGTTCGATGATGGTAAGCAAGGCTCTCCTTTAATTGCACTCGAAATTATGCAAGAATGCTTGGCCTCATCAACCATAAAGGGTGTACAAATTAATTCTGCTTTTATCGATCTTAACTACGCGAATGATCTTCGGACTAATTTAAAGGATTATCCTAATATAAGTATTATATCGGGTGCATATGAAGATAAAATTGACGAATTATTACAAAACAAGGCCGATTGCAATGTGTTTTTATACATTGATCCGTACGGTATAAAGGCGCTAGACTGTTCAAAGTTCGATGAATTTGCGAATGGTCGGTTTCACTCTATTGAATTGCTGATTAACATGAACTCTTTTGGATTTATTCGCGAAGGATGCCGAGTCATGGGAAAGCAATTCAAAATGGACGATGATGATACCTTTTTTGATGAGCTTGTTGAGTATGAACCTACCAGATTGGACGCATCAGATAAATCCGTGGTAGCTTTGAATCATATAGCTGGAGGCGATTACTGGAAATCCATCATAGAACAATATATTAACGGAAAGATTAATGGATATGAGGCGGAGGAATATTTGTCGGAACAGTACTGTCAAAGATTAGGACAAACTTTTAAATATGTCCTTAATATGCCTATTCGCATAAGGCCAGGACAACATACAAAATACAGGATGATTCATGCTACAAACCATCCAGATGGCTGTGTCTTGATGGCAGATAATATTTCTAAGCGTTGGGAGCTTATGAAGCAAATCCAAACAGGTGGTCAAATGTCGTTTTTTCAAGAGACAGTTGATAACCAAATTATAAATGAAGCTGAAATCAAGACGAATGTTATGAAGCATTTTTCTCACTATGACAGTTGGACAGCTCTCAATGAGACTTTGGCGGGATTCTTTGTAAACTATGGTGTTGTATGTAGGTCTGGCGAGATTGCAAAAGTATTAAAGGCATTAGAAAAAGATGGGCGACTCGAAGTTAGAAGAAATCCGAGATTGACGGAAAAAGGTAAGCCATCAACCTTTATGGCAGAAGGGCACGGCAAGACTGTATCAGTAAAATGGGTGAAATGATGAAGGTTGGAGGCTATATTCGGCGCAAAACCATGCTTTATGAAACAGGTGTAGAGTATGGTGATTATACAATGAATCACATTTTAGGTTGTGCCCACGGATGTTTATATCCCTGTTATGCTTTTATGATGAAGAGGCGTTTTGGACAGATAAAAACGTATCATGAATGGTTGCAACCTTATTTAGTATCCAATACGCTTGAACTGCTTGACAAAGAAATACCTAAATTGAAAGATAAGATACAGTCTGTTCAGCTTTGCTTTACTACAGATCCGTTTATGTACGGATATCCGGAAATTCAGGAGATGAGTCTTGCTGCAATACAAAGGTTGAATGACGAGCATATAAAATGTTGTATCCTTACAAAAGGGATTTTGCCTATAAAACTGAATGATTTGTACCGAGAGAATGAATATGGAATTACGCTAATTTCTCTCAATGAGGATTATCGTAAAAAGACGGAACCGGGAGCTGCACCAATAAAAAAACGCCTTGCTGCCTTAAAAACACTTCATGATGCTGGTTGTAAAACATGGGTAAGTATTGAACCATATCCTACACCGAATCTAATAAATCAAAGTCTCGAAGAGATTCTTGAAACTGTTAGTTTTGTGGACAGAATTATTTTCGGGAGAATGAATTACAACAAGACTGTATCTGCCTATAAGGAGAATAGATGTTTTTATAATGATTGTGCGGAGAAGGTCATAGCTTTCTGCGAAGAACGTAATATCAGCTATCATATAAAAGCAAAAACACAGACGAAATAATGAGGTGAACTGCGATGGCATTAATACAAGATTTGATTAAGCAGATAGATGATCAGGCTCTTAGAGATCGGATCATGACAGAGGTTGACAAACTGAGCAAGCAAAAAAAATTCGGTCTGGTCTTTGAGGAGCATCTGCCGGAATGCACTCCGCTTTATGATGTTAAAATCAGAAAAGATTCAAAAGTGGCTTTAAAAACCGGGCAAGTGTCGGATATTTATATCGTTCGCTCCATTAACGGAGATAAAGCCATCTGTGAACATAGGATAGATCATGCAGAGGAAGAATTTGCTCTTAATGATCTTGTTGCTGTTGCGGAATTCGGCGAGCCAATTTATCCGTATCTCAAGCCGATTGATACAGTCTGCAATGCGCCTGACAGCGATTTGTGGCACACATTGATTGAGGCTGACAATTATCATGCTTTGCAGCTTTTAGAATACCTCTATGCCGGAAAGGTGGACTGCATTTATATTGATCCGCCTTACAATACTGGTGCGAAGGATTGGAAATATAATAACAACTATGTAGATTCTGCAGATGCTTACCGCCATTCAAAATGGCTTAGCATGATGAAAAAAAGACTAATCATTGCAAAAAAACTTTTAAATCCTGCAGACAGTGTCCTTATTGTTACTATTGATGAAAAAGAATATCTGCATTTGGGTTGCCTTTTGGAAGATCTGTTCCCTGAAGCAACATTACAAATGGTTACAGCAGTAATCAATCCAAAAGGGCGCGCAACTAATTATTTTACACGTACTGACGAGTATCTTTTTTTTCTTTTTTTTGGCAAAGCTGAAGTCATTCCGTTTGAAAAAGAATCGGGAACTATTGAAGTAAGGTGGCCTTATCTAAAAAGAAGCGATGCTGATTCAACAAGAGGTCACAGACCCAGACAATTTTATCCTATTTATATTAATGATAAAACTGGCAAAATTGAATCCATTGGAACTCCAATAGATTCTAATATACCTCGTGAATCTGTTCCTATAATTGACGGGTGTACAGCGGTTTTCCCTATAAACGAAGATGGCACAGAAATGGAATGGGGATTAACTGCAGCACCATTAAAAGAATTAAACGACAGAGGTTTTGTATGTGTCGGAAAAAAAAGAAAAAACAACCCGATGCCTTATTCAATAAGTTATTTAAGTACTGCAGATCTTACAAGAATTGAACAAGGACTCCTTAAAGTAATAGGAACTAGAGAAGATGGCACGAAAATTGTAGTTAGTGAAAATGGCAAACAAAGTAGAATGCAAACCGTTTGGACATCTGGTGTTTATGATGCTGGAGCATACGGAAAAACAATCATTGGCAATATAGTTCCTAAACATAATTTTCAATATCCTAAATCATTATATGCAGTTCATGATACCCTTAAAAATGTCATATCAAACAAAACAAATGCGCTCATTGTAGACTTTTTCGCCGGTTCAGGCACAACGCTCCACGCTGTAAATCTTCTTAATGCAGAAGACGGCGGAAAGCGTCGCTGTATCCTTGTTACAAATAATGAAGTCTACATAAAAGAAGCTGAAACATTGGCTAAGAATGGATATAAACCTGGTGATTTTGAATGGGAACGATTTGGTATAGCACATTACATTACATGGCCGCGAACTGTCTGCAGCATCGAAGGGCGCGATGTCAACGGGGAAATGCTTGAAGGGGAATATATTACATCCCAAACAGTGAAACAAGAAACAATGAGAAGTGTCACCCAAATCAAGTTTATCGATGATGTCTCTTTATTGAAAATAGGAGACAAAAAGCAACTGGTAACACTTATTTCAGACGGTGTTCTACCACAAAACTTGGTTGACAGTAATACGAAATATATAGTCTCAGATGATCTTGATCATACGGTGTCTATTTTGTTTGATGAGACCGCAGCTGATGAATACATTGAAGCACTTGAAGGAATGACACATATTACCGATTTCTTTATTATCACAACAAAGCAAAAGATATTCAAAACTATAAAGGAACAAATCAATGAAATACTTGGAAGTATTACCATAGATGTTCCGGTTAAAATGCCGATGTCTGAAGGTTTCAAGGCTAATGCTGCCTTTTTCAAACTTGGTTTTCTTGATAAGGCGTCAGTTCGCATTGGTATGCAGTTTAGAGAAATGTTGCCAACCTTATGGATGAAAGCAGGATGCTTCGGACTCTGTCCAACCCTCAAAGGGCAAAAGATTCCGGAGTATATGATTCTACCAGAGAACCGCATGGCAATTCTGAACGACAATAGTTGCTTTGCAAAATTCGCTGAGGAAGTAGGAAATGCGCCGGAGATCGAAACAGTTTATCTTGTAACGGATTCTGATGCCGATTACCGCAGCATGTCCAGAGGACTGAATGTAAAACAAACCTATCAGTTATACAGAGACTATCTGGATAACTTCAGAATAAACAGCAGGAGGTAACCATAATGAGAGACGAATTGATGTCTTTTCAACAAACAGCTGTTTCAAAACTGCTTGCTGAGATAAACAGCGCAGAGGCTTATCACAAGGTCGACGGGCGTCCTCAGGTGATAGCGTTCCGAGCTCCTACCGGTTCAGGTAAGACGATTGTCATGACGACGGTGATTGAGGACATTCTGAACGGTACGGAAACGACTGTCGAGCAGCCGGAGGCAATCTTTGTGTGGCTTTCCGACTCGCCACAGTTAAATGAGCAGTCAAAGACAAAGATTATACAGAAAGCGGACAAGATTCGTCCGAATCAGTGCGTTACCATTGAGGATAACTCCTTTGACCAGGAAATGCTTGATGACGGGATGATTTATTTCCTGAATACACAGAAACTCGGAAAGTCGAGCCGTCTTGTTAATGGCGGCGATAATCGTACTTATACCATTTGGCAGACCTTGCAGAATACCGCCGAGCAAAAGGGAGATCATCTCTATGTGATTATTGATGAGGCACATCGTGGAATGCATGATAAGGATGCAGCTAGTGCTACTACTATCATGCAGAAATTTTTAAAAGGCAGTGAGCCAGACGGTCTTGAAGCAATGCCGATAGTTATTGGCATGAGTGCCACAGATGAGCGTTTTCGCCGACTTGTTGGCAATATATCCTCCGTCCGCCATGATGTCGATGTCCGACCGGATGAAGTCAGAGCATCAGGGCTGCTTAAGGACAAAATTATTATTACCTATCCAGAGCAGGACTCAATTGACGATATGGTCATTTTGCAGGCAGCGGCCGACGAATGGAAAGATAAGTGTGAGCATTGGAATTACTATTGTGAGACACAACATTCACAACAGGTTCGCCCTGTGCTGGTCATTCAGGTCGAAAATCGCAGTAGTGACAGTGCCTCTGCAACGGAAATAGGAGAATGCTTATCCCGCATTGAATCAAGGACAGGCGCAAGATTCTCGGAATATGAGGTTGTTCACACTTTTGGACAGACTGCTACCATTGAAGCAGGTGGTCTTAAGATACACCATGTGGATGCCTCGGACATTGCTGAAAACAGGAAAATCCGAGTAGTGTTCTTCAAAGAAAACCTCTCAACAGGTTGGGATTGCCCTAGAGCGGAAACCATGATGTCTTTCCGTCACGCACAGGATGCCACTTACATTGCGCAACTGCTCGGTCGCATGATCCGCACACCTTTACAGCGGCATATTGACGTAGATGAGACTCTGAATGAGGTGCGTCTCTTCCTGCCACACTTCAATAAAGACAACGTTGAGTCGGTTATGAAGGCATTGCAGGACGAGGAAGGTGGTGACATTCCGGCTGATGTCGAAGGAGAAAGCTACGGGAATGATTCTCGGGAGACATGGGGATACCGTCCGAAGATACGCCAATCGAATGTTTATAAAGATCAGATGACGCTTACAGACTATGAACAGTCGCATGATATTACTGTCGATCCTCTGTTTAAATTATCAGAAAATATGAAAGACTGTGCAGATTCGGCATTTTCCTCACAAATAGAAAGGCCAAATTCAAACATTGACAATCCGTCAGTAAGGACAATGCCTGCGAAGCAAGACACGAATCAAGATACGGCAACGGCATCTCATGAACTAGGTGCAGATGTTCCAAAAATGCCGGAGCCTGAACAGGAACCGCTTGTTTTCACGAACAGTATTAACAGGGAAGCAATTGCGAATTTCTTAAATAGAGCCGCTCTCATAACATACGAAATCAAGCCTTTCAAAACGACGGATTATCTGCCGTCATTGATTAAACTTGCCTCGCTTATCAAAAACACTGGCCTTGATAACTATGCCCTAGACAGCATTCAGCAGGACGGTGCTAAGATGGTAGAGGAATATATCAGCAAGCTAAAGGAAATCGGTGAGTATGAAACGCTTGCTGCTGAAGTGAAAAAGTTGAACCTGTCGTGGAAGGTGTTTGATGCATTCGGTAAGGCTGTCAACGAGGATAAGGAATATATTTACTACACATCTTCGGATGAGGACATCGACCGCAAGTTCTGTATTGCCGAAAAGATACTCGGCGGATTTGGACTTGGTAAAGCATACGGTTTTAAACACTTTAATCAGGACACGCCGTCCGAATATATGGTTCATGTCATTCTGTTCGCAGCAGACAAGGACTGCGTGGATAAGTTGCATCTCTATGCCAAAAACAAGTTCAATGAAATGAGCGATGTATACAGGCTCCAATTCGCTCGTATGAGCGATAAGTACCGCAAGCAGTACGATGCTATCATTTCAAACGGAAATGAGGTCAGCGTACATAGTTTTCATCTGCCAGAACAAATCCGCCCGATAGTAGATCAGGATGGCGAGAAATATTATAACCATTTCTTTGTGAACGAAGATGTCGGCTATGCAAAGATAAGGCTAGATTCCTGGGAAAAAGCTGTGATTGATGAGGAGTCCAAACGGGGCGATTTTGTTTGCTGGATTCGTAATCCTTCAAAGGGATGGGGACTCTGCCTGCAAAGACAGGAAAACAGCATCATCAAGGGCTTCTATCCGGACTTCCTCATCATAAGGAATGTCGCGGAGATAGGATATGTCATCGATATCCTTGAGCCGCACCGTGGTGATTTAACCGACAATCTTTCCAAGGCAAAAGCTCTCGCAGATTATGCACAGAAACAGCCGAGTGCACCGATTGGCAGATTGCAGTTGATTCGCGAGGGTAAGGATAACATCAGCGGCAAGAAACGCATGAAGAGGCTTGACCTTGCAAAGAGTGCGGTTAGAGCTAAGGTTATGCAATTGCACACAACACAAGAACTGGATGATATGTTTCTTGATGACAGCATGGTAGACTAAAAGAGGCAACTTTTAGCGTTTGCAGTTTTTTTTGGTAATTATCCACTTATAACGTCAAAATTTTTTACTCCTCAAGCCAAAATCTCCACCATACCCATTTTTTACATTTTTCTAACCTCAAATCCGGCGCAATCTGAACCTCAAAAACCCTGCGGGCGAGACGTCCGCGCTCCGACAAACAGCCTGAATTTATCGGGGAAGGGGAACAAGATGCAAAATTGCGATCTTGGAAAAACAACTTCTTGGGTTTTTTAGAGATTTTCAAACGATACAATTCATTATCACGCTAATCATCGTTTCTTTTTCTTCTGGTTTTGATTCAGCGATCAATATTGTGAGAGCTGCAAGAGCATGACCGTCAATCAGTTTTTTGTCTCCATCGAAGAGAACACCGTTTTTATCCAGAAAATAGAGGAATATTGTCGCCGCAATGCGCTTATTGCCGTCAACGAAACTGTGGTTTTTTGTGATGAAATAGAGAAGATTCGCCGCTTTTTCCTCCAAAGTAGGATAAAGTTCCGAACCGTTGAAACACTGATAAATATTCCCTATGCTGCCTTTGAAAGAATCGTCTTTTTCCTTTCCGAAAAGCGTGGATGAAATTCCAAACCCCATAGCGTCAATAATTTTGCGGCATTCATCATAATTCAAAACGTAAGTTGCCGCGTTTCCTTCAGGACGTTTCAAACTCTGATGGTCATAGTTGTCAAGCAGTTGCAGCGCTTCGGCATAGCGCTCGATCACGCTTAAAACCTGATTGGTATCGAGTTTTTCCTCGGTGCGCTTCATCAGTTTTACCACTTCGTTCAGCTGTTTTAAGCGGGAATCATTGACAACATAGCCTTTTAAAATGAATTCTTTTAAAATTTTATTCGCCCACTTTCGAAACTCTACGCCACGATTTGATTTGATGCGGTATCCGACAGAAATAATGACATCAAGATTGTAATATTCCGTCATGTGTGTCTGCGTTTTGCCTTGAATTGCTCCGTGCTGAGTGGTAGTCGCAAATTTTGCGACCACCACTTGTCCTTTCAATTCTTCATGTCGGGCATTAGCGATATGTTTTCCTATTGTTTTGATGTCACGGTCAAACAACTCTGCCATTTGAATACGGCTGAGCCAGACGGTGTCCTGTTCAGGCGAGATTGTAACTTCCAGTTTTAAGCCCTCAGTTTCAAAAATGGCGATCTCTTTTGTTGTTTTTCTTTCCACAATTTCATTTTCCATTTCAAACTCCAAAGAAAAATTTCTGAAATGTAAGATAGAAATCTTGATAGAAAAATCAAGTTTTATTTAATAATTTTTGGAAAAATTGCAAAAATAATATTGAGATAAAAACAACCTGCGGGCGAGCTGCCATGATATTGAGACGCACCACGGCACAGAGACGCCATGGTATGACGTCTCTACGGGAAAAACCGCCTGAATTTATTGGGAAATTGGTTCAAGGTCACAAATTGCGACTTTGGACAACAGGCGAGCCGCCCGCGTTCACGAAAGACGAATCGTCAGCCTTCTTTCTTTTCATTTGATTCCAGCAATTTCCTTAAATCATCAATATCCGGCAAGGCTTTTTTAAGTTTATCCGGCATATCTTTTGATGTTTTGTAAGTGGCGACCCCCATTGGTTTCGTATAATCTCGGATTACAAAATCAACAAACGATTTATTCATATCTTTGCATAAAATGATTCTGATTTTCAGTTCATCGTGGCTAAGTTTTTCTGACGCTGCCAGCCTTATATAAAATATCCGCTCATCGTAATTTTTTATTTTGGACAAAATGAGTGTGTGATGTGAAAAGCTGATGTTAAAAAACTCATTTCTGGAAAAAATGTCGGAATTTGGCAGACGCGTCTGCCAAATTTGCAGTTCAGCCTTTCCAGAGAGATTTTTCGAGGATGTGTGTTATCGCTATTCCAATTTGGAATACCGATGCAGACAAAGTGAAATCAAATCCGGCGAAAACTGAACCTCAAAAATCTGCTGGCGAGCAGATAAAACCGCCTGAATTTTAAGACCACACACGCCATTGTCATCTTGAACGAATGTGAAAGATCTCGGAGATTCTTCGCTCACGCTCAGAATGACGACATTTTGTTGCTTCGACAGGCTTGCTTCGACAGGCTCAGCAACCGGAAACTGAGATTCTTCGCTACGCTCAGAATGATGCAGGCTTATCTAAGCCGTTTTCAATTTCCTCATTTGTAGGCAGAGCCGATTTTATATCGGATATATTTATGTCGTAAACTGCGACACCCAATGGTTTCTGCAATCCTTCAAAAGACCATTCAACTTTGGTGTTATCCTTCGATTTGCAGATTAGAAGACCGATTGTAGGATTGTCGTCATTGCGCTTCAAAAGTTTGTCTACAGCGGTGACATAGAAATTGAGTTTCCCGATAAATTCCGGTTTGAAAGGCACGACCTTCAGTTCCACCACAACATAACATTTCAAATGTATGTGATAAAAAAGCATATCGATGTGATATGAAGTCCCTGAAACGACTAATTCTACCTGCCTTCCGACAAAAGCAAAACCTTTTCCCAATTCGAGAAGAAGTTTCGTAATCTCATGTATGAGGGAATCTTCCAAAGCTTCCTCGTCATAGCCCGGATGCATGGTCAGAAAATCAAATTTGTAAGGATCTTTAAGCATTTCATGAGCCAAATTTCCTTGTATCTCGCCCAGTGTGTTTTTAAAATTCGTGAGAGCTTTGCCACTGGTTTCATGCAGCTTTAATGATAAAATGTCCTGAAGAGCGGAACGGCTCAAATTGTTTTCAACGGTTTTCCGTATGTAGAAAAACGCTTCTCCGGCATCTCTGCACTTGGTTATGATCTCGATGTGGTGACGCCACGGAACACAGAAAAATTCTCCACCAAGCTGGTGGAGTTTTTCCAAATCATGCGAATAGAACAAAAACCACTTTTTAATATACCAAAGATTTGTTGTTGAAAACCCCTTTTGTCCCGGAAAAGCCGACTTGAAATCCGAACTAAGCCTTTCAATCACGCCGCTGCCCCAGCGTTCTTCGGCTTTCTTTTCAGCAATATCACGTCCCAGAGACCAATAGAACTCAAGTAATTCGGTATTTATTTTTACAACAGCTTTTATCTGACTTGATCTGTAACGATTTTTTAAGGTTTCAAACCATGCAGAATATTCTGGATCATTGATTTTTGCAGAACCAACAATGATTTTATTTTTCATTAACACCTCCAATAATTGCAAAATCAATTTGTAAAGATCTCGACGAGGTTTTTTATATAAAATAGCATGAAAAAAATCAAATTTTATCTAAATAATTATGCTTGCAAATTTAGAATTTATGAAAAGCTTTCATAGAATCCATGAAATTTCCCACCTTTTATCTGAAATCAAATCCGGCGAAAACTGAACCTCAAAAAACCTGCGGGCGGGATAAACACGCTCCGACAAAACCGCCTGAATTTTAAGACCACACACGCCATTGTCATCTTGAACAAATGTGAAAGATCTCGGAGATTCTTCGCTCACGCTCAGAATGACGACATTTTGTTGCTTCGACAGGCTCAGCAACCGCGGCATGTCTACGGTATGTGGCGATCCTATTTCTGTAAAAATTCAAGCACTTTCTTATTGAATTCTCTAGGATTTCTGCTGGCGATGAAGTGGTCGCCTTTGATGAAGGAAAGTTCGGCTCCCGGGATATTTGCCGCGATAAGTTTAGTGTGGTATCCCTTTATCATGTCGTCAGTTCCGGCGATGACGAGTGTCGGGGCTTTGATCGCAGCGAGTTCTTCAGGCTTTATGTTCGGGTCGTTTACCATCAGACCGAGCATTTCCGCCTTTGCTTTTGCAGAGTCGCTTCTGCCGGCGAAGAGTTTTGCTATCCTGTAGCCGATCTCGATCGGGAGCTGCGTCATCAGCTTTACTCCGCGTGCATCGAGATTGCCGCCGTTCAGTATGAGTTTGTTCACAAGAGCAGGGTATTTGAGCGCAAAGATCATAGCGATATTTGCTCCGTCGGAAAAGCCTAAAATATCTGCCTTTTCAATATGTCGGATCGTCATGAATCCGGCGAGATCATCCGCAAACTGCCTGATGGTAAAGGGGGCAGAGCCTCTTGCAGTCTTTCCGTGTCCTCTCGTGTCAAGCGCATAGACGTGATAGAGCGGGGAGAAAGCGCTTATCTGGTTTTCGAAATAGGTGGAATCCTCTCCGTTTCCGTGAAGAAGGATCAGCGGAAAGCCGTTTCCCTGCTCGATGAAATGATGCTGTATATCCATTGCTATCTGTTGATTACCACGATGAAATCACGACCGTTTCTGTTGATCGTGAAGAGGAGTTTCTTCGATTTGTTTATGATCTGGTTCGCTTCCGCGGCGTTTTTGACCCGTTTTTTGTTGATTGCGACTATCACATCGCCGTTCATAAGTCCGGCGGAGAAGGCGAGCGAGCCCTGTTCGACGTTGGAAACTGTGATCTTTCCTTTGTTGTCGGTGAGCGTGAGGCCTATCTCGTCGAGGACTTTCTGGTCAAGTTCCTGCGGAGTTTCAGAAATCTGGTAGTTTTTGTCGAGAACGACGTCTAACTTCATCGCTTTGCCGTTACGGATTATTTCGAGCGGTATCTTCTTGCCGTAAGGGCTGAACGCGACTGCCGTTCTGAACTGCGAGATGTTTTCTACTTCCTTGCCGTCGAATTTCGTGATGAGGTCGTACTGCTGAAGTCCCGCTTTGTCCGCCGGGCTTTTCGGTTCAACGCTGGAGACAAGGATGCCGTTTACGGATTTATCGATCTCGAAGTAGCTTCGCATATCGTCGTTGAGTTCCTGGATCATGATCCCCATCATAGCGCGCTGGATCTTTTTGCCGGTTTTAAGCTGCTGCGTGATGTCCTTGACCATGTTTGCCGGAACTGCGAGACCGATTCCCATGTAGCCGCCTGACTGCGAAAGGATCGCGGTGTTCATGCCGATGACTTCGCCTTCGATATTGAGCAGCGGGCCGCCGGAGTTGCCGGGGTTGATCGCCGCATCGGTCTGGATGAAGTCTTCGTAATCGGTGACACGCATGCCGCTTCTCCCTTTTGCCGAGACGATGCCGAATGTTACGCTGTTCGAAAGACCGAACGGGTTGCCTATCGCGATCGCGAAACTGCCGACTTTTATCTTGTCAGAATCGGCGAACTTGAGTTCCTGAATCTCTCCTTTTTTGAATTCTTCTATTTTGATGAGACCGACATCAGTGTGAGGGTCCGTGCCGATGAGTTTCGCGTTGAAAGTCTTGCCGTCAATAATGACTTCGATCTTTTCTGCTTTCTGAACGACGTGGTTGTTCGTAACGATGAAACCTTCCTTGTCGTCGATAACGAAACCCGATCCCTGCGCCTGGCTTTTTCTGCTGCGCGGCTGTGTCGGATTGCCGAAAAAGAAGTCGAAAAAGGGGTCTCTCATTCTCTGCTGCTCGGTTATCTCGACTTTGATCGAAGCGACGCTTTTTTTCGCCTTTTCCGAAACTTTGATGATCTCCTGCTCGAAATCCTTCATGTCCGAAGCGCCGAGCTGAGCGAAAGAAAAGAACAAAAAGAGCGGTAAAAACAAAAATTTTGCTAAATTTTTCATATTTTCCTCCAACAAAAAAACTCTCAATAAACAAATCCCCGCTTTTATTTATTTCCGTTTTGCGGAAAGAAAAGGGGGAAGGAGAAATTTTTATCAGTAGTAGAATCCGGCGACGATAAGGTATCCGATATCTTTTTGAGTCGATTTTTTGCCGTCGTTTTCTCGGAATTCCGCCGATCCGAGAACTCCGACACCGAGTTTAGGTCGTATTTTCCCGGCGATCTCAAACGGAAGGACGTAGGACATGCTTGCCGAGTATTCAAGAAAGTTCTGGGTCACGCCGACTTTGTCGAAAACGTATTTTCCGGACCTTTTTTTGAGCACTGCCGACTTGTATTTTGCCTGCCAGAATGAAAAATTTCCGCTCAGAAGGATTCCGCCGAAAGGGGAGAAACTGAAAAGGACCTCTTCAGAAAGCTCGACAGCCGGAACCTGCCACTTGACCGAATCAGTTTCGTAAACGCGCAGGGTGAGCGGATCAAAGAAAAGCGTCTGGTCTGTGAAAAGGCAGTAGGTCGGGTAGAAAACAAAGGTGAAACGGTTGTTTATGCGCTCTGTGTATTTATCGATCCTGAGTTTCAGAAAGGGAAAGATCATGTCGAGCTGAGTTGTGTCTTCAAAAGTGACGGTAGAATCTTCAAGGTCGAAATAACCGAATTCCTCGTTTTTCACCCGTTTGTATTCGACTCCGACACTGAGTGCGAAAAGAGCAGGATCTTTCTTTACATAAAACCCGATAACTTCGGCTCCAACGACGAAAGTTTTCGAAAAAAGGGCGTATTTACTCTTTTCATAGTTTTCCAAACTCTTTTTTTCAGCCGCGATGTAGTAGTTTCCGTACAAAGATGAAAAAATATCTGAGGTGTAGTGCCAGAGAATGTCGGCTGCCGGAATGAAGCCCGAAGTCTGGCTGTACTGGATGTTAACGCTGAATTTGTTCTGAGGCGCTTCATCTTTGGCGAAAGCGGTAAAAAGTGAAAATATAATGAGTGTGAAAAATAAGTATTTGATTTTATTCATTATTTGCTCATGTCAATGATCCAGAAATCGAGGTCGCTTTTGTGCAGATAGGATGTCGTCTGCGAATTCATGTAGACGGTTTTTGCCTGCGATTCCTGATTGTTGGGTTCATAGTTCGAAACGTCGGTGAAATTTTCTTTATCGGAAATCCATTTGTCGTTATCCCACGAACCGACGCCGATTGAGTAGACTCCTTCGGTGTTAAGCGTTAGACTCTGTGCGATGAGTTTGTATTTTGCATCCGGCCGGTAGGGGACCCAGACGACGCTCGACATGCTTATTATCTCGCGGTGCGGTGAGAGGAGAATGAACGGGTTCGACATCGTGGAATAAAGGTAAATCGGCACAGCTTTTCTGAAAATCCGCAGGGTTACGACATCTTCCCAGGTTTCACCGTTTATATCTTTGAGCGAAACTGTGAATTCGACATCGTGATAGACTGCATTTTTCAGGTTTGTAATCTTTGAAAAGGGGATAGTTTCAATGGAAAAACTGTATGATACGTAACTTTCCGGCTCTATTGTGCCTAAAATCTCGTCCTTTGCTTCTACTTTGACCGAGGTGTCATCGGTTTTAAGCGAGATCGTTGTGGCAGAAGCGTCCTGATTTCCGAGATTGTAGACGCGGAGACGGACCGTGTAGCGGTTTCCCTCTTCGCTGTTATCGCGGTCTTCGGCGTAGTAAACATCGTTTGTCGAGTTGAGAAGCGCCTTGTAAATGTAGCCGTTTTTTGAAAAGTAGAAGTTCCCGGCATTGAGGTGGTCTGCGATGGTCTGCGTCACGCTGGTGCTTCCGACCGAAATCGTGTATTCGCCTGAAACTATGCCGTTAAACTCGGTGTTGCCGTCGCTTCCCGAAGTCTCTTCATAAGTTTCGCCCGAATCCTGCGTGTTTTCAAGGACTACGTCGATCCCGCCGACACCGCTTCCCGAAGGCGATTTCGTGAAAGTTCCGGCCCGTTTTACGTTCAGTTTCAGAGTCGCGTCGGTAATACTGTTGCGGATTAGCCTGAAAGTCTCGCCTTCAGTCGCTATCTCAAGCATATTGTCGTCGATTTTCGTAATCGATTCCGGGATGAACTGACTGTTGTATGAGCCTCTCGTGATGCCGTTTGTTCCGAGATAGAAATCGGAACCGTTATCGAGCCTGAACCACTTCCCGCGGAAAGCCTTTTTTATCTTAGGAACGCACTTCGGCTCGTAGTATTCATTTGTTGAATAGCATGCGCCGCTTTCGACGATTTCGCTTTCTGGGAATAGTAATTTGCAGTTTTTCTGTTTTTCCCAGACATGTCCTGTGTATAAGTGCTCAAAGCTCTCGCATTTTTCGATATCGTCGCCGTTGCAGCGGTAACTGCCGCCGTGTTCGCAGGTGTATTTGGACGGTACAGAGCATGAGCATGAGTATGAGTGAGTGCTGCATGACGGTGTTCCGATATCGGAGGGGCACCCGATTGCGCAGTTTTTGACCTGTTCCCAGTAGTAGTCCCCGCCGTTCGGACGGCACTGTTCAAGATAAATCCCGTTGCACTGGTAAGAGTAGGCATTCGAACTTGAGCAGTCGCCGAAACAGGATGAAACCAAAAAAGCGAGAGACGAAACGAAAAACAGAAAAAATCCGTATTTATATCTTGAAATCACTGCTTTTTTTGTCATTTTTCCTCGAATCTCAGTAAAAAACTAAAAGTTGTTTATTTTAAGGAATAGGGGAAAATAGTCAAGATGGAGTAAGGGTGCGGTTTCTTAGCTGTTTTCCTTGAGGCTTTCCATATATTCTTTGCCGCGCATAGCGTGACGCAGAGCAGCTGAAAGAACGGTTTTTCTGAGTCTGAGTGAATTCGGGGTGACTTCGACGAGTTCGTCTTCGTTGATGAAATGAATCGCCCTTTCGAGAGTCATCGGTTTGACAGGGGTGAGCGTTACGGCGTCATCCTTTCCGGCTGCACGCATGTTCGTGAGCTTCTTTGCCTTGCAGGGGTTGACGTCGATGTCGAGGTCTTTCGAGTGCTCGCCGATGATCATTCCTTCGTAAACCGGCATTCCTGGAGTTATAAAAAGTTCGCCGCGCGGCTCAAGGTTGAAAAGTGCGTATGCGATGGCTTCACCCTGCCTGTCGGAAACGATCGAACCCGTGAATCTGACAGGGAAGTTGCCGCGGTATTCTTCATATCCTTCAAAAAGCGTGTTGAGAGTTCCGGTGCCTTTCGTATCGGTTAGGAACTGGTCACGGTAGCCGATAAGTCCGCGTGAAGGAACTGTGAATTCCATGAAAGCGCGTTCGTTTGCCGAGTTGACGAGATTGGTCATTCTTCCTTTTCTTGCCGAAAGTTTCTCGGTTACGATGCCCGTGAACATTTCGTGGCATTCGATGTAAACGTGCTCGATCGGCTCGTATTTTTTGCCGTCGATCTCTTTGTAAATAACGGTCGGTCTGCCGACGCAGAGTTCGAAGCCTTCACGCCTCATCTGCTCGACGATGATCGCCATCTGAAGCTCGCCACGCCCTTTGACTATGACGTAATCGTTCGTTTCGGGCTCTTCCAGCCTGATCGAAACGTTCATCAGAGTCTCTTTGTGAAGTCTCTCCTTGATTTTTCTGAGCTGGACATATTTTCCATCTTTCCCTGCCAAAGGACCGTTGTTTATCGTGAAGACCATGCTGACTGTCGGTTCATCGACTTTGATTCTCGGAAGTGCGACGGGCTGATCTATCGTTGCAACCGTGTCACCGATGTGGACGTCTTCGATTCCGGCGAGAATTACGATGTCACCGGGTTCGACTATTTCGGCATCAACGAGTTTAACGCCCTGATAAAGCTGGAGTTTCGACACTTTAAGGCGTGCCTGCTCGTTGCCTTCCTTGATGCAGACAAGCGACTCGTTGCAGTGGACGCTGCCGTTTACGACTTTGCCTATCGCAAGTCTGCCGAGGTAGTCGTTGTAGCTCAGATCGGTGACGAGCATCTGGAAAGGCTGCTCAGGATCGTAGAGCGGACCTTTCGTGAATTCGATGATCTTATCCATGAGGATGTGGAGGTTTTCGCCTTTTTCCTCAAGCGTTTCCTGAGCTATTCCGTCACGACCTATCGCGTAGAGAACAGGGAAGTCAAGCTGTTCGTCGTCAGCCCCCAAGTCTATGAAAAGATTGCCGATTTCGTTAAGAACTTCCTGCGGTCTCGCATCTTTTCTATCGATCTTATTTATGACGACCATGATCTGGAGCTTCGCTTCGAGAGCCTTTCTGAGAACGAATCTCGTCTGCGGAAGAGGACCTTCTGACGCGTCAACGAGAAGTATCGCGCTGTCCGCCATGAAAAGCGCACGCTCGACTTCGCCGCCGAAATCAGCGTGTCCGGGAGTGTCGATGATGTTGATTTTTACCCCTTTCCATACGACCGAGCAGTTTTTCGCAGCGATCGTGATGCCGCGCTCGCGCTCAAGATCCATGTTGTCCATGATCCTGTCGTTTACTACTTCGCCTTCGCGGAATACGCCGCTCTGCTTGAACATCGCATCGACGAGAGTTGTTTTGCCGTGGTCAACGTGAGCGATTATCGCCACGTTCCTGATTTTGTCGTTTCTTACTAAATTGCCCATCTGTTTCCTTCATTAAAAGACCGTTTTTCAAAAAACGCGCGTAATTTATTTAGAGTTTTTCCAATTTCAAGAAAAATATTGAATTTTGTTGAAAAATCAGCGGAATCAGAAGAGAAAAACGGTTGAAAGCATGAAGTTATAGCTCTGCATTTCGTGTGTCGCACCGAAAAGACCGAGTTCGATGTTCGTAGGAGAGACGTTGAAAGAGGCTGCCGCTTCAAACCATTTTATCCGGTAGGCAAGCCTGAAAACGAAAAATTCGCGGTGGAAAAGAACGCCTTTTGCGCTGTAAAGGGCAACTTCGAAGCCTGTGGAGAAGCGGACGTTGTAAAGGTCGATGATGTCAAACTGGAGATTCAGGCTGTACGATTCCCAGGGGACCGAGTTGTTTGCAAGTTTCAGGTTTATCCCTTTTTTGAAGCGTGCCCCGACGCGCAGAAAGGAGAATCCTACCGAAAATTTTAGACCGAAAGCCCATTTTTCTTCGGAAGTTGCGAAAAGCGAGACTCCGAAACGGTCGCTTTTTTTAGCCCACGGGAAAAATTCGATCCTGTCGGTCAGTTTTATGCCGCCTTTCAGGAAAATCGGCTTGGGCTTTTCTTCTGTTTCAGGTTTTTCCTCGGCATAAAAACTTTCTTTGAATTCGTCTTTCTGCCACTTTGAAGAAAGATTTTTGATTTTTGCCAACTTCTCGGAATCTTTAGGTATTTTGTCCTGATTTTCGTCTTTTTCATATATTACGGCGACCATTTCTTCCATGAGGTTGCAGACGTCTTCGGCAGTTATTTCCTTTATCGGCAGAGTTCTTACGAAACCGTTTTCGGCAACGATCGAAAGGGTGTTTTCGTCGGGCATTTCAATTAGAAAGTTTACCGAAGTTTTCTTTTCTTTGTAGAATGCCGTGATTTTGCTGCGAAGCTCTTCGGGGATGTTTTCATCGAAAAAAATGTTTCCGAAAAGTGAAAATGAAAAAAATAAGCATAAAACAAAGAAAAATGCTTTCAAATCAAAATCCGTCAGTCGTGTTTTTGAATAAATCCCATATTTTCCGAAGTTTCCAAAACATCGGGGTTGGTCTGGTCTATTCTGAGCATAACATCCGAGAAAAACTTGGCTTTTTCAATATTCTTTTCTTCGATCGCCTTGCGCATCGAAACAAACGCGATATGCGGAAAAACTATTTTGCCGGCGTTCAGTTTAACGTGTTCGATATTTTTCGTCATGTAGAAAGTGTAAAGCTCGTCACTCCCTTTTTTGTATTTTTTATCATAAAAAGTGTAGGAAACAGGCGTATATCCGTTTTCTTCCGGCAGGATTTCGAATTCGGAAGGTTTGAAAACGAAGCAGTATTCTTCAAAATCACGCTCCGAAAAAGTTTCCTGCGTGGTTTTGTCAAGCAGAATGTAGGCCTGATGGGTATTTCCGTCGGTTCTTGCCTGCATGAAGAGCGTTACTGGATCCTGCGGTTTTTCGGCTTTGGAACATGATGCAAAAAATACCGGTAAAAATAAAAAAATGAGAAGAAATCTCTTTAAAGTCATGGTCTTACCAATTTTCCATTATCGAAACCGAACTGCTGCAGCCGATCCTGTCGGCGCCTGCCTGCATCATTGCGACAAGCGTTTCTTTGTCTCTGATTCCGCCGGCAGCTTTGACTCCGAGCCTTTTTCCGGCAACGGCTCTCAGAAGTTTAACATCTTCTACAGTCGCCTTGCCGTTTACGCCCGTTGAAGTTTTGAGCATGTCGGCTCCTGCAAAAACCGCGATAAGGGCTGCATCGATTTTCTCATCTTGCGAAAGGGCAGAAGTCTCCAGTATGACTTTTATGTAAGCCTTTGTTTTTGTTGTGCTTTTTAAAAGTTCAAAGCACTCTTTCAATTTTCTGCTTTTAATAAGTCCGATATTTATTACGACATCGATTTCGTCTGCTCCGTCAAGAGCTGCAGTGACCGATTCAGCCGTTTTTGCCGCTGCGGTCGAAGCTCCGAGCGGAAAATCTATGACAGTAGCGATGAGAAATTTTGCATTGTTTCTGCTTCTGAAATCTGCTGCGGTTTTTACCCACATCGGATTTATGCAGACTGCTTTGAAACCGAATTCAGCGGCTTCACGGCAGATTCTTAGAACGTCTTCTTCCGCTGCATTGAAGGAAAGGATCGTGTGGTCGATCGCATTGGCAGCGGTTTTTTTGGAAATTTTCGGTGCCGTGTATGTAAATTCAAGGTTTTCTTCGATTTTTTTTGCTTCAAGAGGCGAAATTTCAAGGATTTTCACAAGTTCTTTAGCTCTTTTTGCAATCTTTTTTTTCAAGTTTTCCATTTTTATCTCCCTAAAAAGTTATATATTTCCGTTAAGTTTCATTTCAGCTGCTTCGCAGAGCGTTTTGAAAGTAAATCCGCTGTTTTTGTAAAAATCTATAACATGTTGGAATCTTTCAATTTTTCTGTCAAGTGAAAAGGCAAGGTCGGGCTGCTTTCCTTTCAAAGGCTCGAAATGCTGTGATTCATCCGCGCCGCAGAGGTCTATTCCGTGGGCTTCGATGTTTATGAAAGTTCTGCTTTTTGAAATTTTAAGCATCCATTCAAGTAGGAATGCTGGGAATGCGATTATCGAAGTGCCGATAAGCGGGATGTTTGCAAGCGGAAAAAGGGTTGTCATAGGAAGCTCGACGAAAGTTCCTTCTGTTTTTATATCGCGCACTGTTTTGTCAATAAATTCAGGCGTATATCTGCCGAAAGCATCGGCAAAGGATGAAATGATGGATTTCGATTCATGCCCCGAAAGTTTTTTCAGATTAATGAGAAGCCACTTTGCAAGATAGTATGAAATAGAGGGGAAAAGCGATGAATCATAAGTGTAACCGACTGATTTTAATACTGAAATCAAATCTGGCGAAGAGTTGTAGCCCGGACTTCTGAAACCAAGGCACTTTATTCCGGCGGTTTCTTCAAGAAAATCCTTATTTTTCTTTATTTCCTGAAAAATCTCATCTTTCGCCATTCTCGTCAGCTGATAGTTGTGAGAAAAGGAGTGGTCTGCGATTTCATGCCCGCTGCGGACGATTTCTCTAAGGATTTCGCTGTTTTTTTCTGAAAAACCGTGCGCTGTGATGAAAAAAGTCCCTTTTATCGAATTTTTGTCGAAAAGTTCGATAAATCGTCTGATTCCGTTGATATAGATCGGATCTTCGCTGATTCCGGAAGTTTCGATTCCGTGTATCGCGTAATAGCAGATCAAAGGGTCGACATCGACGTTTATGCAGGCGATTTTCATTAAAACCTCAATTATTTCCGCACTTTTCTCATTTCAAAGTAGGGGAGTGAAGTCATCTGGCAAACTCCGCTTCCGCTTATTTCAAAACCGTTTTTTTTGTAAAATCTTACGGCTCTTTCGTTGTCGGCATAGACTTGCAGAAAAAGCTCGTCTTTTCCTGACATGGCTGAATTTAAAAGCTCGGTTCCGATTCCTCTTCCCCAGAATTCGGGAAGAACGAAAAGTCCTTCGATGCAGTCGGCTGAAGATGAAACCACGCCGACAACTTTTCCGTCATGCTCGTAAACTGAATTTTTACAGCTTCTAAGAGTGGAAGTGACGAATTTCTTTTTGTCTTTTTTAAAAAAATCGGGACTTACATTCAGTGCTAGAGCGTTGTTCGACTTTTCATAAACGGTTTCGATATCGTGTATGTCGGATTCTTTAAAATTCCTTATCACTTCACGCAACCAACTAAATTTATTGCGGTTATTCGTAGGCGCCGGCTCTTTTCAGCATGTCTACAATCTGATAGTTTCCGGTGTATTGAGCCCTTGTGAGAGCAGTTCTTCCTTTATCGTCTTTAGCATTGACATCGACTCTTTTGGAAATCAGGAACTGGACGACTTTCTCGAAACCTCTGCTTGCTGCAATCATGAGCGGAGTGCTTTTCTGCTTGTCGAGGATATTGTAGTTCGCCCCTTTGTTGAGGATCGTGAGGACTACCTGTTCTTCCCTTTTTGCACAGGCATAAAGAAGAACCGTTTCGCCTTCCTTGCTTTTCGCTTCAAGGTCTGCGCCTGCCGCAAGGAGTATGTCGATCATTTTTGCATTGCCGTTACGCACTGCGTACCAGAGCGGGAAGAGTCCGTCGGAAAATCTGCGGTTTACCGATATCTGACGCTGGATCAGATTCTCTGCGATATCGTGATAGTTGTTCAGAACAGCGTAAGCCATAAGTTCGTCCTGCTCGGAACGTTTTTCGATAAGCGCATCTTTGTTGAGAAGGTAGATAACTACATCGTGCCTGTTCTCTCTTTTTGCGAGAATAAGTGCCGTATCGCCGTTTTTGTCGGCTGCATCAATTGTTGCACCTCTTTCAACGAAGACTTTGACGAATTTTATGTGACCTTTCTTTGCTGCAACGATGAGCGGTGTTTCTCCAGAGTTGTTCGCTTTGTTCAGATCAGCGTCTTTCGAAAGAAGAAGTTCCGTTATGTCGTCGAAATTCTTGTGGAGCGAGATAAGAAGCGGAGTGTTGCCGAACAAATCTGATGCGTTCAGGAAAGCTCCGTGTTCGAGGAAGAGCTTTACAAGCCCGATATTTCCGCGTGATGCTGCAACGAGAAGAGGGGAATTGCCTTCGCTGTCCTTGAGGTCGATCTGCGCATTGTTTTTAACGAGCATGTGGACCATTCTCGGTTTGTCTGCAATGACTGCGGAGAGAAGGGCGGTTCTTTTTTTATTATCCATCAGATTGACGTTTGCACCGTGCGTTATAAGTGTGTTGGCGACTTCTTTTTTATCGTTTTCGACTGCCCACATAAGGACGGTTTTACCGTTTTTGTCCTTGATGTTCATGTTTGCCTTGCCTTCGGCGAGAACTTCGATCATGTCGCGGTTGTTCGTGAAAGCCGCGATCCAGAGTGCACTAAGACCGTCGCTGAACTTGGTATTTACGTTTACACCGAGCTCTATCAGTGTTTTTACAAGTTCTCCGTCACCGATGACGAGACCGCGCTGGAGCAGAAAAATTGAATCTTTGGGTTTGATCTGCGCACTGTGTTTCTTGAGGAGCTTCGCCATTTCGTATTTGCGTCTCTCAACACAGTAGGTGATGAGGTTTTTGCCCGTTTTGTCGACTACGTCCGCTTTTGCACCGGCGTTCAGGAGAAGTTCTGCGATATCGGCTCTTTCCTTGACTGCGGCATACCAGAGCAGCGTGAGACCGTCTTCGTAAACTTTGTTCACGTTTGCCTTGAGAAGAGTGAGCGATCTGACTCTGTCGGCATCTTCGTTTACGACAGCCTGTTTGAGCATTGTGTCGGCGTCTGTCGAAGCGAAGCGGACTCCGAATTTCGTGAGCCTGTTGATTACTTCTACATTTCCTGTGTCTATAGCCCAGGCCAAAAGCGTCTGACCGGCGGAATCCTTAATGTTGACGTTGACTCCGCCTTTAAGATATTCGTCGAAAGCGTTCCAAGCCTGCTTTTCAGCGGCAAGCCACAAAACTGTCCTGCCGTTTTCAAAGGTGAGGTTGAGCATGGTTTTCTGTTTTGTAACGATTGAAGCAAGCCACGGATCGTTCTTATCGACCGAAACGCGCATGAGAGCCGAGCACTCAGTCGATGAAAGCAGTGCGCCTCTGCCGGTGAAGTATCCTGCCATAACCTTCTGACCGCCCAAAACTGCTGCGAGAAGCGGAGAAAGCCCCGATTTGTCATGGTAATTTATGCTTGCACCTTTGGAGAGGAGATCTTTTGCGAGATCCAAATCACCAGATTTCGCCGCTGCCACGAGTTCGTTGTTTACCTCTTCAAGGCTTTTGATTATCGGGATTATCGTGATTTTTTTCTCGGTTTTTTTGCCGGATTTGATTTCGATTGCCTCGTCTTTTGTCGTATGTCCTTCAAGTTCGAATCTTACCGTGTGTGTTCCGGGCTCGATGTCGTTTATCGTGCACGGAGCGGTGCAGCTTTTCGGCGAAGTGCCTGAAACATCAAGTGTAACTTTTACTCCCTGTTTTTCAGATGAAAACGCTGCGGAACCGGGAAGAATTACTTCCGGAACCGGAGCCGGAGCAACAGGTTCTTCGGGAACGACATACTCTTTCGGAGCGGCTTCTTTAAAGTTTTCCGCTTTGTATTTTTCAAGTTCTTTGTTCTCTTCAACGAAAACAGGATTTTCGGTCTTTTTGCCGTGGATCATTGAAACTACCGCTTCGAGAGCCTTTTTCATGCCTGCTGCCGTGCCGTTGAAGTCGGTTGCGCCGGCTTCGGTCTTTCTTTTGCCGTCAACATAGATGTAGTTTACCGTCAGTGTGAAGATTCCGGCAAAGTATTCGATGGAGGGAAGCACGACGATGTCGGCTTTCAGGGCTTTTCCGATTTCGACCTGACACTCCATCTGGTTGCAGTTCGACCATTCGGGCGAGCGTTTTTTCATATCGTTCAGAGTGCTGTCGGCAACGATCGTGTATTTACCGATGCTCCCTAAAAGCTGGGTGATGTATTCTTTAGAACCTTTTACGACATCCGGATGTATCTTGCCGGTGTTGTCTGAAGTGTCCATAACAATAAGCGTTTCTGCAAAAAGTCCTGAAGTTGCAATAAAAACAAGGAATAAGATTCCAAACAGTTTTTTCATATAAATCCTCCACACACAAAAAGACTTGGAACTATAACCTAAAAGAATTTTTATTTAAAGAAAAAATAGGTGTCAGGTCGCGTTTCTACATTTCAGAAAGAAAATTCATCGGATCAACAGGTTTTGCCGCTTTTCTCACTTCAAAATGAAGCGTCGGAACTGATTTCTTTTCAGTGGTGTCTGCAATTCCCAAAACACTGTTCTGTTTTATTGTCAGACCTTCTTTTGCGAAAATAGTGTGAAGATATGCGTAAACCGTGATGATGTTGTTATCATGCTGAATTATTACCATGTTGCCGAAGCTGGAGTGAGACGCGCTGTAGATGACTTTTCCGTCGGCTGCAGCATGGATTTCGGTGCTTTTTTCGAACTCGATGTCGATTCCGTCGTTTTTGGGAGAACTTGAAGAAAACTTTTTGACGATTTTTCCAGTTGCCGGCCAGATCAGATTTATCTCATTTTCACTTTCCGGTTCAGGCTCTTCAGAAGAGATCACTTCGGGTTTTTCTTCATTAACTTCGGCATTCTGTTCAGGTTCTGTTTGAGGAGTTTCTTTTTCTTCAATATTTTCCGTCTGTTCCGGCTCTGCATCAATTTCGGAAACAGGTTCGGTTTCAATAACTTCTTCGGCTCCGGGAATAAAAATCGCGGAACCTTCCTTCAGTTCGTTGATTCCTTTAGGAATGGAGTTTTCAGATCTGAGCTCGTTTTCGTCTACATTGTATAACTGGCTGATTTTAGTTAGATTTTCTCCTTTTTTAACCGTGTGGTAAACGCCGAATGAATCAGTGGCGCATGAAAGACAGAAAACGGCTGAAAAGATAAAAATGCAGAAGTTTTTCATTCTTTTATCGATCCTATGAGCTGGTTGATATTTTCTTTTCTTTTTTCGAGATATTCTTCCAGTTTTTCGGCACATTCGCCTGCGATTGCCGGATTTACGAAGTTGTACGCGCCGATCTGAACCGCTTTCGCGCCGACGATGAGGAAGTCGAGCACGTCTTCAAACGACGATATTCCGCCGATTCCTATGACCGGAATTTTTACTGTTTTTGCAGTCTGCCAGACCATTCTTAGTGCGACAGGTTTTATCGCAGGACCGCTCAAACCGCCTATTTTGTTGCCTAAAATGAAAGTCCTTTTTTCGCGGTTTATTGCAGTTCCTATCAGCGTGTTTATGAGTGAAACCGCGTCTGCTCCGCCTGCTTCAGCTGCTAATGCAGTCTGCGTTATGTCGGTCACATTCGGCGAAAGTTTGACAATTACCGGTTTATCGGTCGCAGCTTTGACAGCTTCGGTAAGTCTTTGAATTATTTCAGGATTTGCGCCGAAAGCCGAACCGCCTGATTTTACGTTGGGGCAGGAGAGATTCATTTCGAAAGCGTCGATTCTCTCTTCTTTCGACAAAATTTCGGTGAGACGGACGAAATCATCTTCCGAAGAGGCGTAAAGGTTGACGATTATCGCGCACTTGAGGTCTCTTATTTTCGGCATGATTTCATTCAGGAAATGCTTCGAGCCGCAGTTTTCAAGTCCGATGGAGTTGAGCATTCCGGAAGCGGTTTCAACCACACGCGGACTCGGATTTCCCGCTCTCGGTTCGATCGAGATACCTTTCGTGCAGAATCCGCCGATTTTGTTGAGGTCGAAAAAGTCAGTAAATTCGCTTCCGTAGCCGAAAGTTCCGGAAGCGGTGAGAATCGGGTTTTTGAGTTTGAGTTTTCCGATATTTACAGAAAGATCCATACCTTAGTGACTCCTTTTTCAAATCAAACAAAGACCGTAAACAATAGTATAAAAGATTTTTTTATCAAATTTCTTGTTTTATCTGAATAAACTGTTCGCTTGTTTTTTTAAGTGTGAAAAATTTCCAGCTTTCTGCAAAAAGTGCTATATTGCCGCGCTTTCTGTTTTCGGAGAGAAAAAATGAACGGAAAAAAGTGCTACATTTTAGATTTTGACGGAACGGTGACGGCGCTTGACACTCTCGTCGTTGCTTTTGACAAATACTGCATCGTTGACTGGCGTGAGCTAGAAAACGAAATGCGTGCAGGGCGCAAGGAGCGTCATCAGACTTTGGTTGATGAAGTTGAGTCGATGAAGGCTGAAAAAGACGAACTCTTCGATTTTATTAAGAAAAATGTTCCGGTGCGTGAAGGTTTCTTCGATTTTGTTAAAAAAGTGCGCGAAAACGGAGACGAGATCGTGATTTTAAGCGGCGGTTTCAGAAGTTTTGCCGAACTTTTCATGGGAAATACCGAAGTCGAGGCTTATATCAACGATATCAGATACTTAGGTGACAAAAACTGGGAACTCATTCCGTGCAGAAACGCGCTGCCTCCGCTTTGCAGCAAAAACTGCTCAAACTGCAAACGCGCAGTCGTTGAAAAGTATAAAAACGAAGGCTTCGAAACGATCTATTTCGGTGACGGCGAGACCGATTTCTGCGGATCAAGATACGCTGATAAAATCTATGCGACAGACGAACTCGCCGAAAAACTCGCTTCCGAAAACGTTAAATTCACATATTTTAAAGACTATACAGATATTTTGTGAAATCTGTTATTCGTTTCGCTTAATTATGCGGTTGCTGAGCTTCTGTTGGTGAACTTGTAGAACCGGTCGTTGCACTATCTGACGCAGCGGACTGTGCCGTAGTCAAGTTCCTTGTTGAGGGTGTGAGGTGATGCACTATCAAAATCTACACGCCACCTTGCAGTAGTGCTGTCGGATCTGATAGATGATGACCACAAAATATCGGTTTCTTCGAATACGCTGTATTTGCCTGATAAATCTTCGCTGCATGAACAAGTTGCTTCTGTATAACAGGAAGACATTGATAGGCAGTCAGGGTCTTTTACCGCACAGTTTCCGTCCGGCATTGTTCCCGGACAATTGAGGATAAGCGTTCTTAGTTCGCTTATTGTCGGCAGTCTCCAGTCGTCAAAACCGCCTTCGGTTAAATCGTTGCAGTATGTCTGAGCATTCGCCCATTTCATTGTTTCGGTAGCTTTTTTAGACCAGACAAGATAATCATCGTCATTACCGTTACGGCACGGTGTGACATCGGCGGGGCTGCATTCAGGCATCATTTTGCATTTTGTGCCATCCCAGAAATAGGGCTTTTCGCATTCACAGCTGTATTCGTTTTCAGCCGTCTCAATGCATTTTCCGCTTTCTACAGCATGTTCGGCCGTTGTGCATTTGTCGCACGGACTGGTGCAGGTTGATGTCGATTCGTCGTAAGTCAAGCCGCTTTTGCAGATGAAAAAGCACTGGTCTGTGCTCGGTTCTTTGCTGTAAGATCCGATTTCGCTCGGTTCCCACGCAGTGCCGTTCCATGTCTGCGAAATTTCGTCAGCCGTGTTCCAGTATGAGTTTTCAGGTTTTCCTGTGCATTCCTTATTTCTGGTATCGGCTTTGCAGACCGAATTATTCCAAGTGTAGTGTGTGTCGCAGACATATCTGCATTCTTTCGGATCGGCATCTTCGTTGTAGACACCTTTTGTATCGGGTTTCCATGCAGTGCCGTTCCATGTCTGGATTATACTCGAATATTCGTTCCACTTTGCTCCGTCCGGCAGCCCTGTGCAGTTTGAAACACGTGTGTCTGCCTGACATTTTTCCTCAGCTTCATCCCAAGTGTAGTTTTCCTTGCATTTAAAGCGGCACTCCTCAGTGCTCGGTTCAGGGTTGAAAACGCCTGCTTCCGACGGAACCCATTCTTCGCCGTTCCATGTCTGGGCTATGGTTGAAACGGTGTTCCATTCGGCGTTTTCCGGCAGGCCTGTGCAGTAAGCGGCGTGGGGAGCTTTGCATTCGGTTCCTGTCCAGCTGAAACCCTCTCTGCATTTGAATGTGCATGTTCCGGAAGTTTCGCTGAAAGTTGAGTCAACACTTTCCGGTTCCCATGTTTCGCCGTCAAAAGTCTGGACAAAATTTCCGTTTGCCCCGCCGTCGTTCCATTCAGTGTTTTCGGGTTTCGATCCGCATTGCGCGTTTCTTGTATCACCGGAATTCGGTTCTGTGTCATCTGCATCAACATCCTCTGTTTCGACATCGCCTGTCTTATCATCGTCTGCATCGACGTCGCTTGTTTCTCCATCGTTTGTTTCATCACCATGTACGTAGATACTTTTGCTGGCTTCACCGCATGAAATCATCACAACCGCGCAGAAAAACGCGAAAACACCGACAAAAAACTTTTTCATAGTCCTCTCCTTAAAAAAAGTTGATAAAAGTGCAGAAATATTGAAGAAAAAACTTGACTTGGTGAAAAACGGGTTTCGCTTTTTTAATAATGTGCTGTGCTGTGCTGTGCTGTCATCACTGCGCCTTAAAAAACTGAACCAGCAAAAAAAACGGGATATTATAGACAGCTTAACGCTGAAAGCAAATTTTTGATCAAGTCGATAAAAACTGACACTGAACTGTGATAAAGCAAAAATGCCTTGCTTTTCTTTAGCCGTACAATATAATATTGGTCAAATTTGTTGAGGAGGTCATTATGAAAGCGATGGATGTCGCACAGGCGGGCACAAATCTTGTAAAAGTCGTAGCTTATGTAAATGAAAGTTCTCAGCCGGTGACTTTAACCAGCAGCAAAGGCAAAAACGCCGTCCTTATCGGTGAGGATGACTGGAATGCGATTCAGGAAACGATATACTTGAATTCTGTTCCGGGAATGACTGCATCTCTGCTGCAGGGAAAAGCTACTCCGCTTGAAGAGTGTCTTTCAGAATCTGAAGTCGATTGGTAACGAATGTATCTCATAAAATATGACAAACAGGCTGTTAAGGATATAAAAAATCTGAAGTCTGCGAAATTAGATTTAAAAGCAAAACAACTGGTTGAAATTATTAGAAAAAATCCGCTGCAAAATCCTCCGCCGTTTGAGGCTCTTGTCGGAAATCTTTCTGGATTGTATTCGCGGAGAATAAATATTCAGCACAGGCTTGTGTATGAAATTTTCAATGAAGAAGTTTCGGACAGCGGAACAATATATGAAGGGACTGTAAAAATAATCCGTATGTGGACACATTATGAAGATGTGCGCTGAGAAATATCATTTTGTGAGGTTGTTATGGCAAGAGTAATGACGGGCGACAGGCTCCGCATTTCGATTTTCGGCAGGAGGAATGCCGGAAAGTCTTCTCTGATAAACGCTTTTACCGGGCAGAACGTGGCGATAGTTTCTGATGTTCCGGGAACCACGACCGATCCGGTCATGAAGGCGATCGAGCTTTTTCCGACAGGACCTGCGATCCTTATCGACACAGCCGGACTTGACGATACCGGAGACGCTCTTGGACTTGAAAGAGTAAAAAAATCGGTAAGTTATCTCAAAAAATCGGACATGGTGATACTCGTTGTCGATGCAGCCGGAGTTGCCGGAGAGCTTGAAGACGAGATAATTACTGAGTGCGGAAATGAGAAAATCCCGCTCATTTTAGTTCTCAACAAGTCGGAACTGACCCTTTCGGAAAGCGTGAAAAAGTGGCTTGAAGGCAAAGAATACATCTCTGCAAGTGCCAAAAACAACGAAGGAATTGAAAAAATCACGAAAAAGATAACGGAACTTTCGCCAGACGAATGGGAACCTCCGTTCCTGCGCGATCTCATCAATCCGGGAGATGTCGTTTTAATGATTACCCCGATCGATTCAAGTGCGCCGAAAGGAAGAATGATCATGCCGCAGGTTAGAGCCTGGAGAGATATTTTAGACGGCGGCGGGATAGCTCTTTCGTGCGAGCCTCAAAATCTGCAGAAAACGCTTGATTCGTTGAAGGAAAAGCCGGCTCTCGTCATCACCGATTCGCAGGTTTTTTCAAAAGTGGCTCCCATTGTTCCCGAAGATGTTCCGTTCACGTCGTTTTCTATCCTTTCGATCAGGCAGAAAGGAAATCTTGCCGAAATGGTTAAGGCTGTGAAAACGGTCGAAACGCTGAAACCAGGCGACAAAGTGCTTATCGCAGAAAGCTGCTCGCACCATTCTCAGGATGACGACATTGCACGGGTCAAAATTCCGAAATGGCTGAACGACAAAGTGGGAGGAGGGCTTATAATCGAAACTTCTAGCGGCAGGGATTATCCCGAAAATCTTACCGACTACAAACTGATAGTCCACTGCGGTGCCTGCACTCTGAACCGCCGCGAGATGCTGCTTCGTCAGGCGATTCCTGCAGAAAAAGGAGTTCCCGTTACCAATTTCGGAGTTCTCATAAGCTATCTGCACGGCGTTTTTCCGCGCGCTCTGAAACCTTTCGGAATAGAGTGATCGAGGTTAAGATGGTTACTGAAACGATGATAGTGATAGCTCTCAGGCAGAAAAACTGGGAGGCTGCGGCTGAAATGGTCAAAGAATACGCCGAAAAAAAGCCCGAAAGCGAGATCGCGAAAATCGCCGCGGCGGTCGGAACGGCTGAAAAATCGGTTAAAGCGGCGTGGCTGCTTTCAATTTTTTCAGAAATAAAATGGCGTGAAATGAACGAGGTCGAATTATGAAAATCCTGCTTATCGAAGGACCTCTGCTTGACAAAATAGGCGAGAGGGAGCCTGAAATCTACGGCGGAAAGGGAACCCGCGAAAAACTGATTTCCGCTTTTAATGAAAAGGCTGCCGCTCTCGGAGTTGAGACCGAGGCAGTTTCAGAATACTGCGAAGGAGCTCTTGCAAAAATAATCGTAAACGCAAAGTGTGACGGGATCATAATAAATCCCGGAGCTTACACCCACACGAGCGTTTTGCTGCGTGATGCCTTGCTCTGCTCGAAAATCCCTTTTGTCGAAGCGCACATCTCCAATGTTTTTGAAAGAGAAGAATTCCGCCGCAAATCATATTTAAGTGATATCGCCGTCAAAGTCGTTTACGGTCTCGGACCTGTGACTTATTCAGCTGCTCTTGAAAGTTTAGTTGCTTTTCTTAAAGCAAACTAAGGCTTGGCGACGAGCACGATCTTTCCTTTTTCAAGTTTGAAAAACTTTTCGGTAAACGGAATGAATTCCGAAGATTTGTCCTCTTTTTCGATTTCGGCTAAAGAGTAAGTCGGAGTAGGGGTGAATGCGACGATTTTACCTAATGAAGTCCCGTGCTTGTCGAAGACGGTCTCTCCGATCATAAGATCCTGTGATCTGCCGAAAATCTCTTCTTCTGGAAGTGCAAACTTTTCGCCTATCAAAAACTCGGCTTTTTTGAATGAGTCGACTCCGTCAAGACGAACCGCAAAGCCTTTGCCGATCTTTGTTATAGAGGCGATATGCCACTTTGTTTTGAACTCAAAATGGTATAGAGACTCAAAATCCAATAAAAAATCACTGTCTTTGAATTCCGGCTTGAAAAGAAGAGAACCGTCTTTTTTCAGAACTTTCGAAAAAGTTCCTACGACTTTTAAAGATGGGATATTTTTCAATCTTCGACTATTTCAAGAGTACACTTTTTCTGCTCGTGGGAAGTTGCCGCACCGAGAAGAACTCTCATTGCCTTCGCAATCCTACCTTCTTTTCCGATAACTTTACCAAGATCAGATTTTGCTACTCTGAGTTCGAGAACGGTCGAGTTTTCGCCTTCAACTTCTGTTACTGAAACCTGTTCGGGATGATCAACCAGTTTCATAGCGATTTGTTCAATGAGTTCTTTCATAAAATCCTCCGAAAATAGAAAAAGTTATTTTCTTACTTTCTTACTTTTTTTACGAGAGAAGCGACGGTGTCGGAGCTCTGTGCACCTTTTTTGATCCATTCGTCATACTTTTCAACATCGATAACGATTTCAGCCGGATCAACACACGGATTGTAGTGTCCGAGTCTTTCAAGGTAATCGCTGTCTCTTTTCTTTCTGCTGTCAAGAACAACAACTCTGTAAGAAGGTTTTTTCTTGGAACCGCCTCTGGTCAGTCTGATACTAACGCTCATTAAATCCTCCAAAAATTATTTGACTAAGTTGCCTAAACCCTTGAATTTTTTCATAAGTCCGCCCAATCCGAGCTTATTTATGCTTTTCATCATTTTTTTCATTTCAAGGTATTGCTTCATAAACTGGTTTATATCCTGAACCTTCGTTCCGCTGCCGTTCGCGATCCTTCTGCGGCGCGAGGCGTTGAGAATTTCGGGTTTTCTGCGCTCTTCTTTTGTCATTGAGAAGATGATGGCTTCGATTTTGGAAAGCTCTTTATCCAAGTTGACTTTGCCTTCCATCTGCTTCATCGCTTTGCCCATTCCCGGAATCATTTCAAGCATGTTTTCCATCGGGCCCATGTTCTTTATCATCTTCATCTGTGAGAGGAAATCTTCGAGGTCAAACTCGTCTTTCCCCATTTTTTTCTGAAGTCTGAGAGCTTCTTCTGCGTTGATTTTTTCGGTAGCTTTTTCGACAAGCGAAAGGACGTCTCCCAAACCGACGATACGACCCGCGATCCTTTCCGGATGGAAAACTTCGAACTGTTCGATTTTTTCACCCATACCGACGAATTTGAGCGGAGCGCCCGTTGCAGCGTTGATAGAAAGAGCCGCACCGCCTCTTGCATCACCGTCCATTTTCGTGAGGACGACGCCTGTGATCGAAAGTCTTTTGTGAAACTCAGCCGCGACGTTTACCGCTTCCTGACCCGTCATCGCATCTGCTACGAAAAGGATTTCCGACGGTTCGACCGCGTTTTTGATGTTCGTGATCTCATCCATCATCTCTTCATCGACCTGAAGACGGCCGGCGGTATCGATTATGATGACATCTGCGACGTTGTTTTTGCCGTATTCGACCGATTTTACCGCGATGTCAACAGGATTCATGCCGACTTCCGACGGATAGACGTCAACATCGATTTTTGCAGCCAGAGTTTTGAGCTGATCGATTGCGGCAGGTCTATAAACATCGGCGGGAACGAGAAGAACTCTCTTTTTCATCTTGTTTTTGAGAAGGTAGGCAAGCTTTCCGGCAGTCGTCGTTTTACCGCTTCCCTGAAGACCCGCCATAAGGATTATTGCAGGCGGTCTCACGTTCAGGTTGAGCGAATGATCGCCCTCTCCGAGCATCGAAATAAGCTCTTCGTGGAAAATTTTGATGAACATCTGACCCGGATTTATGCTTTTCGCAACTTCTGTTCCCAGTGCTCTTTCCTTAACCTTTTCAACGAGTTCCTTGACGACTTTGAAGTTTACGTCGGCTTCTAAAAGAGAAATTTTGAGCTCTCTTATTCCGTCTTTGATATTGTCTTCAGTAAGCTTGCCGACACCGCGCAACTTTTTAAAGGTCGCTTCGAGTTTGTCGGTGAGTTGATCAAACATTCCACCCTCTCAAAAAAAGCCGTGCGATTATAGTGAAATTCTTTTTGTAGTCAAGATTTTAGTTTATTTTCGCTGATAAAAGTGTATAATCGGGCGTTGTTTTTCGGGGGATTCCGTGCGAGACTTTATTGAACAGCTAGGTTCCAAGGCGGTAAGCACTTCTAAAAACGTTTCGGGTTTCTGCGTATTCTGCCTAAAATGTCTGCGCGAATTTCTTCAGGGATCGTTTTTCAACCGCGCCGCATTCGATATTCTCGTCATGCAGATATTCTTCACGGCGTATCAGCTTCTGAATTTTTTCGTTGTTCTGAGTGCGGTTTTCGGCAGCATTTTCATCGGTATCGTTTTCCAGACTGTCAAAAGTTTCGGTCTTGTCCAGTATTTGGGAAACATCATCATGGGTGTTGTCGTTCTTGAGTTTTCACCGCTCATTACGGTTGTTCTGCTTGCTCTCAGAAGCTCGTCTGCCGTCAATTCGGAGATCGCCGTCATGAAGGTAAACCGCGAAATCGATGCGCTTGAATCTTTCGGGATCGATCCGGTCGTTTATCTTTTTCTGCCGCGAATCATCAGTTTTATCATAAGTGTCACGATCCTTTCTTCGCTTTTCGCGATAATAGTCCTTTTCAGCGGCTTCATTTTCAGCAGCATAATTTTTGAAATGAGTGCCGGAATCTTTTCAGAAATGATCACGAAATCAATCTCGGTTTTTGATATAATTCTGTTTTACATAAAAACGATAGTCTTCGGCTTCTTCATATCGGTTATCCCGCTTTACAACGGCTGGAAAACTCAGTACCGTTTTACCGATGTTCCGGTTTCGGTTCTGCGCGGAATGATGGGCGTTTTCATGTCAATAGTTTTTGTGGAGATTGTGTCATTAGTAGCAAGATTCTTCCTGAATTCTTTGTGAGCGAGGCAGAGCTTAAAGCCCGCGCCAAAGCGATCGGCGCCGAACAGCGTGTCGGTTTTGTATCGCCCGATATCCCGCTTCTTTCGAACCTGAGCGTTTACGACAACATTTCACTTATTCCGCGTTATCTGACGGCTGAAAAAGACGATGCGATACGTGCCGAAATCGAAAAACTGCTCGCTCTTCTGGAGATTTCAGATTCAATAGGCAAAAAAACTTTTCAGATTGATTCCGATACGGTTTTCAAAGTCAAACTGCTGCGCGCCCTCATGCTGAAAGATTCCGTCACCGTCATCGACAGGCCGTTTGTCATGCTGAGTACTGCCGCCGACATAAAACCTATCGTGAAAATGCTTGACACGCTTGAGCTGGACGGAAAAAAAGTCGTGTTTTTCGATTTCGAGTGGAATAAAAACAAATATTAATCGGAATCCCGAGATTCCGGAATCAGGTTCGCGCCGCCGGGATCCCGAGATCCCGGTATTATTTCGGCGCTAAATATGAATTGCTCTTCCGAGCGCGCCGAGAAGCGCTTCAAGTGATGCTTCCGAAAGTGTCGGATGAGGATGGATCGATTCGACGATTTCTTCTGCTGTAAGTCCTGCGTTCATTGCCGGAATGAATTCCGAAATGAGGTCGGTCGCACCGTTTCCGATGATGTGAACGCCGAGAATCTTATGCGTTTCTTCGTCAATTATGACTTTTACGAATCCGGTCGTGTGGTTTGCCGCAACAGCTTTTCCGTTCGCGCTGAATGGGAATTTGCCGACTTTGAATTTAAGTCCTTTCTCAGCCGCCTGAGCCTCTTTGAGACCCATCGACGCGATCGACGGAGTGCAGTAGATGCAAGCCGGATTGTAGAGGTAGTTTATCGGTTTAAGATCTTTCATTCCAGCGATCTGCTCAACAGCCAAAATTCCTTCGTGCTCTGCCGTGTGTGCGAGCATCGGGGTGAAAATGACGTCGCCGACTGCGTAGATTCCCGGAACGTTCGTGCGGCAGAATTCGTCAACGGGGATGAAACCGCGTCTGTCGGGAGTGA
This sequence comes from bacterium, assembly GCA_017405875.1. GTDB lineage: Bacteria > UBP6 > UBA1177 > UBA1177 > UBA1177 > UBA1177. Next base: position 50,432 of record JAFQZM010000022.1, read on the forward strand.
TTCCGGCAGCTTCGAGGTTGAGGTTCGCCGTATTCGGAGAGCGTCCGACGCAGGAAAGAACCTGTTCAGCCTCAACGACATTTCCGTTTGCGAGAGTGAGCGTTACGCTTTCTTCCCTAACTTCAGCTTTTTCAACCGAAGTACCTGTAATTATTTTGATTTTTTTCTTCTTAAACTCTTTTGTGAGTTCTTTCGAAATGTCTGCGTCTTCCATCGGAATGATCGAATTCATCGCTTCGATTATCGTTACTTCGACTCCGAAAGTGCGGTAAACGAAACCAAGCTCGACTCCGATAACGCCGCCGCCGATTATTGCAAGGCTTTTCGGCAGTTTAGCCTGGAAAAGCGCCTGATCGGAACTGATTATTTTTTTGTTATCGATTGAGAAATTGGGGAAATCGCGGACAACCGATCCTGTTGCAATGATGATGTTTTCAGCGTCAAATTCGGTTTCGCCGGCTTTTACGGTGTGGGGCGAAGTGAATTGTGCTTCAGCCTGAACGAGACGGACGTTGTTTTTCTTGAAAAGGTATGCAATACCCATTCTGTTCTTCGACGCCGCGTTTTTTGCGTGGTCATTTACTTTTGTCCAGTCAAATTCGGCACTTGCCGTGATTCCTAAAGCCTCTGCGCCAAGTATCGAATTGAATGTTTCTGCTGCCGAAATGAGCGCTTTCGTCGGGATGCAGCCGCGGTTGAGGCATGTTCCGCCGACAAATCCGCGTTCGATGACGACCGGTTCTAACCCAAGCTGAGCCGCTCTGATTGCTGCAACATAACCGCCTGGACCTGCACCGATGATGAGAAGTTTTACTTTTTCCATTATTTCCTCCTTAAAAAATAAAAAGAATCAACAAATTGCGCGCAATATTAGGAAAAAGCGGGAAAAAGGCAAAATTTTTGTTGCCTTTTTTATTTCAGGTATTATAAAGGCTGTGCTTTTGTTTTTTAAGGTTGTTAAGGGCTTTTATGGAACTTGTTGAAAAACTTGAGATTTTGGGCGCTGCGGCAAAGTTCGACGCAAGCTGTTCGTCGAGCGGAAGCAGCAGAAAAGGTGTCGAAGGCGGCATCGGAAGCGCATACAGAGCCGGGATTTGTCACAGCTGGGCTGCTGACGGCAGATGCATAAGTCTGCTCAAAGTTCTGTTCACGAACTACTGCATAAACGACTGTGCCTACTGCATAAACAGGCGCAGCAACGACGTGAAGCGGGCGACTTTCACGGTTGACGAGCTTGTCTCGCTCACGATGAATTTCTACAAAAGAAACTACATCGAAGGGCTTTTTTTAAGTTCAGGCATCATAAAAAATGCCGATTTTACTATGGAAAAGCTGATTGCGGTAGCAAAAAAACTTAGAAATGAAGAGAATTTTCACGGCTATATTCATTTGAAAGTGATTCCGGGAGCGAGCGACATTCTGATAAAAGAGGCAGGGCTCTATGCCGACAGAGTTTCTGTAAATATTGAACTTCCTTCAGAAAAAAGTCTGAAACTTCTCACCGAAAAAAGCAAAGAATCGATAATAAAACCGATGACCGACATAACCGGCGACATCGTTGAAAACAGGGAAGAGAGGAGAAAAACGAAAAAACTTCCGCTTTTTGCTCCTGCCGGGCAGACAACTCAGCTTATTGTCGGTGCAACGCCCGAAACCGACCGGAAAATAGTGAAACTGACAGAGGCTTTCTACAAAAAATTCAGCATGAAAAGGGTTTACTACTCGGCTTTCGTGCCTGTAAATTCCGACAACCGCCTTCCCGTTGTTTCGATGCCTCCGCTTGACCGAGAGCACAGGCTCTATCAGGCTGACTGGCTCATGCGTTTTTACGGTTTTCAGGCTGACGAAATCGTAACGGAGGAAAATCCGTTTCTTTCCGACGACATCGATCCGAAGGCAGTCTGGGCGATGCGGAACATGCACCTTTTTCCGCTTGAAATCAACACCGCAGCGTTCGAAATGATTCTGCGCGTGCCGGGAATAGGGCGGACATCGGCTTTTCGGATAATTTATGCGAGAAAAAACGGCTCGCTCGATTTCGACGACCTCAAAAGAATCGGCGTTGTCCTCAAAAGGGCGCGCTATTTCATCACCTGCAAAGGAAAAATGATGACAGACACTCTTATTACCGAGAAAAGTGTTTTCGAGGCGATGAAAACAACGAGTACTAAAGCGGGTGCGGCTGACCACACTTACGAGCAGCTTTCACTGTTTTGAAACCATGATTTTTCTCTATGACGGCACATTTGAAGGTTTTTTGAGCGCTGTTTTTGACGCTTTTACCTGCAAAGAAGATGTTGCGATTGAAAAAAGAGAAGGTTGGCAGCCGCAATTTTTTACTGAAACAACAGAACTCGAAACATCACCGGAAAAAGCGGAAAGAGTTGTAAATAAACTTCTGTCAATATGCGGGCGACGCGGATTTTCGGCGATAGTCCAGATTTTTCTTTCCGAAGAGGAAAATGCTGAAACATATACATTTCACCTTGTTAAATCGGTGATGAAATACGGTTCGAAGGCTTTTTCACGCTTTCAAGATGAAAAAATCACGCGAGCTATGGAATTTAGAAAAAGAGTCTCTAAGGAGTGTGACAAAATTTTGGGAATTCTGCGCTTTACCGAGCTTGCAAACGGTGTTTTCTATGCTCCGTTCGAACCTGATCACAATATCCTTCCTCTTATCACCGGTCATTTTTACGAGCGTCTTTCCGGGTGTTGCTGGATGATCCACGACATCAGGCGCGGAAATGCAATTTATCACAGCAAAGGGAAAATGGAAAATGTTGAATTTGTTGATGAAATGACATCTCACCTGAATATGGCGGATCTTCTGGGAAAATCCGAAAACGAGGACGATTTTGCAAAGATGTGGCGCGGTTACTTCAAAACGATAGCCATTGAAACCCGCATAAATCCTAAATTACAAAGGCAGTTCATGCCGCAGCGTTACTGGAAATACATGACGGAAAAGAAGAACGGGTAAGGGTCTCATTGTTGACTTTATTTGCCGCAAACCGATAATGCACAATCTTTTGTTTATTGATTGAAGTGAGTAAATCATAAAAAAGCATGAGCAAATTTCCTAAATTCGACAAACAGGAAACCAAAGAAGGAAACATCAGACGTTTCGTCGCAAAGTGTCTGGAAAGGATGAAACACGACAATGTCCGCCCGTGTGAAGATGAAAAAATTGAGGATATAATCAAAATTCTGTCCGAGTTTCTGAGTGAGAAAGAGGCTAAGGATCTGCTCAGTATCGCAAATTACGACAAGATTCTGGGAAAAGATGAAGAAGCCGATTTCTTGGAATTGAGAAGCAAACTCTTTGAATTAAGTGAAAAAACGAGTGATTATGAAAAGTTTCTTAAAAGTTTTTACTATGACGTTCTTCCGACGGTACTGATTGCCGATTTTCACGGCTTCGGCAAGGTGAGGAATGATTTTCTCCGCTATTTCATTCTTTGGGATAACTTCGCCGATAAAAAGAAAATGATAATAGGCTGGATTCCGAAATACAGCTTTGAAGCATCGAAGAAGATTAATTCTGAAAAGCTGGATAAATTAAACGATATTAAAGCGTTTTATGAATTTGCGGCAAAAGAGATTGCGTTTCTTATCTATGATCAACCGACAACTTTGTGTTTTTACAATGTTTTCAGAGGATTATTCAATAACTTGGATTTTTTTAAGGCTGTTATTGAAGAAAAAATGCTCCAGCCGGAAGATGTTCTCGATATATTCTCTTTTCATCCCGATTTGTTTAAAGTGCTGGATATTTTCGGGATGCCGAATAATGAGAAGTTCGAATTCGATGTTTTTGACCGTGAAACAAAGCTGAAATATGCCGAAATCCTTTTCTCATGGGAAGAAATGACAAATTACCTTGCCAAAAAAGTTTCCGGGTTCGGTATTGGTATTGATGAATTCAGAAACAGAGGGTTCTTCTCTTTTATGATGAAACTCGATCCAGAGTATAGAAAGCCGATAAAAAGGCGTGTGTTTAAAATAAATTTAAGAAATTTGGAGGAGTTGAGAGATGCCTGCGATCTTTTTGTGAATTTTGGCGAGATTCTGCTTGGACAGCTTGGACGCTGCTGCAACGGTGAAGCGGCGGAGTCTCAGGAAGAGAGAGTTGAGTATCTTAAGGAGTTTCTTGAGGAGTGGGTGCTCGGGAAATGGTATTTTACGGAGCTTCCGGAACTTTTTCAGAAAATAGTCTTAGTTTTGCATACATTGGATTTTTGCGGAAAAAGTGCCGATTTTTCCGAAGTCGGAATCGACAAAGATGCTTTGAAAAAAGAGATAGACACGTTTTTGGGTGAGCTTAAAAAAATTGCTGCATCGGGTGGTAAACCGTCTGATTATTATGAAAACAAGCCTTTTGAGTCATTCAATATTCCTAATGTTGAATCCTATATCTCGACTCAGGCGTTTCACGCAGCCGTCTCGTTTTTGAGAGAGTGTTTCGGCGCCTGGAAGGCTGTGAAGCCGATGCTTGCGATTTTCAGGAATCTCAAGGAGCAGGCTTATTCGATCGATATGGAACATTACGAGTATGACCGCTACACTTGGGCTTTCGTGCCGGTGCGCATAACGCCGCTTCTCGGCAGTCTGGAAAGTGAAGAAGCTGCTAAAGTGTGCGAAGAGTGGTTCAAGCATCTTGCAGGTCTGCTCAAATCTGCGGATGATTTTGCAATAAACAAGCGCAAAGAAAACCCGGAAGATGTGCCGGAAGAATTTAAGGAAGGCTATGATATTACGGTCATTGAACCTCATCCGCTCTGGAGAGAGGCTTTCTGCGAGGCGGCAGGAGATCTGAGAGTCAATTTGGGTTGCAAATCTGTTTTCAATCACTTGAAAAAAAACGATATTGACAAAGATGTGAGGGAAGCGGCGGCAAAAACTCTGGAGCGTATTGAAAAAATCAAGGGAAAATTCGATTCCGGTTCGAGAAAACGGGCGCTTCTCAACGCGTGGTGGTGGTACAGGGTCGCTCACCTGAAGAGTCTGGGAATCAATTTCGACTGGGTTTCCGCGCAAAACCTTAAGAGCAAAGAAGTCAAAATAAATTATCCGAAAGTTTAAAGAAAAAATTTGTTTTTTTCTGAAAAATCCCTAAAATTCCGCGTTTATTGTTGCTGATAAGTAGCAGATGTTATTTGTGCGATCTGGGAAGGTTTCCCGCTTGTCGTGAACGGCGGACATTTCGCCGGCAGATAACGAAGTTACGGAAAGCGTAAAAGTTTTTTGTGACTTCGGATGGTTGTTTATCAGGTGTAAACAGTCATTTTTAATCAGCATAACATTCGAGTTTGTTTTATCGGAAAAGGGCGGAAAGCGTTTTTTCAGGCGTTTTTTCTTTTTTTGAACCTTTACGTTTCCAAATCTGATGAAACAAAAAAATTGCATACCAAAATGGTAGCATTTTTTTCAAAAAGGGTAGGTCTGTTTTTGGTAAACCCGGGAGACAAAATGACGAAAAAAACAGGTGTTATGGTTTTGATTGATCTGGTGAGGGCGCTCGGTTATAAAAATCCCGAAAAGCTCGCAAACTGGATCCGCGACATTATCAAAAACAAGGAAGATTTCGACAAACGGTTTCATATCGCAGGTCCGGAGCGCGATTTCGGCAGAAGGGAGGAAAAGTTCCTGCTTGATGCCGATGCCGTTGTGCTGGTGGAAAACCTCTGCTTTCTGAAACCTTATATGTCGTGCTTCGGAAAGTCGATGGAGGACAGCCGTGAATTCCAGCCTTACAGGATTCTTGCCAAAGAGAAAGGTTTCAATAAGGCTGAACTCGAAAGAAAGTATAAACGGCTTCGTGACGAACTTCAGGCAATGAAGGAGAAAAGCGAATGCGCTCTGATGGAACTCGAAACATTCCATGCGATTCTTGTTAGCGGAGAACCGATTGATATTACTAAAGAAAAGTTGGTGAAGAAGTAATTTTTTGACAACCAATTTGGTAGCAATAGCAAGGTTTTGTTTTATTTGTTTTATCAATTTCAGGAGGAGAAAATGAAAAAATTTCTTGTTTGTGCAGCTATGATTGCTGCAATGTTTCTGACAGTTTCCTGCGGCGGAAGCGGCAGTGATGACAACAACAGCGGCGACAACAACGCTTCCCAGCTCTGTCACTACGGCGAGTACAAATGCGACGGCGGAAATTCTTATTTCTGCGGCTACATGGATTCAGGCAACGATCTGACTTGGAAATTTGCGGAACAGTGCTCTAACGGATGTGATTCCGTGACTGGAAAATGTTCTGAAGGTTCCAACAGCAATGAAAACGAGAACAACAACGAGAACAACAACGGTGACAGCGATTATCCTGCAGCGGATAATTCCTACAATGCAAATTACGGCTTCATTTCGCTGAATTTCTCGTTTGACGGCATCGGAAACGCTGATGACAGCGATTTTACTTCGGACAATTACGCTTACGGAACAGAAGAGGGCGATGCCTATGCGACGGGAACTTACGGCAACGGAAGTGCAGCGATCAATCCTGCAAATGCATCGACATTTGTTAAACATGCAAACTATTATTCTTCAGAGAATTTAATTGATATTCAACAGATGCCTGTTTTTTTAAGTGACGGCGAATATATAGGAGGAAATCCGGTTGTTATGCTGCAGATCAATGCGAATCAGGCTTCGGTCGGCAACATGAGCGTCGGTCTTAATGAAGAAGATGTTGCGCTGTATGTTGTGGAAGTAAATTGGAGTACTCATCAGATAAAATGTATCCACGCTTTTGCTGAAGGTCAGACCAATATTTCGAAACTCGGTGACCTTCTTTATCACGGTGCATTACAGCTGACCGGTGCTTTGCAGCTTTACAGCCCGAAAAATTATAAGGGTAATGACGTTTCATCTGTTTTCAACTTTAGTACCTGTCCCGCCGTCTATTAATTCTGAGTTTATCCCGGTATTCTGACTTATTCTACATATAAAAATTGTTATTTTTTGATTTCTGCTTAAAATCTGTCGGTTTTTTTTGTTTAAGGAGGCAAAAATGAAAAAAATTTCTATGTTCATGCTGATGATTTTCGGAATGTTTATGCTTTTTGCGCAGGATGCTGCTCCTGAAACTGCTCAGGAAAATGCTGTCGCTCCAGAAACGGCTCAAACACCCGCTGAAACTGCTCCTGAACAGGCTCAACCCGCTGAAAACACTGCCGAACCTGTAGAAACAGCGCCTGAAACGACTCAGGAACCCGTACAAACTGCTGAAACGCCTGCGGAACAAAACGTAGAAACTTCACCTGAAACACCCGCGGAAACTGCGGAACAAAAGGTAGAAACGGAGCCTGAAACGTCTCAGGAAACCGCAGAACAGGATGTTGAAAAGGCAAAAACCGCTAAAAAATCGAAAAAAAACCGCTCTGAAAAACCGCAGAAAATCAAAATGGACAGACCTTATGCCGGTGCCGGAATACCGCTTATTGCAATCGGCGCAGTATCTTTCGCAGTTATGATGCCTGCTATGGGAGCTATGGCGTTTGCAGCTTCCGATGCATGCGAGGGCAAAGACTGGGGTTTCTGCGAGGAGCTTCACGACAACAATAAAAAGCATCACACCGCATGGACTGTAGGTGCTGTTATGACCGGAGTTGTCGGCGCAGGAATGATTGTTGTCGGATCATGGATGACAAGTGTTAAAAAACCTAAAGAAAATCAATGCGTTGAGTTGAAGAATATGGCCGTTCTCCCGACGAAGGAAGGAATGTATGCTTCAATAGGTTTTGGTTTCTGACCAGAATAGACCGCTTATATTTTGAGGGGAAAAATTATGGGAAAAACTGTCATCGAAAAGATTTTTTACAACCATCTGATCGACAAAAACGAGCCCGTAACGCCGGGTTCTATCGTCTGGATCAATATTGACTACAAAAGCGCGAGAGATTTCGGCGGCGCAAACGTCGTCAACAACCTCGAAAGCAAATTTTCAGGCTCTCTGATTGCCGATAAAGAGCGCACGATGTTCACTTTCGACTGCGTCGCTCCGGCAAAAACGATTCCATACGCCGTAAACCAGCAGAGATGCAGGGTTTTCGCGAGAAAGGAAGGGCTCAAAGTCTATGACGTTGATTCGGGAATCGGTTCGCACATCCTTATCGACGAGTATGCAAAGCCGGGAATGACGATCGTCAGCACCGACAGCCACTTCAACATCATGGGTGCTATAAGCTGCTTCGGTCAGGGAATGGGAGATGTCGATATTTCCTACATCTGGAAAACCGGCAGAACGTGGTTTGAAGTGCCGCAGAGCGTAAAACTTACTCTCAAAGGCAAACGCAAAGCGGGAATAAAAGCGAAAGACATCGTTCTTTTCATGCTCAAGAAGTTCGGTTCGCGCACTTTCCTTGGTCAAGTTGTAGAACTTTACGGTGAGGAAGCCGAGAAACTCACACTTGACGAAAGAGTCACGATTGCCAGCATGGGAACCGAAATGGGCGTAATTTCGATAATGATTCCTACAACAGGACTCGAAGGTTTCAAAGAGATAAAGGCTGATCCCGATGCAGATTATGCTGCTGAATACGAGCTTGATCTCGATGCACTCACTGAGCCGCAGGTAGCCGCTCCGCCGCATCCGCACAACGTTCACAATGTCAGCGAATTTGCGGGAAAGGCTGTTGACACGGTTTTCATCGGAAGCTGCACGAACGGCAGGATCTCCGATTTTGAAGATGTCGCCAGAATAGTCAAAGGCAAAAAAATCAAAACGAACGGATATATCGTTCCGTCATCGCGCAGGATTTACGGCGAACTTATGAAGTCCGGCATTCTCGAAACTCTTTTCGATGCAGGTTTTGTCATTGCGAACCCGGGCTGCGGCGGCTGCGCTTCAGGTCAGATCGGAATGACCGGCGACGGCGAAGTGATCGTTTCGACTTCCAACCGCAACTTCAAAGGCAAACAGGGAAACGGCGAAGTCCACTTGGCTAGCCCTGCAACGGCTGCATATTCGGCATTGAAAGGGGAGATCTGTGGATTCTGAGAATTTGATCTCGCTGCTCTTTGTTCTGGATTCGTCTCCGCAAAGCGGCGCGTCTCTTGCATTTTTCAACAGCTTTATCGAGCAGCTTATCGACTGCATGGCTGAAAAAGTTGCTTTGACTGTGTTTTATCCTGAATTTTCAGACAAAGAGGAACATTTTTCGCTGAGCATAACCCAAATGCCGAAATACCGCCGCATGGTGACATACATTCCGACGCGGCTTGAATCTTTCAGCGATACTTATCTCAACGAAAAAATGGAAGGCGTTTTCAGTTTTATTCTTAAGGAAGACCACTTTGACGCGATCCACATCTGGAGCCTCAAAAACCACTCTTTCAACTATCCGGTGCTTGCGAAGGAGCGCGGGATTCCTGTGGTTTACACTTTCTGCGACGGATTTCTTTTTTCGAATTCGATTTTTGAAAAAGGGCTGGGCGAAATCAGCGGAAAAGTGAGGGTATCGAATTTCGTGAACTCTTCGATAACTTCTTTTGTCCGCAGGCTGGTAAGTGCCGTCAAGCCGAAACCTCGTTCGTACTGGTTCGAAAATATCGGCAGATACAGCCGCTACTACAACAGAACCTCAGAAAGCGGGATCGAACCTGATGTCTTTGAAGAGCGTGCCGGTCTGGCTGACGAAGTTGTCTCTTTCTGCGACAAATTCCTGTTTTTTTCGGAGCTTGAATACAACCTTTTCTACCGTCCGCTGATTCCGGAAAGCAAGGCGGCTTTTATGGAACAGGGGATAATGCGGGAACTCGATTTCTGGAACCGTCCTTTCGAAATTGAAGGAGCAGTAAAATTCTGTTTTATGGGCGAAATCCTGCCTGAAGAAGGGATTTTAGAACTTGTCGAGGCGTTCAACATCCTTTACAGCGAAGGTTTCTGCAACGAACTGCACGTCTACGGCGAAACGCACGAAAATTCGCCTTATTTCAGCAGGCTCAAACAGCGCGTAAAAAGCCCTGACATTTTCTTTCACGGCTCGATTCAGGGCGGAAGGATAAATGCGGCGCTCAATACCGCCGACGTGCTGATAGTTCCCTCAAAATGGACGCGCAGCGACACTTTTTTAGTGAATAACGCGATTTCGGAAAGAAAGGCTCTTATCGTTTCGGGGAAAAACGCGCTCGCCGAAAAAGTGAGAAAGTCGGGCAGGGGAATTATTCTTGACGAAGTGACTCCCCGCGCAATCGCAGACGCCGTTTCTGAGCTTGAACGCAACAGAAAAAGGCTTTACTATTTCATGCGTGTCACCGACGATTTCAGAGTTTCCGATATAAACGAAAACTGCGAGGCACTGACTTCGCTTTACGGCGAACTTGCAAAAAATTATAAAGAGGCTGATCCGCTTTTACTGGCGAGAAAACTTAACAGAAGAAGAAAAGAGAGGCAACAACGTGGATAAATTGAAAAACAGCGGCACTCCTACGCCGGCTTTGGTCGTAAAACTTGTACTCGTACTCGTTTTTCTCCTTACCGCAGCTTTTGTGAGCGGTGTCATGATCGGGAAAAACGGCAGACGTAACATCGACAGAACGAGTTCCGACGAAGAGGGGATAAATGAAAAACTCTCAAACTGCATTTTCAACTCGGACGAGCTTCGTGAAAAATATCTGAAACTCAGGGATGCGGCGCGTGAAAAAGGGCTGGTGGACGAGAATGACGTTGTCAACAGCAAGGTTGTCTGCTCACCGGAAGCGAAACCCGCTGAAAAACCGGTTGAGCCTGAACCTGCACCCGTAGAGACGTCTCCTGAAACGTCTCCGGCAGGCAAACCAGACGAACCTGAATCCGTAGAGACGTCGCCTGAGACGTCTCAAAAAGAACCGTCTGAACCGGAAAAACCGAAACCTGTCGAAACAAAACCTGAAGAAAAACCTGCAGACAAAAAAGTAGAGACGTCACCTGAGACGTCTCAAAAAGAACCCGCAAAACCGGAGAAAACGGAAAAATCTGATAAAAACAAGACAATCGATGAAATACTGACAGAAAAAAAAGCGGAACCTGCAAAAGAAAAAGGGCATAAGTGCCGCTATTCGATACAGATTTTTGCAGCAAGCACAAAAGAACAGGCTGATGCGGCTGTCAAAAAGCTGAAATCTCTTAAACCGCGCATTGTCAGCGGCGGAGACAAGGGCAAAACCTGGTATAAGCTGAGAACCGGATGTTTTGATTCGATCGAAGCTGCCGAAGCTCAACTGCCTGAAGTCAAAAAATCGGAAAAATCGGCATATATTGTCTCGGAATAATAATTTTTTAAGGAGGAATCCATGGCAATCATCAAAGGAAAGGTTTTCGTTTACGGACACGATGTGAACACCGATGTCATTTTCCCCGGAAAATACACTTACACCGTGACTGATCCGAAAGAGATCGCGTCTCATGCGCTTGAAGACGAAGATCCGGATTTTATTAAGGAAGTTAAACCGGGAGACATCATTGTTGCCGGAAAAAATTTCGGCTGCGGCTCGTCGCGTGAACAGGCTGCATTCTGCTTCAAATACTTGGGAATGGGTGCTGTAATCGCCGAATCCTACAGCAGAATCTACTTCAGAAACTGCATAAACGCAGGTCTTCCGGCTCTCGAGATCAAAAATCTTCTCGGTAAAGTCAAAAGGGGAGACACCCTTGAAATCAACACCGAAACGGGAACGGTTTTCCTTCCAGACGGCTCCACAGTCACGTTCCCGCCGCTTCCTCCGGAAGTTGACGAAATCATGCAGAAAGGCGGTCTCGACGAATACATCAAAGCAAAACTTGCTGCGAAAAATTAAAGGCTTAATGATTTTCTCGGTTTATCCGGTCTGGGATTGTCTGAAGTTGCCGTGTAGTCAAAGTTTACTTCAACTTCATCGTCGCTGTCTCCTTTCGGAAAGACGGTGTCTTCAAGTTTTTCGACAGTGCAGTTGATGACGTATTTGTCGGTGAAAGTGTTGTTTCTGAGTTTGATGTCGTAAACTTCGCCGTCAGGGTCGATTGTGAATTTAAGTGTGAATTTTCCCTGTAATTTCGGGTTTTTTGCTTTTCGGTTGTCGAAACATTCCTTGAATTTCTTCATTTTTGCAAGAGAGGCTATCGTCTTCGAGCGCAGATCGTTTATTTTGTGTTTTTCCTTTTCTTTGTGTTTTTCTCTGACGATTTTGTAGGAGAGGTGGAATTCGGCATCACGCGATTTCCCGGGTCTTACACCGATCTGTTCCATCTCCTTTTTTATGCATTTGGCGATTTTGTTGGCGTTTTTCGATTTCATTTTCTCGATTTCTATCATTTCGAAGAAACCTTCGATGTCGATACTAAGGAGAAAATCAATATTCATGTTTTCGGCTTCACCTGGTTTTATCGTGTCCTGGTAACAGTCGATAAAATCCATATCGAGCAGCTTCATTTTACGTGCGACTTCTGGATCTTTCGAATATCCGTAGACTTTGAGAGTTTCGCCACCCTCCATTTCGACATATCCTATTTCGGAATTTTCACTTTTTTTCGTGTTTTTTTTGGAAGAACTTTTTCCCGATGAACAGGAAAAAACAGAACAAACGATTAAAAGGATTGCAAGTAATTTTTTCAAATCAACCTCTTATTTAAAAGTTCCGTCAATGAACTGAAAACCGGAGCACCGGTGCTTTTCAATACTTCCGCCGTGTTGTGACCGCGTGAAACGAGCGCGACGTCGCAACAGGCCGCCTTAGCTGTTTCGTAGTCGTGGCATGTATCGCCGACAAAAAGGATCTCGTTTTCGGAATAACCAGACTGGTCGAGGATTTTTCTGCAAAGATGGGTCTTTCCTTCGGCGTAGTAGTTTTCAATTCCTTCGATAAAGCGGAAATATTTGTTTATTCTGAGCATTTCGACATGTTTGTTGAGCATTTTGTGTTCCATTGCCGAAAGAATGCTGACTTCGATTCCTGCTTTGGTGAGTTCGTCAAGCGTTGAGACGACATCGGGAAAAAGTTTAACCTTTTCTATGTCTGTAATATAGAGTTTTCCGAATTCCTGCGCTATTTCATCCCATTCGCCTTTGACGTCAAGCCCGAGCTCTTTATAAAATACTGATACTGGGAATTGAAAATTTTCTCTGTAATATTCGGTTGTTATCGGCTTGATTCCGCGTTTTTCCAAAACACCGTTTATAGCGTTCAGGTTGAGCCAGACATCATCAATCAGAGTGCCGTTCCAATCGAAAATTATCATTTTTTTGCCGTTTGCCATTTTTTACTCCACGGCGTAGCTTACAAGCTCGGTCGTCGTCTGCGGTATCATCTTGTTTTCACGGACGTCTTCAAGAACTGTAACGATCTTTACAATGCCGACTTTAAGCGCGAAATAATGGTATGAGTGAAGCACTTTTTTGTTCGGAAGTTCAACGGTGGTGTGGACTTTGATCGTTCCTTCGAATTTTCCTGCCGGAACGGTTACGGTCTCGTCGACTCCTTCAGTTTTTCTGATTTCGCGCGTTTTCTGCTTGATTATCGTGATCCATGACTCTCTCTGGAGCGGGAACATCAGAAGATAGCGGTCTGCGTCTCTGATTCCGTGTCTGTCGGTTTTGAGCCTGCCGCCTTTGTTGTCGAGGAACCAGTCGCCGTCGGTTCCGACGATGCTGATTTCCTGCTCGCCGCTCTGACCGAAGTAGTTGACTTTGTATTTCCAACTGTTGCCGACTGCAAGCGGAAGATAGCGGTCTGCCGATTCCTTGTAGTCGGAAAGGTAGTATTTTTCATCTTTCTTTTTGTCGGCGCTGCCGCATGAAACCGCAAAAACCGCAACGAAAACCATAAAAATCAAAAGTGCTTTTTTCATAACTCCCCTCATTTTTAAAAACGCTCCAAAAATGCCGCAGAATTATAATGATTTCTCTAAAAAGAGCAAAAGAAACGCGATTTTTTTAAATTCGGCTGATTTTGCGGTCTGCCGAACTCTTTATTTGACTTAAAAACCGCCGCAAATAAACTTTTGCGTTTTTTGTTTTTATTTAACTTTTGGAGGGAAAAATGAAAGATCCGAGAATTGCGAAAATCGCGAAAAACCTTGTCAACTACAGCACGAACGTAAAGCCGGGCGACAATGTCCTGATTGAGTACAGGGACAACTGGCCGCTTCCGCTCGTTCTCGCTCTCATCGATGAAGTCAAAGCTGCCGGCGGCAGACCGTTTGTAAACTTCACCGACATGCAGCTTCAGAGAAAACTTCTCAAGGCAGCAGACGACGAATGGTTCGACACAATGTGCGAAATCGACCTTCTCAGAATGAAGAAGATGCAGGCTTATATCTCGATCAACGGCAGAAACAACAGCTTCGAACTTTCGGACGTTCCGCCGGAACAGATGAAAAAGAACACGCAGAAATATCTTATTCCGGTTCATCTGGACCAGCGCGTAGCTCACACCAAATGGTGTATTCTCGCTTTCCCGAACCCGTCTTACGCACAGGCTTCCTCAATGAGCACCGAGGCTTTTGAAGACTTCTACTTCGATGTATGCTCGGTCGACTACGCGAAAATGGACAAGGCGATGGATCCGCTCAAGGAACTTATGGATAAAACCGACAAAGTCCGCCTTCTCGGCCCCGGCAGAACAGATCTCACGTTCTCGATCAAAGGACTTCCGGGAATCAAATGTTCCGGTCAGTGCAACATTCCCGACGGAGAAGTTTTCACCGCTCCGGTCAAAGACTCGGTCAACGGCGTTATTGAATACAACACTCCGACTGCTTACCACGGCACGAAATTCGACAAAGTCATCCTCACTTTCAAAGACGGCAAAATCGTCAAAATCGAAGGTTCCGATGTCGAAAAACTTGAAGAAATCTTCAACACCGATGAAGGCGCAAGATATGTCGGCGAATTTGCAATCGGCGTAAACCCGTACGTCACGAAACCGATGGTCGACATTCTTTTCGACGAAAAAATCTGCGGATCGATCCACTTCACGCCGGGCGATTCGTATGAAGAGTGTCCGAACGGCAACAAATCGGGAGTTCACTGGGATCTCGTTATGATCCAGACTCCGGAATACGGCGGCGGCGAGATTTATTTTGACGACGTTCTCATCAGAAAGGACGGAATGTTCGTTCTTGACGAACTCAAACCGCTCAACCCCGAAAATCTCAAATAGTTTTTTTGCATCAGCTGTTCTTCGCGCCGTCGTAATAACGTAATTACGTGATTCCGGTATTCCGGCAAGATTCGGCGCGAAAAGCAGCGGCAAAATTTGCCTTTTTTCCTTTTTCCTTTAAACTTGCTCGTTTTTTTGTTTTTACTTAATTTTTTGGAGTCTGTTATGAAAAAATTTTTCGTGCTTATGATTTGTCTGCTTTCCATGATTGCATGCGGAAACGGTCACGACGTGATGATGCAGAAAATGGAAGAGGCTGCTGAAAGAAACAAAGCCTATAAAGAGGCTGAAGAGGCAAAAAAGAAAGAAAAACCGAAATTCGTAGATGATGAAATCAAAGAAGAACTCCCTGCGATCGTAGATGCGGCTGCAAAAGGCAATCTTGCAGCTGTAAAAGCTGAAATCAGCAAGGGAACTCTTGTCGATACTAAAGACGGACGCAGCAGAACTCCGCTTTACATGGCTGCTAGCGAAGGCAAAAAAGATGTTGTTGACTATCTCATCGAAGAAGGTGCAAATGTCAACACGAAGCGCGATGACGGCGACACTCCGCTTATGGCTGCTGCAAGAAGAGGCGATATGGCAGTCGTTGAGGCACTTATTAATGCCAATGCTGATATAGCTCTTGCAGACAATTTCGGCAGAACTCCGCTTATGATGGCTGCTTCCAGCGGTTCGAAAGAGCTTGTTGACTATATGCTTTCAAAGGGCGCAGACCTCAACGCAACCGACAAATACGAGCTTTCGGCTCTTATTTTCGCGATGAAGGCTCACAAAATGGACCTCGCGAAATATCTCCTCAGCAAAGGTGCGAAAGTATGGAAAGCGAAACCTCTCGTAATCAAGGAAAAACCCCTCACACTCAAGATCGAAGGAAAGGTTCAGCCGGGAATGGAAGAAGTCATCGAAAATCTTGACAAGAAAGACGTTCATCTCCGCCAGAAAACCGAGCTTTTCTACGCAGTCGAAACGGGCGATCTCGACCTTGTCAAACTTCTTGTCCAGAAAGGATCTCCTGTTCTCGTAGACGATGTCGAGCAAAGCAGAGAAACGATAATTTATGAATTCGGTCAGGGCAAGGAAGAAGAGCGCGATATGCTTTTCCAGAGAAAGGTCACGAGAACTTCCTACGACCGCGACCAGAAAAACCTTCTTCACTACGCTGCTGAAGGCGGATATGTCGAAATTATGAAGTTCCTTATCTCCAAAGGCGCAAGACTTGAAGAGACCGACGGCGAAAACGTCAGAGGTCCGCTTTTCTACGTTGTTGCTCAGGAAATCGACCCGAAAGATCCCGGAAAAGAGGCTAGACTTGTCGCAACGGCTGACTACATCATCGAAGAGGGCAAAAAGACCTGGACGAAGAGAGTCAGACTTACCAAAAAAGAACTCGACAAGATGAGAGAGAAGGAAAAAGCTAAAAACTGGTGGGAAAAGAACCCGTTCGACACCGAATGGAAAGACGTCACCGCTCCGAAAGTCGACATTGAAGAATACGATTACGAAGGCTGGCACGTTCTTGCTCTCGCTGCAAAATACGGTCATACCGACATTGTTAAACTTCTCATCAACAAAGGCGCGAACATCAACCACAAAGAGAGAAAAATGGGCAACACCGCGCTTATTTACTCGAGAGTCGGCAAGTTTCCTGAAATGGAAAAATTCCTTCTTGAACACTGCGCGAAAGAGGGCATCAACTTTGACCACGAAGAGCTCGCAAAACAGGGTTGGAAATGCGTTGACGGCAAGGAAGTTTTCGAAAAGCCTGCTGAATAATCCTTAAAATTCTTAATTTTTTTCAATAAATCGAGGTGTTCAATGAAAAAAATCTTTTTGATTCTTTTTGCTCTTTTGCTGATAGTGTCATGCGGTGGAGACGATCCTGAAGCTGACGCTGTTCAGGGTGAGGAAGGAGGAAAGTGCTATCCAAACAAGACTTGCAACGACGGTCTGGAATGTTCTGAAGATGATGATATTTGCGTCAAAAAAGATTCTAACGCTGATATTGACGATCCGACAAATAACGATTCTGATGCCGATTCCGGCGATTCGGAGAATTCATCAGACAACGATCCTTCAGAAAACAACGATTCTTCCGATTCTGTTCCGGACAATGATTCAATCGAGAATGAATCAGAATGCGGCAACGGAACAAAAGAAGCCGGCGAAGTCTGCGAAAAAGGGGATTATGTAACCTGTTCAGAGGTAAATAGCGAATATTCGGCTTCGAATTTTGCGACCTGCAACGACTACTGCAACGGTTGGAATACCGCCAATTGTGAAAGTTCTCAAGAAGGTGTTCAGCCGCTTGCAAGTTTTCCGGCAAGAACCCATGAACTTACTTATCTCTACAACGGCTTTAACGCTTTTATGGAACATGAAAATCAACTCCATGAACTTAAAACAGAATCCGTTTTTAATGCTTCAATCACTATGAATGGTGAAACCTATTCCATCCCTAATCCACTTGCCGACACACATTGGATTGCCGCTTACTACGATTCGTCGGCACTTTCCTTTTATCAAAACTCATATTTCTGCGGCGAAGAGATGGAGTGCCAGTTCGCGACGCCCTCTGTTATGTTCGGAGCCGCTTTGTCAGCTCTGAAGGCCGGAAAAGAGCTTTCGATCGGCATTTCTGATGAAAATCAGGTCAATATGATAATTGAAGATGTTGTTAACGATAAAGATTGCGTAATGCTTGTAGGATACGGCACTTTGAAAGTCGATTCTGTAAATATTTCGGCAGGGGAAGCCGGAAATTTCAAATTCACAACTTCAAAAATCGGCTTGTATCTGCCGGCTGCAACACCGGAAGGCAATATGACAAACGATCTTGAAAGTGCGGGGTTCACGATATGCAAATAAAAACTAAAATATCAATAATTTCAATAATTTTTGTTTGTTCGTTCTTTGCCGTTTCCTGCGGCAGCTCTTCGAAAGAAGAGCCGGAAAATGACACCGATACTGAAACAACTGATGCAGATGAAACGGACGATAGCGAGGATGAGAGCTACAATGCCAGTGTTTCTTCGATAAAATTTACGATTCCTGAAGAATCTTCTCTGGTTGCCGAGTCTTCCGGTCATTTGGCGTTTCCTGATGTTGTCAAACTCCAAAACGGAAAACTGATGACTGTTTTCAGAAGCGGCAAGGATCATGCTGAAAAAAGCGGTTCTATAATCGTGGCTTTTTCCAAAGACGGAGTAGAGTGGGATGATTCCGATTATTTGATGAACGACAGCACAATCGACGACCGCGACCCGTCAATCACCGTTTTTTCAGACGGAAGAGTCGGAATGAACTGGTTCAAATACCGTTATGCCGATGATCATAATGAGCCTTGGGTTCATCATTTGTTTTTTGCAGTTTCCGATAAAAGCGGGCTTAATTTCAGTGAACCGGTTCAGGTCGACCCCGGCATTTTCGACTATTCTGAAACTGCGGTTTTGGATGAAAACGGAGTTTGGCTTGACGAAAAAGGAGAGGAAATTACCGTCGCAGCTTCTTCGAGTTCCGCAATAGAACATGAAGGAAAGATAATAATTCCGGGTTATTTCGGCGGTGCACTTAACTGGAGTTCGATGGGATCAACGCCGAAAACGAGAGTCGTTCTTTTTGAAAGCGCTGACGGCGGCGCAACTTGGACGCCGAATAAAGTCGAAGCCGAAATTGACGACAAAATTTGGCTCAGTGAACCCGCATTGCTCAAAGTTACTGAAAAACGCTGGCTTTTACATGTCAGAACTGCAAAAGGTGCCAGCCCGAGCAACAAAGGTGATCTTATGCAGAGCATTTCGGAAGACGGCGGCAAAACGTGGTCTCCGTATGAAAGCCTGGGTTTTGTAGCTCATGCACCGGAACTCCTGAAACTTAACAACGGTGTGCTCGTCAGTTCTTTCCGCTGGCTCGACTATGTGGGATCAAATCCGAAAAGCGAATCTGTTTCGATGATTTATTCGCTTGACGGCGGCGCAACATGGTCGGATCTCATCGAAATTCTTGACTGCGGTGCGGCGGAATGCGGTTATCCCGGGATGGTTGAACTTGACGGAAACAAAATCCTCGTCGTTTATTACACACCTGGCGGAAAGACGATTGAATCAAAAATCATAACTTTTGAAGCGGAATAATTGCTTTATAATTTTTTGTAATTATAATAATTTGCTTATGTTTTTTGGAATGTTTTTGGCAGTTTAATATTTTACGGAGTTAAAAATGAAAAAAATTTTGTTGGTCATGCTTGTTTGTTCGCTCCTTTTCGCTCTTTCCTGCGGCAGCAGCGATAAAAAGGACGGAAAAACCTCTCTTATCGAAAAGAAGATCGAAATGATCAAAAACGACAATCAGGGCAAACCTGTAAAACAGATGGTCGAAATCCTCAAACTCAAAGGTGAGAACGAGGAATTCGTAAAGAAATCAGTTATGAAGATCTATTCCGAAATCACCGGAAAAGTCGCTCCTCACCAGCTTGCACAGTTCAAGGAATCTCCGAACAGAAACGTTCAGGTTCCCGGAAATGTTTCAAGAATCCACATCAAAAGCGACTATGTTTCTAGTGCGAACGTAATGCTTTTCCTCATGAAAGGAAACGAGCCGGTCGTTTGGGACGAGCTCGAGTTCAACACCGAGAAAAAATACGATTTCGCTCCCGGCAACTACGATTTCGTTATGATCGTTGACAGACCGGACAACAGCAATGTTTACGTTTTCAAGTATGACCGCAGCTTCAAAGGCGGCGAGCTTTACTTGGGAGAATTCAAAATCATCGGCAAATACAGCAACTCCGGCGAATGTGCAACAGGTTATCTCCGCGATGACGCTGAAACCTGCATCGCTCCGTCATTCAAAATTTTCGACAACTGTGACGCAGGAACACACCTTGTAGAGCACCTCTGCTGCGAAGAAGGATTCAACTTCATCATGGACGGTCAGTGCTCGAGATACAGCGACACCGTTGAAAACGTTATCTGCCCGGCTGGTTACCACGAAGGCGGAAAGGGAAGATGCTGCCCGACAGGAATGCTCTTCATCGACGACAAATGCCAGGTTCCGCCGAAAGAAGAAACGGCAAAATAACCCGATTTTCTAATGGATCAAAAACTTCTTCCCGAAATAAAACTTTTTAAAGAGCGGTTCAGCGAATTTCTTGAAAGTGAAGCTGTACTCAACGGAAAACTGCTTGTGAGAGAGCTTATTTTCCGTTTTGCGACCGTTCAGTTCAGGGATACGCACGGTTTTACGGCTGGAAAAGTCGAATATATCGCCAAAGTTTTTGATGAAGCTCAGGCTGAATTCGGGAAGATTTTCGAGGATTTCGCTGTTTTCTGCATTGAAAACGGTTTGGACGAGACTTTTATAAACTCAGAGATGAAGAAATGGCTGACCGAAATTTCGGAAAAAATGGAACTCGAAAAGGCGGAAAGCTGATTCTTTTCATTCTGCTTTCGGTGCTTTTCCACGGGCTGATTTTCTTAATAAAAATCGACCTTTCAACTGATAAAAGCGAAGAGGAGAGTCTCGTTTCGATAAAGTATCTTGATGATTCCGCGGCGAAACTTCCGGCGACTCCCGTTCTCCCGCCCAAACCGAAAGAAAAGAAAGAAAATTCCAAGCCGAAAGGGCAGGTTGCTGATATCGCCAAGCCCAAAATCGAAAAAAAGCCTTCCGAAAGCCGTTTTCTTTCAGAATTCGACAGCTCGGTCGAGAAAGAAACTGTTTCCACTCAGCACGATGACAACATAAACGTCCGCGGCGAAGCTCTGAAAAGGCAGCTTGCAAAAAAAGCTGAAAACGTGAAAGTCGAATCCGACGAAAGCATGATGATGCCGATGCAGTCGGCTGATGCACAGAAGCCGGAACAGGCTAAAGCCGAAAAAATCAAAAAAGGCGAACTCAAAGGTTTTGAAGGAACTGACGGAAACTATGCGTCAGGGCGTGACAAGGAGATCGCAGGAAAAATCGATGCAAAGGACGACAAGGATGAAGAAGGCCGCGTGAATGTCGGCGGAAGGTGGATACCCAAAAAACTTCTTCCGTATTTGAACGGTGCAGATGCTGTGCTTATGAGTCCGTCGAACGATTTTCTGGAAGATGTTAAAAAGGGTAATGAAACCTATCTCAATACGAGAAAATTCGCATATGCGGCATATTTCAACAAGATGAAACAGGCAATATCGAGAAACTGGAGTCCTGGAACGGCGATAATCGTGAATGACCCGACCGGCAGAATGTACGGCAGAAAGGACAGGTTCACGAAGCTCAAAGTTTTTATTTCGGCTCAGGGAAAACTCGTCAAAGCAAAGGTTATTACGAGCTGCGGAGTCGATTTTTTGGACAGGGAAGCGATCAACGCTTTCAAAATGGCGGCTCCTTTCGCTCCGCCGCCTGAAGTTCTTCTCAACGAAGACAAACAGCTTGAAATACAGTTCGGATTTATGGTGACAACTCATGAATAATTCAAAAAAAGCGGTCGTTCTTTTCAGCGGCGGTCTTGATTCCACAACGGTTTTAGTCTATGCGCTGAAACAGGGATACGATGTTTATCCGCTCACTTTTTCCTACGGTCAGAGGCATGTGATCGAAATCAAACAGTCGGAAAGAACTCTGGAAAAATACGGACTTCTTAACCGGCAGACGATATTTTCGATTGATCTGACGCCATTCGTAAACTGCTCGCTTATCAACAAAAATCTTGAAGTGCCGGAATTTGCAGAAAACAGGATTCCTTCGACTTATGTGCCGTCGAGAAACCTCATTTTTCTTTCGGTTGCATCGGGTTTTGCCGAAACTCTGGGCGCGGAAAAGATTTTCATAGGTGTCAATTCAGTCGATTATTCGGGCTACCCGGACTGCCGTCCTGAATTTGTCGAAGCATTCAACAAAACGATTGCCGTCGGCACGAAGCAGGGCGTCGAAAGCGGAATAGAAGTCGTTGCGCCGATCCTCAATATGTCGAAAAAGGAGATAATCGAACTCGGAATGTCACTTCAAGTTGACTATTCGCTCACACACAGCTGCTACAATCCGACTCCTGACGGGCTTTCGTGCGGCGTCTGCGACAGCTGCCGCCTCAGACTTGAAGGTTTCAGACAGGCAGGATTTGTTGATCCGCTCAATTATGCGCGCCGATAAAACTTGTTTTTCATCATCTTTTCTTTAAAATTTCTGCCGTTGACCTTTTTTAGGAGGAAAAAATGAAAAAAATTTGGTTGGTTTTGATTTTGGCTTGTGTTTTCGTGCTTTCAAGCTGCGGTGACAGCAAAAGCCCGACAAAAGTTGAAGAACCTGACGAAACGCCGGTTGAAACGGACGATGCGGAAGAAGTTCCTGATGCTGAAGTTCCTGATGAACCTGCAGACAGCAACACGGAATTCGACCCTGAACGTCCAGGTTACACCGTTGAATTTAACATTATTGACATTGATATGATGGGACAGGGACAGTCAATGGCAATCGGATACTTCATGAAGACGGCGCGTGAAGATCTGGAAGAAGGCGAAGCCGTAGACGTAACGCTTGATACTTGCGTTATGGGTGAATCTTCTCCGCGTGTTCCGAGCTGTACAAGCAAAGCCGACTGTGCTCCGGAACAGGAATGTGTTCCTGAATATGACAACCAAAGCGGTCAGGCTATCGAAAACAGCGAGCACTGCGAAACTCCGAACAGAGCTTCTCTTGATGTAGGACCGGTTGAGATCGCAGGTTTTAACGGAGGTCCTTATCCGTTTGCTTACGAGCCGGGAGATCAGGTTTACAAGATGAATGGAACCGGCGACGGCAGTATTGACCGTTCTCTTATTGCATACGGTGTCGATTATACGATTCGCGGCGAAAATATGCTGCCTGACGATCTTAATTCGCTTTCGGCAACATTTAGGATGCCGCCCGCACTGCAGTTGATTGAACCGGCTGCAACGGAAGGCGGAACATTCGGCGCTGCGATCGCAATTGACAACTCCAAACCGCTTAAATTTGTCTGGGAAGGCAACGGCGGACAGGGTTATATCGACATTACAATCACGGCGGCACAGTCGCTCGCCAATACGGTTTCTGTAACATGCAAAGTTATTGACGACGGCGAATTTACGGTTCCGGAAGAGTTCGCTTCACAGCTTGTTTTCGGTGGCGGCGGTGACGGAATGATGGATCAGATGCTCAGTATGATGAACATGGTTATTTTTGACCGTCACACTGAATCACCGATTACCGGCGACGGAATATCTGTCGGTAAAGTTTCATCGGAACAGCTTATTATGGCAAATGTTATGCCTACCGGATCAAATACGGAACCGATTCCTGATCCTGAACCTACCAATGAACCTGAACCGGATCCTAATCCTGAAGGACCTGAAGGCGAATAATCTCCATAATGAAAATTATCCGCGTCAACAAAGATCTGATTCTCAAGGAGTTGGAACTTAGTGACGCGGAATATATCTTCAAAACAATCGATTCACAGCGTGGATATCTCGGCGAATGGCTTCCGTTCGTCGAATTTACGAAGAGCGTGAAAGATTCTCTCGACTATGTCAATTCAGTTGTAACTATGCCGGAAGAGTGCAAGGAATGGCAGTTTGCTGTTTTTTTCGGTGATGATTTTGCGGGACTTGCCGGATTCAAAGGAACCGACAGGCTTAATAGGAAAAGCGAGATCGGCTACTGGCTGAAAGAGGATTTCCAGCATCGCGGCATAATGACCGAATCAGTGCGCGCTTTGATAAAATTCGGCTTCTCTGAGCTCGGTCTCAACAGGATCCAGATAAAGTGCGCCCCCGACAACGTCAAAAGCAACAAAATCCCGCAAAGACTCGGTTTTCATCTTGAAGGGATCGAGCGTGACAGCGAATTCGTGCGAGTTGGCGTTTTCCGTGACGCCAATGTGTGGAGTCTTCTGAAAAAAGAGTTTTGAATGAGCGGCGCTTCGTGATCCGGTTGCGGCGCTTTTCGGGATTCCGTGATTCCGGTATTCCGAGATCTCGTTATTTTGTTGCGCCGCTGATCATGCTTTGGTGAATTTCCTTCGCGTTGAATGAACTTCTGACAAATCTGCCAGAGTAAACTTCTTTGAATCCGATCGACAAACCGTAGTCGCGCAGTTCGTCAAATTCAGCCTGAGTGTAATCCTTTTCGACAGGGATGTGCTGCAGCGACGGGCGGAAATACTGCCCGATTGTCATTATATCGCAGCCGACATCGCGCAGATCGCGCATCAGAGCGTGAACTTCTTCGATGTTTTCTCCGACCCCGAGCATTATTCCGGATTTTGTGATAAAACCTTTGCGTTTCATATAGCAGAGAACGTCAAGCGAGCGTTTGTAGTCAGCCTGCGGACGCACTTTCGGGTAGAGTGATGGTATCGTTTCGACGTTGTGGTTGAAAACGTCTATCGGTGAATCAGCTACGATATCCAAATTTTCCTTTATTCCGAGAAAATCGGGGGTCAGGACTTCAACCAGCGTGTCGGGAGAAAGCTCTTTGACTTTTTTAACAGTTTCGGCAAAGTGCGCCGCTCCGCAGTCGGGGAGATCGTCTCTCGTTACCGAAGTTATGACTGTGTAGAGCAAGCCTAAATCCTTTACGGCAAGAGCAAGATTTTCCGGCTCATTCGGATCGGGAAGGGGAATATTTTCATTGTGGACGATATTGCAGAAGCGGCAGTTGCGGGTGCAGCTGTTTCCCAGAATCAGGAAAGTCGCGGTTCTTTTCTTGAAGCAGTCGCCTATATTTGGGCAGTGCGCCGATTCGCAGACGGAATGAAGGTGGTGCAGACGCAGGATCTGCTTCATTTCGGCAACGAAAGGAGATTTGAAAGTCGATTTTTTGAGCATTTCTTCAGCCATGATAAGCCTCATTGAACATTCATAAAACGCGGGATTTAAGCCTTTGAAAGGGCAGTTGTCAAGGTTAATTTTTGACTCTTCCGAGTTGTCCGCAGGCTGCGAGTTTGTCTCCGCCGCGCGATTTTCTGATAAGAGCGGTAACGTTTCTGGCAATCAGAATATTCTGAAAATCGATGATTTTTTTCATCGGAGTCGGCTCGAATGCCGCTCCGTCAAAGGTGTTGAAGGGGATGAGATTGACTTTTGCGTCGTATCTTTTCGCGATTTTTGCGAGTTTTTCGGCATCATCCGGAGTGTCGTTGAAATTTTTGAGCATGACATATTCCAAAACGACCATTTTTCGTGAAATCGGGTAGGAGTCTATTGCCTTAAGCAGTGCCGAAAGCGGATATTTTTTATTTATCGGCATGATTATACTACGTTTTTCATCAGTCACGGCGTGAAGTGAAACTGCGAGGTTGACTTTGGTTTTTTCGCCGAGTTCCACGATTTTATCGGCAACGCCGGATGTCGAAACGGTGATTTTCCTGTTTGAAAAGTTAAAGCAGAAATCGTCCATTAAAATATTTATTGCGTCAAGCAGGTTTTCAAAGTTTAAAAGCGGCTCTCCCATTCCCATGAAAACGAGGTTCGTGATTTTCTGTCCGCGCTCTTCGGAAGCGATCTGCGCCGCCAAAACCTGACCGGTTATCTCCGAAACTGTGAGATCGCGCTTGAAACCGAGACTTCCGGTGCGGCAGAAAGCGCAATGCAAGGGGCATCCCGCCTGAGTAGAAACGCAGAGCGTGCAGCGGGTTTCTTCCGGAATGATGACAGTTTCGACTACATTTCCGTCAGAAAGTTTGAAAGCGAGTTTCTGCGTGCCGTCGGACGATGTGAAAACTTCTTCGGGCTGCATCGGCGTGATCGTGAAAAGTTCGGCAAGTTTCGCGCGGTCGTCTTTGCTGATGTTGCTCATTTCGTCGAATGAAAAAACTCTTTTCTGATAGATCCATTGAGTAATCTGGGTTGCCTTGAACTTTGGAAAACCGTTTTCCAGAAGAAATTCTTCGAGTTTTTTCCTTGTAATATCAAATATTTCCATTTTTACCAGCCGAAAAAGAATGAAAACATTGAATTTATGATTTCAGTCGGAAGCAGGAACATCACAAGCCCGCCGAAAGCGAGGAACGGACCGAAATAAATTGCGTGTTCGACATCTTTTTCCTCTTTTGAATTGAGGTCTTCAGCTGAAATGTTGTCTGCAATACGCTTTTTGCCGAATATTAGTTTCGCCGCGAGATAAAAAATTATTCCGCCGAGCGATGCGATAAGCAGTATGAAAGGAATCATAACAGGCCCGGTGAACGCGCCGATTGCCGCTAAAATGTAAACATCACCCAAACCCATGCCGATTTTTTTAGTAACAAGGTAGAAAAGCAGTATTGCAAGCAGAAGAAATCCTGCGCCGACGCCTATTCCTATGAGGGACTGCTGCCAGCTGAAAGTCGGCTCGAAAAAGCTCCACAAAATTCCCATGAAAATCGGCGGAATTATAACTTTCGAATAGACAAATTGAGTTCTGTAGTCGATCGCAGCCGTTACGACAAGTGCAGAAATGAAGTAAAGCGGGAGTATCAGACGCGGGTAAAGCCCGAATTTAAGGAATGCAAAAAGGTATAAAAACGCGTTTAAAAGCTCGATTGTCGGATAAATGAGCGAAATTTTTTCGCCGCAGCCGGAGCACTTTCCGCGCAGGAAAATCCAGCTGAAAACGGGAATATTTTCATACCACTTTATTTTGTGGTTGCATTTTGTGCATGAACTCGGCGGAAAAACGATGCTTTTGCCGAGCGGGATGCGGTAGATGCAGACATTGAGAAAACTGCCGAAAAGAAGCCCGTAAATAAAGACGAAAGCGACCGAAAACGGCATGAAGCGCTTTGAATTGAGAATAAAGAAAAAATCTTCCATTTTTGCTCCTAAAATCAACAAAAAACCCGAAATTTTCGACATAACCGAGGAAAAGTCAATCAAATTCGGCGGCGCGACCTCTTGCTTTTGCGCGCAGTCTTGCCGTAATACCGTAATTCCGTTATTACGTAATCCCGAAGTGCGCGGGTCTTGTGCCTCTTGTTTTTCCTCTGCTTTTCTTTAAAATTTCCGGCAGTTTGTTTTTGGAGGACGAAATGAAAATAGTTTTTGCTTCGGGAAACCGCGGGAAACTGCGCGAGGCAGGTGAGATATTTGCAGGTTTTGAAATTGTTCCGATAAGCGCTTTTTCTGCTTGGCATGCGCCTGATGAAAACGGCTCGACTTTTCTGCAGAATGCCGTGATAAAGGCAGAAGCTGCTGCGGCTGCAGCTGAAGGAGAGATCGTTCTGGCTGACGATTCAGGCTTGGTCGTTCCGGCTTTAAACGGTGCTCCGGGAATATTTTCGGCCCGTTTTTCACCTGAAGGAACAGATGCGGCCAACATAAGAAAACTTTTGGGCGAACTTTCAAAAATCGGTGACAGAAACGCATACTTTCTCTGCACGGCTGTTCTTATCTTCCCGGACAGAACCGTGATTGCCGCAGAGGGAAGATGTTACGGTAAAATAATTGAAACCGAGCGCGGAAACAACGGCTTCGGCTACGACCCGGTTTTTGTGCCAGACGGCTATGAAAAGACTCTGGCGGAACTTTCAGAAGAAGAGAAAAATGCGATCAGCCACCGCGGCATGGCTTTTCGAAAAATCATGTCAAGATTGCAGGATTTTTAGCGCCGCAACCTTAAGGACCCTAAAGACTTTAAGGAGCATAAGGACCTTACTGGGCGTCGCAAAGAAATCCCGAGCGGTGCTCCCGAATTTTTTTGACTTTTGAAGGCTCTTCAATATAAAGGCGCGTTATTTTGTTGTTTGTTTATTTTTTTCTTGGAGGAAATTATGGCTTTAAAGCTTAGAGGCGCAAGAAAAGCTAAGAAAAAAGAGCTTGAAACGGCGGCAAATATCGTTGAAAATGACGCTTTTCAGGAGCAGGGTAAAAAGGTCGTTCTCGAACATCCTTACTTCATTTTCGGTTGCGTTGCAGCGATCGTTGTAGTTGTTATTGTCGCAATGCTTATTTCGACGGCTGTAAAATCGGCATCAGATGCAAAATCGCTTGAATATGCTGCAGCGACGGAACTTCTCGACAAGGCTGACGATGATTCTTCTGAAAACGCAAAGGCAACTTACGAACAGGCTCTTGCCGCTTTCGACAAAGTTATAAAAAATCAGTCCGGTTCGATGAATGCGGCTGCTTCGATGGTTTTTTCAGGCCGTATTTACAAGGAAAGCATGAACAACTGCGACAAGGCGGTCGATTTCTTCAAACAGGCACGCACCAGCGGAAAACTCAGCACCGATGTCCGCTTCGTAGCTTATGAAGGCGAGGCAATGTGCTACTTCGATAAAGGCGATTACGAAAAAGCGGTTGATCTCTGGAAGGAATGGCTCAACCAGAAAACCGATATCTATAAGGATTACGCGCTTTACTACACCGGCATGACCTATGAAAAACTCGGAAAAGCCGATGACGCTGCTCAGTATTACAACAGATTGAAAGACGAATATCCGAAGAGTCTTCTTATTGCAAAAATCACGGGCAAAGTTACAACAAAAGAGCCTGAAAAAGCACAGAATTAATGTTTCCGCGCAAATTTTTCCCAATTTTTTTCGTTTTTTTATTTTCGCTTCCGATTTCTGCTGAATTTGTCGGATCTGTAGAATTTGATGAAAATGCAGGAAAAGCGCCTGAATTTGTACAGAAAGGCGAGCCGCATTTGGCTATTGAATGGGCGCTTCCGCTTAAGAAAAATCAGGTCCAGGTAAACAGACGCGAAGAAGCCGGTGTTACGCTTTTCGGAGATGATATTCTCGTCGCGGCGAGATCGGGCGAGCTTCATCTTTTCGGAAAAAACGGAGAACTCAAAGTGACTGCCGTTTTTGAAGGCGAGTGCACAGTGGCGCCTGTCGCAGTGGATGAAACCCACGCACTCGTCTCTGTTTCGAATTCGGTTTTCATGATGGAGCTTATTACTGAAAAAAAAGGGAAAAAGACGCAGTACAGCTGGAAAGTCCTTTGGAATATCGCCGGAAAGGCGACAGTTGCTGCACAGCCTTTCGTCTATGAAAACAAGCTTGTCCTCATTCAGTTTCACGACAGCGTGATTTATGTCGTCGACAAGGAGAGCGGCGAACTCAAAAATATGTACAGCGACTACGAAAACAGTGAGGAGCTTGCCGTTGTACGCCTTGCACAGCCGATATTTGTTGACGGAAAGATCGTTTTCGGTTTTTCCGACGGCACGATAACCTTTTTCATGCTGCGCGACGAAGGCAAAGTCGACCTGATTCCTTACTACAAATTCAAAACGGCGAGCTCGATGAAAAGGTTCGAAAAACGTGACTTTTTCGACCTTCTTTCTTTTGTCCAGATCGAAGATTCGATTCTTTTTTCCGGCGGGGAATACGGCGGCGTTATTGTTGACGGAAAGCCTACAAAACTTGAAAACATGGAAGATCTCCAGCTTTTCAAATATGAAAACGGTTTCGCCGGTTTCGGCCGCCGCGGGATTTTTCTTTTTGATGAAAACGGAAAATTCAAAACACAGCCTTTCAAGTCGATGAATTACGTGACGAATCTTGTTGCCGGCAACGGTTTCGCAGTCGCGATGACTTCCGGCGAAGGACCTATGCTGGGCGATACTGATGCCTTTATTTATCTGCTTTCACCGGATTTTACGAAGATACATTACTCCATGATGATACCGAACGGCGTTTCAAGTAACGTGGTGTGCGACGGGCGCGCTGTGTACTTTATTTCGGACATGGGAGTACTTTATAAGTTAAAAGTGTTAAATTAATGGAAAATTTTCTTGCAATATTACAGAAAATGATTAGAAATGAGCGGCTTTTTGGAGCAAAGACTTTTTATGGAGGAGTGAATGAATAAGTCGAATTTAATTGCTGTTTTTTCTGACAAAGCAAACCTTTCAAAGAGAAATGCGGAACAGTTCGTAAACATTATGATTGATTCAATGATTAAAGCTCTCAAAAACGGCGAGCGCGTTGAAATCAGAGGTTTCGGCAGTTTCGTAGTCCGCACTTACGGTGCTTATGAAGGCAGAAATCCCAAGACCGGCGAAACGATAAACGTCGATCAGAAGAAACTTCCTTTCTTCAAGGCTGGAAAAGATCTTCTTTCCCGCATCAATGACTGATTAACTTCAGTTTTTTGCCGCTTCGTGCGGCTTTTTTTATTTTTCGGATAACTCATGTCGTTTAAAGCAGAACTTTATTTTACGGCGGCAGCCATCCGGCTTGCGAGATATTTTATTTCGCAGAATGACGGAAACGAAATCGTTATGGTCGGCAAGGTGGATGCAGACGGAAAAATCTGTGATCTCCGTCGTGCCGCAATGGGTGATTCCGGCTCTGTTCCTGCGGTTATCGCGACTGCCGCGCCGGGTGAAGTCCTTATCCACAACCATCCTAGCGGAAACATAAATCCGAGCGGGGCAGATATTGAAGTCGCGGCCCGCGCAGCCGAAAAAAGCGTCGGTTCATACATTGTTGATAACGATGTGATAAATGTTTTTCCGGTAGTCGAAAGGATTGAACCCGAAAACACCGAAATAGAGCCTGTCGATCTTGAAGAAGTTGCGGAGATCTTCAGCATAAACGGCAGACTTGCGCAGTCAGACAGTACGTTTGAGTTCAGACATCCTCAGACTGAAATGGCTCTCAGTGTCGCCGAGGCGATAAACTCTTCGTCTGTTCTGGTTTCAGAAGCGGGAACGGGAACCGGAAAAAGTTTTGCATACCTTGTTCCTGCGCTGCAATACGTCTCGAAAAACAAAGGGAAGAGAGTTGTCATAAGCACTTCGACTATCGCTCTGCAGGAGCAGCTTTTCAACAAGGATATTCCGGCACTTCTCAAAAAACTTGATATTGACGATGTCGGAACGGTCGTTCTGAAAGGAAGAAGCAACTATCTCTGCAAAAGGAGATACGCTGATTTCAGAATGGGAAGTATCCAGACGAAAATCGACGATGCGGCTTCGCAAAAAAGTGTCGAAACTGTTGAAGAGATCGACCGCTGGCTCAACTATACCGATGACGGATCGCGTTCGAACATGAATTCTGCTGTCTCTCTCGATATCTGGAACGAGATCTGCGCCGACGAACTTGCCTGCGAAAAGAGCAAATGCCGATTTTTCAGTTCATGCTTCTTTTTCAAGGCGAGAAGACGGGCAAATTTTGCCTCTCTCATCCTTGTGAACCACCATCTTTTGATGGCTGATGTCTCGATGAAATCAGCGGAAGACGAAGGTGAGGGGATTTTACCGAAGTTCGATATTTTAGTTATTGACGAGGCGCACAATATTTTTAAAAGTGCGGTCAGTTTTTTAGGCGAATCGGTTTCGTCAAATTCAGTCAGAAAACTGCTCGGAAAACTTTACAACACTTCATCAGGACAGGGGCTTCTGACAAAAATTCTCAGCAACAACGCAAATTCAACGCTGCTGAAACCGCTTGAAAAGGCGGTAAACATTCTTTCCGGCGGATTTCAGGCGAAACTTGCACACTCGTTTATTCCTGAACTGATCTCGATTTTAGGTAAAAACAGCGACGAAAACCTTTTTGAACTTGACGACCCTGAAAAACGGAAGGAAATGACCGATGTTTTGGGAAAAATCGTGACAGTCGTGACTGATGTTACCGATCTGATCGCGCCGGTCGTAAAACTTTTGAAGGAAAAGGATGAGGCGCAAACCGAGCTTCGAACAGTCATGGATGACATGAACCGCTCGCTTCTCACTGATCTTGAAGGAGTCGTTGCAAAACTTGCCTCCTACGCAGGATTTTACAGTGAATTCTGCATAGGAACAAACACCGAAAATCAGGTTTTCTGGGGTGAAAAGAGCGGCGAAACACTAACACTTACGATAAGTCCGCTTGATGTGCAGCGGATCTTGGCTGACAATCTTTACAAAGATACCAAAAGCATAATTTTCACTTCGGCGACTCTTACGACAAGCCGCGACGAGCACGGTTTCGACTTTTTCTACCGTGAAAGCGGTTTATCTATGACCGAAAGGGAAAAAAAGGCGATAAGTTTAGAGAGCTGTTTCGATTACGCTTCCCAGATAAAGGCTTTCATAGGCGGTGATATGCCCGATCCTGCCAGGGACCGCGAACTTTTCGATTCGGCGAGCATCGAAGCTGCACACGACATCGTCAAGGCTTCAGGCGGCGGCGCACTTGTTCTTTTTACTTCGATAAGCCACCGCGAAAACGCTCTCAAATACTTTTCAGACCTTGATTTTGAGGTTTTTTCTCAGGGGAAAATGTCGGTTCAGGCGATAATGAAAAAGTTCCGCGAGGACGTGAACGCAACTCTTCTTGCGACCGAAACTTTCTGGGAAGGAATAGACATGAAAGGGGAGACGCTGCGAAACCTCGTGATAATCAAACTTCCGTTCCGCTATCCGAGTCACCCTTTCATCAAGCGTTATGTCGCACGTCTTGAGCAGGAAACGGGAAAGGGCGGTTTTCAGGTTTACACGCTGCCGAACGCGGTGCTTAAATTCAAACAGGGCTTCGGCAGACTGATAAGAACGAAAAGCGACATCGGAACTGTCACAGTGCTCGATAAACGCATCGCCGAAAAGAATTACGGCCGCGATTTTATCAGGTCTGCGCCTGCAGGAGTCAGGTTCAACGTCCTTCCGGTTGCCGAAATCACCCGCAGAATCGAAGAATTTTTTTGCAGAAACGATTGATTGTGCTATGAATATCCGCAATTTGTTATATGTTTGTTTTTTATAGGAGATTCCAATGAGAGTAAGTCAGCTTTTTTTCCAGACATTGAAAGAAGTTCCCAAAGAGGCGCAGATCGAAAGCCACAGGCTCCTTTACCGCGCCGGAATGATACAGAAACTCGCGAGCGGCGTTTACAACTACCTTCCGCTTGCACTCAGAAGCATCAGAAAACTTGAAGACATAATCCGCGAAGAGCTCAACAAACGCGGCTGTCAGGAAGTCCTCATGCCGTCGGTACAGCCGGCTGAACTCTGGCAGGAAAGCGGCAGATGGGGCTACTACGGACCTGAACTTCTCCGTCTTAAAGACAGAAAAGGCGGAGATTTCTGCCTTGGTCCGACGCACGAAGAAGTCATCACCGACATGGTCCGCAGAAATTTAAGAAGCTACAAGCAGCTTCCTTACAACCTTTACCAGTTCCAGAGCAAGTTCCGTGACGAAGTCCGTCCCCGTTTCGGCCTGATGAGAGGCAGAGAGTTCATAATGAAAGACGGTTATTCGTTCGATGTCAGCGAAGAGAAGGCGAAGGAATCCTACAAAAAAATGTATGAGGCTTATAACGCGATTTTCACGAGAAGCGGCCTTAAATTCAAGCCGGTCGATGCTGCAACGGGCGCAATCGGCGGCGATATGAGCCACGAATTCCAGGTCCTTGCCGATGCAGGCGAAGACACGATTCTTTCGTGCAGCAAGTGCAGTTACGCGGCAAACCTTGAGAAGGCAACATCGGTTTACAGCGAAAACAAGCCCGATTCTTCAAATGTTCCGCCTGTAAAAGATGTCGAAACTCCGAATCAGAGATCGGTCGAAGAAGTTGCCGCCTTCCTGGGTAAAACCACGAAAGAAATAATGAAATCAATGATTTATATGGTCGATGAAGAGCCTGTTCTCATCCTTGTCAGAGGCGACAAAGAGATCAACGAAGCAAAAGTTCAGGCTTTCTGCAAAGGAAACGCGGTCGAACTTGCAAGCGACGCCGTCATCGAAGATGTTTCGGGCGCGCCTCACGGCTTCATCGGGCCTGTAGGTCTTAAAAAACAGATCAGAATTCTGGCTGACTATTCGATCACGACGATGTCTTCGCTGACTGCCGGTGCCAACAAAGAGGGTTACCACATCGAAAACGTCGTTATGCGCAGGGATTTCACTCCGGATGCAGTCGGCGATTTCGTCGTCACGACGGCTGGCGAGAGATGTCCTCACTGTGACGGCGTGCTTGAAGAGTGCAGAGGTATCGAAGTCGGGCAGGTTTTCTATCTCGGAACGAAATACAGCTCGAAGATGAAATGCGAATTTATCGATGAAAACGGCGAATCTGTTCCTGCAGTCATGGGTTGCTACGGAATCGGCGTCGGCAGAACGGTTCAGGCTGCGATCGAGCAGAACCACGACGAATTCGGCATAATCTGGCCGATGGCGCTTGCTCCTTATGAAGCGATCGTTCTTCCGCTCCAGATGAACAAAGAAGAAGTAAAGAACGCTGCATTCGATTTTTATGAAAAGCTCAATGCTGCAGGAGTTGAAACTGTCATTGACGACCGCGACGAAAGGGCCGGATTCAAATTCAACGACGCTGACCTTGTCGGATATCCGGTTCAGATAATTTTCGGCGCAAAATCGCTCGAAAGAGGCGTTGTAGAAGTAAAAATCCGCAAAACCAACGAAAAACAGGAAATGAAAATCGAAGACGCCGTTGATTTTGTCGTCAATTTCAAGAGGGAAGAACTCAGGATAAAATGAGAAAGTTTTTTTCTCTGATTATCGTTTTTTGTCTTACCTTTCCCGTTTTTGCTGCCAAAGTAAACTATGATCCCGAAATAAAAGTTGATGAAAATCTGACGATCCCGCTTAGAAATTACGGCATTTTCGCACCGGCATCGTTTTCCATCTACGCGATCGGGCTTTATGTGGCAGGAAATGAAACCGATAATATGAAGCTGAAAGACGCCGATCAGCCTATGGCTATCAGACTTGTTTCTCTTTCCAATCTTTTGAGAATGAAAAAGCTCATCAGCGAGCTTAGACGCGGTTTCAGTTACGGAATGAGTCACGACAAGGAGTTTTTGAAAACTATTCAGACACGCATTGACACATTTCTCAATCTGCTTGAAAATTCCGGTAGAAAACCTAAGAAAAACAAGTCCATAACTTTTTTGTATCTGCCTGAAAAGGGGACGAAAGTTTATTTCGAAGATGAATTTTTGGGCGAAATAAAAGGACATGATTTCAAACGTGCTCTTTTCGGGATCTGGCTCAACAGCAACTGTGCCGATCCTAAACTGCGTGATGAAGTGGTCAAAATAAGAAAAAAGTGAGGCTATTTTGAGCGAAAAACAAAGCTTAAGTAAAATTCCGATACTTTCGCAGAACACTCTTTCGACTTATATCCGCAGCGTTCTTTCTGTTCCCGATCTGACGCGGGAGGAAGAGGCTGATCTTTTCAAAAAGTTCAAGGAGACTCAGAGCAAGGAGGCGGCGCAGAAAATCGTCGTCAGCAACCTGAAGCTGGTTGTAAATCTTGCATACAAATTCAGAAATTTCCGCGATGTTCCCGATCTTATCCAGGAGGGAAGTCTCGGACTTCTTACGGCTCTGCAGAAGTTCGATCTTGACAAAGGAGTCCGTTTTGCGACTTACGCGACATGGTGGATCCGCGCTAAAATTCAGGAGTTCATCATCAGCCAGATGAGTATTGTCCGCTTCGGAAAAAGCAGAGACGAGCGCAAACTTTTCTTCAACATGATGGCGACGATCAAAGACATTCAGAGTTACGACAAAGACGGCGAAATATCGAAAGAAGAGCTTATTCAGGAAGTTGCGCGGCGTCTCAACGTTACGCCCGACAAAGTCATCGACGCGCTTCAGGTAGTCTCTTCCTACAACGACATTTCGATTGACCAGACGATCGAAGGAAGCGATGAAAAACTGATCGAACTTAAGGATAAAAGTGATTTCGATCAGGAAATTGACGATGAAGATATGAAAGTCAAACTCCAGAATGCGATAAGTACACTGAATGAAAGGGAAAAATTTGTAATCTGGAACCGTTATCTTGCCGACGAGACGATGACTTTGGAAGAAATCGGCGAAAAATACGGAATTTCAAAAGAGCGCGTCCGTCAGATCGAATCACGCGCGCTTGCCAAAATAAAACTTTTCACAATGAAGCAGCCTAAACTTCTGCCGCAGGCTTCCAGCGACATCGAAGACGCTTTTTAAATCACGATTCTAAGCCGAAAAGCCTTCCTTTTTCAAAAGAAAGTCTTACTTTTACGAGTTCTCTTGGCTTGAAAGAGCCTTTGACGTTGACTGTCTGATACTTTGAAGAAGTCGAAGCAAATAGGTTTTCATCGATTTCTTCTTCGATTATCACTTCTTCAACTGTGCCGGATAATGACTTCTGGAAAGCCTCTTTTTTTGCCTGAAAAATATCCCGCAGAATTGCGGCACGCTCTTTTTTGACCTGTTTCGGAACAGGATTTTCCTTCTCCATTTTTTCAGCCGGAGTGCCGGGGCGCGCGGAGAAGGGGAAGACGTGACCGTAAGCGAATGGAAGCGACTCGATGAACTTTCTTGTTTCTTCAAAGTCGGCGTCTGTTTCACCCGGAAAACCTGTGATCACATCAGTTCCGAAAGCTGGAAGAGAATCGTAACAATCTATGACTTTTTCGACCGAACGCCTGAAAGCATCCGTTCTGTAAGGTCTGCGCATTGCCTGCAGCGTTCTGTCGCAGCCGCTCTGCAGCGGGATGTGCCAGTGCGGAAGGATCATTCCGTTTCTTGCGTATTCAAAAAGTCTTTCATCTATTTCGGGCGATTCAAGCGAACCCATGCGGACTCTTCCGACAGTTTCGTAAGCCGCTTTGACGACATCTGCTAAAGTAGTAGAGCCGTCGCTTAAGTCTTTTCCGTATTTTCCTATGTGGATTCCCGTGAGAACGACTTCCTTGAAGTTTTCGTCTCTGATTTTTTCTAGCAAAGCCCTGATCTCATGCAGCGGAACACTATGAAGCGGACCTCTGAGATGCGGGATTATGCAGTATGCGCAGAACTGGTCGCAGCCGCTTTGGATCTTGATGAAAGGGCGGCTCCGCGTGAAAAATGCGTCATAGGAAAGCTGTGAACCCAGCATTTCGGCTACATCTTTTATATCCGGCACGATCTCTGTGTTTTCAAAGCAGTTTTCGTCTTTTATTTTGCGGGCGTAGCAACCCGTAAGTATCACTTTTCCGCGCTTTGAAAGGCGTCTTACCATGTTTCGCGCCTGACTTTCGGCAGTTGCGGTAACGGCGCAACTGTTTATCACGAAAATGTCGGCATCGTCGTCACAGCTTACGATTTCAACGTTTTGAAGCGATTTTTTGAGCTGGTCGCTTTCAAACAGGTTGACCTTGCAGCCGAAAGTGTAGAAGGCGACTTTCAAAGGGCGTTCCGAAAGGTTCATTCAGTACTCCTGAATACAAAAAAAGGGCACCGAAGTGCCCTTTAAAATCATGAAAAAATGAGTTATTCAGCCGGTTTTTCTTCAGCCTTTTCCTCAGCAGCCTTGAATGCTGCAGCCATCGAACCGAGTTTCTCCGGAACTTTTTCAGTAACGGCTTCTGCTTCTTCAACGATCTTCTGATTTTCTTCATCGCTGACAGCTTTTACGCTGAGGGAAACCTTTCTGTCGGTATCGGAGATCGATTTGATGATGACTTCGAGTTTGTCGCCGGGCTGGTATTCTTTGTTGTCTTCGAATTCAGTTTTGTGGACAAGACCTTCGATCGTGTCGAAAACTTTTACGAAAACGCCGAATTCAGCAACTTTTACGACTTCGACTTCGATTTTGTCGCCGACATTGTGCTGATCTTTGAAGATCTTCCACGGATCTTCGGTCAGCTGTTTGATGCCGAGCGAGAATCTCTGTTTTTCAGAGTCGATATTGAGAACGACAGCTTCGATTTCGTCGCCTTTCTTGTAGTATTCCGACGGGTGTTTCAGTTTTCTGTCCCAGGTAATATCGCTGGTTCTTACGAGACCGTCGATACCCTCTTCAACACCGACAAAAAGACCGAAATCGGTAATGTTGCGGATCGTTCCCTTTACGATGGTTCCTACCGGATACTTGTCTTTGAGAAGTTCCCACGGATTCGGCTCGATCTGCTTCATGCCGAGAGAAATTCTTCTGTTCTCGACGTCGATTTCAAGGATCTTGACTTCGACTTCGTCACCGATTGCAACCATTTTGCCCGGGTGTTTGATTCTTCTCGTCCAGGACATTTCGGAAATGTGGATGAGACCTTCAACGCCTTTTTCGAGCTCAACGAAAGCGCCGTAATCTTCAAGAGAAACGACAACGCCTTTAACCGTTTTGCCTGCTGCGTATTTTTCGGTAGCGTGGATCCACGGATCGTCGGTGATCTGTTTTACGCCGAGGCTGACTCTTTCGGAGTCTTTGTCGTATTTAAGGACTTTAACGTCAACTTCGTCGCCGATTTTGAACATTTCGGACGGATGATTTACTCTGCCCCATGACATGTCGGTGATGTGAAGAAGACCGTCGATGCCGCCGAGGTCAACGAAAACACCGTAGTAGGTGATGTTCTTGACGAGACCTTTAACGATCGCGCCTTCCTGAAGTTTTTCGAGAGTGGTGTTTTTGAGAGCTTCTCTTTCTTTCTCAAGAAGATCTCTTCTCGAAATGACGATGTTGCCTTTCTTCTTGTCGAATTTGATGACTTTGAAGTCATAGGTTTTGCCGATGAGGTCATCGACGTTTTTGATGGGTCTCAGGGCAACCTGCGAGTTGGGAAGGAACGCCTTGACACCGATATCAACAGCCAAACCGCCGTTGACTTTCGCAACGATAGTACCGTTGACGAGTGTGCCGTCCTGGAAAGCTTTTTCAACAACTTCCCATACTTTGAGTTTGGAAGCCTTCTCTTTGGAAAGAGACATGCCTCTGTCGCCGTCCCAGTTCTCGACAACGACTTCGATTTCGTCGTTGACTTTAAGGTTTGCAAGTTCTTCCGGCGTGAATTCGCTAGCCGAAATAACTCCGTCGCTCTTCAGACCGACATCAACGATGATGACGTCCTTTCTGATTGCGCGAACGATACCCTTACTGATTTTTTCGCCTGAATTTTCTTCTTTGTTCGGAAGATAACTCTCAAGCAGTTCTTCAAAAGTTTCTTGTGACATACGAAAATACCTCCTTTGTTTTTCGTCACCGCCGGTTATCCGGCAAAGTGCGGGCGAAATTATAGGGAAATAGACTCTTTTGTCAATAAAAATTATTAGTAATAATCAATTATTTTTGGCTGAATCTATCTTTTTCCTTTTTTCACGGCATTCAGTGCGGCCGGGAGGGAAAATCCTCTAGAAACGAGTTTTGAGACGAGTTTTTCTTCTTCGTATTTCCCGAGTTTGGCAAGCGCTTTTTCTGCTGCGGCGCACTCTTCTTCAAAAGGGTAGAATTCGGCTAAATCAAGTGAATAGAGCAGGGAAGAGCACCCTTTTTCGTAGAGTTTCTGCTTCAGATAGTTGATCCCTTTTCCTTTTGCGGAAATTTCGGAAATATATTTTCTGAGAACTTTTGAATCATCTAAATAGTTGAATCTGCTGAGTTTTTCTATTGCGGTTGCCGCTTCTTCCGCAGTTGCGCCTTTGGCTAGTATTTTCTGGCGCAACTCTTCAGTAAAGTAGTCTCTTTTTGCAAGAAGTCTGCACGCGAAATCGAAATATTTGCCGGAATTTTCCATTAAAGTTTGCCGAGACCGAGTTCCTCGGACGATTCTTTCATTCCTTCGTGAACTATCGTTATGAAATCTTCAAGAGTTAGCGGAAAGTTTTCAGTCGCGCTTGCTATCTGCTCTCTGCTTGCCCCTGCCGCGAAGCGTTTTTCCTTGAAGCGCTTCATCATGAAACCCATGTCGAGGAAGTGGATGTTTTTTGTGGGCGACATGAGGACGCACGCCGTGAGAAAGCCCGTCGTCGGATCGACTGCGTAAAGCGCTTTTCCCATTGCGGTTGTTGCCGGAATGTTGCCGGAATGCATAACTATCGCATCAAGGATTTCAGTGTCGTCAAAACCTTCTTTTCTGAGGATTTCGCCGGTTACAAGCCCGTGTTTCGGAAAGTCGTCTTTTGTTTCTTCGTAGTCTAAATCGTGGAGAAGCCCTGACATCGCCCATCTTTCGACATCTTTTTCGCCCAGGAACTCAGCCATTTTTCTCATTCCCGCTTCTACTGCAATGCTGTGCTTGATGAGATTTTTGTTCGGCAGATGTTTTTCAAGGAGTTTCAGCGCGTCGTCTCTATTCATCATCTTCCTCTTTCTTGAATGGTAAAGATTCCTTTGCTGCCTGAGTTGCAGCGGCGATTATCACGTTTCTTCTCGATTTTTTCCGCTCTTCCAGCTTGCGGTTCGATTCGCACTCCTTGCACATGATTTTTCCGTTTTCCCTTTTCGGGGCATAGAAAGCGTGCCTGAACTGCCCGCAGATGTCGCAGATAAAGTCGAACATATACTTTTCGTTTTTCGGGTCGAAAACTTTTTTGATTTTACCTTCTTTTCTGTTTTTGTGCATTTCCTTCAGGCATTCGTCGCAGTAGTAGTTCCTGTGTCCGTCGGCAACGAACGAAACGAAATACTCTTTTCCGCACTTTGCACATGTGATTTTTGTCAAAGTCTGTGTTTTTTTGAGCTTTTTCACGTTTCCACCTCCTAAAAAACAGCGCATAATACGACTTTTTGAAAAATCGGCAAGGGAAAAATGCCTTGTCTGCAGCAAAATCGGCGAAGTTTTCGCGAATAATTGCCAAAATATAAAAAAAATGTATTATTCCGCTCCCCTTATTATAAAGGGTGTTTGGTTGGTTTTTTTGTTGGCGGAGATGAAATGTCGAAATACGTTCTCGGAATAGATCTCGGAACTTCAACGACTACGGTCGCGGTCGTTCAGGACGGTCTTTCCACAGTTATCCCCATTCCGGGAGAGGAAGAAGACAAAATAATGCCTTCGGTTGTTTCTTTCGTTAATGAAGGCAAAAATATCATAGTCGGAAAGAAGGCTAAGGATATGCGGCACTTGAACCCTGTAAACACGATTTACAGTATTAAAAGGATCATAGGCCGCAATTTCAGCCATCCCGAGACTATAAAATATGCCAGAAAGTTCCCGTATAAAGTAGTCGGCGGCAAGAACGATTCGGTCGAAATAGAGATTTACGGCAAACGCATTACACCGCAGATGATCTCATCTTTAGTTTTGAAAAAGGCGAAAAAGGCTGCAGCGGATTATCTGGGCGAAGAAGTCGTCGATGCGGTAATCACTGTTCCGGCGAACTACAACGAAGCTCAGAGGCGTGCGACTCAGGAAGCGGGTCAGCTTGCAGGACTCAACGTTCTCCGCATAATCAACGAGCCGACTGCCGCTGCGCTTGCATACGGTTTCGGCAGCAACAGGGATGAAAAAATCGCAGTTTTCGATTTCGGCGGCGGAACTTTCGATATCACCGTTCTCGAAGTCAAGGACAACGTTTTTGAAGTCCTTTCGACTGCCGGCAACAGCTTTTTAGGCGGTGATGACATAGATGCCGCGATCGTTCAGTTCATGATGTACGACATCGAAGTGAACTACGGCGTCAAAGTTTCGATGAACAGCGAAATGATGACCGTTTTCCTTGCCGAAGCGGAGCGCATAAAAATCGCCCTTTCGACTCAGGATAAGATCAAAGTCCTCATCCGCAGCATGATCCCGCTCGGAGAGGAAAGATTTGCCGATTACGAAAGAATCATCGACAGAGAACTTTTCAACCAGATAATCGATCCGATAGTTTCGCAGGCTTTCGACATCTGCCGCGACGCGATGGAAAACGCCCATCTCGATGTTTCGGCACTTGACGCGGTCATTCTTGTCGGCGGTTCTTCAAAGATCCCGCGCGTTCAGGAGCGCGTTTCAGAATTTTTCAAGCAGCAGCCTTACTTCGGCATAGAATCCGTTCTCGTCATCGCGATGGGAGCGAGCATCATGGGCAATTCGCTCATAAGCGACTACAGCGATCAGGCTCCGGTCCTGCTTGACGTCGTTCCGCTTTCGATCGGTGTAGGCAGTGTAGGCGACTACATCGAAATCTTAGTCGAAAAGAACGAGCCTCTTCCACTTGAAAGGACCAACATTTTTACGAATGCAGCCGATAATGTCGATTCGGTAAAAGTCGAGATATATCAGGGCAACGCAAAAAGCAAGCGTGAATCACACCTGATGGGAGAGCTTACGCTTTCGGAAATGAGAAAGGCGAAAAGGGGAGAACTCAAAATAGAGGTCAAATTCGAGATCGATACGAACGGCGTCCTTAACGTCAGTGCGGTCGACCTCGACACCGGAAGAATGCAGAAAATTTCATTGAATATTCTTGGTTTGGAGCAACGCTGATGAGAAAGAAAATCGCAATCCTTATGAAAGATGAAAAATATTTGAAATCAATGGAAAAATTCTTGACTTCAAAGATCGATGACTGCGAATGTTTCATTACGCAGGATGT
The DNA here is from genome assembly GCA_017405875.1 of bacterium. GTDB lineage: Bacteria > UBP6 > UBA1177 > UBA1177 > UBA1177 > UBA1177. Next base: position 92,757 of record JAFQZM010000022.1, read on the forward strand.
TAAGGAACTGCTTACCGAAGATCTGGAAAGCTACAACACGCTTATAGTTTCTTCGGTTTTGTCTGAAGGGATCTGGCTCAAAGCTCTGCCGGTCATCCGTAAAGCGAAAAGTTTCATTCTTCTGGCTGTTGCCGAAGGTCCCGAACTCAATGCCGATATTGCGGCAAAGTACGGCGCGGCGGCGTTTTTCAAGCTGCCTCTCAACAGCGAACAGTTCCTTGCAAAAGTTAAGGAAGTTGTCGAAAACAATGTTGAACCGGCGAGGATACCTAATGCAGTTTCAGTTGATATGCTTGAAGAAATCACATATTTTTCGAACAATATGGACAGTTACGACTACTACACGTTTTTCGGTCTTCCGCAAAATGCGCCCCTTGCAGACATCAAGAAAAAATATATCGCAATGGCGAGGAAATATCATCCTGACAAATTCAGGAACATTCCGGCAGACATAAGGGAAAAGGCTTACGACATTACAAAGCGTGCCAACGAAGCGTATTCAGTGCTGATGAATCCTTCGAGAAAGGTGATCTACGACAAGATGCTCAAGGAAAATCCCGATGCCAAACGCTTTGATTTCAGGATAAAGGTTGCATACAACGAAACGCCCGAAGACACGATCCAGAACAATCAGGCGCGCCGTTTCGCCATCCTTGCGACGAAAGCCATTGAAATAGGTGATTACAAATCGGCTCTCACGCAGCTCAAAATGGCGGCTTCAATGGAAAAGAACAACTCCTACATTGACCGTCTCATTGAAGAAGTCACTCAGAAAATCTCTCAGTAGGGTTTGAAATGAACGAATACTGCATCAAATACGGATTGAACGAAGAGCGTCTGCCGCAGCATGTCGCAATAATCATGGACGGCAACGGACGCTGGGCGAAAAAACGGCTCTGGAACAGGATCAAAGGGCACCGAGCAGGTGCCGACGCAGTTGACGCGGTAACGACTTTGTGCCGTGAAATCGGGGTGAAATACCTCACGCTTTACGCTTTTTCGACTGAAAACTGGAACCGTCCCGAATCGGAAGTTACAGGTCTTATGGAACTTTTCAAAGAGTTCCTCATTTCCAAAAAACATCTTCTTATCGAGAAAAGCATCCGTCTCAACATAATCGGAAGCAAGGACAGATTTTCGCCGGAACTGCTCAAACTAATGAATGACACAATAGCCGAAACGGAAAAATATGATCCCGAAATGACGCTTACGCTTGCTTTAAGCTATGGTTCACGTCAGGAGATAACGCAGGCTGTAAGAAAAATCGCGCAGAAAGTCGCGGCACATGAAATAACTCCGGAAAGTATAGATGAAAAACTGATTTCGGAAAGTCTTTACACTTTCGATATGCCCGATCCCGACCTTGTTATCAGAACGAGCGGTGAATACAGGATTTCAAACTATCTTCTGTGGCAGATCGCATATTCCGAATTTTATTTCACCGACACTTTGTGGCCCGATTTCAATAAAGACGAGCTGGTCAAGGCTCTCAAAGACTACGCAGGCAGGGAACGCCGTTTCGGAAAGACCGGCGACCAGATCAGGAAGTAGTTTAACTCATTTAAATATTCCATCGCTGTAAGCGTCTTATTTTAAGCATAAAAAATCCCTTTAATTTCAGCTATATACATAAAAAATAATATTTTTTGCAAAAAAGTGTTGCTTTTGGGATACCTTTGTGGTAACAAAGGGCGTTTTTGTGTTGTTTTGTGGTAAAAGATGTCAAAATTAGCCAAGACATTCTTCGGAAGGAAGGAATATAGAATCGATCCGAAAGGAAGGATTTCTCTTTCGGCGGATTACTATTCCAAACTGAATCTTTCCGATGAAAACGACACAATTGTCATCGCATGCAGCCCTTACAAGAATGAGCGTTATCTCGAAATCTTTTCTGAAGATCAGTGGGAAGCCCAGCAGAATATCATAGACAGAATGGAAGAGGGCCCTGTCAAGCAGTATTTCATCAGAAAGTATATCGGAACTGCAGAGGCTATACAGCTTGACAGCCAGAACAGGGTGAGACTTCCGAAATATATGATAGACTTCGCCGGAATAGACAAGGATGTCGTTTTTGTCGGTGCGATAAACAATATAAGAATCTGGTCTAAAGAGCAGCTCGACAACTATGAAAACACGGAAGGCGATATCAGTCAGGATGATGTATTCAAGGTAATGAACAGCGCCAAAGATAAAATGGCGGAAAACGGGGGCAGGGAGTAATGGATTTTGTTCATGTTCCCGTCCTGTTCGACGAGGTGCTGTCTTCTTTTGACAACGCTCCCTCTGTTTTTGTCGATCTTACCTCCGGCGGCGGCGGTCACGATGCCGGCATTCTCGAAAAATACCCGAATGTACGCGCCGTCCTCATCGACAGGGATCAGGATGCCGTTTCGCACCTTAAGGAAAAGTTCGCTTCTTTCCCGAATGTCACTGTAGTAAACGCGCCTTTCAGCGAAATAGATAAAGTTCTCTTCCTTCTGCAGATTCCGAAAGTCGACATCGTTTTTGCCGATTTAGGTGTCAGCAGTTTTCAGTTTGATACGCCGCATCGCGGTTTTTCAATGCAGAAAGAGGGTCCGATGGACATGAGAATGGATAAAAATTCTCCTGTCACGGCTCTCGATTTCATTAAAAATTCGACCGAGGGCGAACTCAGGAACATTCTGAGTCTTTACGCTCAGGAGCGCGAGGCAGGAACAGTCGCGAGAACGCTGAAAAGATGCGCCGACGAGGGAATGACGACAACAATGCAGTTTGCCGATGAAATAAGAAAGGCAAAAAAATACGCCAAAAAGGGGATCGATCCTTCAACACAGGTGTTCATGGCGCTCCGTATGGCCGTAAACGACGAACTCGGTGAGCTTGAAACAGCACTTAAAAAGGCTTTTCCGCTTCTTTCGGACAAAGGGATAATGGGAATCATCACGTTCCATTCGACTGAGGACAGGATAGTGAAGAACTTTTTCCGCGACCGCAAGAACAAAGTTCCGTTCTATGTTGACGGAAAAGACACAGTTCCTTTCTGCGACGAGGCTTCATGCGCAGTCGAGATGATAACTCCGACGGATGAAGAGTGTGTCAGAAATCCGCGCGCCAGAAGCGCGAAACTGAGAATATTGAAAAAGACCGTTTTTATATAACTTTGGGGAGGACAACTATGCCGGCTTACATCCATGCAGATTCCGAAAACATTAAAAAAGAGAGAACAAAAATTTTCAGCAGTTCAAGAGTGATCTCAACTAAGATCAGAACACTTTTTTCGGGTGAACTTGTCGTATATATCTGCATGATCCTTGCGGCTGGTTCCCTGATGCTGACGGACAGCTACTACAAGGCTTACAAAGCGAATCTCAAAAACGATATCATAAGAATGATCGAGGATACTCAGGAGCTTGTATGGCAGAAAGAGTTATCCGAGCGCGGCTATCTTAAACTGACTTCTTCCGAAGCTCTTATGAAAAAAGCCAAAGAAATGAAGCTTTCGGTCACCACTTCGGACAAATTCGTAAAACTGGATTAAGAGATCTCAAATGAGAGGTAAGTCAGCATGGATACCGGACGAAAAATATATCTTGTTTTTGCGTTTATTATTCTAGTTCTTTTTTTTGTAGTCATAGGAAGATTCTACTATCTGCAGGTTGTGAAACATGCAGACCGTATGGATAAAATCGAAAATTCAGTCGAATTCTCAGTTGTCAGAGGTAAAAGGGGAACGATCTACGACAGAAACGGCAATCCCCTTGCAATGAGTGAAGTCAAAGTCAGTATCGCAGTCGATCCGGCAGGCGTCGTAAACAAGGAGTTCCTGGCTGATATAATCTCTGAAAATCTCGGCATGGGCAAAAAAGAAGTCCTCGAAATCCTTAAAAAGAATAAAAAAAGGAACGGGAGATCCAATCACTATGAAGTTTTGAAGCAGGATGTCGATTACGGCGAATACAAGGCTCTCAAAAATGCAATAAACGAAGCAAAGAATAAAGAGTCCAAGATATCGAAAACTGCAGCGAAAGGATCTCAGGAAAAAAAAGATGCCGACGAGCTGCTGAGCGATCTGAACAGAATAATTTATGAAAAGAATTTCAAGCGTGTTTATCCGCAGGGAAAACTGCTTGCCAATGTCCTCGGTTTCGTTCAGGCAAACAAAAATCCGACGGAAGAAGGCCCGGAAGGACTTGAAGGGATCGAGCTCAGGTATGATTCCATGCTTGCCGGTACGAAGGTTCAGGTAAAGCAGAACAAGCTCACCAAAAAAAGGATATACGAGGATGATATAGACATTGAAAGCGAGATCGGCGATTCAAAGAAGGGAAGCGACATTTATCTTACAATAGATTCAGAAATTCAGTTCATAGCAGAGGAAGAACTCGCCAGAATGGTGGAAAAAGTTCACGCTAAATGGGGCGGCGTAGTCATTATGGAGCCTTATTCCGGAAAAATACTCGCCATGGCGAACTATCCGACCTACGAGCCTGAGCGTTACCGCGAATATCCGATCGAAAACAAGAGAAATTTCGCAGTCAGCGATTTGTTTGAACCGGGTTCGACCTTCAAATCCTTTTCAATTCTTGCCGTACTCAACGAAAATCTGGCAAAGCCGGGCGAACTTGTCTACGGTGAAAACGGAAGTTTTATTTTCGGAAAAAAACTGGTCCGCGATTCCCACCCGAATCAGTGGATGACGATCCGCGACGTTGTCGTAAACTCAAGTAATATCGGTACTATAAAGTTCGCTGACAGGCTTACGAACGAGCAGCTTTACAACTATTTCACCATGTTCGGATTCGGTCAGAAAAGCGGGATAAATATTCCCGGAGAATCGAACAAACCGATAAGAGATTACAAAAAATGGTATCCTATCGACAAAGGCAACCTCTCTTTCGGACAGGGTCTCTCGGTAAATATGGTGCAGCTGGCGAGAGCTTATGCGGCGATATACAACGGCGGAGTTCTCTGGAAACCGGTTCTTGTCGATAAAATCGTCGGCAAAAACTCTGAAAAGGTCTTTATCCCCGAACCAAAGCGCATAAATTTCGAATATAAATCCGATAAAAAGATAATAGAAATGCTTGAAGGAGTTGTCTCCGACGAGCACGGAACCGCAAAAAGGGCGCGTCTCAAAGGAGTTGAGGTCGGCGGCAAAACCGGAACTTCGCAGATATACGATCCCGCTCTCAAGAAGTATTCGTGGAACAGAGTCGTCTGTTCTTTTGCGGGAGCCGTTCCGAACAACGATCCGAAATTCGTCATGGTAGTCGTAATCGACGAGCCGAAAGGGAAGGAATACGGCGGTACAGTTGCGGCTCCGGTATTCAAAGAGATAGCTGAAAGAGTGCTTCCCAAATTCGATGTCTTCGTCTATAAAAGCGAAAAGGATAAAGAGAAAATTCCCGAATATATAACTACCGATATGACCGGCAGCGTTATAGAGCTGGACGATTCCGAAATCGCGTCCGAAATAGGTTCCGATTATGTGAAAATCCCCAATTTCAAGAATGTCGGCTCGAATGATGCACTCGCCATAGCAAACGACAAAAATCTTGAAGTGGTTTTTATCGGCAATCCGATAAACAACAGAAAGATAGTCGGACAATCGCCTAAAGCGGGCGAAGTCGTTCTTGCGGGAACTGTCGTAAGTCTCGATGTAGAAGAGGAAAAAAAGAATGAAAACGATTGATTTTGTTGATTTTATTTCAAAATTCACTCTCGGGTCGCCTGTGACTGACAAAGAGAGCGGGCTTGTAAAAATTACCGCGGATTCGCGCGAAGTTACGCCCGGCACGGTTTTTTTCTGCGTCAAAGGGCTTAACAGCGACGGACACGATTTCATAGAAGCCGCTTTTGAAAAAGGGGCAGCGCTCGTTGTCGGCGAAAAAGAGTGTAACGGCAGAAACTATATCCGCGTAAACTCCGTAAAAGAGGTTTTGAAGGAAGTTCTTCCAGTTTTTTACGACGAGCCCGACAAAAAGATGAAAATGACAGGTGTCACCGGTACGAACGGCAAAACTTCGACGACTTTCATTCTGGAAAATATGCTGCAGGACGACATGAGCTGCGGCGTTATCGGCACTTTGAACTACAAATATGCGGGAAAGCTGATTCCTGCGCAGAATACGACTCCTCTCAACTGGAAGTGGTATTCTCTTCTCGATGATATGCGTAAATCCGGTGTGGAAGCTGTGATTTCAGAGGTAAGCAGCCACGCTCTTGCAGAAAACAGGATCGAAAAAACGATGTTCGACGCTGCGATTTTCACGAATCTGACGCGCGATCACCTCGATTTCCACAAAACTTTCGAAAACTACTATCAGGCAAAAAAAAAATTATTCTCAGAGCATCTTAAACGCGGCGGAACGGCTGTCATAAATATTGACGACGAAGCAGGGAAAAGACTTTCGGAAGAGTTGTCCGGCATTCGTCAGATAAGGATTTCCGAAAAAGATAAGTCTGCTGAATTATTCATGAAAATAGATAGGATTTCTGATTGTGGAAGTGAAGTCGTTTTTACGCTCGGCGGCATTTCCAGAAAAGTGAAGATTCCTCTTGTCGGAAATTTCAACATCTACAACACGGCGGGCGCTTTTGCCGCGGCAAGTCTCTTTATCGGAGCGGAAAAGGCGTTCGAGAGGATAGAAAGCAATGTTTCAGTTCCCGGCAGGCTTGAAAAAGTGGGAAAACACGCAGTCTATATCGACTATGCACATACTCCGGACGCGATGGAAAATGTTTTGGTTACTTTAAGAAATTTAGGTATTTACGAAAAAATAATCATTGTTTTCGGTGCGGGTGGCGACAGAGACAGCGGGAAGCGTCCGATCATGGGTGAAACTGCATGCAGACTGGCAGACAAAATCATTGTTACCGACGATAATCCGCGAACTGAAGACCCAAAGAAAATAATCGCCGATATTCTTGCCGGATGCCCTGAAAATGCCGATGTAACAGTGATAAACGACAGGGCAGAGGCAATCAGAAAAGCAGTTGAAATCAAAGGAAAAAACGATGTCGTTCTCATTGCCGGAAAAGGTGCAGAGAACTACCAGATAACAAAAAGCGGAAAGAAATTCTTTTCCGACAGACTTGAAGCAGAAAAATCGTTAGGGGAGGAATAAATGTTCACGACTTTACTTCTTGAAAAGGCTCTTGAAAAAGCCGGATTAAAAAAAAAGCTTAAAAATTCAGTAATCTCAAAATGTTCCATCGATTCGCGCGAATGCACTGAAAATTCGCTCTTTTTTGCCTTCAAAGGCGAGAAAACAGACGGTCACAACTACGTTCCAGAGCTTCTTAAAAAAGGTGTTTTGTGTATAGGTTCTGAAGATGTAAGTCAGGACGAAAATTATATTAAAGTGCCGGATGTGCTTGATTTTATGAGCATTCTGGCTCACGAAAGAAGAAAACTCTTCCACGGCAAAGTGATAGCCGTCACCGGTTCGAGCGGAAAGACTTCGACACGCCAGCTCATAGCTTCGATGGCTGCCGTTTCCGGTAAAATCGTCTGGGCTACGAAAGGAAATCTCAACAACCATTTGGGTATGCCGCTCGTCATTCTGAATATGCCGCTTCTGACTGAAGTTCTCGTTCTTGAAATGGGAATGAACCACAGCGGAGAGATAAAAAAACTTGTCGAAATCGCTGATCCCGGCTTTGTTACGATAACCAATATCGGAAATGCCCACATCGGAAATTTTGCAAGCCACGCCGATCTTGCTGCGGCAAAACTCGAAATTTTCAATTTTTCCAGCGCCGTCGTTTCGGCAAACGTTTCCGATCCTTACATGAAAAAGTGGGTCGATGAGTACAAAGATTCAAGAATTATCAATACTTATTCAAATGAAGAAGTCGCTGCTATCGCTGAAGATTTTGAAGAGCTTCCCGATTTTATGGCTGAAAACATAAACTGCGCGGCGAATATAGTTAAAACTGCTCTCGGTTCTCTGCCTGACCTCAAAAAATCGGTCGAAAAATGTGTCCTTCCCGGAATGAGAGGGGAGGTAAAAGTCATCGGAAAACGCACTTTTATTGCCGACTGCTACAATGCAAATCCGCAGTCGATGCAGAAATCGATAGAAAATTTTTACAAAAAATATGCTCTGAAAGAATCAGGAGAATGCTTTCTGATTCTCGGCAGTATGTTCGAACTCGGAAATTTTTCTGAAAAAATGCATAAAGAACTTGTAAATTCTTTAAAAGATTTTACACTATTAAAGGCTATTTTTTTGGTCGGTTGCGAATTCGATAAAGTAAAGTCGGATTTTTTGAACTGCAAAAAGCTCGTTTTTTTGGGTGATATTGCGGATATCAGGGGCTTGCTGCCGGAAGAAGGAACATTCCTTGTGAAGGGTTCCAGAGGCAACAGACTTGAAAGAATTTTTGATTTTCCGGAGGTTTTGAAATGAAAGCATTGATAGTAGGTCTTGGGATTTCTGGCATCTCTTCCGCAAAATTTCTGAAAAACTCCGGATATGAAATTTTTATTTACGACGACAATGCCGCACAGCTTGAAAAATATTCAGCCGAATATCTGAAATATGACGAAAATCTCAAATACGATCTCGCCATAATCAGCCCCGGAGTTCCGGCAACTCATCGGGTCATTCAGAAGCTGAACGCTCAGGGAACTGAAATCATTGGAGAACTTGAACTTGCAGGAAGGTTTGTCAAAGATGAAAAAGTTATTGCCGTAACGGGCACTAACGGAAAATCAACGACGGTTTCGCTCGTTCACGCTTTTCTTAAAAATGCGGGATTCAAGTCGTTTCTCTGCGGAAATATCGGCGAGCCGGTCATCAACGGGATCGGGAAGGGCTACGAATTTTTCGTTATCGAACTCAGCTCTTTCCAGCTTGAGACTTTAAAAAGTCTCAAGGTCGATGTCGCGATGGTTCTCAATGTAACTCCCGACCATCTGGACAGATACAGAGACTTTGAAGACTATAAAAACACGAAGCTCAACCTGCTGAATTTGTTGAAGAAAGGCGGCGTTGCCATTCTCGGGACGGGAATCGTTGCAGACGATTTCAAACATCCTGATTTTGAAATCAGATTCTTCTCGGTCGAAGGAACAAAAGATATCAAATGCGATGAAACAAACGTCTATTTTGACGGAAAAACGCTCAAAGTCGACGATCTGAAGATTCGCGGACACCACAATATCGAAAATATAATGGCTGCCGTTTTAGGTGTTAAGGACTGGGTAGGCGATACTGCAATTCTGAGAAAATCGCTTCTTGAATTTGATCCGCTTGCTCACAGAACAGCATTCGTTGATAAATTCCAAGGCGTTGAATTTATTGATGATTCCAAGGGAACAAACGTCGGGGCGGTCGAAAAGTCGCTTGCCGGATTTGATGACGGAAAAGTCGTTCTGATTCTCGGCGGAGTTGACAAAGGCGGAAGTTACGAACCGGTGAGAATTCTTGCCGACAGAAAGTGCAAGGGTGTCGTTCTCATCGGTGCGTCAAAAGAGATAATCCGTCCTTATTTCAACGGTTTTGCAAATGTCGAAAGCGCCGATTCGATGGCTGAAGCTGTCAAAAAGGCGTTTCTGCTTGCAAAAAATGACGGTGTAGTTCTCTTTTCGCCTGCGTGCTCAAGTTTCGACTGGTATAAGAACTACAAAGAGCGCGGAGTAGATTTCGTCAACAAAGTCAAGGACTTGAAAGCTGAGATCGGAGCTTAGGATGGAAAAGGCTGTCAAACTTTATTTTTCGATATTTTTCCTTCTCGTAGTTTTCGGGATGGTCATGGTTTTCAATGTCAAAATGTTCAATGTTCCCTCTGCTGAAGCGTCTCTTCTGCCGCAGATACGCGGTTTTATTGTTAATTTTGCTTTTGCCGGAATCGCTTTTATTGCGGCTTATCTGGTAAATATTTCGTGGCTTAAAAATTCTTCAAAATATCTGGTTCTCTTCATAATCATCCTGCTTATAGCCACTTTGATTATCGGAACGACAAGAAACGGTGCTAAACGCTGGATAGATCTTCATTTTATGATGCTTCAGCCTTCCGAATTCGCCAAAATCGTCACCGTAATCTACATCAGTGAAGTTATGACGAAAAAAGGGGAGAGGGTTCAGCTTTTGAAAGATGTTCTCAGCATCGGTGTCGTCGTTGTTTCGATAGTCGGTTTGATTGCCATAGAAGACCTCGGAACCGCGACCATTATCTGCGGAACTGCAATGCTTATGCTCCTTTTGGGCGGTATGAGAAAAAAATATCTCCTCTATCTTGCTCCTCTGGCGGTTGCGGCATTCTGCGTAATGGTATTCATGCCGGGCAAAGGTTACAGAATCGCTAGACTGCAGTCATTTATGGATCCGTGCAGTGACGAATACAGATTCGATACCGGACTTCAGCAGTGCCGTGCCCAGGTCGCTCTCAGCACAGGCGGCGTAACGGGAGTAGGTTTCGGAAATTCAACGGTAAAAGTAAAGGATCTGCCCGAATCACAGACAGATTTCATTTTTCCGATAATAGGCGAGGAATTCGGTTTTGTCGGTTCGGTTGCCGTGATTCTGCTTTTTATGGCTTTGTTCGGGATAGGAACCTATTTTATTCTGCATTTGCACGAGACATTCAATTTTTATATGGTTTCCGGCTTCGTGCTGATGCTTGCAATTCAGGTTATAATAAATCTTCTTGTCGTTTCCTCGCTTTCGCCGAACAAAGGTGTTCCGCTTCCTTTCATAAGTTACGGCGGGAGCGCGCTGGCAAGTTATTCTTTTATGGTCGGTCTTATTCTTAATGCGGTTACGAGTGAGAGCCGGCGCTGATTTCGGAGGTGAAAATGGATAGTTCGATTGAAACAAGATACATGCTGCTTATGACCGGCATCAATACGCGAGAACAGCAGAAAGCTGCTCTTTCACTGGCGATTACGCTGAGGCTTCGCGGCATAATGAGTGTTATAGCTCTTACGCAGGGTTCCATTTTTGCCAAACTTTTCAGTGAAAGAGGCTATGAAGTTGTTTCCACTTCCAATTTTCCGCAATCCAAGGATCTGTTTTCGAAAATTGTCAGAGCATTGAAAATGCAGTCCTGTGTGCAGGAAGCGACTCAGATTTTGAAAATCAAGGGTATAAACGCGGTTTTGAGTTTCGGCGGATTTTCAGCTTATCCTGTTCTTGAGGCTGCTTCAAAGATAAACGGTATAAAAATTATGCTGTTCGAGGGGAATCTTGCAATTTCGAAATGCGGTGAAGACTTTATGAAAAAGGCTGACCGTATATATTTCCCCTTTGAGGCGATGCAGGAAAATATAGACTATGAATTCTACAAAAAGTCTTTTGTTGCAGGTATTCCGGTTGACAGAGAGGTTCTCAAGGCGGAACCGGCTGATATCCAGACTAAAAAACGGAAACTTGTCATTCTTACATGCAAAAAAGAGACCAAAGAAATAAATTCCACTATTCGTGAACTGATAAATAAATATCCTGAAGTAACCAGAGACTTTCATATAATTCACGAAACCGGAGACCGCGAGATCGCATCGATTAACAAATATTACGAGGCTCATAAAATAGAAAGCACCTGCGAGATGTTTTTCGAAAACCGCGGTTCTTATTATAAACTTGCAGACATCGTTATCGCGCGTCCCAACAGCGATGTAATTGCTGAACTTATCGCTCTCAAAAAACCTGCCGTATATCTGCCGCTTCCGAAAAATAAAGATTACTTCCAGAAGCAGAATGCCGTTTTTATGGCGAAAAAAAGTATGGGATTTATCGTTGAAGACGCAAAAAGCGTAAATGCGGCGGTAAGAATGAGAAAACTTTACTCGTTCCTCAATACCTACGTCAAAAACGAAGAGAGTATGAAAAGAAATATGGCCGAGCTTGATTTCGAAAACTCTGCAAACAGGCTGGCTGACGATATAGAAAAGATTTTGAAGAGCGGAAAAAAATAATGCATATTCATTTTATGGGCATAGGCGGAAGCGGTGTCAGCGGTCTTGCAACTGCTGCGAAGTCGTTCGGCTACAGGGTCAGCGGCTGCGACATGAAGGAAAGTTCGTTCCTTAAAATGGTGAGAGGTCAGGGAATAGAGTGTATGCAGGGGCACGATCCTGCTCATCTTGACGGAGTTGACATTCTCGTCCGTTCGAGTGCCGTTCCGCTTGACAATCCGGAAGTGACCGCGGCTTTGAAAAAGGGGGTAAAAGTCGTTACCAGAGGCGAATTTTTGGCAATCCTGCTTGAAAAAAAGCACAAAATCGGTGTCGGCGGCAGCCACGGCAAAACTTCGACGACCTGGATGATATATGCGCTTCTTCGTGCCGCAGGAGTTGATGCCTCTGTTTATGCCGGCGGGAAAAGCAACGGTCTGACGAGTGTTTCTGCCGGTGAACCTTACGTTGTCGAACTTGACGAAAGCGACGGCTCGATTTTCAAAATGTGTCCAGATTCGCTTGTTATCACAAACCTTGAGTTCGAACACGCCGATTTTTACAAAACGCCGGTCGAGATGCTGAAATCTTTCGAGCGCTATCTTCTTTCGGAAAGACCTGAAAATCTGATAATCGGTCGCGGCTACGATCTGAGCGACAGACTTTTTGCGATGTTTTCGCCTCTTTCTTTTCCGACTCACGATGAAATCAGACACGGCGACGGTTTTGAAAACAACGACTGCAGCAGTTTTTATATGAAAGAGGGTTCGCTTTTCTTCCTTTCGGGTAATACCGAAATTTATGTGGGAGATGTTGCGGAACCGACGCACATTCTGCAGAACCGCTCCGCTGCGCTTCTTGCAGCTTCTGAATATTTAGGAAAAACCGGGCGTTCTCTTCCTGTTATTAACCGCGAATTCTGGAAGTCGGTGCCGAAAGTCGACCGCAGGTTCCAGAATGTAGGAACCTGGCACGGAATGACGCTCGTTGACGACTATGCGCACCATCCGAGCGAAGTTCACGCACTGATCGAGCAGGCTGAACACGAGTTCAAAAACTTCTGTCTTGTTTTCCAGCCGCACAGAATTTCGAGATTTACTACTTTTTATGACAAGTTCAGGGAAGTTCTGAAAGATGTCGGAGCATTGATAATTCTTCCGGTCTATTCGGCGGGCGAAAAGTTCGAAGGGAGAGCATCAAGAGAACTTTATGAAGAGCTGAAAAACGGAGATAACTTTGTTTTTTATGCCGAAAATACAGATAAGGCTGTCGAAATTATTAAAGAAAACGAAAAAAGACTTCACGCTTCGGCAATAGTTTCAGCCGGTGCGGGGGACGTGAATACGATTTTCGCCAAACTTATGAGCGGAGAAGATAAGTGAAGTTCAAAAAGCGCGCCGACATAAGTGAACTTCTCACAATAAAGGTAAAAGACGCGGTCTGCGATCTTTACTTTCCTGAAATTATTGATGATCTGGTGCGCTTTACCTCTGAATTCGACGATTACAGAATCCTTTCCGGCGGCAGTAATATTATCGCAGGAGACGTGAAAAAGCCCGTTCTTTACATGGGAAAGGCGATTTCTACAAGCGATACCGACGATGTAGACGAATATCTGGTCAAAACTTTCATGCCTTCGTGGGTAAGCAACGCGGCTCTGCTCGACTATTCGATAAAGAACGGCTTGTCCGGTGTCGAATTTCTTGCAGGGATTCCGGGAAATCTCGGCGGCGCGCTTTACGGAAACGCGGCTCCGGCAGGTTCTTCGTGGGATGATGTAGTCGGCGTGATTTACGTCATTCAGAACGGCAAGGTTTTCCCGTTTTTGCCGAAATACAGCTACCGCTCGCTTGACAACAAGCCTGAAGGCTGTTTCGTGATTTACGGTGCTGAGTTGATTTTGACGAAAGATACTTCGGAAAACGTAAGAGCGAGGATTCTGGAATTCCTTTCGAAGAGAATAAAGATAAAAGGGCACAGCGCGGGTTCGCTTTTCAAAAATCCGAAAGACGGCAAGGCGGGATATATGCTTGACCAGTGCGGAATGAAAGGTTTTTCCATCGGCGGCGCGAAACTCAGTGACAACCATGCAAACATAATAATAAATACGGGTGAAGGAACTTTCGACGACTTCTGCCGCCTGAAAGAGATAGCGATTGAAAGAGTGCGCGAAAAATTCGGTGTTACTCTGGAACCCGAAGTTCAGTTCTGGTATGATTGATTTTTTGAGGAGATAAAAATGAAACTCGACAAAAACATGAAGATTGCGGTCATTGCCGGCGGAATGTCGGACGAGCGCGAAGTCAGCCTCGTTACGGGAAACATGCTTTACAAAACCCTTTGCGAAGGCGGTTACACCAGCGTGAAGTTCATTGATGTCGGTTTTGATTTGGCTGAAAAACTCCGTGAATTCAATCCTGATGTAGTTGTAAACGGTCTTCACGGCAGATATGGTGAAGACGGAACGGTTCAGGGACTTCTCGAAATGATGAAAATTCCGTACACGAATTCGGGTGTTACGGCAAGTGCTGTCGGCATGGACAAACTGCTCTGCCGCGCCGTTATGAAAGACTGCGGAATAAATGTCGCAGAAGGAAAAACGATCGAAGCGGCGCCTGACATGGAAAAACCTTACGATTTCCCGTTCGTCGTCAAAGATCCGGTCAACGGTTCAAGCCGCGGAGTTTACATAGTCAAAAACGAAGAGAGCTGGGAAGATTCGAAAAAAGAACTTAAAGCGGGAAAACGCTATCTCTGCGAAAAGTTCTTCAAAGGACGCGAAGTCAATGTTGCTGTGCTTGAAAACAAAGTTCTCGGCGATGTCGAGATCACTCCGGCAAACGAGTTCTACGACTACGACGCGAAATACAACAGCGACAAGACGATATACACGGTTCATCCCGATATCAGCGAAATTGCGAGGGAGAAGATCTCCGACGCCGCTTTGAAACTGCATGTCGCGCTCGGCTGCAAAGGTGTCACGAGAAGCGATTTCATAGTCAGCGGCGACGACTACATAATGCTTGAGATCAACACTCTTCCGGGAATGACGGGACATTCGCTTGTTCCTATGATCGCGAAATACCGCGGGATAGGATACCTTGAACTTATTGAAACACTTATTTCGGAGTGCTTGAGCGCAAAATGAAGAAGTTCTTAGGGATATTGGGCGCTATAGGATACGTGCTCTGCACGTATCTTCTCGTGTCGCTTTTTGCTGCCGTATTCTGCTTTGCAGGAGATACTTTTGAGGCGTTCAAAAACAGTGACAGAATGCTCATAACTCCTGAAAATGTCGAGATAATAGGAAACGACCGCCTGAGCAGGGAAGATATTCTTTTTGTTGCCGGTCTTGATAAAAAAATCAGTTTTTTTGATGCCGACAGTAAAAAAATGACACTCAATCTCTCGACTTGCGGATGGGTCAAAAAGGCTTTTGTGGAAAAGTTTTTCCCGAATTCGGTGGTGATACATATAGAAGAATTCAAACCGGCGATGATTGTTACCAGCAGAAAAAGGTCGTCAGATTCAGACAAAGATTCCTTTATGCCGTGGTTTTCCGATGCCGACGGAATCCTTTTCAAAAAGGCTCTTTCACGTGAAATTCCGAAGGATATGCCCACTTTTTATCTGAAATATTCTACTCCGGAAGAGGAGAAAAAACGTTCGGAGAAGATAAAAAACGCTATTTTTCTTGCGAAAAAATGGGAAAATCTGGATTCGCTTTGCCATCTTAGAAGCATCAGTTATGAATTTCTTGCCGGATATTCGCTGCTGTGCGTTCTTGAAAAAAAGCGTTTGGAGACGGTCATCCATCTTAAGGAAGAGGCAACGGTAGATGAGTGGAACCAGATGATGCAGAAAACATCCGGTGCGATAAGAGAGCTTCTTGCCAAAAGTCAGTGGGTGTGGGAGTACGATTTTGACAAGGTAAAAAATAATTTCGGCGAGACGGAATTTGAAATTATATTCGGAAAACTTGTTAATATAAAAAAGGGAGAATCTGATGGCTAGAGGCAATACGATGATTGCTGCACTTGATATAGGTACGCAGAGCGTCACGACTCTTATTGCGCAAAAGAGTGATGACGGTGTTTTTGCAATTATAGGAAAGGGTGTCGCTGAAAACAACAAAGGTCTGATTGCGGGCGATGTCGTTGATGTCCAGGCTACCGCTGCAGCGATACGCGATTCCGTATCGGAGGCCGAGCAGATTTCCTCAAAACGCATAAAAAAGGTCTATGTGGGTGTTTCAGGTGAAGGAGTCCGTTCTATAAACAGCCACGGCGTGATCCAGGTCAGAGGTCAGGAAGTCGCAAAGACCGATATGAACCGGGTCATAGAACAGGCCAAAATAATCACATTGCCTGACGACAGAGAGATTATAAGTGTAGAAATAGGAAAATACACTGTCGACGGCAAGGCAGGCATAGTAAATCCGATAGGAATGGCGTGCAGGAGGCTCGAAGTCGACGTTCTTATAATAACGATGCCGAAAACGATGTTCAGAAATCTTTACAAAGCTGTCGAAGATGCCGGATTTTTCGTGAACGGTGTCGTTGTGAGCGCCATAGCTTCAAGCTGGGCTGTTCTTGAAGACGATGAGAAAAATATCGGTGTCGCGATGGTTGACATTGGTGACGGTGTTGCAGATATAGCGATTTATCAGAACGGAGCTCCGGTTTATGTAGCGGTAATGCCGATGGGCGGAAAGTTCATCACCGACGACATCAGCAAAGTAATGAAGATTCCGCCGGCTGAAGCGGAAAAAATAAAATGTAAGTACGGCAATGTCCGTCCCGAGTACGTTTCGGATACTGAAGTGTTCGATACGGTTGTCATCGGTACGAATGCGCCGACGACAAAAAAGGTTAAGCAGCTTGCAACTGTAATAACTCCGAGGATCGAGGAAATCCTCATAGAAATAAAAAAGAAACTTATGGAAAGTCAGAAAGAGAACATTATTCAGTCGGACATTGTTCTTACCGGAGGATCAGCGCAACTGAAGAACATTCAGTGCGTTGCGGAAGATACTCTGGAGCAGACGGTAAGGATCGGAACTCCGAAGATTGATGAAACAAGTATCGGATTGAATGATGTGCTGAGTTCACCCAGGTTTGCGACGGCTGTCGGTATAATCAGACATTTTTCCTGCCGCAAACAGATGGAAATCGCAAAAAGAAACGGATGGTTGGCGAGGGTAGCCGATATTTTTAGAAATTTTTTCGAGTAGGAGAGTCGGATGAGCGAGAAAGAAGGACCAGTAAAAATTGCAGTTATCGGTGTGGGCGGCTGTGGCTGCAATGCGGCAAAAATGATTGAAGAGGAAACAGTTACCAATGAAGATTCGGTATTTAAGAACAGCAACGTCAAGATAGTTGCTGCCAATACTGATGCGCAGGTGCTTGCGCAGCTTAACGAGGTAAACCAGATACAACTCGGTCCCAAACTGACAAAGGGTCAGGGAGCGGGCGGAAATCCTGATTGCGGAAGAGACGCGGCGATAGAAAGCCAGGTTGATATATATTCGGCTCTGGAAGGTAACGATATGGTTTTTCTGACTACAGGTATGGGCGGTGGAACAGGAACAGGTGCAGCTCCCGTTATAGCCAGCGCCGCAAAGAAAAACGGAATACTCACCGTCGGAATCGTAACGAAACCCTTTTCTTTTGAAGGCAAGCAGAAGATGAAATGTGCCGATGCCGGAATCGAGGAGCTTCGCAAGAATGTAGACGCTCTTCTTGTCGTTCCGAACGATATCCTTCTCGAAATAGCAGGTGACGATGACGATGCCGTAGATATGTTCAAAAAACCGAACGAGATTCTCATTTATGCCGTAAGAAGCATATCGGAACTTATAATAAAAACAGGTTTCGTAAACCTAGATTTCTCAGATGTCAGAAGCACCATGCTCGATATGGGTATGGCAGTTATAGGTTTCGGTAGTGCTACCGGTGAACACGCCCCGCTCAATGCCGTTAAAGACGCTCTCAATAATCCGCTCCTGAAAAATTTTACGATAAAAGGAACAAAGAGAATGCTTGTTTACGTCAACGGAAATACAAAACTCAAGGAATTTGCAGAGGCATCAACCTATCTTAACGATATGGGTGATGAAGACGCAAGGTTTAAATTCGGTCTTTTCGTTGACAAGAACAAGACTGATGTTTCGGTCCTTATCGTTGCCGAAGCTCACGAAGCGAATGTTTCAAGCTTAAAAGCGTGCAAAAAAGAGAAGGATGACAGTCAGAACACTATTTTTGATATCGAAAAAACCGAGCCTTTTAACGAAGATGTAGTTGTTGAACTGCAGAAACCGGTTGCAGAAAGCAACGGAATAGCTGCATCGGCGTCAAAAAATGTTTCCGCAGAGCCGCCAAGCCTTGAAGTCAAGGACACGAAGCCCTTTTCCTTCAAGGATGAAACGGTAGCGTTTGTTCCAGAAAGCATCGATATCGACCAGAATGACAAATCCATTCCCGCTGTTCTTCGCAAACTTTCGAAGGAAGAGAAGGAAAAAATGCAGGTTTCACTCACGGAATACATCTACAAATAAAATCTGTTTATAAATTTCCCCGAAAATACTGAAATTTTTCACTTTAAGTTGAAAATAAAAAGTCTGTGTGTACAATGCTCTGCTTTTTGGTTTTTTATTATTTTTATATAGGTGGATCATGGCAAAAAAACTTCTTATCAGAGACCTCACTTTAAGAGACGGTCAGCAGTCGCAGTTCGCGACCAGAATGAATCAGAATCAAGTCGACAGACTCTTGAAATCGTTCAACAAAGCACATTTCTATGCAATGGAAGTCTGGGGCGGAGCGGTTCCCGATTCAGTTATGCGCTATCTCGGCGAAGATCCGTGGGATAGACTTGAAAAAATCAAAGCGGGAGTAGGCGAAGCGAGCAAACTCACGGCACTTTCAAGAGGAAGAAACCTTTTCGGCTACAATCCCTATCCTGAAGACGTTATCGAAGGCTTCAACCGCAACGCGATAAAATCGGGTATCGACATCATGCGTATTTTCGATGCTCTGAACGATATCGACAACATGCGCTCGACGATAAAATACGTCAAGGAAAACGGTGGAATGACAGACTGCTGCATCTGCTACACGGTCGATCCTAAATTCTCGGCGAAAGACAAGATCAAGGCTATGTTCAGCGGCAAAAAACTTCCGGACAACCTTTTCTCGATAGACTATTTCGTAAATAAAGCAGTCGAACTCGAAAAGGCGGGTGCCGACATGATTTCGATCAAGGATATGGCGGGACTCATCAATCCGGCAATGAGCGCAAAACTTATTTCGGCTCTTAAAAAAGCGGTCAAGATCCCGATAGACCTGCATACCCACTGCACTCCGGGCTACGGCTTGGGCAGTGTTCTCATGGCGATGGTAAACGACGTTGATATCGTTGACTCCGTAATCATGCCGTTTGCAGGCGGTCCTGCGGCTCCGGCATTCGAGCTTATTCAGGTTTTTGCTACCAAACTCGGTCTTGAAACCAATGTTGATCTCTCGGCTGTAAAAGAAATCAGAACTGAACTTTTCAAGGTCAGAAAAGAACTTGCAAAATTCGACCAGTACAAGCTTTTCCCGAAAGATTTCGATCCGACGGACAAACTTCCGGCAGATGTCGAAAAACTTTTCGACGACGCTATCGCAGCGGCAAAGAAAGGTGATACCGATACAGTTACCGACCTCACTCAGCAGATTGAGCGCTACTTCAACTTCCCGAAACCGAACGAAGTCGTCAGAATGGCGCAGATCCCCGGCGGAATGTACACCAACATGCTTGCACAGCTTCAGGCAGGCAAAATCGAACATCTTCTTCCGAAAGTAATGGAGATGGTTCCGATCGTCAGACTTGCTGCCGGTGTTCCGCCGCTTGTAACTCCTACAAGCCAGATTGTCGGAACTCAGGCTGTAAGCTGCGTCATCAACCTCAATTCGGGCAAGGCGATGTATGAAAATACGTCTGTTCAGTTCGTAAATCTGGTTAAAGGCGGTTACGGTCACACGCCGTGGCCGGTTGATCCCGCTTTCCGTGAAAAAATCTCGGGAAAACGCGAGGAACAGCCTTACGACACGTCGAAACACGTAAAACAGGTAAATGAAACGCTTGACGAATTCGGCGGCGTAAAACTTGCTGCAACAGAAAAGGAAGAGCTTCTTCTCGAGCTTTTCCCGGCAGTTGCGAAACCTTTCCTCAAAACTAAAAGAGAAAAGGATTTCAGAGCGGAGCAGCAGAAAGTTCAGGATAAACTTGACGAAGAAAGAGGAAAACTCATTTCTGCGCTTGAAGGAAACGTCTTAGAATAGTCATGGATTTCATCTCTCCCTACATCGACAGCGAAAAAAAGCTCCACATCAGGTTTGAAAAGCTCTTTTCTCTGCTTTCATCGTGCGGTTTTTCGGGAAAAATAAATGTCTTCAACGGCGGCGAAACTTTTTTCATACTTCTTTCAAAAGGCTCTGCTTGGACAGATAAACCAATGAATTTGTTGGGAAATTTGTCTAAAAACGCTCTTTTTAAAGTCGATAGCGCGATAAATGACGAGATGAAGATGGGGATGAAGGAATATGACGGAAACGAATTCCTTTTTTCGGTGATCCTGAATATGTCCAGAGAGCGGGTCCTCGAAGTGCTCAAGCCTTATGCGACGGAGTTCCTTTCGATAAAACCCGAAGCGGCGAAACTTATTTTTCTTCACGACGACCTTCAGCCTTTTGTCGGACAGAAAAGGATCGAGATTTTTTCAAATCTCAAAAAGAGTTACCGTGTTATCTATTTTCTTTTGATTTCGCAGTCTGCCGTCATTGTTCAGGCTACTGATGAAGAAAGGGTAAAAATAACTGAAAAACTCAATAAATCCGATATCTTTTCAGAAAAAGCGGCAACGGAAGAAGTTGTTGAAAAAGTTGCTGCGGAGAAGAAGCAGGAAACGCTTTCGGAAGAAGAGGAAATCAAAATGTTCCTCAACGCCAACGAACATTACAACGACGTTTTCCAGCTTTTCGGACTCAAAAACAAATTCGATGAAAAGATCGCGCGCCGTGAATACATCAGGATAATGCAGAAGATACACCCTGATAAACTTGTCGGGATTTCACCTAATACAGCGCTCAGGGCTAAAGAGTTTCTGCAGCTTGCAGGCGAATGCTACGAGCTTATCCGCGATCCTGAAGTGGCAAGTGATATCGAACATCTGATGATGAAATACGGTCCGATAAGGTCGAAAACCGAATATCTGAAAATGAAGGAATACGATTCGGCGATGATGAAGGCAACCGCTCTGGCTAAAATCGGTTCGTATGAAGCGGCGGCAAAAGTGTTTGATTTTATTTATCAGGAGACTAAAAATCCTGCGGCTCTGGAACAGAAAAATCTTGCTCTCTGGAAGCTCGCTCCGAAGTGGAACAAGTTCGAAAAAGCCGACAGATACAAAGATATCAGAGATGATTTCGTGAAAGTTTCAATGATAAGGGAACTCTCTTTCGAATCAATGTATATTCTGGCTGAAATTTACGAATATTTTGAAGATATCCCCGATGCCGTAAAAGTTCTCGACGCTATTCTTAAATCACGACCGGACGATTTCAAGGCTGCCGGAATGAAAAAAAGGATGATTTATTACAATCGGTTGAACAAGAATTAATTCATAGAGCCGCGGACGCAGCGTACATATTGATTTGCGGTTTTGTAGTCGTAGACAACTGCAGCCGTCTTGAAGTCTACAGTCCAGACTCTTTTTGCTGCGGTAGGATCATCCGTGCTTGACCAGTAATTATATTGAATCTGCGATCCGACTTCTTCAGGCAGATAGTTTCCGGTGCCGCATCCTTTGCAGGCTGCCTGATTTGCCAGATAACCTTCATTATATCCTGGAGTTGCTACTGATACCGCGCATTCACTTGTTTTTGAGCAGCCTTTGACGAGCGATTTGAGTTCGTCGATGTTTGGAAGTCTCCAGTCCGATTTTCCGGCAAGCTCAAGACTTTCGCACGGAGCAGCTGCATTTTCCCAGCCCTCGACTCTGACGATCTGTCCTGCCTGCCACTCGAGACCGTTTGCCGCAACGTAGGTTTCTGCCGGTTTGGTAACGCATTTGTGACCCTGACACCATTTGCCTTCGGGACAGTCTGCTTCGACTTTGCATTCCCAATCCGGATTTTGCTCAGCTTCAGCATCCTGTTCTGGAACGTCATCTGCAGTTCCCTGACGGACGCATCTTACCCAGTTCGCTCCGCTCAAACTATCTGCGTCGCTGCCGATGTATCCCGCTTTGTAGTTGAGATACCAGAAAGCGTTTGCAAGTTTGCCTGCTGCGCTTGTATTCGGTGTGTTTGACCATGTTCCGTTGCACGGATCGCCGAACATTGCTGGAACTATGTAACATTCCTCATTTTCAAGCTGTACATCAGAGAGCAGGCAGTCGTCTTCGGTGAGGAAATTTTCACCGTCTTTGTACTGATCGTCAAGAGCGTAACAGCCGAAACATGAATATCCGTAAGACTGGGAATTGTTTTTGTTTTTATTGCAGGTGTCCTGGTCGGTGCAGTTTTCGCTTGTCGGACATGTCCCGCCGGTCATTGTTGTGCTGACGCCTCTTACGATAGTTCTGAGTTCGTCAATTGTCGGCAGTCTCCAGTCGTCGGCTCCCGCAAGAACGAGGTTTTCGCAGTATTCAACTGATTTAGCATGATTTGGTCCGAGACCGCCGGTTCCCTTATGTCCCATCGGGTTTTCCCAAATGAGATAAGTGTCAGGATCGACCCAGATGCCTTTCGAATCTTTGTCAAAACCGCCGTTACCGGGAGTTGTCGGATCTTCATTTCCGGGATTTGTCGGATCTTCGCTGCTGCTGTTTCCCTTGCAGTCGGATGTGTTCCAGCCTGAACAGTCCGGTTTACAGGTTGCGATACCTCCGGTGTAGCCCGTATCAATTGATTGGCAATCGATTGCGTTGCCGTCGCAGACTTCGCCGGTGTCGGTAAGCCCGTTTCCGCAGTTCGTATTCTGCTGATTTTCATCACTGTTGTTGCCTCCGGTATTATCGCCGGAGTTGTCTTCCTGATTGCTGCCTTCGGTGTCAGTCTCATCATCGTCCGATACGCCGCATGCTGTAAACATAATGAAAACAACTGAAAGAATTAAGAAAAAACGAAAGAAACGCATGAAAAACCTCCTGAAATAATTGTTAAGAAGCCGGAAAAAAAGTATTTTAGTTCGTTTTTTAATGAATTCAACGCAGGTGTTTAGCATAAAAGAAAAAAATTGTAAATATTCTGCTCGGACTTTCTTTGAGCCTTATTTCGATAAGTAATGTTCTGCCGCGACAGCTGCGATTGCGCCGTCTCCGACTGCGGTCGAAACCTGACGTACCAGTTTTTCTCTGATATCGCCCGCTGCGAAAAGACCGTCTGTTGATGTTCTGCATTCCGAGTCTGTCAGAATGTGACCGCTTTCTGCAAGTTTGACAAGGTTTACAACCGGTTTGGTTTCGGGAACATAGCCCAGAAAGATGAAAACGCCGTCAACTGCAATTTCTGAAAGTTCGCCCGTTTTGACGTTTTTAACGACGATTTTTTCGACGAAATCCTTTCCTTCAATTCTTTCTGCGACTGAGTTGAGACAAAAGTCTATTTTGGGATTGCTACGAACTTCATTCTGTGTTATTTTTTCGGCTCTGAATTCTTCTCTGCGGTGGATAATAGTCACTTTTTCAGCGAATTTCGTGAGGTAGAGCGCCTCTTTCAAAGCGCTGTCGCCGCCGCCCAGAACTGCAACTTTAAGCCCGCGGTAGAAAGCTCCGTCGCAGACTGCACAGTAACTTACTCCGTTTCCGGTAAACTCTTTTTCGCCAGCTATTTCTGCTTTTCTTGGAACTGAACCAGCCGCATAAATCACAGTTTTTGCCGAAAATTCATTTCCCGAAGCCGTTTTTATGGAAAAGAGTTTTTCACCGGATTTTTCAACTTTCTGAACTTCTTCCGAAACGAATTTACAGCCCAGATCAACTGCCTGAGTGTGCATTTTTTCGGCAAGTTCATATCCCGCGATCGACTTTTCACCCGGCCAGTTTTCAAGTTTGTCGGTGAGCGCCATAAGTCCGCCGTAAGCGTTCTTTTCGAAAATTATGGTCTTGAGCAACGCTCTGGAAGCATAGATTCCTGCTGTCATTCCTGCCGGACCGCTTCCGATGACGGCAACGTCGTAAAGTTCGGGCATAATACCTCCGTATGCGGAATTTAGATAATAAAATCAGCGAATTTGCTGTAGTAAAGGTGAAGCTTTTCTATCTCTTCGACTTGGTAGGGGTTGTAAAGTTTGGAACTTGCAAAACGCTCCTTTTTCAGCATGAGGATCGCAATGAGAAGCTGAAGGTAGTTGGTTGTCGGGAAATATTGCTTTTCGTTCATCAGAGTTCTCAATTTTTTGAAAAAAGAAGCGGCTTTCTGCGGGATGAGCAGCGATGTTCTGCTTTCTACGAAGTGGATCCCGTCCTCTTTTTCGTGGAAGTATGAGAGTATGAAATCACGCTCTTTGTACCACGTCAGGCTGTTTTCCTCGTCTTCCGAAAGATTCAGCTTTTCTTCGGTGAAAAAATCCTCACCTTTAAGCCTTGAAAAAAGGGAAGGGGAGAAAAGCATGATCCGCGCCTTTTCAAGTCCTCGCTTGTCGGCAAGAGTCGTTTTGTTGCCGATGTCAAAGTGATAAATGAAAAAAAGGTTGAAAAACTGCTGCCAGAAATCGTGGTTTTTGACGTCTTCGCCCGTGACATAAAAGCATTCTTTTTTGAAATCCTGCAGCGCCGCAGATTCAAAATCGTCAAAAGATGAGTAAATTCTTGTCTTTACTGCCATTAAAAATCTCTGGAGTAGATTATTTTTCCGTTCACGATCGTAGCCGATACAGCGCCTTTTACGTGGAAACCGTGGAAAGGAGTGTTATGGCTTTTCGATTTAAACATGTTTTTATCGACTGTCCACTGATAGTCAGGGTCGAAAACGGTGATGTCAGCCGGAGCGCCTACTTCGATCTTGCCGCCTTTGATTCCCATGATTTTATATCCTGCAGTGAAAAGCTCTACTATTCTTTCGATCGGAAGTTCCTTGTCGTGATAAAGTCTGAGAACGAGCGGAAGAGCCGTCTCCAAGCCTACGATTCCAGACGGAGCGTTATTGAACTCGACCTCTTTTTCCCTCTGGTGATGAGGAGCGTGGTCGGTTGCGATAGCATCGATTATTCCTTCTTTGAGAGCTTTGATGACTGCGAGTCTGTCTGCTTCGCTGCGAAGAGGCGGGTTGATTTTCGTGTTGGTGTCGAATCCGCCCAAAGCTTCATCTGTAAGCGTGATGTAGTGCGGAGCTGTTTCAGCCGTTATCTTCGCGCCGCGTTCTTTAAAGAATTTGATTACGTCAACTGAAAGAGCCGCGCTGACGTGTGCGATGTGGATCGGGAGCTTAAGATATTCAGCCATCATGCAGTCACGTGCGATCTGCGATGCTTCGCCGACAACAGGGCAGCCCGTCATACCGTAAACTGTCGAGTAGTAACCTTCGTTCATCTGCGCAGTTTCGGAAAGATAGAGGTCTTCGCTGTGTGAAACATACATCATATCGAAAGTCGAAGCATATTCCATGACTCTTTTGAGAAGATCGGTGTTTTGTATTGGTCTGCCGTCGTCGCTGATTGCGATTGCGCCGCCTTCTGCAAGTTCACCGATCGGAGCGAGCGATTCGCCTTTGAGTCCTTTTGTAGCAGCAGCTATCGGATAAAGTTTGACGCCGTTTCCTTTCGAAGCGCGCTCGTACATGTAGCGGATGGTTTCGACGTTGTCAGCTGCCGGTTTGGTGTTCGGCATCGTGCAGACAGAGGTGAATCCGCCTGCCGCAGCAGCTTCGAGACCTGAAATGATGTCTTCCTTGTATTCGAAGCCAGGATCTCTGAAGTGAACGTGGATATCGATAAATCCTGGAGCGACGAAAAGACCGTCGGCATCGAAGACTTCGGCACCTTTCGTGTCGGGATTCTTCGTGATTTCAGTTACTACGCCGTTTTCTATAACTATTGAAGTTTTCTCGGTTTTTCCGACAAGCGGATTGACAACCGTTCCGTTTTTAACAACTAATTTCATTTGTCTGCCCCTCCGAGAAGAAGATAAAGAACCGCCATTCTGACATTTACTCCGTTTGATACCTGCTCAAGGATTACCGACTGTTCGCCGTCCATGACGACATCGTCGATCTCGACTCCTCTGTTTGCGGGACCCGGATGCATAACGAGTGCATCTTTCTTTGCGAGTTTGAGGAGTTCCGGAGTGAGCATGAAGTATCTCGAATATTCTCTGACATCGGGGTAGAGGAGGTTGCTTGCGCGTTCGTTCTGGACTCTGAGCATCATGACGATGTCGGCATCCTGAACCGCGTATTTCGGCAGTTTTTCTACCGTTACGCCCATCTTTTCGACTTCTTTCGGAAGCATCGTTCCGGGACCCGAAATCGAAACGTGAGCGCCCATTTTGTTGAGAAGGTAGATGTTCGATCTTGCGACTCTGCTGTGGTAAATGTCGCCGAGAAGTGCGACTTTGAGACCTTCGAATCCGCCTTTTCTCTGCCAGATCGTGTAGGCGTCAAGCAGAGCCTGTGTCGGATGCTCGTGGAAACCGTCGCCCGCGTTGATTATCGAGCAGTCCATGATCTCGGTGAGCAGCTGCGGCGTTCCCGAAACGGAATGTCTGATGACCATCGCGTCAGGGCCCATTGCCTGAAGGTTGAGCGCTGTGTCGGCAAGGGTTTCACCTTTCTGAATAGCACTTCCCGAAACAGCGATGTTGTATGTGTCGGCGCTGAGACGCTTTTCGGCAACTTCGAACGAAGTTCTCGTTCTGGTCGAAGGCTCCGCGAAGAAGTTGATGATCGTTTTGCCTTTCAGAGTCGGCACTTTTTTGATCTGTCTCTGGTTGATTTCCGCGAAACTTACAGCCGTTTCGAGGATGTTCATAATCTGATCTTTATTAAGATTTTCGATTCCAAGAAGATGTTTCATTGTTTTTCTCCGGTTTATCCAAGAACAACTTTATCTTCGCCGTCGGTTTCCTTAAAGAAAACGGCAACTTTGTCTTCCGGCGATGTCTCGATGACTTTGCCGACGATATCGGGATGGATCGGAAGCTCTCTCAAACCTCTGTCGATGAGAGAAACGAACTTTATCGATTTCGGTCTGCCGTAGTCCATGACTGCTTCGATCGCCGCTCTGACCGTTCTGCCGGTGTACATAACGTCGTCAACTAAGATGATGTGGTATTCTTCCGGGTCGAAGTTAAGTACCGACGGACCTGTCTTCGGCGAGGAAAGCCCTTTGCAGAAGTCGTCTCTGTAAAGCGCGATGTCGATCGTTCCTGTAGCAAGTTTGACATTCTCTTTTTCTTCTATTTTTTTGATGAGCCTTTCAGCGAGAATTACGCCTCTCGTGCGGATTCCGACGATTGCAACGTTCTTCAGCAGACTTAGGTGCTCAATCATTTCATAAACCATTCTGTCAATGATTTTCGACATTTCGGTTTCGTTGAGAAGAACTTTTTTAACGTTTATGCTTTCTCTTTTCAAAACCTGTCTCCATTAAAACATTTTATCAACTTGGGCAGCTTCTTTATAAATTTTGAATTCCAAATCTTTTACTTTCTGTCCGAAAATCTTCATTTCGTCGAAGTAAACGAAAGTAGCCTGTACCTGTTTGGTGTCATCATCTTTTTCAATGTGAAGACCTCCGCGCGTACCGTCTTTCATCGTTCTGGTCGTGTCGACTTTGCCGCCTAAATCCTGTTTGAGTCTGTTGTCGAATTCTTTGATGCTCTCGTCTTCCGAATGGATCGTTGCATACTGAGCGATGCTGTCGACAGCTTTCGTAACCTTATACTTAAGGATGAAAGGTTGAGCTACACACCAGCCGACGTAAAGAACCAAAACCGCGAGAATCACTTGAATTGCCTTTGCCATTGTTTCCTCCTGAGAAAATTGATAAACTAAAAACCGCGGGAAGTTATCAAAATAGTTCCGTGAAGTCAAAAAAAACAGAGCCTTCGGAAGTGTTTTTTAGATTTTTTACGCGACAAATTATTTATTAATGTTTTTATTGAAATAATGCGCTCTTTCCGTATAATATCGCAGTTTTTTTAGGAGGTCACAATGAAGATATTCTTTCTCATGCTGCTTGCGGCGCTCGTTTTCGGCTGTTCCGATTCAAAGCACGATACTGCCGAGTTGAAAATTTCTTACTCGCTTGAAGAGGGCAGAACCTGCCAGACTTACCTTGCAGACCATTTTCTGGTTACTGTCTACGATTCTTCGCAGAGAAAGATCAGCGAAAAGAAAATCATGTGCGACAGCGAAGAGGGAGGAATGAAGCTCGTCGTTGAAAAAGATTCATACTACGTTTCGGTAGTTTTGCTCAACAAAGACAACTGGTGGCAGAGTTACGGTGCGGCAAAGGCTGAAGTGAGCGGCGACACTGAAATAAACGTCGCGATGGAGGCTTATCAGGGCGGAATGATCTTCGAATGGGAACCGTCTGACTGCAGCAAATACAACCTTTCGCTGATGACTCTCGATATGTTTTCTGAAGGAGAGCCCGTTACTGCGGTGATCTGGGGTGAAGAAGTCAAACTTGAAAACTTTGCCATCCCGTGCAGTGCAGCTCGGCTCGAAGTGATAAACATTTCTCCTGATCCGACTTATACCGCAGCGATCCGTGGTTATAGAAAGTCGGTAAAAGACGAAAGCCGCGTTGTTTATGAGATCCCCGAATTCGTATCGGGACACGGTCAGAATAAAAAAGTCAACATCAACGATTACAGAGAAGTTCTTGTTTCAGACATGAAAGTTTCGTGGGAATTCGACAGCAAGAGTATCGATTCATGCGAAACTGCGGGAATCACCAAGGTCAGAGCGGAACTGGTTTCCGATGAAGAATACACTGTCTCTGACGAACAGACGTGCGACAACAAATTTTCCGATTTTTACCTTTACGAGATAACGAAACACAAATACACGCTTTATGTTTACGGTATAACCGACAAAGACGAGATTTTGTTCGAATCTTCGCTCGAATTGGACGAAATTGAGCCCGGTTCGATAGGAAAGAACATTCTTGAAAATAAGATTTTTCTCAAAGAAAAGTAGGAGGAACCATGCTGACATCCGAACAGTTGAACTACATTAGAGATCTGCTTAACAAAGAACTTGCAGAGATCGAGGAGCGGAACCGCGAAAAAGTTGGCGAAATGGAGTCCATGCGCAACGATTCCGAAACATTCCACGGCGACGAGGCGGATCAGGCGAATTTCATGGAGGAGCGTAACAGACAGCTTCGCATGAGAGACAGAGACAGAAAGCTTATCAACAAAATACGCGAAACGCTGCACAAGATCGACATGGGCGAATACGGCATATGCGAATCATGCGGCTGCGACATCTCTTTCGAACGTCTTAAACTGCGTCCGGTAGCATCGCTTTGCATCGAGTGCAAAAAAGAGGCCGAAGAGCGCGAAGAACGCGAGCGTTTTTCAAGATAGTTTCGTGAGGTAGAGCTTTGAAATTTATTTTTGCATTATTTTTCCTGTCGGTGATTTCACCTTCCGAAATGATAACGGACATGACCGATACTCTTTATCTTCCCGATCATAAGATAGCTCTTCAGGGTGTTGACGGCGAAAACAATCCTGTCCGGCTTGAATTCGACAAAGAAAAAAAAGTTTTGGTAAAAACCGAAAAAGGGGAAAAATCGGAGATAAAACTTGCCGATATGCCTCTTTTTCTCAAACTTTTCTTCTTTACAGCCGATAAAACAGCGCCGGAAACGCTTGCAGTTTCGGCAAAATCGATAACAGGCGCGCTTCATGCAGCGGGAATAAACACCGAAGTTTCAACTGTCAGCGTTTCTGAATACGACGGCAGCGCAGTTTTGGCTATAGGAAAGGAAAAACGTTTTACCGAAGCCAATGTTCTTGAGCTTTCGAAAGAGTCGATGCGTCCGGCGATACTCAAAATCGGGGATGAAACCTATGTTTTTTCAGATTATCACAGAAGTTCGTTGCCTCTTGCGTTTCCCGGAAATATAAAGTTTTTCAAAAACGGCGCTTTGCAGGGCGAGTGGATTTTTTTAAGGGACGAATATAAGCAGAAGTGAGCGCCGATCCTCGAAAATTCGCCGTTGTAGCGGTTCCCAGA
Organism: bacterium; assembly: GCA_017405875.1. Lineage (GTDB taxonomy): Bacteria > UBP6 > UBA1177 > UBA1177 > UBA1177 > UBA1177. The sequence continues at coordinate 122,874 of JAFQZM010000022.1, forward strand.
CCAGGAATTTCGCTGCTTTTCTACAAAAATCCTTCTTTTTTAAACTGTTCAAAAGGCGACTGTGTCGAAATTGAACTCAAAAATATGAAAATATGGGGGATCATTTCCGATTTTTGCGATGAACTGCCGGAAGACCTTGACGAACAAAAGGTGAAGCCGATCCTCGGAAGGATCTGTTCGAGCCCGGTTTTTGCAGATAGAAAAGAGACCGATTTCCTGAAATGGGTCGCCGATTACTACATGTTTCCGTTCCACAAACTTTTAAAGCAGATTTTTCTTCCGCTTATAGGTTCAGACAATGCGCTGATAGGCGACAGTGCTCCGGAAAAACATCTGAATGTCCTGTGTAAAGCTGAAAAACTTCCCGGAACCGAGCTTAATCCGGCTCAGAAGCGCGTAGTCGATTCGGTACTTTCACGCTGGGAAAAGCGCGATTACAAGCCTGTTATGCTTTACGGAGTTACCGGAAGCGGAAAAAGCGAGATTTTTGCAGAAATCTGCCGCGACGTGATAAAAAAAGGAAAGCAGATACTTTATCTTGTGCCTGAAATCGGGCTTACTACCAAGTCTTTGCAGCATCTTGTCGGCAGGATCGGGGCTTCGGGAGTGATTCTCCACAGCTCCGTAACCAAAAAAAAGAGGTTTTCGGCTCTTTACTGCGCTATTCACAAACATGCCTCCATCATCGTCGGAACGCGCTCTGCCGTCCTTTATCCCTTTTTTGATATAGGACTTATCGTCATTGATGAGGAGCACGACGGCAGCTACAAAAATTTCGAGCCGCCTTACTATCATGCCAGAGATGTCGCCGTGATGAAGGCTGCGGCAATGAAAATCCCTGTTGTTATGGGAAGCGCGACTCCTTCGGGTGATTCGTGGCTTAATGCGGTAAACGGCAAATATCACCTTGAAATCATTAAGGAAAGGGCAAACAATAAGCCGCTTCCTAAGATCGAAACTTTTACATACCGCGGCGATTTGTACATTCCGTCGGACTTGGTCGATATCGTTTCCGATTCGCTCAAAAACGGTGAACAGAGCCTGTTTTTCCTCAACAGACGGGGCTTTGCAACTATCGCGAGATGCGCCGACTGCAATGAAGTCGTCATGTGTCCGAACTGCAAGACAGCTCTGATTTACCACAAGAAAAAAGATAAACTTGTCTGCCACCACTGCGGGTACGGCGTAAGTCCGAAAAATTGCGGAAAGTGCGGCGGAAAGCTCGTTTTCGAAGGGATCGGCGTTGAAAAACTGTTTGAGGCGATCGAAAGTTATTTCCCCGGCGCGAAGGCTCTTTCATTTGACAAGGACAGTCTCGGCACAGCTGCTCTTTTTGACAAGGCGGTGAAGGAAATTTCCGAAGAAAAGTTTCAGCTCATTGTCGGAACAGTTATGATTTCAAAAGGACACAACTTTCCGAAATTGAGAAATGTCATAATAAAATTTGCAGATTATCTTTTGGGGTTCAGAGACCCGAGAGCTTCCGAAAAGTGTTTCCAGCAGATAACTCAGGTCGCGGGACGCGCCGGAAGATTCGGAGTAGAGGGGCGCGTTTTTGCAGAAACTATTTATCCAGATCACTACATATGGAACTATATTAAAAACAACGACTACGAAGGTTTTATCAATGAAGAGCTTTCGTGGCGCGAGCAGCTCGGATTTCCGCCGTTTACGAGGATGATAACTGTTAGAATTTCGGGAACCGACGAAGAAAAAACCGATAAGTTTGCAGACAAATGCTTCAAAATCATTGGTGATTTTGCTAAGGAACACTCTTTTGAAGATGTTCTGGTCTATCCTCCGGCAGAACCGATGCTTTCGAAGGTTCAGAACCGTTTCAGGAAAAATATTTCCATAACTTTTCCGAAAAATGCCAAAGTTGCTGCCGCAATCAAAAACTGTCTTTGGAAAATAGAGAAAAAATCAGGAATAACGGTAACTTATGACGTTGATCCGATAAGTGAAAACTAATTACTTGAGATTCTTTTTGAAGCTGATGATGTCGGAAAGACCAGAGTAGGTTTTGTATGCGTTGTTTTCGCAGACAACGACTGTCGGAACGCTTCTGATCCCGAATTTTCTGGCAAGGTCCATGTGGTCTGCCGCATCAAGAACCTGAAGGTAAGGAGTTCCTTCCATTTCCTCTTTTGCTTTCGGGCAGTTGGGGCAGGTTTTCTGGGTGAAAAGGTAAACCTGTTTGTCGCTGCACGGCGCCGCTGACATTGAAGCTGCGGGCTGAACGAAGGATTCCGGAGCTATTTTTGTGTTTAAACCTGTTCCGATGGAGCTGCCGTTTCCAGAGCTGCTGCTGCCGAAAGTTTCTTCTACGATGTTCTCGGAAACCTGATATTCCGTTCTCTTCTCGAATTCCTGTTTTTTACCGTCGTTCCAGTGTTCGATCGGTCTGTAATAGCCGGTAATTCTGCTGTAGACTTCAACTTTGCCGCCGCATGTCGGGCATGAGTCGTGTTCGCCTGCGCTGTAGCCGCATTTCGGGCAGATCGTGTAGGTAGGAGAGATCGTGAAGTAGGGGAGTTTGAAGGTGTAGGCGATTTTTTTGACGAGTGCCGCAGCCGACTGCCATGAAGGAAGTTTTTCGCCGAGGAAGGTGTGGAAAACTGTTCCGCCTGTGAACTTCGTCTGAAGTTTGTCCTGAATTTCGAGGGCTTCGAAAGGATCAGTCGTGTAGTTTACCGGAAGGTGGCAGCTGTTGGTGTAGAAAGGTTTCTCGTCCTTGCTTGCCGCAGCGGTGATGATATCGTCCCATCTAGCCTTATCCATCTTTGCAAGTCTGTATGCGGTTGATTCTGCCGGAGTTGCTTCAAGGTTGTAGAGATCTCCTGTCTCTTCCTGATAGTTCTTGAGGGTTTCGCGCATGAAATCAAGAACTTCCTGCGAGAACTTAAGTCCTTTGTGACCTGCGATGTTCTCTTTGATCCAGCATGCGTTGAGGCACATTTCGTTCATTCCGACAAGACCGATAGTCGAGAAGTGGGAGTCGAAGTTGCCGAGGTATCTTTTGGTGTAGGGGTAGAAGTTTTCATTGAGGAGCTTCGTGCAGACTTTTCTTTTGATTTCAAGGCTTCTTCTTGCGATGCTCATGAGTCTCGAAAGTTTTGCATAGAACTCTTCCTCGTTCTTGGAGTTGTATGCGATCCTCGGAAGGTTGATCGTGACTACGCCGATGCTGCCGGTTTTTTCGCCGCTGCCGAAGAGACCGCCGGTTTTCTTGCGGAGTTCCCTTTTGTCAAGCTGAAGTCTGCAGCACATACTTCTGACGTCGCTCGGTTTCATGTCGCTGTTGATGAAGTTCTGGAAGTAGGGTGTTCCGTATTTTGCCGTCATTTCGAAAAGGAGCTCGACGTTTTCACCTTCCCATTTGAAATCTTTCGTTACGTTGTAGGTCGGGATCGGATACTGGAAACCGCGGCCGACTGCATCGCCTTCAAGCATGATCTCGATGAACGCCTTGTTGATCATGTCCATTTCCTTCTGGCAGTCGCCGTAGGTGAAATCCATCTCTTTGCCGCCGACAATTGCCGGAACGTTCTTGAGGTCATCAGGGCATACCCAGTCAAGAGTGATGTTGCTGAAAGGAGACTGCGTGCCCCATCTCGACGGAGTGTTTACGCCGAAAACGAAAGCCTGGATCGCCTGTTTTACGCCTTTGTAGTCAAGCTTGTCGACTCTTGCGAACGGAGCGAGGTAGGTGTCAAAGCTCGAGAAAGCCTGAGCGCCCGCCCATTCGTTCTGCATGATGCCGAGGAAGTTGACCATCTGGTTTGCAATCGTGTAGAGGTGGTTTGCCGGAGCGGACGTGAGTTTGCCGGGAACGCCGCCGAGACCTTCCTGAATGAGCTGTTTGAGCGACCAGCCTGCGCAGTAAGCGGTGAGCATCGAAAGATCGTGAAGGTGGAAGTCGCCGTTTCTGTGGCAGTTTGCGATCTCTTCGTCGTAAATTTCGCTCAGCCAGTAGTTTGCCGTAATCTTTCCGCTGTTATGAAGGATAAGTCCGCCGATGCTGTAGGTAACGGTCGAATTTTCCTTGACTCTCCAGTCTTCGTTGTTGACGTAGCTGTTGATGGTTTCTTTGTAGTCAAGGATTGTGGACTTCATCTCACGGAGTTTTTCACGCTGCTTTCTGTAAAGGATGTAAGCCTTTGCAACTGTGGTGTAACCGCTCTTTTCAAGAGTGTTCTCGACGCTGTCCTGAACATCTTCGATCTCGATGACGTTGTCGTGGATCTTGCTCTGGAAGTCCGCCGTAACTCTGAGCGAGAGAATGTCTAAAATATCGTCGTTAAAAAGCATATCAGCGGCGACGAATGCCTTTTTGATAGCTTCCTTGATTTTGGTAAGGTCGAAATCGGCCAAAGTGTTGTTTCTTTTTCTGATTTTGAACATTTGTTTTTCTCCTTCGGGTTAAAAGTTATAAAACACAAAAAGCCCGGCAGTATTGCACAAGAGATTGTGGTTGTCAATAAAAAAATACACAATATCTTGAGAATTTTTGTAAATGCTTGAAAATATAGAGAAAAATTTTTTAAAAAAAGTTTTTTTTGCATGAAAAGATACATTATTTTGGGTGAAAAGTGAATTTTTATGCTGAAAAGATACTAAATTTAGTGGTCAGGATGAAAATTATTTGAAAACGTGACCGATTCTGTTCAAACGGAGCTCTTTGATGTCGAAAACCGAGCTGCCGAACTGTACTGAAAACCATACGAAAAGCGGTTTTCCCTGAACATTTCCGCGCGGAACAAAACCCCAGTATCTGCTGTCGAGGCTGTCGTCGCGGTTGTCGCCCATGACGAAGTAGTTTCTTTCAGGAACCGTGAAGGAGCGGTTGCAGTATGGGCACCGCGTGTTGATCTGTTCACGGATATCATCGGTAAAGCTGTCGTTGTATATTACCTTATAGCTGTTGCCGTTTTCATCCTTTTCGGTGTACTGCGTCGTCTCTTCGATTCTGCCACGTGACGAGTAGTAGCCGACTTTGCCGATTTCCTCTCTTTCGAGTTTGCGGTTGTTCACGTAAACATTTTTTCCGGTAATATAAATTGTGTCTCCCGGAACGCCGATAACTCTTTTTACCAGGGCTTTTTTGTCTGGTCCCGGCTCTGTGAAAGTGATGATGTCGCCCCGTTTCGGATCTGCAAATTCGACAAACTGGCTCTCTGCGAAAGGCAGTGTAAGACCGTAGTAGAACATAGAAACAAAGAGGTTGTCGCCGATTTCTATCGTGTCGACCATGCTTCCGGTCGGAACGCGGAACGAACCAATGACGAAAAATTTGAGTATAAGCGCGACGAGGACTACGAGCCACAGTTCGTCAAAAAGCTCTCCTGCAGTGCTCTGTTTATACTTTTTGAAGTAGTGGTCCATATTGTAGTTTGTTTCGCCGAGCGCCTTTTTTACGTATTCAAGCGAGAGTTTCGAGTCTTCCGTTTGCGGCAGTTTTCCGCCGTTTTCACGAAGTCTGTTTTTTTCTTCAAAAATTTCCGAAATTTTTTTGATGTTTTCATCAAGTTTTTTTTCTACCTGCTCCGGCAGATTTTTCCGTTTTTTCTTGATCCATTCAAGCCGGTTGCCCTGAATTGCCAGCTTTTTCAATATTTTTCTGAGTTTTATTTTTTCAAACACGAGCCCCTCCGTTTTTAAAGCCCGGAAAAGATAGTCAAAAGTACTACAATTGCAAAATTTTATCGGTAAAAAGGGTATATAATTAAACTTCTTAAATAATATTTTTTTTATTTGACTTTATAACTCCAAGACTAATAATTCAGCGGTTTTTTGGAGCTGTAATGAGAATTATAGAAGGTCTTCGCATAAAAGATGCCGTAAAAGAGCTTTTCATAAGGCTCAACTATTCGCCAGATTCTTTGAAAGATGTCGTTTTTACCGATCCGTCAATGGATCATTTTGAAAGAAAACTTGCTGAAATCATTGATGAAAATTGTCAGAAAGCAAAAGCGGAAATGCGTCCTCTGTGTCAGGACTGCGGTGTTGCGCAGGTCTTTGTGAAAATGGGGAAAAACGTCACTTTCAGCGATGCTCCAAGCCTTGATATCCTCATAAACAAAGGGGTAGAGGAGGCTTACAGCGAAGGACTTCTCAGAAAATCGACGGTTGTTGATCCTTTCGAGCGGAAAAACGAAGGAAAAAACCTTCCGGCGTTTATCCACTACGAGCTTTGCGACGGCGATACTTTTGAAATTTCGGCAATAGCAAAGGGCGGCGGCAGCGAAAACGTGAGCGCGCAGAAGATGCTCGTTCCTGCTGTCGGCAGAGAAGGGGTGGCGGATTTCGTTTTCGAAACTCTGAAAAATGCGGGCGGCAAAGGATGTCCCCCTTATTTTGTCGGTGTAGGTGTCGGCGGGACCTTTGATTCGGTCGCGGCTTTAGCTAAAAAAGCACTTCTGGAGCAAGTCTGTGAAGACAATGAACTGCTTGATATTATTAATGAAAAGATTAAGGAGCTTAATTTCGGCGTTCTCGGTTTTCCGGGAAAATCACCGGTCAAGGCGGTTTTTGTAAAGAAGGCTCCGACGCATATTGCGATGATGCCGGCTGCGGTGGCGCTCAACTGCCACAGCTTCAGGACTGGAAAGGTAGAGTTGTAATGATAGCAGCGGGTAAGGAAATAAAGGCCGGAAATATCGTGAATTTGAATGGAATTATGTTCACACTCCGTGATGCTTCGGCCAAAATGCTCGCCAGAATGCTTGAAAACGGCGAAAATATAGGGCTTGAGCTTGAGAATTCTGCTGTTTTCTTTGCTGCTCCGACCCCGGGATTTGAAGAAGGAAGAATGAGCATCGGGCCTACGACGAGTGCGAGAATGGCAGCTTTTATTCCGCTTCTCATCAAAAAAGGAGTCAGATATTTTATCGGCAAAGGTGCCCTTCCGAAAGAAACGATAGATGCGATGATCGAAGGGAAAGCCGCTTATTTTCAGGCTTTCGGCGGAACGGGCGCAAATTACGGAAGCAAATTGAGATCGATGGAACTCCTGCTTTTTCCAGAACTCGGTCCCGAGGCAGTTTACAAAGTTGAAGTATCGGATTTTCCGATCGTTATATCAGTTGATCCAGACGGTGGTATATTTTTTTAATTTGTGAGGTTTGAACATGGGTAAAAAAGAATTTCAGGAAACGAAGTACGAAGGCGAAAAGTGCGTGCTTACGGTCAGACCGGCACTTTGCAAAGGCTGTGAAGTCTGCATCGAATTCTGTCCGAAAAAAGTTCTTTCACTCGAAAGAAAGCAGCAGGTTGTCGTTGCAGAGCACATCGAAAATTGCATCGCTTGCGGAATGTGCGAGTTGAGATGTCCCGATTTCGCGATTTACATTGAGAAAAAGTAGGAGAGAACTATGGCAAATCCAAAGTACGAATTTATTCAGGGAAACCTTGCCTGTGCAAAAGGCGCGGCTTATGCAGGCTGCAAGTTTTTCGGCGGATACCCTATCACTCCGTCGACCGAAATAGCCGAATTCATGTCGGAATATCTTCCGCAGCACGGCGGAAAATTTATCCAGATGGAAGACGAGATCGCGTCAATCGGCTCGATCATCGGCGCGTCGCTTACCGGCTCGAAATCGATGACGGCTACAAGCGGCCCCGGTTTCTCGCTCATGCAGGAACTTCTCGGTTACGCATGCATCGCCGAAGTTCCGATAGTTGTAGTCGACGTAATGAGAGGCGGTCCGTCTACCGGTCTTCCGACTTCTCCGGCTCAGTCCGATATTCTCCAGGCAAAATGGGGAACCCACGGCGACCATCCGACGATCACGATCGTTCCCAATTCGGTCGAAGAAATGTTCACCGAGACTGTCAGAGCTTTCAACCTTGCCGAATTCTTCAGGACTCCGGTCATTATCCTCGGCGACGAGATCATCGGCCACATGAGAGAGAAAATCAGAATCCCCGAACCGGGAGAGCTTGAAGTCATCAACAGAAGCCTTCCGAACAATGACGGCGTATGCAAAAATCCGTACGCTTCAGATATGAACAAACCTGTCTGCCTTCCGAACTTCGGAAAGAGCAGAATCCACGTCACCGGCCTCAACCACGACGACACCGGTTTCCCGACGATGGATCCGATGATCGTTGCAAGAGAGAACGAGAGAATCTCTTCGAAGATCTACCATCAGAGAAACATGGTCGACAAGTTCGAAGCTATCAAATGCGAAGACGCGAAAGTCCTCTTCCTTGCAGTAGGAAGCGCGGCGAGAGCAGCTGAAGAAGCTGTTTCAGTCCTTCGCGGCAGAGGCGTCAAAGCAGGGCTTTTCAGACCGATCACGCTGTGGCCTTTCCCGAAAGACGAATTCGCGAAGTATGCTGCAAACGCGGACTACATCGTTGTTCCGGAAATGAACTTGGGACAGCTCAAGACTGTTGCCGAAAGATTCACGAAACGGACAAAGATCGTTCCCATCAACCTTGTAAACGGCGAGCCTTTGGGACCTGACACGATACTTTCCGCCGTTAATCACCTTAATATTTAGGGGGTAGAAAATGTTTGATTATTCGCAATATTTAAGAAATGAAAAACTTCCGCACATCTGGTGCCCCGGCTGCGGTCACGGAATAGTTCTCAAATCGCTCATCAGAGCAGTTGCAAAGGCCGGCTGGAACAAAGACGAGATCGTTCTCGTCAGCGGTATCGGCTGCGCTTCGAGACTTCCCGGATACGTTGATTTCAACACGCTCCACACGGCTCACGGCCGCGCTCTCGCTTTCGCAACGGGCATCAAGCTCGCGAAACCCGAAATGCACGTCATCGTAGTTTCAGGCGACGGCGACTCTCTCGCTATCGGCGGCAACCACTTCATCCACGCTTGCAGAAGAAACATCGACATCACGCTCATCTGCTTCAACAACGGTATCTACGGCATGACGGGCGGTCAGTATTCTCCGACCACGGCAAGCGGCGATAAAACGGCGACATCTCCTTTCGGAAACGTCGAACCGCACTTCAACGTCGCCGAGCTTGCAAAAGGTGCAGGCGCGACATTCGTTGCAAGAGGCACGAGCTACGGCGTTCCCCAGCTTGACAACTTCATCTACCAGGGCCTTATGCACAAAGGTTTCTCGGTAATCGAAGCGGCTGAAGCTTGCTTCACGACCCACGGCAGAAAGAACCGCAAAAAATACGGTCCCAGCAACCTCGACATGCTCAAATGGCAGAGAGATCACGCTGTTCCGGTTGAAAAGGCTGCCGGAATGAGCGAGGAAGAACTTGCTGACAAAATCATCACAGGTGTTCTCCACAATGTTGAAAAACCTGAATTTACCGAACAATATCAGAAACTTATTGATTCTTTCGGCGGAGGGGCAAAATGAGAAAAGAGATAAGATTTTCAGGCAGCGGCGGTCAGGGTGTCATCCTTGCATCCGTAATTTTGGGAACGGCGGCTGCACTTTATGAAAACAAACACGCAGTTCAGAGCCAGTCCTACGGCCCGGAAGCACGCGGCGGCGCGTCGAAAGCGGACGTCATCATAAGCGACGAACCCGTAAAATACCCGAAAGCGAGAAATATCGACTTCATGCTCTGCCTTACGCAGAAAGCAGCCGACAAATACCTTCCGGATCTTAAGGAAGGCGGCCTTGTCCTCATTGACAGCGACTATGTCGATGTTCCCGAAAACGACAAATACACAGTCGTAAAACTCCCGATTTCATCGACAACTTACGAAAAGCAGGGCAAACTCATCGCCCTCAACATCGTTTCCCTTTCCGCATTTGTCGAAGTCACGAAACTCGTTTCCGAAGATTCCCTCGAAAAGGCAGTTCTTCAGGCAGCACCGAAAGGAACCGAAGATTTCAACATGGATGCAGTAAAGATCGGAAGAGAACTGGCAAAGACTCTGAAATAAAATCTAAAAATCATCTGTAAAATCAAATGTTTATCCGTAGAGACGTTTCCTGAAACGTCTCATGATGGAATGTCTCTACGAGTTATATTATTTTTTCGTCTTTCAGATATTGTTCGACAGCGTCAATGATGGTTTTTGCGTTTCGTATCTGGATTTCGGTATCGTTTCTGCTAACGATGTACATATCCTGATAATCGGATTTGTTCCTTATTTTGAAGGCTTTGCCGATCATCTCGGATATTTCTTTATCGAAAATTTCTGTTTTGATGTAGCGCAAACGAAATTCGCTTATAATTCCGCTGTGTTTCTTGGAGTCGTATTCGTCAAGCGCCAGAACAGCTCGCAAAGCATGAAATATAGCGTAATATGCGCGGTTTACTGCGGTTCTGAGATCTTTCAGCCCCAAATTGTTTTCTGCAGCGATATAATCTTCTTTCGCTCTTTCCAGACGATATATCGACAAATCTTTTGCCGGTTGGTTGACTTCACGCATATCTTATACCTTCTTTGCGGACATTTTGATAAAAAGGAAGGGCTTCAATCCAGTAATTGAACTCGCTGTAACTCTGCACGATGGGTGAAAACAGAAGTTCGTATTCGTATTTTTTATCAAGTCTGCTTATCACGGGATCCATTTTGTTGTCGGCTTCTTCGACTTCACTTCTCGGAACATCGATAAGGATCATTATATCGACATCGCTGTCGTCTTCGAAATCGCCTCTTGCACAAGAGCCGAAAAGAATCACTTCTTTCAGTTTGTCGCCGTATATGTTTTTTGCTTCAGCCGCAATGTCTTTCATCGCGCTGTCGATCATCTCTTTGTTCATCGTTTCACCGCATTGGAATCAGCATTCAACGACGGATAGTATAGTAAAATAGTGAAAAATATCAAGAGTTTTTGCACTAAATCACTGTTTGCTTATAAGAGTTTTTTCTTGGCTCTCACTCAGGGATAGTTGGTCGCTGAGTTTATCGAAGCGGCGACCGTAGATGACCGCAGTTTGTCTTCCGATTAGGGAACTTCCATTCAATATCCTGATTTTTGTGACAAAAATCATGCTGTGCAATCATGTTTGTGAGCAGAGCAATGGGAAAAAATCAGGGGTTGTTGAGGTCCAAATGTCTTTAATTCGAGGGATGGAAAATTAAAAATGACCTATAAAAGGACGAAAATCGCTATTAAAATAGCCAATCCTCCGACAGCCGGCCACAAATACGCGCGGAGATAAGAGTTGAAAAATTTTACCAGAAAAAGAAACGGTGCTGATAGGAGGTTGCCAAAATGATAAACTATGTGGTGTTCATCTTTGATATAGGAAAATGTATTTTGATATTTCCCCATCGTTTTGATAATTACGCCGAAAAGGGCGATGAACCATGCTGCGGCTGCAAGAGCAACGAGAATCATTTTTATCAGCGTGAAAATTATGAATTTAAATATTATCCATAAATTCTGCCCGATGCTTCGGTGTTCGCGTTCAACAGGATTGGTGTTGAAATCTTCAGTGTTCTGACTCATTTTATCTCCTTAAATGCGGGCTGAGTCAAAACTCAGCCCTGAATTGTTGGTTCTTTAACACTGCCCTTTCAGATTTCCATAACAATTATACAAGAAAGTAGTATTGCTATTTTTGTCATAAATAGATACCGTGTCAGAAGTATATCCTGCTAGTGTCTGGTGTGAAAATACACCGATTGCTCCAATAGGAGCTCCTGCCGCATTGTAGATAACATACGAATCGCCCTGTTTTTTTACTGTTGCGATAGCTTCCATTTTTTTCTCCTTAAAAAAAGTTAATAAAAACAATAAAAAAGATACAAAAGCCAGCTGACATTGTCACTTATATCATACAAAATTGAAAAAATCAAGAAAATGTCACTTATTTCATGTAGACTTAAACCCTGCATTTTTTATCTTTTTCCGCTATGGAAGAGTGCGATATCAAAATAAAATTCGGGCTTCGCCTAAGAGAGCTCAGAAAGGCTCGCAACATCAGTCAGGAAGAGCTTATGGCGGCAACCGGAATCCACAGAACATACCTCTCGGAAGTGGAGCGCGGAATCAGAAATATCAGCATCGTGAATGTCGAAAAACTTGCCCGTGCACTCGATGTCGATGCGATGGAAATGTTTGATTTCCGGAAAGTTACAAACACCTAGATAAACCTGAATTTACCGAACAATATCAGAAACTTATTTGCTTTTTGTCGAAGTCACGAAACTCGTTTCCATTCGTTATTATCTCATGTTTTTTCTCGTAACTTTTCGTTTTTATTTCTTAATTTCCATGTCGTTGATGATCGTATAGTGTTTTAAAGCTGTTGCTACAAGATCTTGATAATATTTGTTATCCAGTCCTTTGTTTTTTGGTGTATTCGGCTTTCATCCCTGTTGTTTGCAGAACCTCTTTTGCAATAATGAAATTCGGTTTTTTGTCTTCTATTAGTTTTTTCTCGCGCAAAAGCTTAATTTCAGCATCCAACAGCAGTTTATGTTTAGAAACTTTATTCAACGCAAAAATTTCCTAAAGCTCTCTTTTTATTTTCCGTTTAAAATATTCCTGAACAGGCTCCGGTTGATTTGGTAGCAGCTCTTCCAGCTCTCGAATATGATCGTCTGCGTCGGAATCTTTTCTGATTTGTTTTTCGCAGAACTGCAATTCCGCAAGGGTATAGCAGATACTCATGGAATCTTGTTCCTGCCGGTAGATTTCCAAAGCTTTCCCATAATAAGTGCAGACTCCGTTCCACTCTTCCTTGCCCTGCAGAAGATTTCCTCTGGATCGCAGCACATTCGCCAGACCAAGATTATTATGTTCTGCCTGATAAAGTCTTTCAGCCTCTTTGAAGGCTGCCAGTGCACCGTCCAGATCTCCTATGCGACTTAGCAGTAAACCTATGGATTGCAGCACATTCGCCAGACCAAGATTATAATGTTCCGCCTGATAAAGTTTTTCTGCCTCTTCGTAGGCTGAAAGTGCACCTTTCAGATCACCTGTGCAACTCAGCAGATCGCCTATGGATTGCAACACATTCGCCAGACCAAGATTATTGTGTTCTGCTTGATAAAGTTTCTCCGCCTCTTCATAAGCTGCAAATGCACCTTCATGATCACCTGTTAGGTCCAGCACATTGCCGTACTTTTCATAAAACATAGCCCTCAAAGGAAAATCTTTCGGCACCTGCTTCAACAATTTTCCTAGAAGATCTGTTGAAGAAAGTTGGTCAAATTGAAAAAAGTCACCAGCATATTGCATCATTCCGGCTAGATTATCATAATACTTACCCTTCAGACAGAGCTCAGCCAAACGGAAGCATTGCGGCAGCCACTGCAGTGCACGGTCGTGACAAGAATAGTAATTGCTACTTTGACAGTCATCGCCCTGACGCAGAAGTTCTCCGCCCCAGGCAGTCCATACATGAATTGCTTCTTCTTCAGCCGTTTTGTCAGCAAAGACCTTTTTTACCGCAAACAGCATTTGCTCCGTTTCGTCTTTATCCGTAGTGATAAGTCCAAGTCCACGAAGGAGGCGCCCGCCTTCAGTCCATTCTTTATCGGAAAACGATGACGTGAGCTTGAGCAAATCACGAAGTTCATCCAGCGTCTGCTCATCCAATGGCAGCAGGCTGCAGACGTGCAGCGCCCACCGCAGCACAGCTGCTCTGTTATTTTTTACTCTCTCCCATGCCAGAGCCAGCGCACTTGGCAAACTGTCATGAGTGCCACGCTCTCCCGGGATATGCAGTTCTATTTTATATTTATGCCAGGAATCCAGCAGTTCTTTCAGACTTCCGCATTCTCTTCCGTAGTTTGCGACAAGTACGATCGACAGCGGGTGCCCTTCCGTTTCATTCAGCAGCGTGGTAAAAGCTTCCTGCTCAGCAGGCCGGACCTCACGATCAAGGATTTCAAGAAAGAGCTTTTCACTATCCGGCTTATCAAGTGGTTTAACGTTAATCTGTTTGACTGCGGGTGCGGGTAACGATACCTGGCTGGAAATCAAAATCCGAAGCCCGGCTTTAGTAAGTTTAAGCAGATAATCCGAAAGACTGTTTTGAGCCGATTTTTCAAGGGAAGCCCATAAATCTTCAAAATTGTCCAGATATACCCATCGGTTCTTTCCTTCCAGCCGGAAGGATATTGCCGAGAGCAGATATTCCGGCATTTTTTCCGATATAATTTCCGTGAGTTTGACACGAAAAGCATTGGCCAGGCGGTCACAAAACGCCAAAAGATTGCCCGTGCCGTTCAGATCGATGAACGGCATTTCAAAACTGCTCTCTTTCTCATTCATTTTCCAGTATGCGGCCTTGCATACCTCAGTTTTACCTATTCCGGCGACGCCATGAACCAGCAGAATCCTATATTTTTGTTTCCTCATTTTACTGACGACTTCTTCTACCAGACTATCCCTTCCTATAAAGAAATCGGTTTTGCAGTACTGCATTTTCTCCTTGGTCTTTTCGTCCATATCAGGTGCTTGTCTGCCCAAATCATTAATGAGCCGTATCAGCAGAATACGTACCGTTTCATGCTTTCCTTCAGGATAAAGAATTGCCCGGATTCCGTAATCGTCTTCCAGTTGCTTCATTCTAGCTGTGAAATCTTTATCCTCATCCTTCAGATCAAGAATCGCAAAATGCTCCAATCTGTTATTTTTTCCATAAACCTTCCTCAGAATGTCCAGCGTCCGGTCATTTCTCAGACTGCAGCCGAGAAAAAAAAGCTGCACGCCCGACATCCAGCGTTTAAGCTCTCTGACGAGAGGGCTATTTTCTCCATAGTGCCGTTCATACTGGGTCTTTGAAAAAACCAGTTTATCATAATCAGTCAAATCACCAGAAACACAGCCGTGAAGATAGAGAATCCCGTGGGCACGCCGCTGATTCAAAACTTCCAGCATTTTTTCATCCGCAGGATTCAGCGCGGCATCAAAAGGAACACCATAACTTCTGAAAACCTCCTCCTGTATCCTGTCCAGATTCGTGGTTATAAGCGGTGTGTCTGGAAACAGCTTAGGCAAAAGGGAAACCGCCTGATTTCCGATATCAGGATTTTCCGGAGTAAACCTGGAACGATTAAACAGGCTGCATAATTGACGGCAGATCTCATTTTTTCCAAGATGCTTCTCCAAAACATCGCAGCGGTCGATCTCTGTTTGTGCGGAAGCCAGTTCTTCTTGAGCCGCAGCGGTTCTGTCGTGTGTGATCTGTTCCTGCAGCTTCTTCAGAGCTTCATTCCACAACGGATAATACGGATAGGACATGCCGGCTCCGGTAAACGGAACAACCGTATTTTTCCTTATCGCTTCTTCAAGTGCTTCAAAATTTTTTTTGTTCGCCGGCGCAAGGTTCATAATCTCTTCAAATATCATCAAAAACCCTCATTTGCGTTAACGTAACATAAGCCCGATTCCGTGAAAATGAAATCAACCGGTCGCAGTATATCCGATCTTCCGAACTACGTCAATGCGCTTCTATTATTTCAAACCGACGTGAGCAGTCGCATTAAAACGTAATCTGCAGTGTCATAGAGGCAGCTTTTTCTTATCCGTTCTCATTTTATATCTTAATTTCCTTAAAGAGCTTTCATGAATTCCTCTGCCTGCTTTTCCAAAACCGAGAGGTCGTTTTCGTTCAGTGTGAGAACATCGGTTTGAAAAGCGGTTCCGTCAGCCGCGAAGCCGTTTCCTTCGCCGCAGATGACTTCCGTTTTTATGAAATCGAGCAGTTTTTTGAGGTCTGCGCGGACGTTTTTAGTCGCGTTTTTGCCGCCGACACCGCTTATTGTCACTTTTTTGCCGGCAATGGCTGTTCCGCTTGTGAAATCACCGGGAACGAGCGGGCGCGAAAGCCAGTCGAGCAGATTTTTGAGCACTCCGGGAATCGCGTAGTTATATTCCGGCGTGAAAATCCATATTCCGTCAGCTGCTGCAACTTCGGCGCGGATGCGGCTTATCGATGCAGGAACAGGCGTTTCCGAATCCTGATTCATGAAGGGAACGTCGCTGAAACCGAGCTCCGTAATTTCGATATTTCCCGATTTTTCCAGAATTTCCCTGCACTTTGCCGCAAGCTGTCTGTTGAAGGATTTTTTTCTCAAAGAACCGATGATGAAAAGGACTTTTTTGGTCATTGTTATCTCCTCTAA
>JAFQZM010000023.1 GCA_017405875.1 bacterium
TTTGTTTGTTTGTTTGTTTGTTTACCGAACATCATCCTTCTATAAAAACAACCAGGTTTTTAAACAAAAAACGCGGTATTTTAGGTGTTTTCAGGTAAAATGCAAGAATTATTGTTCTTCGCTCATCCCGTCGAATATTTCAGAAACAGAGACGCCATAGTATGACGTCTCTACAAATATGCGGAATAATTATTTTTTGATATTGTCGGTAAGAAATGTTACGATCTGTTCCGAAGTCGTTCCGGGGGTAAAAACTGCTTTTATGCCGTTTTCTTTGAGGAAAGGAATATCGCTTTCAGGGATAACTCCGCCGCCGAAAACGAGAATATCGGGAGCATTCTTTTCTTTGAGAAGTTCCGCAACCTTGGGAAGAAGCGTGTTGTGCGCGCCGCTAAGAATCGAAAGACCGACAGCATCGACGTCTTCCTGAATCGCTGCGTTTGCGATTGCTTCCGGGGTCTGCCTCAAACCTGTGTAAATGACTTCCATTCCGGCATCACGAAGCGCTCTCGCAACAAACTTTGCACCTCTGTCGTGACCGTCAAGCCCCGGTTTTGCAATAAGAACTCTGATTTTTTCACTCATTTTTCTCTCCTATAAAAAGCGTTACAAACAAATCAAAACGCGGCTTTTTACACCAAGATCGGTCAATTGTCCACTTAAAATTTTCTATTTTTTTTCGGGCAAAAGCCCCTGCCAATGTGTCAATTTGTCTTTTTGTCATTTTTTTCTTATTATAAAAGATGTTGATTCTGTTGGATTATTTCAATGGAACGCTAATTGCTTGTATAATCGGTTTTTTTTGTTTTGGAGGAAAAATGAAACCTTTGAATGTTGCGATAGTCGGTGCGACCGGACTTGTCGGTCTTGAATTTATTACGATTCTCGAAGAAAGAAATTTTCCGATTGATAAGCTTTACCCTTTTGCGAGCGACAATTCGCTCGGTCTCACGGTAACTTACAAAAATAGAGAGATTGACGTTATTCCGCTGAATGAAAAGGAAATCGAAAAGCATCCGGTCGATCTCGC
Organism: bacterium; assembly: GCA_017405875.1. Lineage (GTDB taxonomy): Bacteria > UBP6 > UBA1177 > UBA1177 > UBA1177 > UBA1177. The sequence goes on from JAFQZM010000023.1 coordinate 1,031, forward strand.
TCTGTTCAGTGCCGGTGCCGGTGTTGCACTTGATTTTGCAAAACATTTCGTCAATGCAGGCGCAGTCGTTGTCGACAACAGTTCCGCTTTCAGAATGGATGACGACATTCCGCTTGTAGTTCCCGAAGTAAACGGAGAAATCCTCAAAACCACGAAATCGAAGATCATCGCCAATCCGAACTGCTCGACTATCCAGCTTGTTCCGTTTCTTCAGATAATCGAAGAGCTTTTCGGAATCAGAAAAGTCGTTGTCAGCACTTATCAGAGTGTGAGCGGCGCAGGCAAAAAAGGAATCGAAGAACTCCGCTCGCAGATTTCGGCGCTCTTTTCATTCCACGAAGTCAAACCCGAAGTTTTTCTGCAGAGAATAGCTTTCAACCTTATTCCGCAGATCGGTCCTTTCTACGAGGACGGCTACTGCGAGGAAGAAGTCAAGATGATAAACGAATCGCGGAAGATACTTTCGATGCCGAAACTCGACATCGATGTTACGACTGTCCGCGTTCCGACTTTCTATTCGCACGCCGAAACTGTCTGGTTCGAGCTTGAAAAAGAGTGCAGCATCAACGAGATCCACCGCAGAATCAAAGAAAACAAAGAGATGGTTCTCATGGACGACATCGAACAGATGCTCTACCCCACCCTCATCGATTCTTCGGGCAGGAACGAAGTTTTCATCGGCAGGCTGCGTAAAGGGCGCGAACACAAAAACTATCTTTCCGCATGGGTCGTCGCCGACAACGTCAGGAAAGGCGCGGCATACAACGCGATAAGAATTGCTGAAACAATATTCGGGGATACAAATGATTAAAAAAATCACGTTTTTTCTGCTCATTCTGTGCAGCTCGATGCTTTTTGCAGAGAGTTACCTCACGAATGTGGAAACAGAGCCTGGACATGCAAGCATGAATTTCGCAGGTTCGCTCAAATTTTTCTATGATCTGCCGAAACCCGATCTTGTGGAAAAGGCTTACCTTCAGGTCGAAATAGACGGCAAAACAAAAACTTTCGACACGACTATGACCGACAGCGGTTTTTTGAGCATCGACAATTCGCTCACGCTTGCCGGAGAAGAGCTTTACAACGCGATAAAAAGCATCCGCTCGCTTGAAGATTCGGATGACAAATCGGTCGCAGACGGCACTTACAGCGTAAGAGTGAGGATCGAACTTGACACTTCGTCAGACAACGATGACGACGAAGATAATGATGATGATGACGATAACGACGACGATGAAGACAACACTTCTTCCTCAATTCCGGAATACGCTGAAAAAACGATAAAAGTGACTTTCGACAACAAGCCGCCGAAAGCGCCTTCAGCAATAGAGGTCGAGGGCGGCAACCAGCAGATGCTCATCAGAGTCACGCCTCCGAGCACCGCTGATGGCGAATCAAAGGAAAAAATCGGGAAATATCATGCCAAAGTCACCGGAATTTTCAAAAGCGACGATGCCGAAACCCAGACAACTCTCGAATATGATTCCATAGTAGACTCAGACAAATACAATCAGATTTGGGAATTCACCGTCAAAGGAAAGGACGGTTACGAATTCATCAACAACGATGACGGTAACAGCAGCAGAGCCTACACGGTAGAAGTCGTTGCCGAAGATCTGGCAGGAAACAGCGACGAGACAGCAACAATTTCGGTTGAAGCTTCGTCAGTCACGACTTACGGCTTCTGGAGCAACTACAAATCGCAGGGCGGCAAGGATGACGGCGGCTTCTGCTTTGTCGCAACGGCAGGTTTCGGAAGCTACTTCCACCCGAGCGTCGAACTTCTGCGTGAATTCAGAGATTCAGTTCTCGCGAACTTCGGCTTCGGCAAAAGATTTATCGCGGCTTATTACAAATACGGCAGTTATCCTGCTGAAATAATTAAAGATTCCACGACTCTTCGCGCGGCTTCGAGAACTCTTCTCATGCCGCTTGTCGTAACAGCTTGGTTTTTTACAACACTTTTAGGAAGGATACTCATGATTTCATGGTTGGTTTTAGCTGCGTTTTTCACCGTTAAATCTGGCAGAAAAGCGCTTTTGACACTCTTTTTCGTCCTGCTTCTCGCCGTACCTTTTCAGGATCTTTCGGCAAAAGGAAGCAACATTCACGGCGAAGCAAGTTTCACTAACCTTCTCTACTACCCGCAGATCGACGGCGAAATAAACGGTACGCCGTTCAAAGATGTCGCAGGTTCTCAGCTCCGCTGGCTCCCGTCGTTCAATTTCGGTCTGGCGATACCGACTGAATATATCAGGATCACGTTCATCGGCGGCATCGGATATACGAGATTCAAAGGGCGCGCAATGCGTTCCGACGGCTCTAAAAGCTCGGACAGAACGACTATGCACTTTCTCCCGCTCAAAGCCGAACTCAAACTGCGTCCGGTCTACGATTTTCCGCTCTATCCCTACATCGCAGGCGGCATTGACTACTATCCGTGGTGGGTTCGTGACGGCGGCAGCACGACCGAAAACGGCGGAACTTTCGGACTTCACGGAACAATCGGCGTCATGTTCTCACTCAACTGGCTCGACCCTTCTTCATCGAAAAAAATGAAAGAAAACGGCGTTGTCAACTCATGCCTTTTCGTCGGATACAAATTTGAAAAAATCAACGACTTCTGGAGAGAAAAGAGTTTCGACCTCTCCAACAAGATGAAAAACAACTTCGAATTCGGCATCGTTTTCGAATTCTGATCTTTTCCCTCCTGATTCGCCGCCGTCTAAATAACGAAATATCCAGATAGCGAGATATCGAAAAAGAGTTGCGGCGGCAAAAAAACCGACTATAATGCCCGCCGTTTTTTGTTTTGGAGGAATCACATGTTGAAAAAATCACTTCTGATTTTATGCACGATTTTATGTTTTGTTTTTATGGTTTCATGCGGCGAAAATTCTACAAAAATCCCTAAAACCGGCGATGAAACGGACGATCAGGCAGACGAGTCGTCTGATGATGAAAACGCTGAAAATCCCGATAACGAAGGAGATACCGATTCATCGGAAGAAAATCCCGACGCTAACGACAATCCTGAAGATCCGACCACTGATCCTGACGAAAACAGCGAAGATCCGGAAAAAGAAACAACAACCGTTGCGGAACCGAGTCACGATTTTGAGACAAAAACCGATGCTTTGATCGTAACAAGAGAAGAATTTGCCGATGTTTTCAAAAAATTTGCCGTTTTCCACACAGTAACCGGAATAAACACAAAAGTTGTAACCGTTGAAAATATCTGCGAAAACGCGGTATGCGACGACGATGATCCGATGAATGACACGCAGAAGGCGATAAAAGACTACGTCAAGGCAATCGAAGGGCTCAGATATCTGGTTCTTGGCGGTGATATCGAAATCGTTCCTTCAAGAGAAGTTCACGATCACTTCGAACTTCCGCTCGGAATCGCAGACTACACCGACGATTTCTACAGCGACCTCTACTACGCCGATTTCAGCGACTGGGATCTGAACGGCAACGGAACCTACGCCGAAGATGAAGATGTTCCCGCTCTCATTGCAAATGTCGCTGTCGGAAGGATCTCAGTTTCGACAGTTGAAGAAGCGGAACTGTATTTTTCAAAACTCGTAAAACACCATACCGCTTTCAACGCGGCTCACACAACGAAATCACTTCTTCTTGCAAACATTGCGACTGAACTTTCCGGGATAAAAGTAAACGCTGGATACTACTTCGAAACCGAAGGGAAAACCATAAGCCAGATCCCGATGAACTATTCAATAAAGAAACTTTATACTCAATCGACTCCTTTCCCCGGCGGAAATACGGCACAATACCTTGACAACGACAGCGAAAAAGCGGCTATCGAAGAGGGAATGAACCTCATCATCCACAGCGGACACGGCGCACCATGGCTTCTCACCTGCGAACAGGGGACTGATCCTGACCGCGATTTTAGCAGAACTATGGCTTACAACCTTGAAAACGAAACCCTTCCGTTCTTTTTGAGCTGCGCATGTGAGGCAGGACAGTTCGGATACAAAAACGGTGATTCAGCCGGTGAAAACCTGATGAACGCTCCGAAAGGCGGCGCAATAGTTTACCTCGGCAATACGACTACGGGTCTGGGAATCGCCGGCGGCAGCCAGTTTATCGACGAAATGATGAAAAACATGTTCGCGTTCCCCTACTCAGTAATCGGAGAAAGCTATCTTTACGCACACTTCAGCATGCCGCAGAGCGACACATTCAATCCGCCGATACAAATGGTGAACATCAATGTTCCGGTCGTAAACAAGGACAGCTGGACATGGACCAAAAAATCGATCGTCATGCTTGGCGACCCGATGACCGTTTTCTGGCGTGATCCGGTCGAACCTTCTGCTGCCGAAATCGAGCCGGAAGTTGAAGAAAACGAAGGAGTAAAAACCGTTTCATTCAACTTCACGCCTGACCTTGAAGGATCGGCTCTCCGCATTTTTGCAGACGGCAATCTTTACGACATCCCCTATCTCATGCACGAAACTGTCAAAATCAATCTCGATCCGTCTGTCACAATGATAACAGTCGGCATAAAAGCTGAAAATTCGCAGTATTTCTTCAAAGAATTCGAGCTTTAAACCTCAAAAAATTTATAAAAAAATTTTTTTCAGTATAATCTTCCGTTACTGCTTTTTCACTTTGAGGTGCGTGTTGCATAACAACAGAATTCACGGCATAGGCTTACTATTTGTTTTTATTACGCTTTTAATCGCAGCCGTAATCGGCATCATCATATATTCAGGTCAGGAAACAACGAATTTTCAGGGTTTCGCCGAATCGAACGAAACGACTATCAACACAGAAATTCCGGTAAGCATCAAAAAAGTGCTCGTAATGGAAGGCGACACCGTTTCAAAAGGGCAGAAACTCGCGGAGTTTGAAAGTCAGGACCTCGCATTCCGCATCGCCGCAATACGTACGCAGCTTCTTCAGCTCGAAGCAAAAAAAGGAATGAGCAAAGCTGAAATCCAATCGAAAATCCTGCAGAACAAAGCTGCTGAACGCGCAGTTATAAGCGAACTTGATTCGCAGATAAAAACCCTAGAAAACCAGCTCAAAATCAATAGAGAGCTTTCAGGCGGGCTCAAAAGCGTCAGGATAAAACATGACGATTCGGCGAAAAATCCGATCGAGATCCAGATCGAAGCACTGAAATCTGCAAAAGAAGAGCGCAGAAAAGAGTTTGCCGAAACCAACAGAATGTACAAACGGATGCTTTCGGAAGACTACACGCCGGAAAAAATTGAGACTCAGAAACTCACTGAAGAGCTTGAATCACTTGAAAAAAAGAATGCCGACATGGCACTTTACGCTCCGTTTTCAGGAATCATCGGCAGCGTTTTCAACAAAAACGGCAACGGTGAAAGAGTCTTTTTGAAAGGCGGTGAAAAAGTCGCGGCATACTCTCCGGTCATGTCGATAATCAACAACGAACCCTCTTTCGTCAAAGGCTACATTCCCGAATCTCACTTCTCGGCGATAAAAATCGGCGAAACGGTCACGATAACTTCTACAAACAACAAAACTCCGATATCGGGCATTGTCACAGGTCTCGGAGGAAGAATAATCCCGCTTCCGTCAAGGCTTCTGAAAAACCAGAATCTCCCGCTCTGGGGAAGAGAGATCGTTGTCAAAATTCCCGAAAACAACGGTTTTATCCTCGGTGAAAAAGTCAATATCGCATACGGCAAAAACATCTGGGACAACATAGCCAAACTGCTTTTTTCCTACCCGAACTCGGAGCTCTCCGCTAAAGAGCCTTATAAAAAAAAACTGAATAAATCAAAAGACCTCACCCCGGTCCCTCTCCGCAGTGGCGAGGGCGATAGCGGTTTGGTCGAGATTGTTTCTGATGAGCCGCTTAAAATCGAGGCTTCCGGCGCTGTTTTTGTTGAAGAAACCGGCAATTTCATAGTCGTTTCCGATGAAACCGAAAAAAAACAGCCTCTTCTTTTTGAAGTCGGCAAAGGCGGCTTGGCAAAAAGGATAAAAATCGAAAATCTCGATAAAATCAACGATCTTGAATCAATCGCAAAAGAATCTGAATCTTCTTACCTCGTCATGTCGTCCATGAGTTATTCCAAAAAAGGAAAACTCAAAGCCGAAAGACGCATTCTTGCCTCGTTTACTCTGACACAAGGAAAAGCGGAACTTAAAAATTCGGTCGATTTTTATGAAATACTCAAAGATTTCGCTGAAAAATCGGAAGGCACGGCGGCAGATTTTCTGAAAAAAGGAATCGTGGAAAAATCAATCGATGCAGAAGGAATGTTCGTTCTTGAAAACTCGCTTTTTATAGCTTTCAAAGATCCGCTTTTTGAAGAAAAAGGTGTGATTTTCGAAATTTCCGACTACAAAAAAATCTTTTCAGAGAAAAAAATTTCCGAGAATCAGATTCAGATGACATTCATCAAAGATTTGCCTAAAGATCTAAGAATTTCCGATATTTACATGATTTCAAAAGATGCGTTTTTCTTCACTGCTTCCTGCTCGGATGAAAAATGCGGCGGATTTTTCAAGTTTGAAAACGGAAAAAGTTCTCTCATTAAAAATTTCCCGTCGCTCAAGCCGGAAGGGATCGCAGTCGATAAAAACGGAAATTTCTTCATATTCTTCGATCTCGGTCAGAAAGAAAACTCTAAATTCATGAATTTAGGCAGAATATGAAAAGACTTTTGCCGTTTTTCCTTATCTTTTTTCTCCCCCTCTTCTCTTTTTGCGAAGAGATGACTATTTCGGAATACATCGGCTCCGCAGCTGACGATCCGAGAATCAAGACACACAAGGAACTCGGCAGCGCTTTTGAAAAAGGCGGCGACACTCCTGTTGTAAAAGCGCTTGAATTCCGAAGCGAAACGGGAAATTTCGACATTCTGGAACAGACTTACGCTCTCAGACTCTATTTCAGAGGTTTTGGCGAAACCAAACGCTCGAAAGAACTCAGGCAGAATTCAAAAAACATCCTGACAGCGCAGTCGAAACTTGCCCTTTCGGAAGTCGTTTTTGAAAAATTCAACTCGGTACTTACCTACATCAGGAACAAAAAGGCGCTTGCTCTTCTCGATTCGCTGAAAGAAATCCTCGAAGACAAAAAGAAAGTAACCGAAAAAATGGCCGCTTATTCGGAAAAAACGACCGATGTCGATATTCTTGAAATCGAAGACAAAATCACCGACATCGAGATGAAAAAAACCGAGCTTGAATCGGAACTCGATGCGGTTCTCCTCGACGTTCAGGCGGCAGGCAGAAATAAAGTGCCGGCATTTGACAGAGAAAAAATAATTTCAGTGAGTGATATAAAAGAGTTCATCGATTCGCTCGATCCGGAAAACGCCGATTCGAAGGCACTGGACGACCTTCACAGGCAGAAGATGCTCATTGCACAGAGCGAGATCGCGCTTGAAGAGGCAAAAGACCGCGACTGGCTCAAATATGTCGCTCTGGAATTTGATACTAACGACCGCAATGACAGACCTTCACGCGGTTTTTCGATAGGTTTTGCCATTTCGATTCCAGGCTTCAAAAGCAACCAGAACGCCCTTTTGAAAAAGCGGCTCAAATCGATCGGCGACGATTCAGATTTTTATGCAGAAAAACGCCTTGCCGAAGCAGCTTTAAACAGCGATATCCTGATGCTCAGAAGAAAGATCAGGCAGTATGAACTCATGGTCGAAAAGAGAGAAAAAGAGGCAGAAAGCGGGATTCTGGCGAAATATTCCTCACTCGAAGGAGTCAATCCGATAATAATACTCAAACTCAAGGAAAGAATGGTGAAACAGGAGATCAAAACGGCTGAACTCGAAGCCGAAATATATGCGGTATACATCGATCTCTGCCGCCTCACCGGAGTTTTCGAGGAAGAATCGGGCAAAAACTCGCTATACGGAACAAAGGCTGAGTAATGTCTGCTGTAAACCAAGTCGACATACCTTCTGTACTGCAGCGCTTTGAGTACAAATACCTGATTCCGCGCGACTTGATAAAACCTATTTCCGAATTCGTAAAAACCTACTGCTACCTTGACAAATACTCCGAAATGTCGCCGACCGGATTCTACAGGATAAACAATCTTTACTTTGACACACCTTTTCACACTTTCCTGAACAACAGGCTTGAAAAGAAAGAAAACCGCTTCAATATGAGAATCCGCTCTTACGGAGAAAATCCCGTTCCGCCCTATTTCTGGGAAGTTAAGTGCAAATTCGGCGAAAACAAACAGAAATACAGGGCAAAAGTGAAATCCGAGGAAATCGAGAAAATCTTTTACATGACTAAAGCATCCGTTGAACTCGGTCTCAAGGGGAACGATGCAAAAAACATGGATCTTTTCCAATCACTTGCACTTTCGTACAACGCGCAGCCTCAGATCATCACCCAATACGACAGAATGGCGTGGATAAGCGAAGCCGACGAATACGCCAGAGTCACTTTTGATGCCAACCTTCAATGCTGCGAAGAGCAAAATTTCAACGTAAAACCGGTTCCCGAAATGATGGAGAGTTACGACACAACAACGATTTTCGGCCCTCTTGCGCAGTGTATCCTCGAACTTAAAGGACAGGTCTCTAACCTTCCGCTCTGGATGGTAGATCTGGTTCAGAAATTCGACTTGAAAAAAATGGCTTTTTCAAAATTCAGATACGGGATGCTGCGGGTGCTTCGCAACAGAATGCCCGACAATAAATGGTATAATGTTTCCAACTACGGAGAAATATATGAGTGATTTTTTAACTGCAAACTTAGCCTCATCCTCGCTCTCGTCGCTGAGAGTTATTTTTTCAGCCGCGCTGGCATTCATTCTTTCGGTATCGATCGGACTCACCTATGTAAAAACCTTCCGGGGACTTTCCTACTCCCGCAACTTCGTTCAGGCAGTCATGCTTTCATCTATCGTCACGGCAATGGTCATCCATGCTATCGGCGACAGCGTTGCGATCGGCATCGGCACATTGGGCGCCCTTTCGATCATCCGTTTCAGAACGAACCTCAAGGATCCGCGCGACATAATCTTCCTTTTTGCGGCCCTCGCTGCCGGCATAACGTGCGGAATCGGAGCATACTTCATGGCTTTTGTCGGGATCATGCTGTTTGACATCGCCGCTTTCGTCCTCTATTTTTCTCAAGTCAGCAAAGTGTCGTACTTTGACGGAATTTTACGCTTCAACATCAGTCCTGAAGAGCTCGACATTCAGAAAATGGCGGAGATTTTCAAAAAACACTGCAAAGTTTTCGCCCTCATAACGCTGAAGGAAATTGCCGTCGGCGAAAGGCTTGAATACGCATACCACATCAAAATGAAGCCTAAATCGACTTCGGAAGAGCTTATAAACGAGTTGAAGCAGAATATTCCGGCAATCAACAACGTATCGCTACTGCTTCAGGAAACAACCGTAGAACTTTAGGAGTGATTTGTGATATTTCAGGATTTTCATAAAAATAAAAAATACGCAAAAATAATTGAGATTCTTCTTTTTATCTTTTTATTTTTAGTAATATTTTCAAGAGTTTACCTTGAAACTGCGATATTTGCCAAAAAACCGTTTTTCTCATACTTCGTGGCAACGCACCACTGCGCGTGGTTTACTTTTGTCTTCTTCTATTTCGCTCTTTGCGCAAGGTACATTCTCGGTCTCAAAACCGACAGAATCCCATATCTGGCACTCCTCAGTCCGGTGATATACGTTCCGCTCATTCACGCAAAAATTGCGGAAACTCCGCTTAAACTTCAGTATCTGCGCGGTGATTTTTCAAAAATAGTTTTCGATATAGCCACTTTTTACTGGTTCAGCGAGCGTGACAGCCAGTTTTTCTTTGAGATGATCGCACTTCTTATCGCTTTTATCGCTTTGAGCTACTTCATTTCAAGAAGCGTAAAAAGAACTGTTTTAAATATCGTCGTCGGCTTTTACGGAAGCATGTTTCTTGCAGGGATCCAGTTTTTCGGAGTCGCTCCGAGAACCATGGCAGTTTTCAAAATCCACACTGTCTTCAAAAACCACGTTTTTCTTTCACTCGTCTATTTTACAGCTGTGATGATTGCTTTTTCGATATGCTTTGCGCCTGAGATCAAAACTCTTGTCAAACGCGATTTCAAAGCTTTGGGAATAGCTTTGTGTGCAGGATTCTTCTCCACGATTGTCATGTTCGACTTTTTGCAGAAACAATTGAATATCGCAGATCTCATCCTGCTGACAGTGACCTGCTCAACAGCCGTCGGCTCGGCAGTCCTGCTGCAGAAAGAGACAAATCTGCCGGGCGGACGTTTTTTTCCCTTTGTGTTTTCGGTTTTTTCTCTTGTTCTGATACTTGGAATAATATTCAAAGACAGAGTTTTTATCTAAAGACCGCTGACTATCTTCCACTTGCCGTCTTCTTTGACGAATTTCATCTGATTGTTTTCTGAAACTTTGTGGTTTGTCATTCCGTCAGGCTGAATAAAGGCGTTTTCCTCTGTTGACGGGACGGAACTTTTCATTTTGAAGCGAACCTCGAAGAAAAAGAGGAGCCTTGCCTTATTGTCGCTCTCAGGATCAAACAGAAGATCCTTGATTATGCATGTAATACTGACCTTTTCCAAGCTGTGGTACGCATCGGAATTGAGTATTTCGACCAGTTTGTCATAGTCGACATCGTCATCTGCTTCGTCGGTTCCGTTCGTGTCGTAGTAGTCTTTCGAAACGTACTCAAGAAAAATTTCGGGGTTCTGCTCTTTGAAACCTTTGAGATAATAGCCGAAAACAGTCAGAATCTCCTTTGAATCAGGCGTTTCCTCGATGTTCGTTCCCTTGATCATCTTTTTGTTGCACGAAACCGTCAGAAACATCGAAAACACGATCATTAACATCACGATTTTTTTCATCTTATACCTCCGTAAAAATATTATTCTTCCTCGCTGTCTTTTTCATCCGACGCACCTTTCGGCTGTCCTTCCTCGCCTTCGTCTTCCAGAGTTTCACGCGCCTTTTTGGCAGCTTCCATCTCTTCACGGGCTCTGCGGAGTTCGTTCATAGCCTCTTCCTGCTCGGCCTTTATCCTTGCAGCTTCTTCCATTCTGTTGCGCTCTTCCAGCTCTTTGCGCTCACGTTCCTCTCTTTCACGCTGCTCGCGTTCTTCACGCATTTTTTCCTCGCGCTCTTTTGCAGCTTCTTCCTGACGTTTAAGTTCTTCCTCTTTCCGTTTGAGTTCGTCCTCTTTTTTCTTCAAATCGTCATTCTGAGGTGCGTTTTCCGCTGCTGCAGGAACCGGTGCCGCCGGTTTAGGAGCTTCCTCTCTCTGCGGGAAACGTTCAGGTCTTTGCGGACGCTGCGGTCTTTGAGGTCTTTCCGACTTTTTCTGCCTTATATCGGTTTTGATTTCACGATCTTTTTTCTGTGCTTTGCCCATCTGCGGCTTGTTCACAAAACCTTTCAGAGTAAACACATAACTGTTGTCAGAATCGCCTTTGTATTGCGAAAGCTGGCTTACAAGCAGATTGAGAGCGACATTTTCGCTGATTTTCTCCATATCGGGAACTTTGGCAGAAATTTCAAGATCAAGCCTTGAAGAGGGGAAATTTTTGGTATTCAGATTGACTTTTCCCGATGCCTCGAGTTCAAAGATACCTTTTATCGAAAGTTTCTTTATTTCAGCTTTGTTTTCGACTACATCGGCTGCAAGTTCGATTGCACCAAGATTTATTTTTCCGACATCGAAATCACCCATAGGAGTCGGGATTTTGCCCCGAAGAACGATATCTTCTCCGCTCAATTCTATTTTTCCGTTGTATTTTCCCTCTTTTGAACAGACTTCGCCGCCGCCGCTCAGAGAACCGGTCAGCACGACTTCAGCAAGGAATGGTTTTAAAATAGAAAGCGGAACTTCCGAAGCGTCAAGCGAATAGCACGGATTTTCCTTGGTTTCAAAGGCCGCATCCAAGCCGCCGCCCTGAGAATTTATATCTTCAAGATGAACTTTTCCGGCAGGATGGCCGCCCAAAGTCGCAAAAAGAGACGGAGAGAATGCAAGTTCCGAAAAAGTGAGGACTTTGTTACCCTTCTGCATCAGAGTGCCGTCTTCAAACGAAATATTTCCGAGAAGCGAAACATCGACATCTTCACTCACAAGCGCCATATCCTTGACAAAAAGCTGTTCATTTATTTTGGAAAGAACGAAATCGTCAGGGAAGAATATCTTTATGCCGAGCCACAGACCTATAAAAAACGCGGCATTCACGAACAAAACGCCCTTGATCAGCGCCTGAACTTTGCCCGGAACAGGCAAATTCTTGATTTTATTCATTATTTCAGAAAATTTATTCTCCATTTGCGCTCTCCTTCTTCATAGCCGCAACGACTAAAGAAACATCGTAATTCTGCTTGTTGAAACGCTTTTTTATCGTTATCGAATCGACAAAGACGTAACGTCCTTTGTTTTCAAGCCCGTAAAGGAAGGTCAGCGTCTGGTCAAGCGGAACTTCACGCAGGTTGAGCTCGATCCTTTCGATGTTGATATCTCCTTTTTTGCGCGGTTTTATCTCCTTTATCGAACTGATCGGAATACCGACACTCTCTTTGACAGTCGAAATGTCGGAATTGAGGTTCACGTTGCTCGAATCGATGCTGTCCTGCATTTTTGTCGCTTCAGCTTTAGCCTTTTTGAATAACTCTTTTTTGGAAACCATCTCCTGAATCATCTTTTCCTGCTCGATGATCGTATCCTTGCGGTCGTCGATCGCCGAACTCATGAAAAACCACACCGTGACAAAAATGAAAATCATTACAAAAGTGAGAAAAGCCACGAGGATCGTGCGTTCGCGCTCGCTGAAATTGCTTATTGCCTCTATCAGTTTTTCTTTCATGCTGCTCTCCTAATCGTTGTTTTCCTTACTTTTTTTCTTGCCCTTTTTCGCCTTCTGGTCTTCTTTTTTAGGACCGGCGTAGTTGAACGAAATATTGAAGGAACTCTTGTCTCCCCTTGTATTTATCTGGCCTCTGTTGATTTCATCTATCAAAGGATCCTGTTCCAGAAACTCTGTGAATTTGTTGATGTCTTCAAGCGAGTCGCTCGTTCCGACAACTCTGATTTTTCCTTCTTCCTTTATCGAAATTTCGGAGACTTCGATCGTGCTTCCTTCAAAGGTGAAGTACGGGAAAACGACTTCCATGATGTAAAGCGCGCTGTAGGGATAGACCGATTTTTTGTCAGCCATACTCGCTTCGCCCTTTATCGACTTGTCCATTATCGAAAGAGCCTGCCGCAGAGAAGGCATCTCCTTCCCGATGACATCTTTCATAAGCTGTTTCGTTCTCTCTTCGCCTGCTGCTATTCTTTCATCAAGATACTTTATTCTCATTTCCATGCCTACGACCAGCAGGATAATCGCCGCGATATACAGAGCCAATGCGATGATCGCTCGCTTTTTGAGGAACGCGAAACCTCCTTTGTAGGCAAAATCGCCCGTTGCGAAATTCACGGTGCTGTCGTTGTCGACCGATTCTGAAATCATTTCAAGCTGGGATGCAAAATCGTAAACTATGAACTGTGAATCTGAAAACACCGAGGAATCCATTTCCTGAACTATCTTATCAGCTCCTTCAGGAAGGACTCCGCCGATAAAAACAGCAGTCTCGCCGGGATCTCCCGCAAAAGGAGCAAAGAAGTCGAACAACTTTTCAAAGAAAGAAATTATCGTTTTACGTATTCTGACTTCGATATCGCTGAGTCCTTCAGGCTCGCTGAGATCGCCGGCCACACTGAGCCACGAATCAAGTTCAGCCTGAGGATCATCCCCGCCAAAAATTGCAAGCATGTCGCTTCTGAGCTCGTTCAGACCGCCGTTCCTGACAATCTGCCCGTCGGCAAAAACCATGAGTGAATAGTCGTCATTTACAAATATCGCCTTTTTAAGCGGAATATCCGTCTTGAAAAAGAGGACTTCTTCGGGAACGATACTGCGCACCTTTTCACGAGCCGCATCGTCGAAATCAAGCAGAGCCTTGCGGATGACATCCTTTCCGACCGCGAAAACGTTCATATCGCCGCTTCCCTTCTGGAAGTTCTTGACTTCGATCATCAGATCATCTTCCTTGAAAGGAGTTTCCGACTCGATATCCTGAGCGACTATCTTTCTCAGGTAGGAATGCTTTACCGGCGGATAGTTCCTTGCGTAGTAGAGCATTTCCCTGCCCGAGCAGACAAAATCTATGTAGTCGAAATTCTTAAAAAGTTCGGCAGCCTTTTCCTTGTCGGCAAATTCGCTCTTTTCGAAGGTCGTTTTGTTGTATTCCTTCGAAAAAGTGTCTATCAAAAACCCGCCGTTTGCCGCTCTGCATGAAGCAAATTTCATCTTTTACCTCACTTTTGATTATCCTTCTCTGTAATAGTAAATGTTTCCTTCCCTGTCGACGATCATTTCGACCCAGCTTTCGATCCCTTCCTTTATTCCGACAGCTTTGATGCGGTAAACGCTTCCCGCTGTGTCGGCAACTTCAGAAATCGATTTATCCAAATTGACACCTTCGTCGGCACACGCCTGTACAAAATCATCGATCTTTGAAAAACCGTACTGCGCCCGTTTTGCCAAAATCTTTCCCAAAAGTTCGCGCATCGCGTCTTCGTTGTAGAAAACGGTCAGCGCCTTGTCGACCGCATAAGCACGGATCAGACCTTCGATCATTTCGTGTCCAGCTTTGTTAACGTTGATTTTGCCGGTCGAATATATCGTGACGTAAGGCTCCAGAATCTTGAAAACCAGATCGTTGACGCCGTAAACCATCATAAGTTCCTGAACAGTATCGAATTTTGCGTTTTTCACCTTGTACTGCGGATCGAAGTCGTCGTAGTTCGACTGCTCGTCGCCGCCGGTCAGATACTTCGCGCCGTCGGTATATTTGTCATCACCCATATCGACCCAGTCGACTATGTTCTGAATAAGCTCTTCCCGGTCGACATACTCTTCTCTCGATGTGTTTTCAAGGAAGATAAAGTCGTAAAACTCAGGTTCTATCAAGGCTTCGAGCATCTTAACGATCGCCCCTTTCGTTCCGTAAGCCAGCTGATTCAGGTTGATTTTCGTGTCTTCACCTTTGAATTCGACCTTGAAATCGCCGGGAAACTGGAATATCGGATCACCCGTTTCGGTGTATGTGTGTTCACCCTCTTCATCGTTCGTAGCGGCTCCGGCCGGCTTGTCCGAATCGGTTTTCGAAACGACTTCTTCAATTGTTACGAAAGGTCCTGCATCGGTAAAAGTGCGTAAAAGCGCAGTGTCCATAGGAATTATATCCCAGATTTCTATCTGATTGGACATATTGAACTGCTTCAGCAGACTTTCGACCTGTTTCTGAAGATCGAAAATAACGACCGCGAAATTGACCGCGCTTGCAGCCAGAGCCTGCGCTTCAGCCTTGTGTTTGTAATCCATCGCAAGGTCAAATTCAGTCTTCGCCTCGTAGTTCATGTCGCTCACTATCGGCAGCATGACGGCAATCATGACAAGGACTAAAACAAGGGCAAACCCGCGCTTTTTTCCTTTAGGCTCATTTTCAGAGCACTTTCTCAAGCACAGACTTGACTTTATTTTATCCAATAATTTCAACATCTTAAAAACTAAACGGTTTTGTCATCTTAAGGTTTACGACTGTTTCTATCTTGTAGTCTTCCTCGCCGAATTCACCCTCTTTGGCAATCATCGTTATCTTAACTTTCGGAGGCAGAGAATTTACGTTGTCGAGACTTTCGCTGTTCCAGTGATCGACCCACTCTTTCGTCGTCGTGTGCCAATACTCGAATTTTATACTCTTGAAACCTTTCAAAACTGGATAGACGTTGCCGCCGCGCTCCGGATCTTCGTCAACCCAGAGGCTTTCCCTGCGCATAAGGACATTTTCGCCGTCAATATTCTCGCCGTAGTATTCGATCTCGGTCTGGTCGCACTGTTTGACTCCCGCAGCCATTTTTACATGGTTGATGGTGGCAAAAGTAAGATGGCTCACGGGATCGTCGTCTTCGCTTTTGAAGATAGTTTTGTGCGTCTCTTCCGGCGCCCCTTTGTTGACAGTAAGATATGCATTTTTCAGATCGCTGCGGATCAGTTCAAGAGTGAAATATATGCCGCGCTCCCTTTCAGTGACCGCCTTTATTTTGGCTCTTCCGCTCAGAAGATTGGAAAACGAGAAGTAAACCGACGTAACAAGTATCGCCGTAATGCTCATCGCAAGCAGAACTTCTATGAGAGTGAAACCTTTTTTCATCATTTTCCCTTTATTGCACCGCCGTTAAGCATCTTGTTCGGCTGCTGGCTTCCGCCTTTGTTGAGCCCTTCGAACCTGTTTTTCGGAGCATTGCCGCCTTTCCCGCCCTTTCCTCCTTTGCCACCGTTGTTCCCGCCGTTGTACTGCTGGAATGTCTTTACAGTACCGTCAGTCGTAAGAAACACAGTGAAAACCACTTTTTCAGACTCTTTGAGACCTTCGCCCCAGAAAACCGAAACGGTGAGTTTGCGAATTCTCTCCTTGAAGAAATCTTCTATGTTTCCTTTTGCCAGAGAAAGCATCGAAGCGCTCTGGTCAAGATAGGAACCGTCGTCGGCGTCGGTCGAAAAATCCGGCAGTGGAATAAAAACGCGCTTTACCGAGTATTTCCAGCGGAAACCTTCATATTCCCTGTCCTCAAAATCGCCCTCTTCCTCGGTTTCGTCATCCGGCAGACCGTCCTGCTTGATGATTTCTTCGACATCGTGGAGTTTGAGGCGGCAGAGTTCCGTCCCCAGATAGATGTTGTGCACCTTTGAAGCATAAATGTAACTGGCTGAAATTATTCTGGAAGCCGCAAAAAGAACACCTGATAGGATTGTTATCGCCGCAAGGACCTCGATAAGCGAAAAACCTTTTGAAAATCTCATCACGATTTTCCCTCCGCGTCCTGATCCTTCAGCAGATCGCGCATATCGTTGATCTCGTCTTCGAAACTGCCGGATTCGATCTTAACGTTTAGAAACATATCCGACGTGATGTAGACAAAACTCTCATCGCCGTCGTCTGTCTCCTCTCCGAGCGAAAGATAGAAAGGCTCGATCCTTCCTTCGGGAAAAATGTAGATGAAAACTTTCGGCTCCTTTCCTTTGTTGTCGGAATCGAGAAAGTCGCTCCTCTTCACGATATCAGGCGTGTGATAAGCGAAAAAGCCTGTAACAATGAGTCCTCTCGAGAATTTTTTCTCGCCCGAATTTTTCGTGAACTCCGGCTTCAGAATCTGTTTCAGAGAACGTCTGTCGGGAATGAAATTTTCATAGTTGTAGAAATCCGAATTTTCCAGATCTTCCTGCGAAGAAAGAAGTTTCGCCTTTTCGAGAAGGTTCTCCGCACCGAGCGCCGAGCCTTTGCCGGCAAAAGGATCGCTTCCCTTGCCGTTTTCCATCCTCTCTATAAGTTTTTCGTTTTCCTCATCCTTCGCCGCAGCAGCTTCGCCGGTAAAAAGATAGAACGGTGTTTCGCTTTTTTCAGTCCAGTAAGTTCCCTTTTCCAGGTCCACGACAAGGCGTACATACTCTTTGTTGCGAACTGCCTGCATGAAGCTGTAGCGCAGGAAAGAGTTGAAACCGCCCATGTCGGCCTGAGCCTGATAGCGCCCGAAGCGGTTCACGCCCGCAACGGAAAAACCGGCGATGATCACCGCCAGAGCTGCTACAGCCAGCATTTCGACCATGGAAAATCCGGATCTTTTCATAGTTAGTCGTCTTCCCAGTTCGTTATATCGTCGTTTCCGCCCTCTTTACCGTCTGGACCGAACGAGTAAAGGTCAAAACCGTCTTCGTTGTTCGAACCCGGATAAATGTAGACATATTCGTTTCCCCACGGATCCTGAGGAACTTTCTTTTCTTTGAGAATCTTCTCTTCGACAAGTCTCGAAAGACCGTCGTCGCTGTCGGGATAGCGTCCGAACTCGGTTTTATAAAGGTCAAGGGCGTTTGAAATCGTGCCGATGTCGATTTTCGCCTGTTTTATCTTCGATTTGTCGAGATAACCCATAACGCCGACACCGACTGCACCCATGATCATCGTCATAATCGTAATCGTTACCATGATTTCAAGAAGCGAAAAGCCTTTTGACGCCTCTTTTGCATTCGCTTTGATCAAAGCCTTGAAAAAATTTCTGAACATAAAAACCTCCTAAAAAAACAAAAATGCAAAAAACCTAAAACCTATAAATTAAGCAACTCGAGTGCCACAAAATTTCACAAATAATTTCAAGGAGTTATAAGAATAAAAAGAATGTCAATTCGGCAAATTGACAATTTGTCACGAACTGCTGTTTAGATGATCAGCTGCCCTTTTTCTTTCATTACAGCGGGATTGAATGTCGCGAAATCAGCCTGATGAATGAAAACACCTTCAATTCTCTGAGGACGCCCTTCGCCTTCCTTCGCGTGGCAGATGATGATGTTCTGGATCTCAAGCGGAAGTCCGTGTTTTGCCGCGGCGATCGCTCCGCTTATCGGGTGTCTCGCGCACTTTCCGGCATAGCTTTTCCTGTATGCGCCGTCGACTTTCTCGATCTCCATGAGTTTACCGACATCGTGAAGGATTCCACCTGCGATGACCCAGTCGAGATTGATCTCGAACGGCACTTTTTTGTAGGTCGAGATCATCGCCTTGGCTATACCCAGAGCCCCTTTCGTGACTGCTACCGTGTGTTCGATGAGGTTTACGCCGTCAGTCGGAGTGAGAAGCGTGAACGGGATCTCACAGAGTTCGTCAAAATTCTTCCAACCGCCCTCTTTCGCGCAGTCAGACCACACTTCAACGACCTTTTCGGCAAGAGCCTTGTCCTTCATTTCGGCAAGAAGTTCGCCGAAAGCCTTTTTAAGTTCTTTTTTCATGTTTTTTCTCCTTTATAACGAAATTTCCGAAAGCAGAGCCGATATCTGGTTTGCGAATTTGACCGGATTTTTCGGCGTGATCCCTTCGATCAGAAGTGCCTGATCGTAGAGAACTTCAGCCATATCTTTGAGTTTCGGAGACTCAGGATCGGCGTTGTAGATCTCGGTAAGTTTCTCGAAAATCTTGTGGTCAGGGTTGATCTCCAAGATCTTCATCGCCTTCGGAGACGGCATTGCCGACATCGATGCTTCCGCCAAGACCTGTTCCATGTTCAGGCTGAGTCCCGCGCCGCTGACTAAGCAGACTGCGCTGTTTTTGAGTCTTGAGGAAAGACGGACTTCGCTGACTTCGCTTCCCAGATATTTTTTGATGGTTTCAAGCAGAGATTTGCTCTCTTCTTCTTTTTCTTTCCGTTTTTCTTCTTTCGCCTTTTTCTCTTCATCGGTATCTAAGTTCAGATCTTCCGCGGCGATGTTTTTGAGCGGTTTTTCCTGATAGCTTACAAGCATGGTCGAAGCGAATTCATCGATTTTATCGGTGAAGTAAAGCACTTCGTAGCCTTTTTCAGCAACTGCTTCCATCTGCGGTATCCCGGCGATGGATTCTTTGTCTTTTCCTGCCGCGTAGTAGATCTCCTTCTGCCCTTCCGGCATCCTCTTGACATATTCGCCGAGAGTCGTCATTCCGTCACATTTCGACGATTCGAAAAGAAGGAGATCCTGCAGCTTTTCCTTGTGAGCGCCGAAATCGGAGTAAACGCCTGCTTTCATCGCGCGACCGAACTCTTTCCAGAATTTCATGTATTTCTCACGGTCGTTTTCGAGCATGTATTTGAGCGAAGCGAGTACTTTTTTCTCAAGGTTTTTCGAGATTATTTTGAGCTGGCTGCTGTGCTGGAGGATCTCACGCGAAATGTTGAGCGAAAAATCGGGACTGTCAACGACACCTTTCACGAAACCGAGGTATTCAGGAACCAAGTCTTTGCACTTTTCCATGATGAAAACCTGCTTACTGTAAAGTGCGAGACCTCTTTCAAACTGCGATGAGTAGAAGTTGAAGGGCGTTTCCGACGGGATGAAAAGCAGTGCCGTGTATTCGACCTGACCTTCTCCTTTCGCCTGAATGACGTCAAGCGGTTCGTCATAAGAATGGAATGTGTGGCGGTAAAATTCCTTGTATTCGTCTTCCTTCACATCCGATTTTTCCCTTTTCCAGAGCGGTTTCATCGAGTTCAGAGTCTTATCTTCAAGAACAGTCTCCTTCTCTTTTGTGACTTTGCCGTCGGCGTCCTTTTCTTCAGGGATCTCGTTTTCGACCGTCATTTTGATCGGGTAGCGGATGAAGTCGCTGTATTTCGAAACGAGTTCTTCAAGTTCGTATCTGTCGAGAAGCATCATCTCTTTTACCGCATCGTCCTTGAGGTAAAGAGTGATCTCTGTTCCGCATTTTTCTACACTCGCCTTGTCGATAGTGTAAACTCCGTCGCCTTTCGATTCCCAGACAACGCCTTCGGAAGGTTTTGCGCCTGCCGCTCTCGTTCTGATCTTTACTCTGTCGGCGACCATGAAAGCGCTGTAGAAACCGACACCGAATTGCCCGATGAACTCGGCTGCGTTCTTTTCGCCTTCGCCCTTTTCGGCAGCCATTTTTTCGAAAAACTCTTTCGAGCCGCTGTGTGCGATCGTGCCGATGTTCTCAACAACATCGTTGTATGTCATGCCTATTCCATTATCTGAAATCGTAAGTGTTTTCAATTCCTTATCAGGTGTTATCCTGATCTCGGGCTCGCCGCACTCCTTCAGAAGTTCCGGCTCGGTCAGAGACTTGAATTTGAGTTTGTCTATCGCGTCGCTCGCGTTTGAAATAAGTTCTCTCAGGAAAATTTCGCGGTTCGTGTAAATAGAATTGATCATAAGGTCAAGCAGTTTCTGGGTCTCGGCCTTGAAACTTTTTTCAGCCATTTTCTCCTCCGAAAAAAACATAATAAAAAAAACCGCGTGGATATATAGGAACCGATTCCGCAAAGTCAATATGCGGAAATTTCAAAAAATGATTTATTGATTATATTTTCCAAGGACCTAAAATATTGCGTTTTTTTGATTGGCGAGGTGAAAAAATGAAGAAAATTTTGGTTGTTTTCGTCTTTTTATGCGCATTTCTGATGATTTCGTGTGATAACGGTTCGACACTTATCAATCCGGATAAAAATCATGAAGCATCAAACGACAAAGACACTGATTTTATTGATGATTCAGACGAAGCCGACACGGCGCACCAGAATAATGACACTGACTCATCCGACACTTTTAACGACGGAGATTCGTCAGATTCCGTGGATGACAGCGATTCAACTGATTCCGGAGACACAACAGACGGCGACACGTCAGCTGCAGACGATGATTCAGGGCTGACAGAGGACGACGACCATGAAAATGATGATGAACCTGTTGTAATAGTCGAAGGTCTTGACTACGAATCGGGTTTCATCGATCTGGAAGAAAACACCTACACTCTCAGCAATAAAAGCAGCAAAAGCGGCAGAGCGAAAATGTGGTATTACTTCCAGCCGGCGGACAAAAATCCTGAGAGCAAGCCGCTTTTCGTCTTCTACAACGGCGGTCCGGGATCATCTTCGGCACTTATTTTTCTCTACAACACTTCCAAAAAAACGGCAGATCAGGCATTTGCAGGAGAAGGCGTTGCGGACAACCAGTGGAACTGGAACCAGCTCGGAAACCTTCTTTATGTCGATGCGAGACAAACCGGATTTTCCTACGGCATAGTTGACAATCCGTCGAACAGCAATGCCCGTTCCAGCTATTTTTCGACCGCGAATTTCAATGTTTTCGTCGATGCGGCAGACTTCATCCGAGTAATTCTGCGCTTTTTAGACAACCATCCGAAAATAAAGTCAAATCAGGTCATTCTTGCGGGTGAAAGCTACGGCGGAACAAGGACAACTGCGGTGATAAACATTCTTCACAATGTCGCCGACTACGCTCAGAAAAACAGGGTTTTCTACGATCAGGCGCTTTTTAATGAAATAGCAGCTCACTTTCAGGAAATCGATCCGTCGGTAACGGGAATGCCGTCGACAGAGAAAGTTGCGAAACAGTTCAGCGGTCAGATCATGATCCAGCCGCTCGCCATGGGACAGCAGCAGCTTGATGCGATCGGTGAAGTCCTTGAGCAGAACGACAGCCCGCTTTACGAAATTCAGCAGGCAACAGGTAAAAAATATACACCCTGCGGCTCTTCCTGGAACTGCGACAAATACAACAGAGCGGTAAATTACGTCAGAAACGCAGGACGCGACATCTATTCTTACCGCAGAGAATACAACTGGCTTTTCGACTACACCGATTACGGCATTGCGAAAATAACTCAGTTCTCGATGTTCGGACAGTTCATAATGACCGATCCGACCAAAATAGAAGACCTTTATGCCGCAAACAGAACCGGTGCGTTCAGGTACAGCGGTTCAAACGGATTTTCCAGAAATATCACTGACTTGGACAAATTCAAAAATCTTCCCGAAAGTGTAAAAATCATTTTAAAGGCACGCATCGAGCAGAGAAACGCGCATCCTCTTTCAAGCGGCGACCTGGAGAGCGTTTTCGGAACACTTCCGTCATACGACGAATACTATCTTGACACCAGCGACACGATACTTTCAACGTTTTACAACGCTTCAGTCGATCCTTACAGCGATGTCAACGGCGAAATGTTCCTCGAAAACATAAAAACCGCAAAGACTTTCATCACCAAGGCTGAAGAAGACATCATTCTTTATGCAAGGGCAACTCCGGAAGCTGCCAAAAAGTTCAGCAGCGTTTCAAGCGTGGAAACCGGCGACGAGTCGTTCACCGTTCATTTCAAGGACGGGCAGTCAGCGACCGTCACATTCCCATTCTACCCCGAAAGTTCTCACAGCGTCTCGGTAAACCAACCCGAAAAATTCTTCAAAGACGTCAAAAACTGGATGAATTAAGCCGTAAAAATTTCTGATTAAAATCAAATCCGTTTTTTCACGAAATAAAGCATTGCCGCAAGAGCGAAGAAGTAGCAGAAAGCTGAAAGAACGAAGACGAATTTAAAGCCGTAAATCATTGCAATCATTACAGAAGTTACAGTTGCAAGAACTGATGCGGCTCCGTTTGCGCCGATTGCCAGCGGAATGAAAAAAGGCTTTTTCTCTCCGACAAGGAGCAGCGAAACCGGAAAAACGACGCCTGTAGTAAATCCGAGAGGCGCTATAAAAAGTATGGCAAGAATAAGTTTCCAAGCAAATGAAAAACCGGCGCAGAATGCCGAAAAATGCGGCACGAGCACTGCATAACCCAGAATAATAAGCGGCAAAAATATCGCCAGAACGCTGAAGAATGACTTTTCTCCGAGTGAAATCAATATTTTTTTGCTGAAAAGCGAGCCGATTGCCGAGAATACAAGGAGAAGCCCGATTGCTGTAGCAGCCGAAGTCGCAGGATCACCGAAAATCAGAGTGAAATTCTGAATAAAACTCATTTCAACAAACATGAATCCGAAGCCTATTGCTGCAAAAACAAGGATCTGAACAAGCGGCAGATACTTCTTTTCCTCTTTCGACATGAAAAAAAGCGGAGAAATGAAAAGTGAAAGCGATAAAAACAGCAGTTGGACAAACGTGATAATCAGCATCTCAATCTGGAATATGCTTTCATCCATGGCAACCGTCCTGATCTCTTTCGACAGTTTTGCGCCCCCAGGCTTGAAATAGTTGAAAAAGAACGGCGAATCATCAGTTACAGGCTTGATATTATATGGATATTCCTCAATAAACGCTTCTTCCTGACCGTTTTCAAGCGACTGGAAAAAATGTAAAAAACCGCTCTTTATGAAGTCTCTTGCCTGATCGCTCGAAAAATTAACAAATCTCACGATCGGATCGTAGTATTCGGCTCCAGCTGAAAATCCGGGCGCATATATGATCCTGATATCCTTTGTTCCGGCAATGATTTCGGAAATATCATTCAGTTCCGTCCAGGTAAACGGACGCTTTTTAACCAGAACGCTCGCCAAAACACCGTCTCCGATAATTACTATGTTGTTTTCGGGATGCTCGATTCCCGCTTCCTTCAGCACCAAAGATGCTGTAACGGCAACTCGAAGCGTCTCTCTCGGCGGCCAGAGCACACGCCTGATAACGGCAAGCGTTCCTTCGTCATTCAAGTGATCGAAATAAGCTCTGAAAGCCTCTTTTGTGTAGAGATAGCTTTCGCTCATTATGTAGGGACCATTCAAAAGAGCCGAGACGGTATCCATGCCTGAAAACTGGATAAGATCGTATTTTCTATCGGTTTTTCCTAAAAATGAACGTATTTCGTCGTGAACGATTCCGACTTTTTCATTTTGCAGGATATTGTTCTTAAAAGTCGAATATTTCCGTATACTTAAATCAATAACAGAGCTGTTTACCTCTACAGATGTAACCGATTTTGCCTGCCAGAAAAGAGCTGCCGCAATATCAGTCGTCGAAAGTCCGGCGACAAAAACATCAGGATTTGAAAGTCCGAAATATCCGGCAGAATAAAGCGAGTGAACAAGACGCTCAGGTTCATCGGAAAAATCGTAGAAAAATGAAGCTGCATCACCGTCGATAGTCATAACTCCATTACGAAGATCAGGCCAGTGATACTGAATAATGATCCCGTTTGTTCCGGCAATATCAACTCTTCCGGCACGGTTCCACTCTACCATTTCGCTGTTTACAAAGATCGGATTCAACGCTTTTGAAAGAACCGGAGTAAAGGTAAAAAGAGTGTTTTTGAAAGGGAACAAGGCTATTGCAAACACGATAAGAATTACTGAAAAAACCTTGCCGGGAATTCCTCTTTCTGCTGCAAAAGCTATGAAAACCGAGGCAAGAGCGGCACAAAGGGCCATCACAACGAGAGCACCTTCCATCCCCATCGCTTCAAGTAGAGGAAGCGCCGAAAAACAGCCTGCCACAGAGCCTGAAACCGAAAAGAAGTAACTTATATTTACGTTTTTGCCGTTATTCTGAAAAATTGAAAGCAGTATGAGACCGCCGAAAAAGTGAGGAACAAACAAAAAAATGTCGTCAGACAAAAGAAAAGCCATCATAAAAAGTTTGTTCGACATCATCGGATCAAGCGGAATTCTTGAAGTTACAAAAAATGTGACCGGAATCGAAAAAACGAACAAAACCGAGATCGTATGGATGAATTTTTTATAATTTTTCAATTCCTTTTTAACGGCAAGAACTGTTCCTGCTGCCGCATACCCCATGAGAGCTACGGCAACGACCATGTAGGTCATATGATGCCACGACGAAAAAGAAAATATCCTTGTCTGCAGTACTTCAAGCGCGAAAAGCACAGCAGAAATCAGAAAAACCGCCGAAAAAATCATAGTTTTACCTCTTCGATAAACACCAAAAAAACGCGGTATTATAGTTATTTTTGAAATTGTCGCAAAAATCGCCTGACTTTTCTTTGATTTCACGAACACTTTTCTATATAAGCCCAAAATCGGAGACAGTTTTGGAGGAAGAATTATGACATTTAAAAAATTCAATCTGCTTTTTGTTCTTGTTTTATCGGTTTTTTTCATTTTTTCCTGCTCGTCCAACGATGACGAAAAGGAAGAAATGACGGACACCGCGTCAGAAAACGAAGATCACGATGATCTCGACATATCCGATATCGATATCTCGGAAAATGACGATCACAACACCGATACGGGAAACGATTCTGATGATATCGTAATCTCAGATAACGACTCATCGGAAAACAATGATTCCGACAATATCGATATATCCGATCTCGATATCTCGGAAAACAACAACGACCCCGATCCTACCGATGATCCCGACACGACTGGTGACGATGATTCCGATACCGATTCGACCGATGAATCCGACGAAGATAACGATATCACAATTCCAGACATACCTGTCGTTTTCGGCAACATCTGCACCGGCCAGACCAAATGCTACAGCGAAACAACCGAGATCACCTGCCCGGATGAAGGCGAAGCGTTCTTCGGCCAGGATGCTCAATACGCCAAAGCCGGCAAATGCATTCAGCAGAAATTCACGGTCAAAGGAACAGGAGATGAAAAAATCGTTTTTGACGAAAACCTCAAACTTGAGTGGCAGCAGAAAATTCCTGAAGGCAGTTTTGACTGGCAGAGCGCTGCGAATTACTGCGGACAAGAGTACGCAGGAAGTTACGGCTGGCGTCTTCCGACTCCCAAAGAACTCCTTTCTATCGTTGACAACGGCAGATACGATCCCGCAGTAAACACAGATCTTTTCCCAGGCACGAACGACGAGTGGTTCTGGACTTCCGCCGATTTCGCTTCAACTGCCGAGGCAGACCAGAACAAAGCGTGGTTTGTCCGCTTCGACAAAGGCTTTTTGAGCCATAAAAGCAAAACAGAAAGCGAAAAAATGCATGTCCGCTGCGTCCGCGGCACGCCTCTGCCTGACGGAGAATTCGGAACCGAAAAAATCGGCGAAGACGAAGTCGTCAAAG
Organism: bacterium; assembly: GCA_017405875.1. GTDB lineage: Bacteria > UBP6 > UBA1177 > UBA1177 > UBA1177 > UBA1177. The sequence continues at coordinate 27,429 of JAFQZM010000023.1, forward strand.
ATTCAGTAACAGGTCTGATGTGGCAGAAAACCTACAAAGACAGCGTGAAAAAATTCGCAGACGCCCTTTCCACCTGCGAAGACCTTGACTACGCAGGCTTTACAGACTGGAGACTTCCCAACAAAAATGAACTTGCCTCAATAGCAAACTACGCCAAATACCGCCCCGCTTCAGACTTTCCCGGAATGCCGAACTGGACATTCCGCACTTCCACAAGCGATGCAAAAAAAAGTCCGACCACAAACGATTGGAAAAACGCATGGTATGTCACATTCTATGATGGCATCGTGAATTTTGAAGGCAAATCGACTTCCGATTCAGTACGCTGCGTCCGCAGAGGCGAATAAACCGACATGTTTCCCCGTAGAGACGTGACCTGACACGTCTTACAAATTTATGTAAAAACAATCTTCTTCCCATTTTCTCACGTTGTTCTCTATATATTCTGTGATAAGATCCATTTCTTTCTGATTTCTGATGATGTGATCGTGGAAACGGGTTTGCCATGCAAATTCAATTTCATGCTGGTTTGCAAACCGTTTTATTGACTGTTTGAACTGGCATATCACGTTGGATAACCACGATTGTCCTTGCACCGCACATTCTATCGCTGTAGAGACGTGACCTGACACGTCTCCTCCGTGACCTGACACGTCTCCTATTTTCTGGATGTTATCATTTCCTACAACAGGAACATCCCGTTTTTTGTGCGGTATCTTGCTGCTGTCAATAGACAGAATAAGGTGAATATGATTTGGCATTATCGTCCATAACATGATTTCGGCATATAAATAACGTTCGTTGATTGTCTGCAACTGCTGTTTTGCGTATTCTCCTATCGGGGACAAAATCATTTCACGGTTTTGAATTGTTCCGAAAAAATATTCCCGATTTTTTGTGCAAATGGTCACAAAATAAAAACCGTCGTCGTAATCATGCCATTTTGCCCGTGCCGAATCTATGCGGTATTTATCTTGAAATCTGTCTTTACTCATTGAAAATATTGCATTTCCCCCGTAGAGACGTGACCTGACACGTCTCCTTTGTGACCTGACACGTCTCATATCACTGAAACATCTCATGCACATGAAATGGTTCAGAAAAAGAACCTCGGTTTTCATCTGTGAAACATGTCAGGTCATGTCTCTACCGCAAAGCCAATATAATTCTAATTGGATTTAAAATTAAATCAATGTCAAAATTAGATTTGTTTTATTATAATTGATTATGTAGACGTTTTTTGAGACGTTTTTTGAGACGTGTCAGGTCACGTCTCTACAGGGGAATGCGCAAAATGCGGCCTCCAGGACTCTACCTCACACAACGGACACTGGGGTAGCTGTCAGTCTTATTGCTGCCGCCCACGCGTCCGTAGTTGAAAAACACGAGCCATGCGTAACCTGGATCTGATATAGTAGAGGAAGACCAGAACCATCCGATTTCCCCGAATTTGCTGTATCTGCCGTCTTCGTAATAATCACAGGAATAACAGCTTTCATCTTGACAACTGCTTGACAAACAACTGTCCGTAACACCGCAGCTGCCGCCTGTAACCGTGCCGCTACAATTTTTTATCAGTGTGCGAAGTTCGCTGATTGTAGGCAGATGCCAGCCGCTTAAACCACCTTCTGAGTAGCTGTTGCAGTAGTCAACCGCAATCTGCCAGGTATAGCTCGTTGACGCCCTTGCCGACCATGTGAGGCCGCTTGACGAATCCTTGCACGGTGTGCCTGACGACGCGCTGCATTCAGGAAGTGACGAGCCGCCGTTGCTCTGGCATGAGCCGCCGTTCCAAGTGTAACCGGACTGACAGCCGCATGTGTAGCCTGTGCCGTTTACGGTGCAGACACCTGTTGAATTTGAAATGCTTGTACACGGGTTCGGGTTGCACGGCGTTGACGTACTTGCGCACTGCCAGCCGTTCCAGTCGTAATCCGGTTCGCATTTAAAACGGCATTCGCTGCTGCTCGGATTGGAGTTGTATGTCCCTGTTTCAGACGGATACCAAGCTTCTCCGTCCCATGTCTGCGAAATGGATTCCGCCGTGTTCCATGTCGCATTTGCAGGAAGTCCTGTGCAATCGGCAACACGCGAATCAGCTTTGCAGACTGAACCCGTCCACGAATAATGTTCAAGGCATCCGCAGGCATAATCCTCGTCAACCACAGCACATGAGCCTGTTGAATTTGCGACATCTTTGCAGGGATTCGGATTGCACGGAGTCTGCGGAGCATTCGGATCCGACGACGTGTCTACATTGTCATCTGTTTGTTCTGACGGATTTTCGGGATCTTCAACACAAATATTGCTTTCTTCATCGCAGATCAGACCTCTATTGCAGGTTCCGTTGCCGTAGCACTCGCCACCAAGTTCTCCGGTGTTCTTTTCAGACTCGCTGCCTTCTACTACGATCTTGGAACTGCCGCCGCCGCAGCTGATTACAAAAGTCAAAGTTGCGAAAAGCGCGAAAACTGCAAAAATTTTCTTCATTTTTCCCTCCATTTTGTTGCCAAAACAACCGGGTTTTTAAACAAAA
>JAFQZM010000024.1 GCA_017405875.1 bacterium
CAAGAACGACCTCAACTACTTCTTTGCGAACAAAACGACGGCTGCAGCCGAAGAAAAGAAAGACTTCACAGTCATCACCGACGTTATCGGCAGACAGTGCTCGGCACAGTATCCGACCGAAGACATCGTTTCACGCTGCGCCATCATGAAATACTTCGATGACACCGAAATGCGCCGCCTCAACGACATGTGGGACGAAGTAAAAGTCTCCTCATCCGGAATGTCGATGGTCATCCCCGTCATCATCGTAGTCCTCACTTGCCTCGTTTTCGCAATTGTCGCGATTATGAAGAGGAGATAATCCGCCGATTTTCATTTTTACATTCATCGTATTGACAATAGACATAAAAACAATATAATAATGCTCGATGTTGTTGAAACGGAGGCGATTATGGCAACAAAAACCGACACAAGCATGACAATCAGGATGAATCGAACCGTTAAGCAAGAAGCACAGCAGCTTTTTGCAACTCTCGGAATGGATATGACAACAGCGATCAATGTTTTTTTGAGGCAGGCAATCTACCATAACGGATTCCCTTTCGAGGTGCGTCTCGAAAATCCGAATGCCGTCACAATCGCGGCACTAGAGGAAGGCGACCGCATGATCAAAGATCCAAATGCAAAAAGATTTTCAAGTATTGATGAACTTTTTGACGAACTTAACGCATGATGAAATACTCAATACAGATAACCACTCAATTCAAGAAAGATTACAAACAGGCGGTAAAACGCGGCTGCAACATCCCGAAACTGAAAAAAGTCATATCAATGCTGGCAGACGGTGAAACACTTCCTCAAAAATACTCTGACCATGCATTAAAAGGCGTATTCAACGGCTACCGCGAATGCCATATCGAACCTGACTGGCTTCTGATTTACAAAATTACGGAAGATGTTCTAGTCCTATCTCTTTATCGCACAGGAACCCACAGCGATCTGTTCTAAAAAATCGAGATCAGTCCTTTTTGATCCTGATATTCCAAAAAAGATAAGCTAAATTCGAGAGAACTTTCGGAACTCTTTTTATAAGGTTTATTGAAGGAGCACGTTTTTCATCGAGGGAAACGGGAACTTCGGCGATCTTTATTCCGGCGCGTTCTGCTCTGATAACGAATTCGCTCGCGAAGATGTCCTTTCCGACGAGGCATTTGTCCATTACCGGCATGAGCGGCGCTTTGACGAAAGCCTTTACGCCGTGTGTGTCAGTTCCTTTGAGTCCGAGGAGCACTTTCAGCATCATGTTGAGGATAAAAGTCGCGAATCTGCGGCCAAACGGTCTCTGGTCTTTGGCACCTTTCGCTCTTTTTGAGCCGACGACCATCTCTGCCCCGCCCTCTTTAAAGATTTTAAGCGCGTCTCTGTAAAATTCAGGAAGACAGAGATCTATCTCATCGCAGACGACGATCTCCCCTTTTGCACGGCGTATCCCCGCCTGAAGTGCAAGCCCGTAATCGGGTACCGGATGGTGAAATATCGAGACAAAAGGATCACTAGCAGCAAGCTCTTCCCCTTTTTTTAATGTATCATCTTTGCTGCCGTTTTCAGCCAGAATCAGCTCGAAATCGAAGTCGTCGGAAAATTCGGAAAGATCTTTTTTGAGTTTTTCCACAGCCGATTCAAGGATTTTTTCTTCATTGTAAACCGGAATGACGATCGAAACCAGCATCTTCGACATTTTTAGACCTCCGATAAAAATACCGCGCGGAAATATATTTTACTGCCTGAAAGAGTCAAATTTTATCGTTCGATTCAGAAGTAACAAACAAGGCCATCTCTTCTAAATTTATACAAACGTGATTTCATAAAATATAAAACATTGCCTTTCATCCGCTTTCCATAAGCTGTTTGACGTTTATTAGATTGAGAAAAAAATTACTATAGTAAATTTTTGTTTACTTTTTAGATTTTCTATATTAGATTCCCGTCGTTTTGGTTTGGCATAACTTATTGTTCTTTACAAAGAAGAATTTTTGGTAACAATAATGTCGAACGGGTTTTAGTTTTATTAACAACGGAGGAAAAAATGAAAGAAAGCATCAAAAACAAGATCGTAGAAAAGGCAAGAGACCTTCTTTTCAGATCATCTGAAGAAGACATCACGATGAATCTCATCGCAAAAGAGCTCGGCATCACGGCTCCGACGCTTTACCACTATTTTAAAGGTAAAGACGAACTCATCGCAGCTGCACAGTCGCTCGTAACGACCGAGATAAACTCGATCATTTCTCTTAAGTTCCCCCCTTCAATTCCTGCAGAAATGAAGATTTTGACCACCAGCGGTCAGATTGCAGAATACTTCATGAAAACGGATGTTCCGCCTTTCTATCTTATCGAAGATCCGAAAGACAGACCTGTTCTTCTTAAAGAGTTCAGAGAGAAATTCGCAGTTATGTTTGATGCTTACGTAAAGACCAGAAAAGGCTTCAAACTTTCTTCCCAGCACGCTATGTACCGTTATCTCGGCCTCATGGCAGCTGACATTCTCAACTGCAAGGCTACCGGTTCAAAACTTCCTGAAGATTTCGCAGAAATTATTTTCGGAATCGTTTTCAACGGCTAACTTATCTTAATCCGCCTACTATTTTCCAAATTCCGTCATCACCTTTTTTCAGTGAAATAATTTCCTGCTGATTTTCTAGTTTTTCTGAAATCCCGCCCTCTTTCGTTTTGAAAGCAAGATCGAAATATTGAATGACTTCGGCATTTTTTTCGTCTGTAGAAACCGAGAGCAGCTTTCTTCCTTTGAGAGAGTAATTTATGTCGGAAAACACTTCGGCGTTTTCCTTGAAATCGGATAGAAGTTCGTCTCTCGAAGCAAAATCGGCGTGGATCACGCTTTCAAAAAGCTGAAAATCTTTGTTTGAAAGAGCGGTTTTTCTTGTGTCGAGCGGATAAAAAATATCATGGACAAGCTGCGGAGCGATTTTTCTGCCGCTATCCTTCACTTCTTCGATGTTATCGATTTTCCAGCCGATTTTTTCTTTTAAAAGGGTCACTTTTTCAAGTCTTCCCAAAAACAGTGTTGCTGCAGGATCTTCGGGAGTTTTAAACGCAAGATCAAAATCTATCAGGGCTTGCGCTTTTTTTGTAAGCGGATTGTAAGTTGTGAAATTTATTGAATTTATTGCGTAATCGTATTCAGTAAAATAAAAATGCCTGTATTTGAGCTGATCTAAATATTCTTTTTTGTTCGGAAAATTGTCGGTCATTATTACAGCCAGCTTGTTCGTCTGACCTTTGTTTGAAAGATCTTCCCTGATTTCGAGGATCTTTAGTGCGTCTTTTTTTTCTTCTTCAGGCAGAGAGCAACCTGTAAAAAGAAGTGCTGATGCAAGTATTGCAAAAAATAACATATTGATTTTATTCATTGTTTTTCTTTTCCGCTTCTTCTGAAGTTTCTTTCTTTTCTTCGTTATTCTCTATTTTGAAGTATTCCTCTTTTGATTTCGGCGGACATTTCTGATTCAGTTCTTCGATTCTTTTCAGATTTTTGTCGGTCGTAACTTTGAAATTGCCTTCGATGTGCTGAAGTCTTAAGAAAACGCCTGCGCATTTTTTTCTTTTTGCATAAAACTCTGCAATTCTAAGGTCTTTTTCAATGAGGATTCCTTCCGCCTCTTCAAGTTTTTTCTCACCTTCAGTTCTGCTTTTGTCTTCGGGATATTTATCAAGGTATTCTCTGTAAAGCACGACCGCAGTTTCGACTACCGAAATATCGCGCTCAGCCGGATTGGGCAGAAGAAAAAAGTCGGAAGGCTTCTGTGCCAGATAGCTGTGCGCCTTGTAAAGAAGCGCCTCTGGAGCCGATTCGTGATTCGGGTGACGCTTTAAAAAAGTCTCGAAAACGGTTATTGCCGACATGTATTCTTCTTTCTGGTAATAGGTTTTGCCCAAAGCGACAGTCGCAAAAGGCTCATATTTACTGTAGCTGAAATCGGAAATGACTTTCATGAATCTGTTTTCTGCGTTGGTGAGATCGCCCTTCTCCAGATAAAACAAACCTTCCTGATAGATTTTGTCTGCATCAGATTCAGTGCTGCGTATTACAGGAGTCTTGCTGCACGAAAAAAGCAGCAGAACGATCGCCGGAACAATAAAAAACACTATTTTCTTCATCACAAAGTTCCTCGCTTAACTGCGCGGATCGAGCCGAGTTCGACCCAACCTTCGACATTATCTTGAAATCCTTTTATTTTATACCATGAGCCGCTTGACGAAACGACATTTATTATTTCACCCTCTTTAAGTTTACCTATTTCGCTGAGAGAAGAATCCGGGCCGCTCCTGAGAACTTCGCCTTTTATCGCAACAGCCCAGTTTTCTTTAAGATTTTCGTTATAATTCATATAGTAGAGCGTTGCGCTGACGCACATAATCAGAAAAACGGGAAGAAGCATGATTTTAAGACGCCAGTCGCTTTTGAAGCATATCAGGACAATGAGCAGCGCGAATGCGTAAAGCGAAATAAAAAAGAGTATCAGCAGCCAGTCAGCCGCAAAAACAGGAGTCGTCAGCGCTGTCGGAACTGCGATTCCGAGCTCAGACACCACTATTCCCAGATTATTTTTCGCCTCGGCAAAATCTGGCGCATTTTGTAAAGCCTGCAAGTAAAAATAAAGCGCCTCCCCTTTTCTGCCAAGCGCTTCCGAAGTTACTCCGAGATTGTATGAATAAAGCGGATCATCGCTGTTTCCGGCAAATTTTGAGTAGAAAGCGTTGTACGCGCCCGGATAATCCTTTTTTATATAAAGCGAAAAACCGTCTTCGGCAAAAAGTGCGGAAGAAATAAGAATTACGAGAGTTAAAAATATTTTTTTCATCATTTTTTAAGCCCTCTCGGATCAAGGAGTTTTACCGCCTCGTTTTTCAGTCCGGCAACATCGGCATTCGACATTCCCGAATAAGATATCTGCTCGATTTTCCTTACAAAACCGGTAATTTCATCGATTTTGCCTTCATATTTCTGCTTCAATGCGTTGATGCGCTCGCCTTTAAGTCTGATGCCGTAAATTTCTTCAAGCGCACCGTAAAAATTGTTAAGCAGCTCTGTGCAGTCTTTGGAATTTCTGATTTTATCCTTCCATTTTTCCGTTTTCGCGCTCTGCGAACCGATGCGCCTCATTCTGAGATTTTTCGCCAGTCTGATTATGAATGAAATCAGAATCATCATAAACGGAATTGTCACCGCGACTCTGAACCAGGTCTTTTCGGTGAGCGGGCTTATCTCGTACTTTTTCACGTTTGCCGGAAGTTCCTTCAAAAGTTCGAAAGAATGCGCTTCCGCAGTTTTGTTTTCATCTTCCTCAACGCCCTGAACTTCTTTGACTGAAACTTTTATCTCTGCAATTTCTGGCTTCTGCCAGCCGTTATCCCTGCTGAAAAATTCAAACGGTCTCACTTTCAACGTAGTTTCGCCGCGACGCAGACCTTTCACCATGAATTTGTATGTTTTCGTTCCGCAGTATCCTTTCGGAGTGACCGAAACGGAAGACGTTATTTCAGGCGAGAAAATTTTAAGCATCGGATCTTTTTCAAGCCCGATTTCGGCATCCTGGAAGTTTCCGCAGCCTTTGATTGAAAAAGTAAGTGTTTCCAGCATGTTGTCTTTATCAATGGTAAGCGATTTTTTGTCAGTTAAAACCTTAAAATCGCCGAAAACGCCGTTTTTGTGATTCTCTTTTTCAGGCATCGGTTTCAGCGGAACCTGCACTCCGACAGAAGAAATCGTGACTTTCCGAGTCGAAAAGAACGAACCGATGATGACATCCATTATCATCTGGGTTCCTTCAACCATGTCGGTCGTTCCGTCGGGAATCAGAATGTAAGTTTTTATCGGCGCGTAGTCGTAAAGTTTGCCGTCGATGCTCAAACGCTTGAAATTAAGCCGCGTCTCAGCCTTTTCGTCTTTCCAGCAGTTGTCAAAAACCGGAAGTTTGTAAAAGTTGACATCGCTTATCGAATTGGGCTTTACAAAAAGGTAGTAACTTACACTCAGCGGCTCTCCCGCGTAAAGATCGTTGGCAGGATTTATGATCGTGCGGATAAAATAATCCGGAGTTTTTTTCTCCCAGTCACTGAGCGGACTCATCAGGGAACTTGCACGTTTTTCGTAATAATTTTCATTATTTTGTTCTTCAGTTTGAACATTTTGATTTGCGTTTGCATTACCGGAAGCATTTCCGTTTGAGCCGGAGCTTCCCTGCCCTGTTACCGTGATCGTAACTTTGTTCGATTTTATCGTTTTTCCCTTTGCTTTGATTGATGCCGGACCAATCTCAAAAACACCCGCTTTCTCAGCACGCAGAGCATAAGAGTATGTGATCGAGCTTTTTTTCTCGAACTTTCCATTGATTATACTTATCGAATTTGACTGCGACTGAGAGCGGTTTTCAACAGTAAAACCAGAAAAATCGGGTTCTTCGATAGAGTCAAACGACCCTTCCGCCGTCAGAACGAAACCGAAAAGAGCGTCGGTCTGAACTATTTCGCTGTCCGTTGAAAGAGAAATCGTCTGCGAAAAAACAAAAAACGGCAGCAGAAGCAGAAAGCCTGCGAAAAAGAGCTTGTTTATATTGAAAATTTTCAACTTATCCTCTCAAAAAATCACCAAGTCTGACTGTTATCGGACTTTTGCTCCTTCTTTAGCATGAAAGGAGATATTTGCAAATTTTTCCGCTGTTTGAACTGCTTCAGAACAGAGCTCTCCTTAGCCTTGTCGTCGCTCGCCTGCTCATCGTCCTGTTCTTCGGCAGAAGCACTGCTGTTTTCCTCGTCCTGAGTTTCGCCGTCGTCGTCATTTTCAGAAGAACTCTGCTCATCATCATTCGATTCGCCGTTCTCATCATTCTGTTCGGCAGACTGCTGATTTTGTTCATTTTTCTGCTCATTATCAGGATTTTCATTCTGTTCCTGATTATCCTGCTTTTCCTGATCTTCGTTTTTCTGCTGATCCTGATTCTGTTGCTGCTGTTCCTGCTCTTTCTGCTGCGCGATTATTCTCCGCACGATCTCAAGATTTTCTGCAGTATCTTTTGAAGGTTCCTCTTCAAGTGAGCGGATATAGAATTTTTCGGCATCCTGATATTTTCCGAGCCCGGCAAATGAATTTCCCATGTTGTGAAAAATATCGGCTCTCAGTTTTTGCGTTGCATTTCCCGATTCGAGCGACTTTTTGTAGGCTTCAAGCGCTTCTTCATATTTCTGCTGGCTCTGCAGAGCGTTTCCGAGGTCGTAATAGGCTTCCGCGTTGTTTTCAAGCCGTTTAGCCGCTTTTGAGAACTCGTTTTCAGCTTCCGCCATCTCGCCAACCGCATATTTTTTTCTTCCTTCGACACTTTCACTAGCCTCTTTTTCAAAAGGAGAAAAAGCTAATAAAAACAAGGATGTAAACAACATAAATATTAAAACTGCAGGTTTATTTTTCATGTTTTTCACCTCTTTTCGCAAAAGAAAAAAGATAATAGACAAAAAATGCGATAAGTCCGAAGAAAAGCGGGATCTGGAAGCGTTCTTTGTAGATATTAACGATCCTGTTTTCGCCGCGCGAGCTCTTTTTGAAATTTTTTATGTAAGAACTCAGAGTATCTCCTTTTTTGATTTCGACCGCTCCTAAAACAGAGATGCACTTGTCGAAGAAACCTTTATCAATTTTAGAGATAACTGTTTGATTTAGCTTGTCTTTTAAATAACTGTCACCGATCTTTACCGGTGCTCCGTCTTCGGTTCCGAGCGGAAGAAGCGCCAGATGAATATTTTCTTTTTCAATCCGCTCCTTCATCTTTCCGAAGTCGAGCGACGGATCTTCACCGTCCGAAATTATGATTATCATTTTGTCGGAAGTCTCGGGAGAAGATTTCAGCGTGTCGGCGGCAAGTTCTATCGCCGTTCCCAAAGCTGTTCCCTGACGCTCGATCATTCCCGGTTCAAGCACAGAAACGACAGTCTGCAGCGTTTCATAGTCATCCGTAAGAGGCAGCTGCAGGAAAGCGGCTCCGGCAAAAGGAATTATCGCCACGCGGTCTCCGCTTAACGAATTGAGAACGTCGATTAGCATCATCTTTCCTTTTTCAAAACGCGCTCCGTTCTCGTCTTCGGCAAACATGCTGAGACTGACATCGAAAACGACGGCGATATCAATTCCTGTCGAATTCGTATTGACTTCTTCTCCGCCCGTCATCGGTCGCGCTGCTGCGACTGTAAAAAGCAAAAGAGCCGTAAAAATAAGTATCCGCTTTATAACAAAAGTCTTTCTGCCTGCAAAAACCGCTTTTTTCGCCTGCGTTTTATCGAAAAAGCGCATGAAATCATTGCGTTTTTTTGTGCAGTAAACTATTGCGGCGATAACTATCGGAACCCAGACAACGGCAGAAAGCAGGATTTTCCAATTATAGAACATCATCTTTCCACCTCCGGATAAACTTTGAATATCATTGATGAAATTCTTGCCAAAACAATAAGGATGATGCTCAGCATTATGAAAATCGAGGCATATTCGTTATAAATCTTGAGTTTTCTTGCCGGAATCGGGCTTTTTTCAAGCTCATCGATGTCTTTAAACGCCTTGGTCAGCTCTTCGGTGGAGATCGACTGATAAAATTTGCCGCCCGATTTTTCTGAAATGCTCTTCAAAAGTCCGGGATTTGTTTTCATTCTGACTTTCTGGAAAGTATCGCGCCCGAAAAAGTCTTTTCCTGCCGGAAAAGGAACTTCGCCGTCCGTTCCGATGAGGATCGAATAAACCTTGACACCCTGTTTTGCCGCGATTTCCGCTGCTGTTTCAGGGCTGATGTTGCCGGAATTGTTGTCGCCGTCTGTGAGCAGGATTATCACTTTGCTTTTCGCTTTGCTGCTTTCAAGGCGCGACAATGCGAGTCCGAGACCGTTTCCTATCGCCGTTCCGTCTTCGATGACTCCGGTCGTGACACGCGAAAGAAGCTCGTTGAAAATGTCGTAATCAGTCGTAAGCGGGATCTGCAGAAAGCTCTCTTTCGCAAAGAAAACAAGTCCCAGTCTATCGCTTTTTCTCCCTTTAACGAACTCTTCGATCACGTTTTTTGCAGCCGTGATCCTGTTTTTCGGCTGGAAGTCAAGCGCTTCCATCGAGCCCGAAACGTCAAGCGCAATCATTATGTCCTTGCCTTCAACAGGCGGAGTCACCGTTTTTTCAAGCGTTACCGGCCTTGCAAGTGCAAAAATCGCGATCGCAGCTGCAAGAAAATCAAAAAACTGAGGCAGAAAATATTTAGCGTTGGCTTTGTTACGCAAAAAATGAAAATTGGTAAAAGCCACTGTATTTCTTGAAGTTTTTACTTTTAAAAGAAGGATTGCAAGTATTACGAGCGGAATCCAGAGAAGCAAAAAAAGAGGATCAAGCAGGAACATTCTGCGCCTCCTTTTTCTTCAAAAATTCTTTAAATCCCTCAATCAGAGAATCGAAATCTTCAGGCTTAAGCGGCTCGTCGGCGAATTTGTATCTGTCGGCAAGTTTTAAAATTGACAAAACCGCTTCGGCATCGCCTGAAAAAATATGATCCCGTTTTAAAGCGCGTTTTACTTCAGATGTAGTCATTTCGACATAATTCTTGTGTGTTTTCAGCGACATATAAGTTTTCATCCCGAGAGTTACAAGGTCTGTAAAACTTTCGAAATCGCCTTCTTTTCTTTTTGCTTCGGCCTTTGTGATGAACTCTTTCGCAACTTCGGCTGGAACAACTTCCGGAATCTTTTCGACAACCTTTTTAGCGAATTTCTTTTTCAGTTTGAAGAATGCGAAAATCAGTGCTGCGGCAAGCAGCAGAGCGCCCGCGGCATAAAGCAGCGTGTAGTCTTTTTCTTTTATTGCGGCATTTTCTTTAAGCCCGCGAAGTTCCGTGTCACTTTCTTCTGTCCGTGTCTGAACCGTGATTTTGAAAGGCTCTATCGTTCCCGAAACAGCGCCTGACGTGATGTTTATTTCAGGAATTTCCACTTCGCCGCTTTTGAAAACAACGATTTTCAGCATAACCGCGTCTTTTTCAGGCGTAGCCTCGATTTTTCTGATCTTGGCATCAGCAAATTTTTCACCGAATGTTGCCGAAATATTTTCTGAAGGCTGAATTTTTACTTTTACCGAAATTTCATCACCGAGAAAGACTTCGCTATTCAAAATTTCCGGAGCAAAACTCTCGGCAAAAAGCGTAAAATTCAGAAAAAATATAATAAAAATCAGCCTTTTCACTGTTTCCTCACGCAAAACATATCAAAAAACCGCGTAATCAACATTAAATAAGACGATTTTATTTCACAAAAATCAAATTTAAACCTTAAAAATCGACCCTTCCCGCTTCAGCCGCAATTCCTACGATTTTTAGGAATTCCTTCCGCGGGATAAATTCGGCGCCTAACGACTTTAAATGTTCGGTCTCGACCTGACAGTCTATCACGGGGCAACCGATCTCGCGGAGTTTGCCGACAAAAGTGATGAAAGCCGCTTTCGAGGCGTCGGGATAAGTGGAAAACATGCTTTCGCCGAAAAAAGCCTTCCCTATCATCACGCCGTAAAGTCCGCCTGCGAGAATGTCCGTGCCCGTGAGCCAGCTTTCGACACTAATTGCATAGCCCAAAACATGGAGTCTGTTGTAGGCTTTTTCCATATCGTCAGTAATCCACGTCCCTTCCTGATGAACCCTAACTTCGTGGCGGCAGCGGCTTATCACCTGCGGAAAAGCGGTGTTGATTGTAACCGTGTATTTTCCTGACTTAAGCACTTTTTTCATGCTTTTCGAGACGTGGAGCTTTTCAGGGAAAAGGACAAAACGCGGATCGGGAGACCACCAGAGGATCTTGCTTCCCTGATACGAGATCCTGCTTTCATCCGAATACCACGGAAAAATCCCCGACTTGTAGGCCAGAAGCAGCCTTTCGGGTCTCAGATCGCCGCCGATTGCTAAAAAACCGTCGGGCTCGGCATTTTCGACCGGAGGAAAGCCGATAGAATTTCTCGACAAATAATAAATCATCACGCCCCGCACAAAAAAACGCGGGATTTTAGCAGAACGCACTTTTTCTGCAATTGTTATTTTAATTTTTTTGTGTATATTTGCATGTTTTTGGAGGAATTATGGAAAACGGAAAAAACATTTTCTGCGGCATCGACATCGGATCGAGAACGGGAAAGATCGTTCTCGTTGTCGACACCAAAACGATAATTTTTTCGGAAATAATAAAAACCGTCGCGTCTGCCGCAAAAACCTACAACGCCCTTATTGGAACGATACCTGAAGAGTTCAAAAACTCGATCTCGGCATCGGCTGTCACGGGCTACGGCAGGGAAAGCACCGCCGCGATGTGCGATTTTTCGGCGACCGAGATCACATGCCACTATCTCGGAGTCCTCTGCGCTCACCCCGAAACAAAAACGATCATCGATATCGGCGGACAGGATAGCAAAGTCATAACTATCGACAATAATTCAAGGATCAAAGATTTTGCAATGAATGACCGCTGCGCCGCCGGAACAGGCAGATTCCTGGAAGTTATGATGGACCGCATCGGTTTTTCGATAGAGGATTTTGCCGCTTTAGACATTTCCGAAGTCGAACCCGTTAAAATAAATTCGACCTGCACGGTTTTTGCTGAAAGCGAAGTGATTTCAATGGTTTCGCGTGACGTTCCGCAGAATGTAATAGCATCGTCTCTTGCCAGAATGGTCGCGGCGAACACATTTTTTATGGCACGCAAAACGCGACCGGAAGAACCTTTTTTCATGTCGGGAGGCGTATCAAAACTCAAACCCGTCAGATTTCACCTAGAAAAATTCTTCGGAAGAGAAATAAAAACCGATAAAAATTCGCAGCTTATGGGAGCACTCGGAGCAGCACTCTTTGCAATGAAAGAAACGGAGAAAAAATGAAAAAGATCATAATTCCGCTGATACTTTTAATAATTTCGGCATTTTTCATCGTCAGGACATTCACCGTCGAAATCGACGAATACGGCACGAAAGAGACAGATCTCGTCAAAGCGGCAGGCAAAAACATCTGCATGAGCTGCATCGGTCTTTACGATGAAAATATCTTCGCAAAGATAAAGGAAAAATTCAGCGGTAACAAATCGGAAGAATCAAAATGACAAAGAATCCGTTTCCTTTTTTAAATAGATTAAAAAACATTGGCTCAAAAAGAAGTTTGATACAGTTATTCTTCTTAATTATACAAAACCCCTTCATATCGAACTTCCTCACAGGCAAACCTTACAGCGGCCCGACAAAGACTTTCTGCGCTCCCGGACTTCACTGTTACAGCTGCCCGTCGATGGCTTTCGGCTGTCCGCTCGGAACACTCCAGTATGTCATCAAATATGCCTCGATGATCCCGTTTTTTGCACTCGGAACTCTCTCTGCAGCCGGTGCGATACTCGGAAGAGCGACCTGCGCATACGTCTGTCCGTTTGGATTTTTTCAGGAAATTTTATATTCGATCTCTCCGTGGAAAAATATAGAAGCAAAATTACCGCAGAAATTCCGTTACATAAAATGGTTCAACCTTTTCTTCTTCGTTCTGCTGATTCCCGCTTTCGGACTCGCTCAGGGCTTCTGCGCATACGTCTGTCCCTCCGGACTTATCGTCGCAGGCATCCCGATAATCGCCGCAAATTCGGGTTTGAGAGCGACGATCGGACTCACTTTCTGGTGGAAAGTTGCTCTCACGATTTTCTTCGTAATTTATTTTATGCGCGAAAAAAGAGCCTTTTGTCGTTACATCTGCCCTCTCGGACTCATTTTGGGATTTTTCAACCGCATTTCACTTTTACAAATCAAATTGAATCAAAATAAATGCGTCTCATGTTCGGCGTGCAAAAAACACTGTCCGATGGGTATCGACCCCTTAAAAGAAGTCAATTCCATTGAATGCATCAAATGCGGCGACTGCGTCCGTGTATGTCCGGTGAATAAAAACCTTAAATAAAATGTGCGACGCACGCGTGTACTGCGGCTTCCGTTCTGACGACCCTGTTTCCAAGTGTTACGGGCTGGAATCCTGCCTTGATGAATTGAGCGGCTTCGTATTTTGTCCAGCCTCTTTCGGGGCCGATCGCGATAATATTCGATTTTCCCTTTTTGATTTCGCCGATTTTGGGGAAATCTCCGGGCAAGGCAATGTAACAGATTGAATTTGCCGGATATGTCGGCAGAATGTCGTTTGAATAAGGGCCGAAACGCTTGACTAAGTTTATTTTCGGCATGATCGTGTCCATGCTCTGTTCAAGACCTTTGACGACGGCTTCTTTGAGTCCGCTTTCGGTAAACAATTCGTTTTCCCAATAACCTTTATCTCCGAAATAGGTCTGAATAATTTCTATCCCGGAAACTCCGTAGGAAACGAGGTCGGAAATGAGGCGCGAAAGAACCTTCGGTCTCACTAAAGCGACAATCACCGAAAGAGGGATTTTCGGCAGCGGATCTTCATTCAAGTTGAAAGAAAGAAGAGCTTTTTCCGTTTCAATTTTTTCAATTACAGCTTTTCCTTTTTTTCCGCCCAAAAGTCCGACTCTGATCTCATTGCCGGGATTTACTTTCAGAATTTCGTTTAAATGATGAACTTTTCCTCCGAAAATTTCAGCCTTATTTTCGGCAATAAGATCACTTCTATCGAGCAAAAGTAAATTCATAGAACTTTTAAAACCGCAAATTATTCGTCTTTCTTTTCCTGAGCTTCTTTTTCAGCCTTTTCCTTCAAACGCATTTCTTTGTATTCTTCGGCAGTCATCAGAGGATCGGCTGTCTTTATATCGATGAAGAGAACGCCGTTTAAATGATCCGTTTCGTGTTGAAAAATAACAGCTGTAAAACCTTGGATGCGTTCGACTTTGCGCTCCAGTTTGTTGCCGTTCATGACATCGTATTCGACATCGATATCCTGCCACCTTTCGACCTGTCCGAAACCAGCCGGAATAGAGAGGCATCCTTCCCAGCCGACGACCTTTTCTCCGTATGTTTTTTTAATCTCTATGTTGTAATAAAATTCAAACGGTTTTTTTTCCTTGTCAAATCTCTGGACCATGATGACACGCCTGTTTATGCCAACTTGCGGAGCCGCAATCCCTACTCCGGTTCCGATAGCTTCTTTCATATAATTTTCAAGAACATCGTAGCCCTCGCCGCCGAGTTTTGCAGGAATCGAAACTTTTCTCAAAATCTCGTTATCCTTTTCGACATCGTTCTGTAGAAGATGCCTTGCCGCTGTGTCACTGATATAGCTGAGTTCTTCAGCTGTCATTGAACCGTCGTCAGCTTTTGCATTTCCTTCATTTTTCGGAGCCGAAGCACATGAGAAAAGAAGAAGCGCACAAAGTGCAACCGTTAAAATTTTCGCAAATGATTTCATAATGTTACCTCAAAAAGTGATTGATGTTTATCTTCATATTTATAACCACCCGTCTTCTTCAGTTTCTTCAGGTTCTACCTTGGATTCGTGCAGTGTTCCGCTGAAAACCTGATACAAAATTCCGTCATAGACATAGCCTTCGCGGAGATAATTTTTTGAGCCGTTCACTTTCTGCAAACCAGTTTCTTCGACCTTGAAAGAGCCGTTTTTGCAGCCGAGATATACATTG
>JAFQZM010000025.1 GCA_017405875.1 bacterium
AATTTTGTGAATCAGGAATCAGGAATCAGGAATCAGGAATCAGGAATCAGGAATCAGGAATCAGGAATCAGGAATCAGGAATCAGGAATCAGGAATCAGGAATCAGGAATCCGCGTTCAATTATACTTAATTTAAATTTAAAGTCAAGTTTTTCAGCAGGAAAAATTCAAAAAAGTTTAGAAAATTTCGACAGATACAGTCGTTTTACAATTTATTTTGAAGGAGTGTAGCGTGAAAATCAAAAAAGTTACAATCAAAAACTTCAGAAGTTACAAAGACGAAACTTCTATTTATCTCGATGATTTAACTGCCTTTGTAGGTCACAACGATTCCGGCAAATCTTCTATTTTGGAAGCATTGGATATTTTCTTTAATGAAGGAAAGGGAACTGTCAAGTTGGATGAAGATGACATCAACAGACAAAACAAAGAAAATGGAAATTGCGATATTGTCATTACCGTATCATTCACTGAATTGCCGGAACGAATCGTGATTGATAGCAGCAATGAAACAACTTTGGCAGATGAATATTTACTTGATTCCGAAGATTGTTTGCAAATAAGGAAAACTTTCAAAAACGGGAGAATCAATCCGGCAGATATAAAAATTTCGATAATTGCAAATCATCCAAGCAATCCGGAGTGCAGTAATTTACTACAGAAAAAACAAGCTGATTTAATAATGCAATTAGAACAATTGCACATTCCTCGTCCCAGTAAAAATAACGCAGACATGAGAGCTGCAATTTGGAATCATTACCGTGATGACCTGCAAATAAGAGAAGGAGAAGTTGCGATTACATCTCAAGAAAGCGATGCGAAATCGATCTGGGACAAACTACAAAGCTATTTGCCTTCCTATTCGTTGTTCCAAGCTGACAGAAAAAACAGCGAGAGTGACAGTGAAATTCAAGATCCTCTGAAAGTTGCCGTTAAAGATATTCTGAAAGAAGTAGGTTTATCAGAACAATTATCGCAAATAGCAAGTCAAGTCCAAGAAAGATTAGATAAAGTTGCAAAATTAACCTGTGAAAAACTACGAGACATGAATCCTGAAATAGCAAATTCTCTGCATCCTAACATAAATTTTGAGAACTTGCGATGGTTTGATGTGTTCAAGCACATATCTATCTCAGGTGACAACGATATTCCAATAAACAAAAGAGGCAGCGGAGTAAGAAGACTTGTTCTTATAAGTTTTTTCAGGGCAGAAGCCGAAAGACGACAAAATGAACAGAATAATTCCGGAATTATATATGCAATTGAGGAGCCTGAAACTTCCCAGCATGCAGAACATCAGAAAAAATTGATGGATGCTCTTCTTAAATTGGCACAACAGGCAAATACCCAAATTATAATAACCACTCATAATGCAAATATTGTAAAAGAATTAGATTTTAAAAACATTTGCCTCATAACGAACAACGAACATGGTGAAAAGGAAATTAAAAATGTTGAGCCTCAAATACTGCCGCATAAATCATTAAATGAAGTCAGTTATTTAGCTTTCGGGGAAATTTCGGAGAGTTATCACGATGAATTGTATGGGTATTTGCAAATGAAAGCCGCAGACGAAGACAAAAAATATTGGCATGAAAAAGATTTCGACACTTGGTTACAAAATAAAGGTTGCCCCCAAAAAGAATCTTGGATTAGAATAAAAGAGGGGAAAGAGCAAAATCCAGAGCCTCGTACTTTGCAAACATATATAAGAAACAGCATACATCATCCTGAAAACCGACTAAATAAAAAAAGATTTAACGCAGATGATCTTAAAGCATCAATTGAACAAATGATAGAAATTGCTAAAACTTTTCAAAATTAGAAGGTCAACTATGAAAGAATGTATCAAATGCAGAGCAACAATCCATGAAAGTGGAACTTTCTGTTCCAATTGCGTAGCAAATGAATATAAGCAGAAAAATTCAAACCATGTCACAAATTTTAAATTTATCAATAATTTTAATAACTTTTTTGTTTATGGAGGTTTAGTATGAAAAAATTCTGTGCTGTGTTTGCGCTTTTCTGCGTTATGTTTTTATTTGCTGCATGCGGCGGCGACGGAACAACAAAAATAATCAACGAACAAAATTCTGACGATTCCTCTTCAGAAACAAACGACTCTGATTCTGATTCAAGTTCTCAGGATCCAGAGGATCAAAATGATGAAGAAATTTTGGATTCTTCCGATTTCCGCGATGATTCGGACGGTGAAACTGATACTACACCGGATGATGCCGATCCTACCGATGACAATGCGGATTCCGGTGACGATGAAGATTTCATTGATCCAGATGTCACCGATACTGGTGAAACCGTCGGTGAAACGCGGGTCGCAGACTGCACGGGGCTTCCTGAAAACGCAAGTTGGAACACTGTTTCGGCAATAGTCCAGACCTGGAACGGAGAAAAGTGGGTTCCGTCAGCTGTCGCATCGTTTAATCTTGAAGGAAGCGAGGACGAATGCCGGTTCAAATGCGATACGAATTACGGCTGGGACGATTCACATTGCTCGGCTGACGTGAAAAATGCCTACTGCGACGCAAAACCTGAAAACTCAGTTTGGAATGACGGCGGCAGAAACGGCACCTTCGCCCAGACTTGGAACGGCTCTGCCTGGACTCCTGCAAGTCACGCGGCAGTTTACAGCAAAAGCGAGGTCGAATGCGGATTTGTCTGCGCCACGGGTTACCTTTGGGACGGTTCAGAGTGTGAAACCGCTCCGACTCAGACTGTTGAATGCACCGGTCTTCCGTTAGTCGGAGCCGAGTGGAACACGACTTCGACCATAACCCAGACTTGGGATGGTGAAAAATGGGTTCCTGAATCGACAACAGGTGTTTACAACGAAAATCCGAGCACTGAAGAATGCCGCTTCAAATGCAAAGAACATTACACTTGGAAAAATTCCGAATGCACAGCTGACAAGAAAAATTCCCCCTGCATGAATCTTCCGACAAACGGTCAGTGGAATACAGTAAACAGCATCGAACAGACATGGAGCGGCTCTGACTGGCAGCCCTCAACGACTGGTGTCTACAACAAAACCGCAAGCGACACAGAATGCCGTTTTGTCTGCAAGACAAACTACAAATGGAACGCTTCAACTTCAAAGTGCGAACCGGAAACAAATGTCGCCGACTGCACAGGCAAGCCTGCAAATTCAGTCTGGAACGGCAGCGGCAAGTTCACCCAGACCTGGACCGATTCAGGCTGGTATCCGGCAGGCTACGAAGCTACCTACAGCAAAACAGCGGAAACATGCACATTCAAATGTGAAACAGGCTTTGTCTGGGATGAAACGAGCTGCATAAGCGCGCCGACAAGGACAGCGGACTGCCTTGGCAAGCCTGAACACGCGCAGTGGAACAGTGTTTCGAGCATAACGCAGACCTACAACGGAGAAAGTTGGGAGCCCTCGACGACCTCAGTTCACAACACAGAAGCAAGTGAGGACGAATGCCGGTTCAAATGCGAAACAAATTACACATGGAACGGCTCGACATGCGCAAGCGGCGGCTCATCAACAACACCATGCGACCCCAATCCTTGTCTTAGTGTCGCAAATTCGACACAAGAGTGCTCTGTTTTCGGCGGCACGAATTACAAATGCGAATGCAACTCCGATTATTATTGGGACGGTAGTGTCTGCGGAACAGTCCAGACGCAAACTGCTGCGTGCACAGGTTTAATATCAAATACCGAATGGAACACTGTTTCAGAAATCATTCAAAAATGGGATGATTACCTGGGGACTTGGGTTCCGACAGCCACGGGTTCCTACAACGAAAATCCAAGCACAAATCAGTGCAGATATAAATGCAAAGAAAATTATTTTTGGAGTGATTCTAAGTGTGTTAGTCCATGCACTTCCAATCCGTGCGGTCACGGCACATGTACAGCAATAAATATCTCTGAATATTCCTGCGAATGTGATGATAACTATTTCTTTGATTCAGATTCTGGCAAATGTGTTACCCCATGCACGTCGTGCAGTAGCGATCAGAATTCGACAGGAGAGTGCAGCGCAACAAGTTTAACTGACTTTTCATGCGGATGCAAAACCGGTTCCACTTGGAATGTATCTGAATCTAAGTGCCTTGTTGATCCGGAAAATCTTCCGGAATGTAGCTCGACAAGTGCAACACCGTGCAAGGATTCATCAAGCGGACTCACCTGGTCGACAAGGGCGACAAGCAGCTATACCTGGCAGAATGCAGTCAACTATTGCAGCAGCTATTCAGAGGGCGGACTCAGCGGCTGGCATCTGCCGACGATCAGCGAGTTGAGAACACTTATTCAGAATTGCTCTGCAACTCAGACAGGCGGCTCCTGCGGTGTTACCGATTCATGCCTTTCATACAGTAATTGCAGCAATGGTGCTTGTTCCGGTTGTTCTGGTACAAACAGCAAGTTGGGAGACACCGACTTTTTATGGTCTTCCTCTACTAGATCAGATGATACAGATAACGCATGGTTCGTGGGTTTCAGCTACGGACGCGTGGGCAGCAGCCTTAAGACTAACAACTTCAATGTCCGTTGTGTGAGGTAGGTCGTGACCGCAATTTACGAGTGCAGCGAGTTATTTTTGCCCGCCCTTTTGAAGGGGGCGGGCATGGTTTCCCGCCGTGAGGCGGGTCGAGGTTTTTTCCCTCTCAGTCACTATGTGACACCTCTCCCGAAGGGCGAGCCAAGTCAAAACCTTGCCTCGCCCTTCGGGAGAGGTGTCACATAGTGACTGAGAGGGTTGGGACAGAGGGCAACCGGCTTTTTGCGCTTCTCATCAAACTCCGTTCGGTTCTCACCTCGTATTTAGCCTATTCATCGAAGGCGAATTCGTTCCGAATCATACAGAAAACCATAAGTCCGCACAAATGGATAGAGAAAATTTTCAAAATATCAGGAACAAAAGCGGCGTTGTTAGAGGAAATCACGCAGGAACAGGAAAGAATAGTTTTCGGGTTTTATTAGAATGTCAGTTGTGTGAGGTAGGTCACTTTGAGATAAACTCGCTCATTTTATGGGAATTTCGAAAATAAATTAGAAGCAAAATGAAAAAAATCCGCACTTGTTTCCGGAGGGAAATTCCGATATCAAAAGGAAAAATAAGCTATTCTTTATACGAAAAAACTTGGAAAAGCGCATTTTTTTATCTATTACATCTCGGAATCGTGCAGTTTTCGCTGCTGCAAAGTCGCGGAATCGTGCCGTCAGATTTTCTCGTGCAGAAGCCAGTTCTCACAAACAGACGAATACAGACCAGAAAACGTGGAATTTTTGCTATTTTTTATAATAACTCTAAAATATTAAGTTTTTGTTCCATTCATTCGGGGGTTCACAATGAAAAAACGCTGCTTTATTTTTATCATTTTTTCGATCTTCATTTTCTCTGGATGCGGTGAAAAAACAACGGAACAGTCAAAGAATCCGTTCGAGCTGTGGAACGAATGCGAATCGATCAGCGCGCTTCAAAACTATGTCGCAGCCGTGACGGACGAAAAATCGGAAAATTTCATTCCGGTCGAAGACAGGATCGCAGTTTTTGACATGGACGGAACGCTGTGTGGCGAGCTTTTTCCTGAATACATCGAGTATCTGCTGCTCGAATACCGCTGCCTCGACGATCCGGCATACAAAGACATTGCCGACGACGAGCTCAGGGAAGTTGCAAATCTCATAAGAGAGTCAGGCAAAAATTACAAGACTCCGGACGTTGACCACTTTGACCTCGTGCACGGAAAAGCTCAGGCAAAGGCGTTCGAGGGAATGACTCCCGATGAGTTCATTGCGTATGTCAAGACGTTTTTAGGACGCAGTGCGCAGGGTTTCGAAGGGCTTACCTATGCAAATTCGATCTACAAACCGATGATCGAAGTCGTTGCATATCTGCAAAACAATGGTTTTTCCACTTATATCGTGAGCGGTTCCGACAGAATGCTCTGCCGCGCACTTGCCGGAGAAGTGCTGAATATCCCCGAAAATCAGGTCATCGGCATGGATGTCAGGCTTGTGGCGGCTAACCAGGGAGAAAAGGACGGTCTCGACTATCAGTTCAATGCCGGAGGAAGCGACAAACTCGTCAGAAGCGGAGAGCTTTGGCTCAAAAACCTCAAAATGAACAAGGTTTTCAATATCGCTCAGGAAATCGGCAAACAGCCGGTACTTTCATTCGGCAACAGCAGCGGAGACGTTAGCATGCACGAATACACCGTCACCGGCAACAAGTACAAGGCGATGGCCTTCATGCTTATCGCGGACGACACAGAGCGCGACCATGCCGATATGGAAGAAACAAACAAGCGCAAGGCCAAATGGGAGGAAAAAGGCTACACCATAATTTCGATGAAAAACGACTTCAAGACCATCTACGGCGAAGGCGTAGTCAAAACTGACGATTGATCCCAAAAACAGAAAAATCAGATCTCAAGAGGAAAAATAATGAAAAAATTCTTTCGTATTTTCAGAATCCTGATCGTTGCAGCAGCTTTTGCGGTGGCATTTTTTATGATGAAGGAACCCGTTAAATCAAGCGAAGACAGCTGCAACCTTGATAAGGAGGCGGCAAAACAGATCTTCAAAACTGCCGAAACTTTCGAAAAAACCGGTTCAGAGTGCGTTTTCAATGTTTCCGATGCTTCGGGAAAAATGCTCGGAAGAGTACTTTACGCAAAACCTGACGAGACAAGTGTCGCCGGTTTCGGAGGAAATCTGAGAGTCGTCGTAGGCATTTCGCCCGAGGGAAAAATCGCAGGAATCGAACTCGGTGAAAACTACGAGTCAGTCGGTTTTATCGAGCGTGTGAGAGAAACCGGCTTTTTTGAAAAGTGGAACGGACTCAGCGTAGAGGAAGCTGCAAAAGCTGATGTTGACACGGTAAGCGGCGCCACGATGTCAACGAGAGCGATAAAATCGATGGTTGCCCTCAATCTTTCAAAGTACAGCGGCAGTGAATTCCAGGCGAACTCAAGCGAAACAGAACCTCTCTGGCTTGCGGTCATCGTTTTCCTGCTTCTCGCCTACTCTCTTTTCGCATTTTTCTTTCCGCAGAAAACGGCAAAATTCAGAATCATTCACCTTATCGCACTTGCAGTTATCCTCGGTTTTATCGGAGGGTCCGCACTTTCCTTTGAATCGTTCAAAAACTGGACAACTTCAATGGAAATCGCGCTGATTCCTGCTGTAATAATGGCTTTGGCAATACTTGTGCCGCTTTTTAGCGGTAAAAATTTCTACTGCAGTTTCGTATGCCCCTTCGGTGCGATGCAGGAACTTTTCGGCAGAATTCCTCTTCCGAAAAAGAATCTTCCGCAGAAATTCATGAAAGGAGTTGCTGTTTTCAAAGCCCTTCTGCTTGCCGCGGTTTATATTCTGATGATTTTTAAAGTAGTGACTGACTTCACTGTCATAGAGCCTTTCAGCGCGTTCAAATTCGATGCGGCGGCACTTCCGACACTCATCTTAGCCGCATCATTCCTTATTGTTTCGCTTTTCATAAACCGCCCGTGGTGCCGTTTTTTCTGTCCTACGGGAACTCTTTTGAATATGTTCGCAAAGAAAAACGGCGGAGAAATTTAGCCTGCTATTTTTTGAAATATTCCTTCATAAGCGGAATAACTCTTTCAGCCATGTTGTTTCCGACGAGCTTTGCAGATTTCGGGATATAGTGGATACCGTCATAAAACATCGTCTCCGGATAACCTCTGAAAAGATAGGACTGCTTAAAAATCACAGGATCTTCACTTTCTGAGATTCCTTTTTCGAAATACACTACAAAACTGTTCAATCCCTGAGCAGCCATCTCGTTTCTGTAGACGACCTTATACTCAGCAGGGCTCAGAGGCTCTTTCAACTGCAGGAAAGGCGGTATGAAGAACACGCTCTTTATCCCTTTTTTTCCCAAGTTGTCTGACACTTTTTTTGCCCGAGCCTTGAATTTGGCAAGCAGCACATCCGCACGCTCCACAAACTCGGGAATAAGCGGAACGAATTCCGCATCTTTTTCGAAAGATCCAGATTTCTGGACAGAATCGTTATACAGTGTCTCGCTGATAACCTTGAAGACAGAGCTGCGCTGAAGGAAAGGTCTTTGTTTGTTGCCCTCAATGTTTTCGATCATGACTTCTCCCACGCTTTCGTTGGGCTTGAACGGCTCATAGTCGACATTTCCTCTTATAAAACTGTTGTTTATGTCAACTATAGCCGTATAGAACACAGCCATGTCAAGTTCCAGCTTTTCAGCGCTAAGCTCAGCTAAAGGTGCCGCACGCTGGAGATCATACCCTTCTATTCCGATATTGAACACGGTGATTTTTTTATCCGGAAATTCCTCCTGCAGCCTTTTCTGCATCACGAAAGGAATCGTATTTTCCTCGACAAAAAGGATTCCGAGGATTCTCGAATCACCGAAAACAGCAATACGGTATTCGTTTTCCTCTTTTTTCTGAGGTTCCTCACCGCGGAAGCCGAAAGAATTGAAGTTGAAGCTGTCTGTCCGCGCTTTTTTGTAGTGGAATATCACCGTTCCCGGAATTGCGACAAGTCTTTCTCCGATCGAAGCGAAATCCTCGCGCGCCTTGATCGCCGTTTTCCTCTCCTCTTCAGTAAAAGCGATGCTCGCATAGTATTCAACATTGTTGAGCGTGTTGCCGAAAGAAGTGAATTTTCTAAGAATAAATTCTGAAACTCCGAAAAGGACTGATATCAGAAAAAGCGCGCAGAAAAGACTTTTTAGAGACCTGATTTTATCTATGCGTTTACTTTTCTTCAAAATATCCTCCATCTTCCAAAGTCTTTATCATCTCGTCAGCGATATGATCGGCAGCCACGCGCATGAATTTCGGCGTATAGTGTATCCCGTCAAAAAAAACCGTATCCTGTTCCCCCTGGAATATTTCGCTCTGATCAACAATATTCGAACCGTATTTTCCAGTTTCCAAGGCTTCCCTGATTCCCTCGATACATTTTCTGGTGAAAAGATTTATTCCGGGTAAATACATTTCATTACGGTACAGAAAAAACTTTTCGTTGTCGCTGAGCGGCTGCTTGACATTTATCATCGCCGGCAGAATAAAAAGGGAAGCTATCCCGTTTTTGTTGAAAAAATCAGTTGCGTCAGCCATTCTGCCCAGATATGTTTCAGGGAATTTTTCGGCAAATTCGATTTTCTGAGGCGGTATAGGAAACGCAGGGATTTCTTGTCCTGTCGTCCGTGCGACCATTTTCTCGGCATCACTGATATAGGTGTGTTTTAAAGTGTTTAAAAGCCTTATTTTGTCGTAAACGGTTTTATCCTCCTCTCTCCCCTCGATTCCGGGGACGAGTTTTTCATCCCCTTTGAACGGCGGCCAGTCTATGTTACCGAAATCGAAGGCGCCTTGAATATCTATTATCAACGAATAAAAAACCACCATATCAGGTTTTATTTTTTCCAGATAAAACTTGGCTGTCGTAACAGCCCGCTGGATATCGTGCCCTTCTACGCCCATATTCAGAACGGTTATGTTTCTGTGAAAATGTTCCCGCAGTTTCCGTTCCGCGATAGATGAGATAGTATCTTTTTCCTGAATAATTAAACCAAACACTTTGGAATCGCCGAAAACCGCTATTCTGAATTCATCATCACCTTTTTTCACGAACTCCTTGTTTCTGAATCCGTCGGAATTGAGGGTAAAACTCTCCCTTACCGCCGGTTTGTACTTGAAAATTATAGTTCCCGGGATACTTGTCTGCCGCTCCTCGCCCAAACTTATGATGTCACGTTTGAACTTATCGGCGCTCTCAGCCTCCTCTTTTGAAAAAACGATATTCCCATAGAAGTCGACGTCCGTTTTGGCGCCTCTGAAAACAGTAAGATCGAGAACTGCTTCCGAAAACAGAAAATATGCCGCGACACATAAAACAGCAGCCGCGAGCCTGCCAGCGGAATTCAGCATGTCAACTCTTTTCGGCATTTTCATTCCGCATTAAAACCTGAAGTAGATGAAAGGATCGGAAAATACCATCGTATTGCTGGAAAGCGCAGCAGCAAAGAGAACTATAAGGAAAACCGTCTCCAGACATCTGAAGACTTTTGATTTTCCGAATTTAGCCGTGATCAAGCCGTAAACCGGAAATCCGAACACGAGTCCTGCAGCAAGTGCGGCAAGCGATTTTGCGTCAAAAAGTCTGGAAAAATCGACCGAAGAAGCAGACGGAACAAACATTTCCCTTACTATTTCAAAAAACTGACCGACTGAATTCGCCCGCACCGACAAAAAGAAAGCGGGGAATGCAAAAATCAGCATATAAAGGTGTGCAAGCACTTTGTTGCGGTAAGAACATCTCTTTTTGAAGATCCTCTCGATAGTAAGAAAAAACGCGCAGATTGCGCCGAAAAGGACAAAATGCCACACCGCTCCGTGCCAAAGTCCGCATACGAGAAAAACTATCCAGAGGTTGATTATTGTCCTGAGTTCCCCTTTTCTGTTGCCTCCGAGAGGAATATAGAGATAATCCCTGAACCACGTCGAAAGCGAAATATGCCATCTGCGCCACATGTTACCCATGGACGACGCGACAAAAGGATAGAGAAAGTTTTCCGGGATCTTCACGCCAAACATCCTCCCGAGACCGATAGCCATGTCCGAATAGCCCGAAAAATCAAAGTAAAGCTGGATTCCGAAAAGAAGATAAGCCAGCCATGCGACAGAAGTTCCCATCGCAGATGATTCCATCGAGAAAATTTTGTCGACCACAGGCGCAACTGTATTGGAAATCAGCACTTTTTTGGCCAGACCGTAGATAAAACGCTTCAAACCGTAAAGAAACGCTGCATAGTGGACAGCTCTGTATTTAAGCTGCGGGATAAAGTTATCATACCTGACGATGGGACCCGCGACAAGCTGCGGAAAGAAAGAAATATAAAGCGCGGTATCGACAAACGAGACTTGTCTCTCCTCATGTCTTCTGTAAAAATCGATTATGCAGGAAAGCGCCTGAAACGTAAAAAACGACACTCCGAGCGGCAGATGGAACTTTGTCGGCACAAGATTGACACCGAATTCGGCTAAAACAAGGGAAAGTTCAGAAGTGAAAAAGTTGGCGTATTTAAAAATCAAAAGAATCAGAATCGCTGAAACCGTTCCGACAGATGCAAAAACTGTCTTGTATTTCTCATACCTCTGTATCAGCTTTATCGAACAGTAGGCGATCGTTATGGTCGTGAGCATCAGAACGACGAAAAATCCTTCGCCGTACATATAGAACAGAAGACTCGCAAAAAGCAGAAAAACCTTGCGGAATCTCTCGGGAAGCAGAGCGTGAAAAAACCAGACGAAGGGAAGAAAAACAAATAAAAATATCGGACTGCTGAAGACCATGAAAACCTCTGAAACCAGTATAAAAAAATACAAAAAACGCGGTAGTTTACTAAAAAATCGGTAAATTTAAAGTTTAGTCGGCCAATGAAGATACCGATTTTCGCCAAAAACTTCAAAACCCCGATTCTTTCTGGTATAAACCTGCGTTTTTTTTATCAACTATCGGAGTTCATTATGAAAGTTTTACGTGAAATAAGTGAAGTAAGAAATGCAAGGCGCGAGTGCCGATCGACTCTGGGACTCGTTCCGACGATGGGCGCTCTCCACGAAGGACACCTCACCCTCATCAGAAAAAGCGTTGAAAAATGCAGTCAGACCATTGTTTCGATCTTTGTAAACCCGACTCAGTTCGGTCCGAACGAAGATTACGAAAAATATCCGAGAACTGTCGAAGAAGACCTCAGAAAATGTGAAGCTGCTGGCGCGGATTACGTTTTTCTGCCGACGAACGAGGTGATTTACGGCACTGAAAAGCCGCTCGTTACTCTCAATGTCGACAAGGAACTTACTTCGATCCTCTGCGGAAAAAGCAGACCGATTCACTTCAACGGCGTTGCGCAGATAGTTTCGATACTTTTCAATATCGCTCAGCCCGATGTAGCGTTTTTCGGCGAAAAGGACTATCAGCAGCTCACTGTTATCCGCAAAATGGTTGCAGACCTTCACTTCCCGCTTGAGATAGTCGGCGTTCCGACAGTCCGCGAAGAGAGCGGTCTTGCAAGAAGTTCTAGAAACCGCTACCTTTCAAAAGCGGAACTCGCCGTCGCACCAAATATTTACAAAGTTATGAATATCATTAAAGAAAAAGCAAATTCACTTCATGCTAATAATGAAACTGTTCCAGTAGAAACTCTCGAAAACGAAGCGAAAAAAATGATTTCGGAACTTGTTCCGGGATCAAAAATCGACTACTTCGAGATCCGCAGCACAAATGACCTCAAAAGAAGTGAAAATCTTGCAGCAGACTCCCGCATTTTTACGGCAGTTTATGTAGGAACGACAAGGCTCATCGACAACCTTTACATTGGAAAATAGAAAATCCGCAGATGAAATACCTTCTTTCCTTAGGCTCGAACATCGGCGATTCGATGGAAAACCTGAAAACGGCGATTGCCAGACTCGAAGAAAAGTCGATTTTTGTCGAAGACTGCTCAAGTGTCTATTCATCGAATCCCGTCGATTACCTTGAGCAGAACGACTTTCTCAATATGTCGCTCATTGTCGAAACCGCCTGCGGACCGCAGCAGCTCCTGAGTGAACTGCAGAATATCGAGCGCGAAATGGGAAGAGTCAAAACGATCGAAAAAGGACCGAGAAACATTGATCTGGATATAATTTTCTGGGAAAACGGAAGTTTTGAATCGTCAGACCTTACGATCCCTCACAAAGAGGCCGAAAACAGGCTTTTTGTGATATTTCCGACACTTGAAATCATTGGAAGCGCAGGTTGTTTCGGCAGCGAAAAGGCGCGTCTGGATCACATTCTTGAAACCGAGCAGGAGCGTTTCACGGGACAGAAAATAGAAAAACTGTGTCCTTTCAAAATAGAAGGAGAAGACTATGGCTGGGAAAATCGTTGACAAATTTTTGGAAAAAGTGCCGTTCTCGAACGAGATCATCGAAGCGGTGAACAAAAATTTCGACCTCACTTTCACGAAGCAGCTGGCTGCTGAAATATCGAACCAGCTTCTTGAGCAGGGAAGCAAACTCAAAAACGAAATAACAAATGCCGTTTCGGAACAGATCCGCAAAGAGATACGAGATCAGATCGACAAAACCGACAAGGCTCAACTGCTTGCCGAAACACTCGAAAATCTTGAAATAACGATCTCTTTCAAGCCGAAAAAACGGAGCAGAAAGCAATGAGAAAAATCGTAAACAACGTAAAACCTCTGATTGCTATAATCGGCCGCCCGAATGTAGGCAAATCGACCCTTTTCAACAAGATCCTGAACAAAAATTCGGCAATCGTTGACGATATGCCCGGCGTAACAAGAGATCTCAACTATCAGGATCTCATTTATGATGACAAACCTTTCACAATAATCGATACTGGCGGATTCCACATCGACGAAGACGAAACCGATGCGATAACGAAAGGGATTCGTGACCAGATAAACGAAGTCCTTGACGAAGTTGACGGCGTGATAATGCTCTGCGACGGAGAAACCGGACTTACCGGAAGCGACCGTGAAATTTATCATTTGATCCGCGTCAAAGGGCTCCGTTCGTGGCTTGCAGTTTCGAAAATAGATTCCGAAAACAAGGAGATCGCATCTGCAGAATTTTACGAAACGGGCGCAGACATGGTCTATCCGGTTTCGGGGAAAACAGGCTACGGCGTTTTCGATCTGCTTGACGACGTGACGAAGGATTTCTGGACTGAAAAGGAGATAAACGAAAAACTTCCGCCCGCTCCCGAAGAGATAAAAATCGCGATTTTCGGCCGTCCGAATGTCGGAAAATCGACTCTCGTAAACAAAATAATCGGTCAGGACAAGATGCTCGTGAGCCCGATTCCGGGAACAACGATGGACCCGATCGATTCGACCGCAAAATATATGGGAAAAACACTGCGCCTCATCGACACAGCGGGAATACGCAGAAAGAAAAAAATCGAAATGCTCATGGAAAAGGCGGCTATCGTCCGCGCATTCCATTCGGTTGACAGATCAGACATCGTAATTTTCATGATGGATGCTCAGGAACTCGCGACCGATCAGGATCTCCGCATTTTAGGGCTTGCCCACGACAAAGGAAAAGGAATAATCATCGTCATAAACAAGTGGGATCTCATTGAAAAAGAGACCGGGACCTACGAAAAAATCGTGCAGGATCTACGTGACAGGATGAAATTCGCCCCCTACGCGCCGATAATTTCGATATCCGCAATGCAGGGAATGCGCGTTCAGAAACTCCTTGAAAAAGTGCTTGCAGTGCATGAAAACTATCAGAAGATGATTGACGACGAAACTCTGGAAGAGTGGCTTTCGGCGGTTCTTTCAAAAAATCCGCCGCCACTTACCCGCAAAAACAAAATGATCCACTTCAACGGAATCACGATGGAACAGACTTCGCCGCTTACAGTCGTAATCAAGGTGAGCGCGCCGAACGACATCCATTTTTCCTACGACAGATACCTGCTCAACAAGTTCTACGAAGCCTTTCCGTACGAAGGCGTGCCGGTGAAAATCGTTTACAGACACAGCTTTAAAAAGCCGAAAAAGGGGTAAGCATGAAAAAAATCATACTGACGGTTTTTGTTCTCGCGACAGCAGTCGCGCTTTTCAAATGTTATTCTCTCTACAGCGGATATCAGGCTTTCAAAACGACTAAAATAAAAGTTCCTGACAAAACGACAGTCGTTATCGAAAAAGGAAACACTTGGAACAGCGCGGCAAAAAAACTCGCTGAAGCAAAAATCATCACAGATGCGAAACAGTTCATGTGGATGATAAAAGAAAAAGATTTCGGCAAGTCGCTCAAAACCGGCGAATTCGAATTTTCTGGCGAAATAAATCCCGAGGAAGCCGCTAAAAAAATCATGAGCGGCAAAGTAAAACTCTACTCTTTCACGATTCCAGAAGGCTACAACAAATACGATGCAGCCGCAGTTTTCAAAAATCTCGAATGGATGCAGGGAAGTGAGAAATTCCTTGAAGTGTGCCACGACAAAAACTTCCTCGAATCAATCGGAGCAAAAAACAAAACCAGCTGCGAAGGCCTGCTTTTTCCTTCGACCTACAGCTTTCCGAGAGGCAGCGACATCATCGCGGTCATGAAAAAAATGGCTGAGCAGATGAAAAACACACTCGCAAAATATCAGGCTGACATCGAAAAATCGGGAACTGACGTCTATGATCTCTTAAAACTCGCCTCAATAGTTGAAAAAGAGACCGGAGCAAAGGACGAACAGCCCAAAATCGCATCGGTTTTTCTCAACAGGCAGAGAATCGGAATGAAAATGCAGACAGATCCTTCGGTTATTTACGGACTTCTGCCAAAATTCAACGGAAATATCACTAAAAAAGATTTAATGACCGACCATCCGTGGAACACCTACACCCGCTACGGATTTCCGGCGACTCCGCTCTGTTTTCCGGGCGAAGGAGCGATAAAAAGCGTCCTTCACCCTGACAAAACGAACTATCTGTACTTCGTCGCAACAGGCAAAGGCTATCACTATTTTTCAAAGACGCTCAAAGAGCACAACGCGGCTGTAGAACACTATCAGGTTCAGGGCAGACGCGATAAATTCGTGTATTGAAAAATCAGAATAAAGCGGAAATACGTCAGAACAAAATTATCGTGTCGAAGTTTTACAGTGACCCAAAAAGAGCAGCCTCCTTAGTTGAATTCTATTCCTTAAACGGGCAAACCCCTTCTTTCTCGCAGTAGCAGTCAAGATTGCGGACAGCCTGAAAAGTATTGCCTCTAAACTGATAAAGCAGCCATTTTCCTTCCCACTCATCAAAACCGAAGTAATATTTTTCCATTTCTTCAACTCGTTTCATGCAGGTGTTTTTTTTGGTTTTTCTGTTGTGGAAACAGGCGTTTCCATCTCCATCTCCTTTTCCATGTAAGAATTCATTATAAAAAATAAAATCTTTGGTTACATTGCTTATCCCGAATCCGCCTCCTTCCCAAACATCGTCAGCCGATTCATGTTTGTCAGTAACCAATGAATATTCCTTCTTTCCGTTTGTTCCGATTTTCAGGCGTTTTATTGACATGTTTTCAGAAATATCTGATTCATAAATTATTTCTGTTTCATCGTCTTCGTTTATTACCGGCGTTCTGATTTCTTCATTCTCTGTTTCATTTACCACAATACAATCTGCAACACTTTGGGGATTTTTCGATAAATCACAGTAGTATGCCCTAAAATAATCATCATAAAAAACCGCCTTATCATTAACAATTTGTGGTTCATAAGAAAGCCCTTTTATAAGTTTTGTCCACTTCCAAACGCCTACTTTGGCATACATGGTATATTTTGAACCGCCATCTTCTTCCCTGATGTTTGCAACAGCCCAGTTTTCACTAAGTGCCGGTGTATACGAAAGCCATGATATTTTTCCTGGATAAACAACTCTTCTTGATCCGTCTTCGCATGCATAAAAAAGGTATCTTTCTTCCTCACCAATCTTTCTGAAATCAGTTCCCATATAAAGAAAACATCCTTTGTGATACGCAAGTTCATCAGCAATCATTGGAGCAACTGCCTTATATTTTTCCTCGGCAGGGTCATAAATCATAACCTTTGATGTTGTGGTATAGTTCTCCAGTGTAGTTGAAATATTTTTCAACTTGATTCCGATTTTCCCGTCATTTATATTAAAATGTTTAAATGAACCGGCTGTGCCATCTGTCGTCCAACGGTCATTTGTTGATATTGAATAAGCATGAAGTGCAATATCGCATTCGTGAGGTCTGTAAGGGAACTTGTGACCCATTCTGTCTTCGGTTGCTTCCCAATCTTCAATAGTCAGATTTCTTAATCCGGCCATATCGCACGGATAGCCGTCTTTACATTCAGATTCCGGTGAAACTGCATAAAGTTTAGCCGCAGCTTCTTTCCAGAGATTAGCCATACACTGCGGATCTTTCACTGTCGGAGTGTCACACTTGCGGCAGAAGTGGATGGTTTTGTCATCGTTGTAGTAAGGGAATTTGGCTTTTGAGAGTTCGGGGCAATCTTCTGCGCCCTGATAATTGACATCAAACGGTTCGTCTGTGTCACTGTCTGAATCATCGGTTCCGGTGTCGTCAATGTCGGCGACAGTATCAGAATCATCAATAGTTTCCGAATCTTGAAAGTCAGAATCATTATCCTTCGTTTCTAAATCCTGAGTGTTGGAATCTGAATCAGGGACAGTGTCTGAATCGTTTTTTGCTTTGTTGCCTGAGGAACAGGAAACAAAAGATGCAGCCATAACAAATATTAATATTCTTAGATAGTTAGCCATTTTTACACCCCGCTTAGAACCAGCCGTCACTTGCTTCGCAGCTGCTTTCATCATAACCGCTACACGTTGAGTTGCATACTGCCGTACCGCTTATATAGTCGGAATCTATAGCAGTGCATTTGACGGAATCGCCGTCACATACTTCGCCCTTTTCTACTATTCCGTTGCCGCAGACGGGCACGATTTCATTCATTGCTGCAATTTGGATTTTGTTTCCTTGCGGGAAGTAACCGTATCCGTTGTATGTGTAACCTTCAATAAGGTTGACAATATCGCCTGTTTTCGAGGTATAAACAGGCTTATTGCCGTTGTAGGTCAACTCGTAAACCTTGCCGAGGTTAGAAACCAGAATCCTGTCGTCAATTGTGAGTGCAAGTTTCGGATTCAGCTTATAACTTAAAAGTGTCGGGATTTTGTCGAATGTTTCGGCATCGTATCTTTTCAGTCCGATCAAGTCGTAAAGGTGAATTGTTCCGTCTTTGATTACAAGTGTTGAAACATCACCTGACGTGTTTATCTTCTGTACGATTTTCAAGCTTTCGGTATCGAGTTTTTTTAACCCCTGTCCGTCTCCGATTATCAGATATTTCCCGTATTTTCTAATTGCGGCACTGTCTCCGTAGGTAACAATGTGCTTTTCAACCGTGAAATCCGAGCCGTCGAATTTCAGAACATCGATTCCGTTGCCTGAAGCGGCGAAAATTCTTGTTCCTTCGACCTTGACGTCTCTGACTGCTCCGAAAAGATTGATTTTACTCTTCAAAACAGGATTTGCAGGATCAGAAATGTCGTAAACGTTTATTCCGTTTAAATGTGCTGCAAAGAGATACTTCCCGAGTCCGTCAACTGCAAATATCTTTGTTTTCGCATTAAATTCCGCGTATTCCGGATCCATGAACATGCTGCAGAACCCGCCCGTATTGAATCCCCGCCAGAAGTAAGAGGAATCAGTTGCAAAGCACAGTTCGGAATTCGTGGAATTAGAAACTCCGTCAATCTGAACCAGACCTTCTTCCTCTATCTGACCGCTGTCAGTATTGAGAATCATCTGTTCAGCTACACTGCCTGTAAGAGTTGTCTGATTGACCAGAAGAAGTTTTTCCCCGTTTCTTCTGATGAAAACCTTGAAGAGATCTTTTCCTGTGTCGGTATTTACAACCTGCCAGCCGTTTTCGGCATCGAATTTCCAGATGTCGCGTTTCGTTTCAACGGTTTTTCCGTCGAAATTTCCGCCGCCTGCGAGATAAATTCCGCTCTCATCTGAATAGCTGTTGAAAATGGTTCTTGCAGACGGTTTTTGTGCAGAATCGACATTATTCACAAAATACCCTTGATCTGTCAAAACTATCTCGAACATTTCGAAATATCCGCCATTGTTACCTGCCAGATAAACATGGTCGCCGTATTCAAGAAAAGCATAATCATCTAATGCCGGAAGTCTCTTAATTTCTTCATCAATTTCATTTTCTGCAATGATGAACAGTGAATATTCGCTGTCTTTTTCATTTTTAAGAAGTACGAAAATTCTGTCGTTTGCGACATAAAGTCCTGCAGGTTCGAGATATGCCGGAATATTGTCGAAATTTCTAATTGTTGACCATCCCGAAGTGTTTTCAATGATATCGTATTTAAGTGAGATTCCTCCTGTTTCGGCATCCTTATCCAATACAAAAATTCCGCCGTTGTACTCAGATAAAGCCTTGAAAGATTTATCGACATAAATTGGAATTGAATTTATGGAATCATTCCATTTTCCTATCCATTTATCGAATCTGTTCCACTCTTTTTCTGGGTCAAGCAGACCTTCACGCAAATACATCTGGCGCAACCAGTCATCAAAATAAATCATTCTTTCCGGCTCAGGTAAAATCGGCGCTTTCCATTTGTAATATCCAATAGTCTGATCATTCCACCTTCTGCTTCTTGCATAGCGTTCCTTGTTGTAGAAATGATTTTCGTTTATTTGATTGTTTGCCTGCAAATATCTATCCTCACTTCCCTTAACACCGACCGAAAGAGTGTATTGAAAATGCGAAATAAACATTCCTTCAGGAAGTGCTTCTGGATGAAGAAGATAATCCATATCTGGGAAATCATCGGCGAAATTACTTCTCCAATCCCAGTAAATTGTCGATGGAAGTGAAGTTTTAGCTCGAGGAAAGCTCGCATCAGGGCATAACCAACTCGAGTTTAAAACAATTTCATTTCCTACAAAACGCATATATTGCTGGTCATTAGAATCGATAGACAAACAAATTTTGTTGCTTGTCCACTTAAGTTCTCTCCATGCTGGAGCACCATTATCATTCATCGGTTTTGGATCCGAACCATGACTGAAAGAATAATCACGAATTTTGTGGGCAAGATTCCGATATGTTTGTGAATTTTCAGTTTTAGTGCAGTAACCGTCATTTCCCCATGAAGCCCCTTGTTCACCTTCATTTTCTTCGCTTTCTTCTGTCTTCAAAGGCAAACTGCAATATCTCAAACTTTGTTCTTTCCTACCGTATTCTTCCGAATCGGTAGCATACATCATTAAATTAATCGAAAGATATTCATTCATAACATTTGAATCCGTACCATTTTTAGTATAAGACTCCACTTTTTCAACTTTTGAAAACCATTCAGGATTTTGTTCACAAGCGTCAGAAGTGCCGTCAAGATCATGGTCAGGTTGCCAATAGTATAAATCATGCTCCCAATATGCGTTTATTATTGGGTTGCCATAATCATCCCTTCTTGACGATAACACCCATGCTCCGACAGCTTCATTATCTGCATTAGGATTCGGATCTATACCAAACATTATTTCACCTTTTTCTGGGACGAAAGGATTTTTCTTATCAAGACAATTGTCTATAAAATTCAGACGTCTATCGTTTCCATACATTATCATATGATTTGCATTGTTCAAAAATAGGAATGAGCGTATCGCTTTTACGTCATAGATAAGTTTTTTTTCTTCCGGATTAAGACCATTGTTCAAATAGAACTTTTTACAGGAAAAGCTTTGTTCATCGCATACTTCATCTTCATCACGATCAATGCAAAAATAGACTTCTACATTGTCTGCATCTTTTAAATACGGACAATAATCTCTTTCATTTGGAATTTCATCGCCGTCTATGTCTTCATCACAGGCATCACCTATTCCGTCACCGTCAAGATCTTGCTGATCTTTATTCCACTCAAACGGGCAGTTGTCGTAAACATCCTTAATACCGTCTTTATCATAGTCTCTTGATGCATAGTGGTATATATCATAGTATTCTTTAGCGATATTATTGTTCAAGACAAGTAAATGAATATCATATTCCGTGCCATATTCTCCTTCTTTTGCAGGAAATATATCCAAACCTTCTAATTCTCTATCTCTTCCCTTACCGGCAGACATGCTTTCCTGAATACTGATGAAACCTATCAGATAAAATTCCAGGTTTTCACTTTTTGTATTGTAGGAAGTTGTTTCTTATTGCATGGTAAGCTTTATCAGGCACATAATAAATATATACTCCTATATACTCAGCATTGTCTTCTTTTCCATCATGTACATTATAAAAAAATCTACCGTTTGGTGAAAACATTCCTCCTTGAATAGAATTATCTTCCCAATCCCCTTGATTGTTTTCCGCTTCCTCAAGCATACTTCTCCATTTTTGAGAATATCTTAAAGAAGTAGATGCGTTGTTAACCTGTTTTTCCAATGCCTCCATCGTTACAGTATGATTTTGTTTCAGATAAGGATTGTTATCATAACCTAAAATGAGATTACCTTCTATTTTATTAATTTTACTTGTCGGCTTAAACACTATGCCGTTTTTAGGGAAAATAGCGAGATATGACCAGTCATGCTTTCCTTCTCCGACTCCATTAAAATTTTCCAGTTCAAAATCATTGTTATATCTTTTTGATATTGCAATATCACGAAATCCATTGTTTGATGAGGAATCCTCATATACTAAAATAAGTTTTTTGTTATTTGTAGGAATTAAAAAAGATTTTTGGTGTCCAAGATAGCCTGGATAATAAAAATCGCCATCCATATATTTTCCACCACCGTTTTTATAATTTAGTTTAAGTTCGTCTGCCGGATTAAAAATATTACTTGAATCCCAAGAAAAAATGTCAACATAATCATTTTTAATAAGAATCCATTTTTCTATGACAGGATTACCGGTCTCTTTATCATAGTCATGAATATGTAAAATTCCTTGAGTTTCATGTCCACGATCGGGCTCACTTCCCAAACCTTCGGTATATTCATGATTGGGTTTTCTAAACTCACTACCATCAGAATAGAAGAAATTAAGCCATATTTGGAAACCAGAACCGTTACCTGCTACAGAAGAACTCAAATTATCTTCAAACAATTTCTCTTCATAAGCACTCATTTCGATAGCTTGTACAAAAAAATAGCATAAACAAATCAATATTAAGAAACTCAAATCTTTCATTTTCTACCTCCCAAAACAATCTAATAAAAACAAAAAACGTCCGTATTAAAAACGAGCATTAAGCGGAATAATTATATACATTTATCCCTGTTTCACAACAAAAAATGTTGGTCGATTTATGCGAAAAAAGCGGAAAATCAGTCGAATTTTTCTATGAGTCTTTTGGTCTCGCCGGATTTAAGCTCGACCGGGATAGTTTTGTCGATCTTTGATTTCGGGTTTTTGAACTGGATTTTGTAACTTCCGGCCGGAAGTTTGTGCTTTGATATCGGAGTCGCACCGATAAGTTTGCCGTCAATATATATATTCGCCCACGGCATACTGTTTATCGTGAGATATGCCGGCTCACCCGATTCCATAACAGATTTGGATGAAGAAGTTTCCGATTTTTTCGATTTCTGAGCGGGTGCGTTTTTCATCGGCTTCAGTATCACACTGACTTCCTTGTTCATATTTGCAGGAACTTTGCCGATGTTCTCTTCGTAAGGGAAGTATCCGTGTTTTTCGACTCTGACAACGATGTCAAGCCCTACCGGAATATCGTTTACGATCGTCGGAGTCGCAGCCTGAACTTTTTTGTCGTTGATATAGAGAACTGCGCCGTCAGGATCGGATTTGACCGTTATCATCGTCTTCTGCTCGCCGATGCGGTACATCTTTACGAACTTCTCAAGTTTGTCGCCTTTGCTTAGAAAAATACTCTCCTTCACATCAACGAAACCGGCTTTGGAGAACGAAATTTCGTGCTGACCCGCAAGAAGACCTTCCATAACGCACGGAGTTTCGCAGCGCTTCTGATACATCGTATTTTCGTCCAGGACGACTATCGTCTTTCTTTCGTTCGAATCGACGATGAGAGAAGCTGCGTCTTTTTTGCTTCCGCCCATAACGACGAGAAGCGCGATCGCAAAACCGAGAACTATAAGAACAGCGGCAAAAATAAGCACCAGCTTTTTCGGTGAAGAACTTGTTGTGTGAATAGCCGAGCCTTCTTCTTCTCTTGACGGAGCGTCGCTGCGAACCGCCTGCGAAGCCTCTCTGAGCGGCATCTCGGCCGGTTTTTTGATTTTGTGGTATTCTTCGAGCTTGGCGGTTTCTTCTTCAAGCTCGTCGGCAAAGAACTCGCTCATGAAGTTCATCATATCCTGACGTGAGAAGCTTTTTCCGCTCGAATAGCTGAACTTTTTGAGGTCTTCCGAGAACTCGCTTGCCCACTGGTAACGGTCTTCCCTGTCTTTAGCCAGGGCTTTCAGCACGATCCTGTCGAGTT
The DNA here is from genome assembly GCA_017405875.1 of bacterium. Taxonomy (GTDB): domain Bacteria; phylum UBP6; class UBA1177; order UBA1177; family UBA1177; genus UBA1177. The sequence goes on from JAFQZM010000025.1 coordinate 23,050, forward strand.
CAGGCGGAACCGCACTGTTGAAAACGCTGGGCGGCAGAACTTCCGCTTTTCTGATCTTTTCAAGCGTTTCGACATCGTTTTTGCCGAGGAAAAGACGCTTTCCGGTGAGCATTTCAAAGAAAACGACACCGAGCGAGAAAATATCGCTTCGCCTGTCGATCGGCTGACCGCTGACCTGCTCCGGCGACATGTAGCTGAACTTTCCTTTGAGCATTCCGACCTGGGTTTTCGTCGATTTGCTCTTCGCCTTCGCAATACCGAAGTCGATAAGTTTTACCGTACCTTCGTATGAAACGATCATGTTCTGCGGAGAAATATCGCGGTGAACAATATTGAGCGGATTCATCTTTTCGTCAGTTTTGCGGTGCGCGTAGTCCAGACCGTCGCAAACCTGGGAAATGATGTATGCGCTCTGCTCGACCGGCATCAGCAGATCGACTCTTTTCAGTCTTTTGCGGATAGTTTTGAGATCCTTTCCGTTGATGAGTTCCATCGCGATGAAGTAGGAATCTTCGATTTTTCCGAGTTCGAAAATCTGAACGACGTTCGGATGCTGGAGTTTTACCGCGATCTTAGCCTCATCGACGAACATTTTGATGAATTCGGCATCTTCCGCGACTTCAGGCAGAATTCTTTTTATCGCAACGATTTTTTCAAAACCTTCGACTCCGAACATTTTGGCTTTGAAGACTTCGGCCATACCGCCGACGTTGATCAGTTCTAAAAGATAGTATTTTCCGAATAATCTTGGTAACTTATAACTCGAATTATTTTCTTCCATCGAAAATTCCCACAAACGATCAAAAAAAAGTCTCAATATTTTAATTATTGAAGTGTATAAGTCAAATAAAAGAATCGTTATTTAACGCTGACTGATTCTATCGGAAAAGTGATGTGAAAAACAGTTCCTGATGAAGAAGTATCCCACAGAACTATCGAACCGCCCGAAAGTTTTACTATTTTTTTGCAGGTCGCAAGCCCGAGACCGTTTCCGTTCTTTTTCGTCGTGTAAAAAGGCTCGAAAATCGAATCTTTGTGTTCCGGCGGAATTCCGGGACCGTTGTCGGCAACTTCGATCAGCAGTTTTTTCTTCTTTTTCGCAACAGTTACTTTGACTCTCCCAACCCGGTCAGTTTTTTCGAGCGCCTGAAGGCTGTTGTTCACAAGGTTTACGAAAACGTTTTTCAGGACATCCCAGTCGAACATGAATTCCCTGCCGCCGGTCTGATCGGTAAAGTTGACCGTTCGGTCGGCATAGCTGAAAAACTGTTTCATTTCTGCAAAAAAAGACCTGAAATTGTAGGGATAAGGCGAAAGCTTTATGTTTCTTCCGTACACGAGCATTTTCTCAATCGTATCGTTGAGGCGTTTCAACTCTTTGAGTGAAATATCGAGATATTCAGTATCTATATCCTTTTTTCTGTCTATCGCATCTTTCACCACTTCGATGTTGAACATGATCGAAGTCATCGGAGAGCGGAGTTCGTGGGCAACAAACGAAAGCATTTTATCTACTTCCTTGAAATGTTTGAGCATTTCTACCTTCTTTTCCGTTTCTATGACCGTGGCGAAAAGAGAGATTTTTTCGAACTTATTGAGCGTCATTTCGGCGAGATTGCTTATGCAAAGCATGGCATTGTGCGAAATATTCCTTGAATTTATTACGAAAAATCCCGTAAGTTCGTTGTGGTATATGACCGGCAGAAAAAAATCACCGCCGGTTTTTTTGACAAAGTCTTCAAGTGTCGGCACCGAAATCAGCGCGAAATCCTTTGAAACATAGGTCTCATGCAGAAGAAACTGTTCGCTGAGAAGCGGCTGGAAATCGTCGTTCCCGTCGTAAAGTTCAACCGGCATCTTACTGCTCTGCCACAGGAGATCATCCAGATAGACATACTTTATATGCTTGATTTCATGGAACCATTCGTTTACGCATTCGTAAAATTTATCGAAAAGAAGCGGCGCTTCGGTGATGTCTTCGATCTCAAGACGGAACTTGTTCAGATAAGTCTGATAGTAGTTGCGGCTTTTGTATATAAAACTCTCGACCGAAGATGAAAAATAGGAAATAGCTACTCCCGTCAGCATGAAAAGCATAAACAGAGCGCAAAGCACGACAAGCGAAAAGTTCGCGCTGCCGAAAGCGCGTGTCACCAAAAATCTTAATGAAAACAAAAAGTTGACGAGGAAAGATGCAGGAAGTGCCAAAAGTATGATAAGCCAGAAGTTTATTCTGTTGAGTCCGGTAGAGGACCTCGGATTCACATAAAGAAAAAGCCCGAAGCACACCACGAAAAGCGCTGAAAGGATCATCGCCGCCACATTGAAATAGAGCGAATTGTAAAACATCACCGAAAAAGCCGAAGCAACAGGCACTAGAAGCGAAAGCAGAGCCATTGCGGAGATGTTGAAAAGAACGAATTTTTTCACATTCGCATTCAAGTATTTGATTTTTCTGAATATTATCGGAATATCAAGAGCAAGCGCTGCAAGCGGAAGAACAAAATAGACCAAATAAAGCCTTGTCTTCATGTAAATAAACAGAACGACCATAAAAACCACGGAAACGGCTATCGTCGTCATCCATATTATGTTAGGAAGGACGGCATGCGGGAACGAATAAATAAAAAGCGTCGAAAATATTACGAAACACAGCATTGCTACAAAAAAATAGACTTTTGAAAACGGAAAATAGACTGCAGCGACAGAGGAAAAAATAAAAACATTTGAAATCATAATAAAGAACAGCCAGAGATTCTGAGGCAGTCCCCTGCCCTTTATCATGATGTGCCAGCCCGTCGAAGACATGGCTATCGCGAAAAAAATAACGAAATATAAAAAAGAAGCTGACTCAGACATCTTTACGCAAACCGAATTCTTCTATTCTTTTGTCTAGCGTCGGACGTGTTATTCCAAGCAGTTCGGCAGTTTTGCCTTTGTGCCAGTTGGTCTGTTTGAGAACGTATTCGATATAGTTTCTTTCGAAATCGCGCAGAGGCATCAGCTTTTCCGGCATGAAGAGTTCTTCGACCGTATTCTGCTTTGAATTAGTCTGATCTTTTTTCTCGGCGACAAGAAAAGAAAAACTGTCGCGTGTGAGGACCTTGTCCTTTGCCTTTATCGAAGCACGCTGAATCGTGTTTTCAAGCTCGCGGATATTGCCGGGCCACGTGTGCGATCTGAGGTAATCGACCGCCTCTTTCGTGATGCTCTGAATCGAGGTGTTCATCATGAAATTTGCCTTTTTTATGAAGTGCAGGATCAGCATTTCCAGATCGTTCAGGTGCTCGCGCAGCGGCGGCACAGAAATCGTGATGACGTTGAGGCGGTAGAAAAGATCCTCTCTGAACTTCCCTTTTTCGACGAGTTCCTTTAGATTTTTGTTCGTTAAAGCGACGATCCTGCCGTTGAAGCGCTTTTTTTCGGTCGCACCGATGGGATAAAAATCCTTTTCCTGAATGACGCGCAGAAGTTTCGTCTGAAATTCGTACGGCATTTCCGAAATTTCGTCGAGAACGAGCGTTCCCCCTTTGACCGCTTCGAGCTTGCCCTCGCGGTTTGCAGTAGCTCCCGTGAAAGCACCCTTGACGTAACCCATAAGTTCGCTTTCGATCAGGTTTTCAGGCACTGCGGCGCAGTTTATCGCGATAAAAGGCTCTTCCGGCACAGTGTTTTCGTGGATCGCTTTCGCAACCATCTCCTTTCCGGTTCCGCTTTCACCCGTGACAAGAATCGTCGCCTTGTTTCCTTTCAGAGTTCCGATAGTTTTGTAAATATCAATCATCAGAGGATCGCGCCCGATTATCGTGTCTTTGAACGGAGTGCTGTCGGGCTCGATGAAGTAAGCGACACGCTCTTTCAAAGTGAGCGTTTCAAGCGCGCACTCGACGGTAGAGCGCAGTTTTTCAAGCGGAACAGGCTTCGTCAAAAATTCGTAAGCACCTAAATTCATTGCCTTTACTGCCGCATCAAGATCACCGAAAGCAGTCAGCATCACGATAAGCGGCATATCTTTTTTGTTTAAAGTCCGATTGAGGTCTTCGAGAAGTTCCAGACCGGTCTTGACCGGCATGTTTATGTCGAGCAGAACAAGATCGGGATGCTCTTTTTCTATCGCGATATAGCCCGTCCTTCCATCATCTGCTGTAAAAACGGTGTAACCTTCCGATTCAAGGTATTTCTGATAGCTCCGCAAAATAGAAAGATCGTCGTCAACTATGAGTATTTTCCACTTGTTTTTCATTGCTCGACCTCACGTGATTCACAGTTTTCGCCGAGATAACGCTCGATGATACCGACTTCGGCCGGAGAAAGTTTGAAAAGCTGATAGACAAAGCCGTCAAGTCTTTCCGAAACAGCCGCAAGTTCTTTCTGCAGAGCTTCGTTTTCCCTCGAAAGAGCCATTTCGCGATAGATTCTGCGGATATCAAGCACCTCCTGCGTTATAAGGTTCTGGAAATTCTTTCCGCAAAGCATAAACGGAATCTTGTTGAAATTTTTCTTCAAAAACTTGTTGTGATGCGGGAATTTTATCTTGTAGAAAAATTCGACAAGCCTCGAATTGAGGTATCCTTCCGCAAAAAAGAGATCAACGTCGGATGTGCGCGGAATGACCGCAGCAACGTCGTTCATAAAGTAAAGTCCGTCCTCGTCGTAGGCGAAAACAGGTTTTACCGAAAGATACCGCATAAGCAGTTTTCTGCTTCCGAAACTGCTTTCCGGCGGAATCTGGAAAAAGGCTTCAGGATCGGGGTAAATATACTTTTTGATTTTCGGAGTTCTGAACGGAAGGATCTCCTTCGACGTTACAAGCGGGCGGTAAGCTGCGCTTCTTCTCAGCGTTTTGACAAGATCGTCAACCGGAGCATTCCTGAACATTCCGAGGAAAAACCTGAAATGGTCGCCGCAGGTCCCGCCGGCCGTTTTCTCTATCTTCGAAACCAGAGCGAGCTGATCGGCGGTAACTTTGTCGTTGAACGTGAAAAGATGGTTGAAATCAAGGCAGTTGCGGTCAAGTTCGAGGACTTTCCCTTCTGAAAAATCGCGGATAACGACATTCTGCGGCTGCATCGGGATCATCCCTTCGATTTTCTTAACGAGCTTAAGCTGCAGAAAATCTGCAAAGCGGTCGATTTCTTCCGCTTCAAAGTGCGCGTAAAGACTTTTTTTATCCTTTCTGGTAAGCGGAGAAGATAGAAAAGTCTTTTTGACCATAAGATAAAAAACAGCATCGTATTTCAGCAGGACCGAGAGTGTGTCGAGCAGACTTTCACTCGCAAACGGATAATTTGCGGAATCATCGACGACAATATCGAAATTCTGCGGCCGCAGCTGCGTTCCGTCATCATTCATCAGATCGAACAAGGTCGTCTGCATCGAAATAGAAAGCGCCGCGTCACGAGAAACCGGATAATATTCAATGTTTTTGAAAGGTGATTCTTTTGTCCTTTCGGAAGAGTAGCCGATGAAAAGCTGGATTTTTTTCTCGGTTTCATAAGGAAGAATTATCGAATCGGTGAGAAGAAGCACGGACTGTTTCGGCTGCATTTTGACATTCTGAAGTTCGATAACCTTTTCGGCAGGAAGCGAGAGAATCGCACTGACCGAAAGCGACAGAACGAAATCTCTGCCAAGTCTATCAGAAAATTCGTTGTTTAGAAGCGAAAAATCGCTTTTTGTTATCCCGACCAGAGTATTCGCCGCAGGCCGCTTGTTCTGAAGCGAAAGCCAGAATTTGTTCAGCAGGAATGCGTAAGGATCAGTCTTAATCGATCTCTGCTTTATAAACTCATCGATTTCGTAAAAAAGTTTTACAAGTTTTTTTCTTTTATCCATTTTTTCTCACCTTTCAAAGTTCGATAAATTCAGTATAGGAACCAAATTTAAAAAAAGCAAGCTATCAAGGCAAAAAAAAAGGGCGCCGGAGCGCCCTAAAAAATCTAAATGACGATTGACTTATTCGTCGGTGTCTGCATCGGTGTCTGCGTCGGTGTCTGCATCGGTGTCTGCGTCGGTGTCTGCATCGGTGTCTGCGTCGGTGTCTGCATCGGTGTCTGCATCGGTGTCAGCGTCGGTATCAGTGTCTGTATCTGTATCCGTATCTGTATCCGTATCGGTATCGGTGTCGGTGTCAGTATCCGTGTCTGTGTCGGTATCGGTATCGGTATCGGTATCAGTGTCGGTGTCGGTATCCGTATCGGTGTCAGCGTCCTTTGCTACGCACTCTTTGGTCTTTTTGTCTTTCTCGTAACCTTCTGCGCAGTCACAGGTGTTTTTCTTTTCGTTGTAAACTTCTGTTGTTGCATCGCATTCAGCTTTGCAGAAGTAACCGGTAAGTTTGGTTTCGTCTGCCGCGCAAACTGTTCCTTCTTCACATTCGATAACATCGCAAAGATCTTCCGGGCACTCAACTTCTTTCTGCTGGTTGTTTTCGATTGCTATGCAGGAGCAAGCATCATAACCCTGCTGCTCATAAGCTTCAGCAATTTCTTCCGGAGCGATGATAACAGCTGCATCGATACCAAGTTTGATTTTCTTGCCGGCAGCAACAGTGCTGTCATCCATGCAGTACTGGAATCTTCCTGCAGAAATATTGCCGTTTGCAGCGCTCATACCAACCGTGCAGGTTTTGACCATGTTGATCATGTAGTTTGCACCAAGAACATAAGTCATTTCGTTGATGTAAGCAACTGTCGGACCGAAATCAGCGATTTCACCGCTTTCAACTTCTGCCAAATCAGCTTCGGTAAGAATAACCTGAGCTTCTACGCCGTAAGCGATAGCAGCAGAATTTTGATCAACGAGAGCCTGGTAAATAGAATCGGTAACGATTGCCATTCCGCCGTTATTAAGTTCTGCAGCCATAAGATAGGTGCCTGCATTGAAGGAAACATTCGGATAAGCTTCATCATAGAAAGAAGCTTTGAGCATGTCAGCTGATTCTGCTTCGCTCGGGGTCTGCAGAGTGCCGTAGCCGTTGATCAAAACATAGCTGTCATAATTTGACTTTTTGAAAGAGTCGTCAATTTTGCAGGTGTCGGTCGGCTCTTCAGTCGGATCTTCGGTCGGCTCTTCAGTCGGCTCTTCAGTCGGATCTGTCGGCTGATCGGTCGGATCTGTCGGTTCATCTTTTTTGTCGCCGCCGCAGCTGACAACAAAGAGGGCGAGAACGATCGCCACGAGAGCAAGTGTGAATTTCTTCATTTGAAATCTCCTAAAAAAAAGTTAGTAAAAAAACCCTTCAAATTCATGTTGTAAAAAAACCGTCTGAAATTTTATGGGTACCTTTTTTTTTGTCAAGTAAAAAAGCAAAAAAACGCCTCAACTGAAAAAAAACAAAAAAAGCAGGAACTTTTAACCGCCGAAAACGGTCGAAAGCAGAATTATGAAGACTCCGGCAAGCGATTCTCCGGCGATGATTCCGGAAGCAGCCGGAACGATGTATTCTTCCAAAGTTTTCTTTTTGTGCTCGATAAAAAGAACGATAAGGGCGCCAAGGAACATCGAAAGAGAGTTCCAGAACGGAATAACGAAGGAAAGTCCGATTCCCATCGATGACGGAATGTATTTTGCCGCTTTCGGGAACCACTTTTCGATGAGCGGAATGATTATGCCGATCGCAACGCCGATTATCATCGCGATTTTAGCCGTTGAGTGAAGTGTCGAAAATCCCTGAGCTAAAAGGTCTGCGACTCTCGACCAGACCTGAGCCGCCGGAGCCGGGAAATAGTCGCTTCCGAGAACGTCGGGCGTCGGAACTATGAGATAAAATGCGGGAACAATGACGATCGTTCCTGCAAAAATACCGATAAACTGCGCGAGGAACATCTTTCGCGGATTTGCGCCGAGAATGTAACCGGTTTTGAGGTCGGTGAGAAGGTCAGCCGAAGATCCCGCGATACCCGAAGTTATCGAAGCTGTCATAAGTGTCGTGACTTTGCTTCCGGGGCGCAGCATTCCGTAGAACGCCTGAGTTACCTGACCGAGAGCGCCGACCGGAGTAGTGTCGGTTTCACCAGTCGCGCGGCATGCAACTATCGAAAGGAAGAAAGAAAGAATGACTGCAAGAACCGAAACCCATACCGGAATGTCGAACGCGAAAAGCATGATAAGCGCGATTCCCGTGCCGCCGACGAGGATTCCCCAGAAGAACCAGCTCATAGGAACTTCGACTTTTTCGATCTCGGTGAGTTCGCGTTTTTTGCGTGAGAAAAGGTCTTTGAGCGATGCAAACGCTTTCAGAGCGACTTTCCACTGCATGAGGAAAGAGGTAAATCCGGCCGAGACCATGACGGAAGCGCCGAACCACAAACTCCAGCTGCTGATTCCGCGGTATCCGAGTTCGGTGATAGCGCCGATTTTCACCATGTAAGGCGCTAAAACTATATAATTGAGTATAGCGCCGAAAAGAATGCTCCACGCCGTACGCCAGCCCATGATACCGCCTGCAGCGACCATGATGAGGCTCGTTTCCATCGAAACAGTGTATTCTGCAAGTTTTTCGCCGAAAACCGCGTATGTGTATTTTATCCATTCGAAAAAGTCGCGTATTACAGTCAGAACCGCGCCGCCTAAAGCAAATCCGAGAAGCGTGCGCGTCTGTTTTTTGCTTTCTTCGCCCGCATAGAGGCTTTTAAGCGTTTCGGCAGTCGCAGTTCCCGAAGGAAACGGCAGTTTTTCCATGTTTATCATCTGTTTTTTCATCGGTATAGCCATGACGACGCCGGCAATTCCCAGGAAAACGGTCCACGCCGTAAGCACCCAGAAGTTGAGATGCTGACCTGTGATGAGGATGTAAGCCGCGATCGCACTGACCATCGTTCCGCCCGTCGTGTAGCCTGCACTCGAAGCAGTTGACTTCATCGAGTTGTTTTCGAGAAGCGTCATGTCGGTCGTGAAAATTTTGGGAAAAAGGACGCGCAAAAGTTTCCAGATGCTGAACGAAAGAACGCACGCGGTAATCGTGACACCCAGTCCCCATCCGGTTTTGAGACCGATGTAAAGGTTCGTGAGGCTCATGAGTCCGCCGATTATCATTCCCATGACGACTGCGCGGACGGTGAGCTGCTTAACGTCGCCCTGATAGACGTTTTTGAGCCAGCGGCGGTCATCTTCCTCGTACTGCTCTTCCAAAGTGAGCGGTCTTTTCGGAGCGACTTTCGCCGAGACGCCGTTTCCGGCAGAAAAATTTTCGTTTCTGTTTTCTTCTGTCATTGAAACCCCTGATTTTCTAAAAAAGGAAAGTTAAAAGAATGTTTTCGACGGAACTAATCCTCTGAATCTCCGCTGTCCTTCGTATCTTCGATAAGAGCAAGGACTCTGAGATAGTAAGCGCTCTTCGGACTGAGTTCCTTTCTGAGCTTGATGAGGATTTTCTTCGCCGCGCTTACGTCGCCTGCCTGAAGGTCTGCATAAGCTCTGTCGAACATTGCGGCTGCGGTCTTTTCGATCTCTTTGAGACCGTTCTGGGCAGATTTGCTGTTTGCATCCGCATAGAGAGCGTCAAAGAAGTATTTTCTTGCCTCGGCGATGTTTTCGTCTTTCAGTATCTCCATTCCCTGAGCGGCAAGAGCATCGGCTTTGACCGAATTGAGCTGTTTCGTGTATGCGCTGTATTCGTAGTTTCTGTCTCTCTCTTCCTTGAATTCGCTTCCGCCTGCGAAAGAGATCGATTTTTCTTTGATGAGAGCGTCAACTTTAGCCTTGTACTGCTTTTCGATGTTGTTCTTCGACTGCTCGTATTTAGCTTTTGCAGCCTCTTCGCGCTTTTCGGCAGCCTTGAGGTTGGCTTCGTGAGCCGCTTTTCTCTTTGCCGCAGCCTTTTCCTGCTCGTCCTTGATCGTGTCGGTCTTCTTCTCGGCAGCTTCAAGTTCCGCACGGAGTCTCGCTTCCTCTTTTCCTCTGTCGGCAATCATTTTTTTCGAGCTGCCTTCAAGCTGAGCGATCTTTGCAGTTATAGCTTTTTTGTCGGTCGCAGCCTTTTTCTCGTACTTTGCATAAACCGCCTGTTTCTCTTTTTCTATCGCGTTTTCGTTAGCCTCTTTCTTCTGCTCGATAGCGATTTCGATATCGTTTACCTTCTTTTCAGCGGCAGCCTTTTTGTTTTCAAGCTGCTGAGCGAGATTGTCTCTCGTTTTTTCTGCATTTGCATCCGCAGTTTCACGCTGTTTTTCAAGAGCTGCGAGCTGTTTTCTCTTTTCAGCCGAAGTCTTGTCGTAAGCAGCCTTTCTCTGTTTAGCCTTTGCGTTCCTCTCAGCTTCGCGTTTAGCTGCACGGCCTTCGATCTCTTTGATTTTATTAGCCTTGTTCGCGTTGATGGTAGCCTGTTTCTTTTTGATATCCTTTTCGAAAGCCGCCTTTTCCTGCTCGACTTTCTTCATTTCGGCATTGAGAGCCTTCTTTTCTTCAGCTTTTTTAGCTTTGAAAGCAGCAGTTTCCTTCTTGATGTCGGCTTCGCCTTTCTTCTGCTCGGCATCGATCTTAGCCTGCTCGGACTTGTAGTTCTTCGAAATGGAAGCGGTCTCTTTTTCTATGAATTTGTCGTGACCGTCCTCGAAAGAAGCAAGATCTTTCGAAGCTGCAGCCTGATCTTTTTTAAGTTTCTGCCACTTCGGATCCTTTTCGTATTTTTCTACCTTATCCTGAATTTCGAACATCTGGGTTTCGATGGTTTCGACTTTCTTAGCGCGCTCAGCCTGACCTTTGCTGTAAGCCTGCTCGGCCTTTTCCTCAGCTGCGCTTCTTTCCGATTCGAACTTGCGCTCAGCCTCTTCTCTCTTCTTGTCGAACTTTTCCTGATTCTTGCTCAGTTTTTCTTCCTGTTTGTCGTTGTAATCGCTGATTTCGGAATCTATCTTGTCGAATTTTTCGGTATAGGAAGAAAGTTTTTTGTCGTAATCCTCAAGCTGTTTGTTGAGGTTTTCGGTCTCGTCGTCAGCCTTTTTCTCGACAGCTTCGAGATCTTTGGAATCCTGAGCTTCACCGTCTGCAATGATTTTGTCGAACTTTTCAGATTCCTTCTGCTCTTCAGCTTCGAAATTGCCTTCCATCTTTTCAACTTCCTTGGAAAGTTTGGCGATCTGTTTTTCAAGGTCGGAATTCGATTTTTCGAGAGCCTGAATCTTGTCGTTATATTCTTTTTCAGCAGCTTCTATATCGGCTTTAGACTGTTTTTTGGTCTGCATGAGCTGTTTCTTGAGGTCTTTGTTTCCTTTTTTGTATTTGTCCTCAACAGCAGCAAGCTCTGCTTCTATCTCTTTCTGGTAGATTTCTTCAGCCGGTCTTTCGTCTTCGAGCTGCTTGTTCAGCTTTTCGATTTCTCTGTCGGTCTTTTTGAGCTTGTCGCGGTAGATCGAGTCCATATTCTCGACATTTTCTCTGAGCGTTTCGAGCTTTTTCTGATGTTCGCGCTCCTGTTTTTTATCGGCTTTAGCCTGTTTTTTCTCGTCCTGCTCGAATTTTTCGTTGAGTTTTTTCTGCTCGTCGAGTTTTCCGTTCATAGAATCTTCGAGTTTTTTCATTTCGCCGTCGCGCCATACCGAAATGGTCTTCATCTCTTTCTTGACGCTCTTGAAAGTACGTCTCGCCTTGTCGTATTCATCTTTTCCAGGCTCGTTGTAACGGCGTTTCTTATTGGTTTCCTTTACGAACTGAAGCTCTTTGTAGCCTTGTTCCCTGATGTCGAGATCCTTTCTTTCGATTTTGTTTACAGTTTCTACAGCTCTTGAAGCGTCACCGTTTTTGGTCATCGATTTCGCATCGTCGAGTGCCTGCATAACTTCGTCAACAGTATCAGCAAGGCTTACGTTTTCAGCCTTTCTGAAAAGGGATGAAGCCTCTTTGCCTTTGCCTGCCTTGTATGCTTTGAAAGCCGAGCGGAGAACTTCCTTTTTCTCTCTTTCGGTCATTTGCGGAGCTTCTTCCTTCTGCGGAGCCGCTTCTTCCTCGTCATCGCCGCCTTCTTCACCGCCTTCCGAAAGTTTTGAAAGAGCTTCCATGAGTTTTGCCGCAACTTCCGAAGCAAAATCTTCCGCATCAGTATCGCTGCTTACGTCAACATTCTGTTTTTTAGCTATTTTTCCGTTCTTGTCGAAAATGTAGAGCACCGCCGAGAATCCTTCGTCGGTAGTCTTTACGACCGGGAAAAGGACATACTGCGCTTTTTTGAACTTTTTGGCTTCTTCGCGGGCACATTTCAGCTTTGCGCCGCACTTTTTAAACTTGCCGGCAGCAGCAGAATCGATATCGGAAAGCTGTGCGCCTTTAACGGTTTTGTAAAGGATTTTAAACTCTTTCGAGAGACTTTTCGCCATCGAAGCAGCGTCGTCTTCACCCGCAGCCGGAACAACCGCCATTTTGGGGTCGGCAGCGAAAACAGAAAGAGAAACCAAAAGCATAAACACGAAAAGAAAAGATTTTCTGAACATTTTTTTACCCTTTAAAATTCAATTAAATAAACAAAAACCGGCGGAAGTTAATGAAAAGAGCTTTTTTTGTCAACTTTTTGCGCCGCCGCTAAGAATAAGAGCGGTGAAGGCTCACGTTATGCACCAGACCCATCAGCAGCATATTGAAAATGAGCGAACTTCCGCCGTATGAAAACCACGGCAGCGGAATTCCGACGACAGGCAGAATTCCCGTGACCATGCCGATATTGACAAGCACCTGAAGCCAGATGTGAGCGCAGGAACCGACAAGAATCAGTGCCGAAAACTTGTCCTTGACCTTGCCGACAAGCAGAAGAATCCTTACCAGAAGCAGAAAATATAGAAAAAGGAGCAGCAGGACTCCGAAAAAACCGAATTCTTCGGCATAGACCGAAAAGATGAAGTCTGTGTGGTGCTCCGGAATGAAACGGAGCATGTTCTGCGTGCCGCGGTTGTAGCCTTTGCCGTGCAGTCTGCCGCTTCCGACCGCAATTATCGACTGTTTTATGTGGTACTGCGAAGTCTGGCTGAGTTCCTGCGATTCTTCTCCCAAAAGCATCGTTACAAGCGAAATTACGCGCGTTTTCTGATAGTCGTGAAGTCCCCACATCCAGAGTATCGGAACTGAAACTATGATGAAAAGCAGAACGCCGATGAGCCATTTCCGGTTGATTTTTGTCGAAAGAATCATCGCGCATGATATCGCTCCAACAAGGATCGCCGTGCCAAGATCGGGTTCTTTGTAAATCAGAAAAACCGGAATAAATATGCCGAATGCCTCGGGCAGAATGTCGACAAGGTTGTAGCCGTCTTCAAGCGTCGGTTTCAAATTAAATTGATAAGCTATGAATAATATTACTGAAATTTTTGTAAGCTCGCTGACCTGAAAGTTCATGAACCCGATATCGAGCCACCTCTGTGCGCCGCCGCTCGTCTTTCCGATCAGAAGAACAAGCGCTAAAAGTATGACGTTTGCAAAATACATCGGGATCGCCGCACGCTCGAAAAGACGGAGATCGGAATACGAAACGAAAATAAATACCGCCGTGGCAAGCACGACCCATATAAGCTGGATGTAAAACTTTGAAATAAGGGCGCTGCTGAGAGAAAGAAGACCCAGAAAAAGTATTGCCGCGATCGGAAGAATCAAAAAAATGTCTATCTTTTTTTTGGGCACTGCAGACTCCGAACAAACAAAAACCGGTATCGGATATATAGTTTTCGCGCCGACTTGCAAGAAAAATGAAATAAATTTAATATGCCGCTTGTTTCTGGTTCGGTTTTTTGACGGAGGTTTCTATGGAATTCGGCGAATTGAATGAAAAAATCAGAGCTCACGCACTGACGATAAACGCTCTGAAATCGGAAATTTCAAAAGTTATAGTCGGTCAGGAAGAGATGGTCGAAGCGCTCATCATGGGCATGATCGGCGAAGGTCACATTCTGCTCGAAGGCGTTCCCGGACTTGCAAAAACGACTGCGGTAAAGGCCTTTGCTGACTCTACCGATCTCGATTTTCAGAGGATACAGTTTACTCCCGATCTGCTTCCCGCGGATATAATCGGAAGCAGGATCTTCAACATGACTGAGCACAGTTTCGAGACGAAAAAAGGTGTGATTTTCTCGAACGTCATCCTTGCCGACGAGATAAACCGTGCACCGGCGAAAGTTCAGTCGGCACTTCTTGAAGCGATGCAGGAGCGTCAGGTCACGATCGGCGGCGACACTTTCAAACTTCCCGACCCGTTCATCGTTCTTGCGACACAGAACCCGCTTGAGCAGGAAGGAACTTATCCGCTTCCCGAAGCTCAGGTCGACAGATTCATGTTCAAAGTGCTGATCGACTATCCGACACCTGATGAAGAACTTAAAATCATTGAAAAATTCGAGAAACGCGAACTCACGCAGAAACTCAATAAAATTCTGAACAAAGCAGAAATAAAAGAGTGGCAGGAGATCGCAAAACAGATTTACACCGATGACAGAATCAAAAAATATGTCATTTCGATCGTTTCGGAAACAAGACAGCCGAAAGAAAAGTCTATCGCACAGCTCATCGATGTCGGAGCAAGCCCGCGTGCAAGCATTTTCCTCATTCTTGCAGGCAGAATCCGCGCTTTCATCGAAGGCAGAACTTTCGTAACGCCTGAAGACATCAAGGAAGTCGCATATCCGGTGCTGCGCCACAGAATTATCCCCTCTTTCGAAGCCGAAGCCGAAAAAATTTCCACTGACAAAATCATCTCCGAGCTCCTCAACAGAGTTGAGGTGCCGTAAAAACCTTGAATAACCGCAATTTTCAAATCAAAATTTGATTTTTTGAAAACCGCGGTTACAATATCTGGTTTTTTTGGAGGGTGCTATGAAAAAAATCAGAGTTGCAATCGACGGTCCGGCAGGTGCGGGGAAAAGCAGCGTGAGCAGACTCACGGCTGAAAAACTGGGTTATTCCTATATCGATACCGGTGCTATTTACCGCGCTTTAGCCGTTTTTATGGGGGAGGCAGGCGTTGAAGAACACGACAAAATCAGGGAACTTCTGAAAAATTTCGAAGTCTCTTTCAAAATCGAAAACGGAGTAAACCGCGTTTTCCTGAACGGAAAAGACGTGACGACTGAGATACGCACGGAAAAAATCAGTATGAAGGCAAGTTCTGTTTCGGCAATCCCGTTTGTCCGCGAGGCTCTTTTCAATATGCAGAGAAAATATGCGGAAACCGGCGGAGTCGTCATGGAAGGGCGCGATATCGGAACAGTCATCATGCCGGATGCGGAACTCAAGATTTTTCTTACCGCCTCTCCCGAAAAACGGGCAAAACGCAGAATGCTCGAAATAGAAGCGAAAGGTTTGAAAGTCGATTTTGACGAACTCGTTAAGGAAATCAAAGAGCGAGACATCAAGGATTCAACACGCGCGGTTTCGCCTTTGAAACAGGCGGAAGATGCCGTTCTGCTCGACAATTCCGACATAAATCTCGAGCAGACGGTCGATCTCATCGTAAAATATGCACATGAAAGAGAGGGAAAATGAAAATAACTGTTGCCGACAATTCAGGTGTGTGCTTCGGCGTGAGAAGGGCTTTTTCTCTGCTTGAAGAAGCTGTGAGAAACGCTAAAAACAGCGGAATGAAAGTTTTTATGCTGGGACCTCTCATCCACAATCCGAGAGTGATAGCGCAGTATGCAGAAAAAGGAGTTGACGTAATCGACATCGACTCGATTCAGGAAAATTCGTGCATTGTGATAAGAAGCCACGGCATAACAAAAGATGAACGCGCCCAGCTCGACAGATTCAGCGGAATAACACTCGTTGACACGACATGCCCTTACGTTCAGAGGATTCATCAGCTCGTCGAAAAGCGCTCTGCCGAAGGTTTTGCAGTCCTCATCATGGGAGACCGCGAACATTCCGAAGTGAGAGGGATAACTTCAAAAATAACGGGCGAATTTTTCGTGATCCACCCGACCGAATTTGAGTCGAAAAGCGAAGAACTCATCTCGTTTATCAAATCTCACGACAGAATTTTCGCAGTCGCGCAGACGACTTCGCGCCCCGCAAACTACGATTTTCTGCTGAAAAAAGTACGCAGAACCGTCGGGAACATGCCGGGACACAGGTTCATCGCGGCTGAAACCATCTGCACGGCAACCCTCAAAAGGCAGGATTCGGCAGGCGAACTTGCGAAAAGAGTCTCTTCGATGGTCGTTATCGGCGGCAGAAATTCGTCTAACACTTCAAAACTTTTTCAGGTTGTCTCGGAGCGCAACAAAAACTCTTTCTGGGTCGAATCACCCGAAGATTTCAGCAGTTTGGAAATCGAAACACTGAAAAATTCGGAATCCGTGGGAATCACCGCCGGAGCATCTACTCCCGACGAGCAGATTGAGGAAATGAAATCGTTTTTAGGCTCACTCAATGACTAAAATAAGCAACATCGAAGAAAACCATCCCGACAGGATTTTAAAACTAAAACCAGAAATCGGGCTTCCTCTTGATATTGAAGGCTCAATCCTTCCGTGCGATGCGGACGCAGTGGCAATCGTCGGAAGCAGAAAACCCTCTCTTTACGGCATAAAACTCGCTGAAAAGGTAGCGACGGCGGCGGTAAATCGCGGAAAAACGGTAATCAGCGGTCTGGCGCGCGGCATCGACACTGAATCGCACAGAGCTGCACTCAGAGCCGGTGGAAGAACGATCGCGGTTTTAGGAACCGGAATAAACGTGATTTATCCCGAAGAAAACATCGGTCTTGCCGAAGAAATAAAGGCGAGCGGCGCGGTAATTTCACAGTTTCCGCCCGACACTCCGCCGATAGGGAGAAATTTCCCGATAAGGAACGAAACCGTGGCGAAAATGTGCGGAACACTTGTTCTCATTCAGGCTGCGGCAAAGAGCGGAAGCCTTATCACGGCGAGGCTGGCTCTTGAATACGGCAAAAAAGTTTTTGTCTGCCCGGGAGAAATCGGAGACCCGCTTTTTGAAGGGAATTACGGATTTTTAAAAAAATACCGCGGGAACAGAAACCTCGAGATACTTTTCGATTTCGATATGCTGGAAAAAGAAAAACAAAATATGGAACACATTGAAATTTCTAGAGAAAAACCGTTTTTAGAAGAGAAAAAGGAACTTCAACTTGATGGAACTAAAAAAATTGTTTATAACATAATAAAGTCAAATCCGTCAGGGATCGACTTTGACACACTTACCGTTCTTTCCGGAATCGGCGCGGCGGAGCTTCCGGCTGTGCTGCTTACGCTGGTTCTCGAAGGGATAGTGAGCGAGCTTAACGGCAAAATTTATAAACCAAGTGAGGCGAAATTATGAAACTTCTTATCGTGGAATCACCAACCAAGGCAAAAACTCTTACAAAATATCTGCCTGATTTCAAAGTCGTGGCATCGATGGGTCACATCATCGATCTTCCGTCGAAGACTTTAGGAATCGACATCGACGACAACTTCAAACCCGATTACGAAGTGATTCCGGGAAAGGAAGGAACGATTTCGATGCTCAAAAAAGAGGCTGATGCGGCTGATGAAATCTATATCGGCTCCGACCCTGACCGCGAAGGAGAGGCAATCGCGTTCCACATCGCGTCACTTTTCACAAACAAAGTCATCCACCGCGTTCTTTTCCACGAAATCACGAAAAGCGGAATAGAAAAAGCGCTTTCAACCTCAGCGGAACTCAACGAAGACCTTTACAATTCGCAGCAGGCACGCAGAATCCTCGACAGAATCGTCGGCTACAAACTTTCTCCCTTCCTCTGGAGAAGCGTAAAAAAAGGACTCAGCGCCGGCAGAGTTCAGTCGGTCGCACTAGAGATGATAGTTGACCGTGAAAAAGAGATCCGCGCTTTCGTTCCCGAAGAATACTGGTCATTCAAAGCCGATTTTGCAGGAAAAAACGGCAAATTCGACGCTCTTCTTGAAAAAATCAAAGGTGAAAAAGTTGAAATAGCAAACGAAAAAGAGGCTGTAGCAATAAGAGACGACATCGCAAAGACCAACTCTTTCTCGATAGTTTCGATAGAAAAGAAGGAAAAGAAAGAATCTCCCCTTCCTCCGCTCAATACGAGTAATCTTCAGCAGGAAGGTTCACGCCTTCACAACTACACTGGCGAACAGACGATGCGTATCGCGCAGTCGCTTTATGAAGGTAAAGATCTGGGCGAAGACGGCTTCACCGGTCTTATCACCTACATGAGAACAGACTCTTTCAGAATTTCGGAAGAGGCAAACGCTGCTCTCAGAGACTACATTGCGGCAAATGTAGGCAAAGAGTTCCTTGCACCGAAAACAAAAATTTATGCAAACAAAAAAGGAAAAACGCAGGACGCACACGAAGCGATCAGACCGACAAACGTCGAGCTCACGCCGTCTAAAGTCGCTTCCAAACTCACCAAAGACGAACTCAACATCTACACTCTCATCTGGAAGAGATTCGTAGCTACTCAGATGAAGGATGCCGTTTACGAAACGACCGCAATCACGATCGAAGATACCGAAAAGAAATACTCATTCAAAAAGACCGGAAGCGTCATCACTTTCGAAGGTTTCCGCAAAATATACAAAAAAACAGGCAAGGACGACACCATTCCGAAGGTAACCGAAAACGAATCCGTTCAACTCGAAAATCCGGTATGCGAGCAGCATTTCACGAAGCCGACACCGAGATTCACAGAAGGCAGCCTCGTCAAAGAACTCGAAGAAAAAGGAGTCGGCAGACCTTCGACTTATGCAACGGTCATAAAACAGATCGTTCAGCGCAACTATGTCGAGCGCATGAAAGAACCCAGAGGCGCACTCATGGCGACAGACCTCGGAATTTTAGTAAGCGACACGCTTGTTTCCTTCTTCCCCGAGATCATCAACGTCAACTTCACCGCTGAAATGGAATCTGATCTCGACACAGTAGAAACCGGCGAAAAAGACTGGCTCGACGTTCTCAGAACTTTCTATGCGACATTCTCGAAAGTCCTCGACAAAGGAATCACCGAAGTCAAAAAAGAGGGCAAAAAGAAAATTTACGCCGAAGAACCGTGTCCGAAATGCGGCAAAAAACTCGTTCTCAGATGGTCGAAAAAAGGAAATCTTCCATTCCTTTCATGCGAAGGCTACCCGGAATGCGACTTTGCCGGAACATTTGAAAAAGACGGCGATGTTTATCACCTCAAAGAGGAAACCGAAGAAGAAAAAAGCGTAGAACTTGATGAAGTCTGCCCGAACTGCGGAAGCAAACTCGTCATCAAAAAAGGACGTTTCGGCGAATTCAAGGCCTGCAGCGCTTATCCGAAGTGCAAGACGATAATCAAAGAAGAAAAGAAAATCTGCGACTGCCCTGTCTGCGGAGACGGTGCAATCACCGTAAAACGCTCCAAAAAAGGAAGACTTTTCTACGGCTGCTCAAACTATCCGAAATGCGATTTCGTCAGCTGGTACAAGCCGGTTGAAGGCGAAGTCTGCCCAGAATGCGGATTCAAATATGTCGTTGAAAAGAAAAGAAGCGGCAAAGTCTGCCAGAAATGCGGCAAAAAAATCGATAAATAAATTATTTTTCCCAAATAACAACAGCAGTTGCGAATTTTCTTTCGTGGCTGATTGAAAGATGTACTTTTCCTTCGATTTCGAATCTGTCGAAGTCAAAAAAAGGCTTTCCGTTCTCATCGTGAGCGATCGTTACCCACGAAAAATTGAAATCCCTCTTGTTCAGAGCTTTGACAAGCGCCTCTTTTGCAGCCCAGAATCCGGCGATCCGCTCTTCTTTAAACTTGAATTTGCTGATGTATTCGAGATCTTTTTCGGAAAGAAATCTTTTCCAGAGTTCGTCTTTGGTTTTAAATCTCTCGACTTCGACAATGTCAGTTCCAACACCTGCAATCATTTTTCCCCCACACTTATAAATTTATCTCGATTTCGGCCTTAACCCCTTTGAAATCGGGAAGATAACGGCATGTTCCGCCGTCACAGGTAAAACCGCCCTTTTCAAGACCGCCGAAAATGTAAGTTCTCAAAAATTTGTATTTATAACCGATCGATCCGCCGGTATAAAAAGTCGGAGAATAATGTAAGGACTTTCCACCGCTAACAACATCTTTGAAAACATATTCTCCGTCATCTTCCTCATCATCCTGTGGTGTATCTTTATATTTTTTTTCAATCCATGTCGTGTTTTTGACAGCCACAAAAAGTTCGTGAGTCCTCTTGTATTTCCACGAAACTTCGGCAACCGTCTTGAGTTCGTGAACATTATCCATTTCGTGAACATCGTCAAGCCAGTAGTCTTTGTGATAGTAGTCGTTGGTGAGCTTCATCGACCAGTCGGATACGAAACCGCCGATGTGAATGAATGAAATTATCCAGTCGCGGCTGTTTTTTCTGTTTGAATTGCCGTCAACAGTGTGCCAGCCGGCTCCAGCCGAAAGCGAAACGTGTTTCCACTCTTTTTCGCCGCTTAAAGCCGAATACCAGAAATCTTCCGCCTGATAGTTGAGAATCAGGTTAGTCCTGCTTTGAGGAAGCGCGCTTTTGTTGCCGAGGGAATCGCCTTTCACCAAGTCCGCGTGAAATTTTATGCCGGAATAATTCTCGTTGAAGCTGATCCTGCCGCCTACTGCCCAAGTATCGAATTCGTTATCGATCTGAAGCTCTTTCGGAAGCAGCGTCGGAGGGTTGAAGTAACGGCGTTTCTGATAGTCGGAATCTTCCATTCTGTTGTAGTTGAGGAAAAATTTATTGTACATTTTCCCTTCCAGCTTGAAGGTGAGACGGCTTTTTTTCTCGCCGAAATCAAAGTAGTAGAGAAGTGATGAATAAAACGCCGCGGCATTCTGCAAGTCATTTTTTTCTTTTTCGATTTTCGGATCGTTTTCTTTGATCTGCTTACTTTCTGTCGTGTTTTCATAGCCGTAAGGCACATAGACCGCACCGGCATAAAACGAAAAACCGGGGAACGGATTGCGAAGTGCAACGTAACTTCCGATAAAGTGAAATTCCTTTTCAGCACTTACTCCGGTTTTAACCGTAGCCGTACTTACCGGAGTTACAAGATCGTATTTTCCGTAGTTTCCGTAACCGTATTGCACCGCAGCTTCGGCGATTTTCCACTTGTAACCGGTTTCCATTCCTGCAAGCCAGTCGTCAGCCTCGTTCATTCTTTTGAAAGTCGCGCTGTCACGGAGCTGGGGATTCGCCCTGCCGCCGAACGCCTTGATGAAAAAACCGTTGTAATTTCCCGCAATGTTGCCGCCGCGTATCGAATTGTCGCCGTAAACCTGGTCGTTTTTCATAGAAAACGCCATTCCGCGGTTCATACTTTCATAAAAATCACCCGCCGTGAACTGAAAATTCTTCCACTTTCCCTTCGCGTAAATCCTGTCCAGATACTGTTCCCAGCAGTGGTTGAAGTGCTCGTCGCTGTAAACGTAATCGAAATTTTTAACGTAATCGGAATCATCATCCTTGCCGGCAAAGAAAAGAAGCGTTTTTCTGATTCCGAAAGTGTAGTTTTTATATGTTATTTCGCCCAGATCCTCAGTCTGCAGTACGCTGTAAGTATCTTTTGCCGTGCCGCCGCTGATTTTCTGGTCGATAAAGACATGAGCTTTGTTTTTTGAATAGAATTTCCAGGTTATTTCCGATTTTTTCGGTTGTTCTGCGGGTTTTGTTTCGGTATTGCCGGTATTTTCGGCGGGTTTTTCGACCGTTTCCGCAAAAACAGAAAAAATGCTGAAAATCAGTAAAAGCAGAGTTATTTTTTTCATTTGTCTCTCCCGTTTATTTCGTCAGCTATTTTTTCCGCGACATCACACACCTGAAAAATCCTGCCGGTTTCCTCTTTGACAGAAGTTATTTTACAATCCGGCATTCCGCAGGGAACAATTCTTGAAAAATAGGATAAGTCATTGGAAATATTTACAGAAAATCCGTGAATCGGAACAAATTTCTTAAAGTGCATTCCTGTAAAGGCGATTTTTCTCTCTCCGACCCAGAGCCCTGCTTTTTCATCGTGCCATTCAAGGTTTTTCACGCCGCAGAAGCTGCCGAGAACACTTTTTATCGAACCGGCAAAGAAAAGAACGAACTCTTTTATCGAATTAAATCCGTAGTTTCTGAAATCGATCACGGGATAGATCACAAGCTGACCAGGTCCATGGAAAGTAAGCTCTCCGCCGCGCCTGATGTTGTAAACGGGAATATCGCCTACAGGTTCGATGAAGTCTTCTTCCCTGCCGCGAAGCCCCGAAGTGTAGACCGGTTTATGCTCTAAAAAGAGAACGCAGCC
Source organism: bacterium (assembly GCA_017405875.1). Taxonomy (GTDB): domain Bacteria; phylum UBP6; class UBA1177; order UBA1177; family UBA1177; genus UBA1177. The sequence goes on from JAFQZM010000025.1 coordinate 45,259, forward strand.
TGAACTTTTTTTTGCAATGACATCGTTTCTAAGACTTTCCTGAAATTCAAGGATTTCACCGTAATCGCAGGTGTCTTCAAAAATCCGGCACGGAATGTCAGCAACCATTTCTAAGCCTTTCGCCGAATGAAGCAGGGAGACGCAACTCCCTTATTTTATTGATAGTCAGCTCAAAATCGTATTCAACTCTGTGATATTTGAGAAGCTGTTTGTCCGTATCGTATGAAACAAAACTCGATCTGGGATCTCCGTCACGCGGCTGACCTACCGAACCGCAGACGCATACTACCGGATTCGGAAGAGTCGAAATATCGATTTCTCCGCCCGAAATATTGAGCTCGACCGACTGATTGTTGCCGGTCAGAAGAAAAAGATTGGTGTAGTGGCTGTGACCTAAGAAATTCACTTTCTGCAGGAACGGCGCAACATCGTAAAGGCGGTTCACACCTCTGCAGTTGAAAATATAGTCGTATCTTTCAGGCATTCTGGGCGAGCCGTGCGAAAGAAGACAGTGCGCCGCATCATCAACGTGGATGTATTTCAGACGGTCAAGAAATGCGAACTGATCGTTTGTCAGGATATCGGTCGTCCAGTTGATGACATACCTTACAGCATCGTAGTAATCGTTGATATCGGTCTTTCCGACAATGCCGGCATCGTGGTTGCCAAGAACGCCGAAGTCAACACTTTCTTTAAGAATATCAATAGTTTCTCCCGGCCACGGACCATAACCGACAGCGTCACCGGAAAAGAGAATGACATCGGGTTTGATGTTCTCCTTGATCTCTTTCATAACCGCTTCAAGAGCGGGAAGATTTGAGTGGACATCGCCGATGACTACGATCTTCATCGTCTACAGAAGCTCCGCAGCAGCGTTTGCAAGTGCCGAACGCTCGCCTTTTTCAAGAGTTATATGACCTGCAAGGGCAAGGTCTTTAAAACGGTCGACAATGTAGCTCAGACCGTTGTTGGACTCGTTCATGTACGGATTGTCGATCTGGAACGGGTCGCCCGTGAGAACCATTTTCGTATTTTCGCCGACTCGCGAAACGATCGTTTTGATTTCGTGCGGAGTAAGGTTCTGCGCCTCGTCGACGATGATGAACTGTTCGGGAATGCTTCTTCCGCGGATATAGGTGAGAGCTTCGACTTCAATCACCTTGCTCGCCATAAGCTCGTTCATTTTGCCGACGCTGTTCATGTCGTGATCAGCAAGAAGATATTCCAAGTTGTCGAAAACAGGCTGCATCCACGGTTTGAGTTTTTCATCGATCGTGCCGGGCAGGAAACCGATATCCTTTCCCATCGGATAAATAGGTCTTGCTACGAGCATTTTCGTGTATTTTCCCTCTTCAAGGCACTTCTGCAGACCAGCCGCGATAGCAAGAAGGGTTTTTCCCGTTCCCGCCGTTCCGATGAGGCTCACGAGTTTTACTCTGTCATCCATCAGAAGGTCCAAAGCAAGTCTCTGAGCGAAGTTTCTCGCCTTGAGTCCCCACACTTCCTTGAACTGTTTAAGCGGAACGATCGCCTTTTCAAACGGATCTACTTTGACGGTTGCAGTGTGCTGCTCGCCGATTTCTGCATCAACGAGTTTGAAAAACTGGTTTGCATGAGCCGTTTCGAAAGGAGTTCCAGTCAGAGAATCAAGCGGGATCTTCTTTTCTTCAAAAACACGGTCGATAAAAGCCCCTTCGATACTCAGAGTTTCGTATCCGGTCGGGAGTTTGTTGAAATTTACGGTATCGTTTCTGTAATTCTCGGCCTTTATGCCGTAAACATCGGCTTTTATGCGGAGATTGACGTCCTTGCTGACAAGAACGACTTCTCTGTCAGGGTTGTCTTTCGTGATTTTGTAAGCGGCGCAAAGAATTACGTTGTCGGCATATCCTGATGCAAGTTTTGCACCCGGAAGCTCGAATTCGCCCGTGATGTCTATCCTTATCGAACCGCCGCCCGGAAGCGCAACACCGTCAAGAAGACTTCCCTGCTGGCGGAGCTCCTCGATGTGACGTGCAAAAGCACGAGCTGCAAGACCGACCTGATTCATATCTTTTTTGAATTTGTCGAGCTCTTCGATAACGACGATCGGAACGACGATGTCATGCTCGTCAAAATTGAAAATAGCTTTCGGATCGGAAATCAGAACATTAGTGTCAAGGACAAAAATCTTTTTAGCCATTATCCACCTCCTGTTTAAGGTTCAAATTGACCGTCATATCCTTGTCAAGCGTGACCGCCATAGGTTTTATCGAGTAGTCTTCGTATTCAAAACCGAGAATTATAACTTCCGATTCTTTTCTCGGCAGCTTCTTCATGCAGGGCGTTTTGCAGATAGTTTTGCCGTTTTCGTTGTTGAAGACCCTGACACCGGGAATATTCGAATTCACCGTAAGTTTCATCATTGGAACGCTTTTTTTGCCGCTTGCAAGCTGTTTTTTGGGCTGTTCGACCGGTTTTTTCTCCGGTTTTTCCTTTTCGTTTTCAACTGCCGCGTTTTTCGGAGTATCATACTTCGAAAGCTCGGTGCGTTCAGCCATCATCGGCGGATTCTGCTTCCTGAAGAAAGTGTAGGCTGCAATTCCCGCTACGATCAAAAGAAGGCAGAGAACCAGAATTTTGAGAACCGTTCCCGAAGAACGGTTTTCCATCGAAACATGCTTTACCTTTTCATCCTGCGACGAATTGAGCATTCTGATTATCTCTTCGCTAGAAATCATGTCGGAAGCGGGGTTCATGCTTCTGACGGTTCCAGAATTGAAAAGAAATGCAAGACTGATTTTTTCTTCAAGATTGTGTTTAATGTAAATATTTTTCAGATCGTTGAGAAGCAGCATCATCGTGCCGTACCTGTTGAAAGGCTTCTTTTCGAGGCATTTCATTATCAGCGCATTGACATCTGACGGTATGTCAGTGTTTATATTGCTCGGCAGTTCAGGAAATTCATACTGGTGTTTATGCAGTATTTTCATATAGTTATCATCAAAGAAAGGAAGTCTGCCGGTCAGCATTTCATACATGATGACGCCGAGAGAATAAATGTCGGAAGCGGGTTCGACGCTCTCTCCGGCAGCCTGTTCAGGCGACATATACTCCGGTGTTCCGAAGATCGCACCCGACTTGGTCAAAGTGCGCAGACGCTCGTCCGGTTTTGCATCGGCCTGAAGAATTTTTGAAATGCCGAAATCAACGATTTTGACAAAAGGATAGTTGCCGTCCTTGTTTGTCAGAAGAATGTTTTCCGGCTTGAGATCGCGGTGGATTATCCCTTTTCCGTGAGCCGAATAGAGCGCAACTGCTATCTGGGCAGCCACAGAAACGGCAAATTCAAGCGGAAGAATGCGCTGTTCCTTCATAACGTCGGCAAGAGAACGCCCCTCGACATACTCCATGACGAAGTAAGCGTTTCCCTCTTCTGTGTAGCCGAAATCGGTGACGTCGACAATGTTGTCCTGACCTATATTCGATGCCGCGATAGCTTCGCGTTTGAACCTTTCAACCGTATCTTTGCGTTTACTCTGCTCGTAGTGCAAAATCTTGATTGCAACTTTTTTCCGCAAAATCTCGTGCTCTGCGAGGTAGACGCTTCCCATGCCGCCCGTTCCGACGAGTTTGATTATTTTATAACGGTCGTTTATCACCGTTCCTATATATTTTTCTTCAAAATCAGCAGTAATATTTGTTATCAAAACTTTCCCTCATTCGACATAAAACAGAGTCTGGTCAATAAAATCAATAAGTTACCGCCACATCATCGAGATAGAAACCGGCTGCCTCATCGGATTCGTCGCTCGTAAAACGGAAGCCGATATCTACGACCTCTCCTTTAAACGGGGAAAGATCACCTGTAAACTTGTAGTACTGGGTTCCGAGCTGTTTCGTAATTTTCGTCTTGTGGTTGTCAAGAGCTGCAAGCGGCGAAGAAGGAGTGTCTGCGGAAAGAGCGACACCGCTGTCGACAAGTTCCCAAACATCTCCGCTTTTCTTCACGACGACTTCGACATAATCAAAAGGCGAATAACCGTTTCCGATCAGATCGACCCATGCATAGAAAGTTATTTCTGGCTTTCCTGCCGGCGGAATCTTCATCGAATCTTCGTAATAAAACAGATCCTTGCATTTGGCCGGATAGGTACCCTCAAGATTGGTTGCCGCAACATTCCCGCCGCCGTGAGCTTCTCCCGGACCGCTGACAGGAGCACCTATTTTCCAGCAAGGATTCTCCTCGTCTGCCGGGACTATCTTCCATTTTGCACCGCCCTCCTCAAAATCCTCTGTCATAAGGGTTTTGCCTAGAGGAATGTCGTTGCTCGAAGTATCGGCATCGTTGTCGCTGACGGTATCGGTTTCAGTATCGGAAGTATCGGAATCGGCATTGTCGTTGTCGTTTGTATCCGGTTCGTCGGAATCAGGATTTTCCGTATCTCCGTTGTCATTGTTACCCCAGTCTGACGCTGCTTCGCACTCGCCTGATGCCAGATTGCACTTAGGATAATTCGGATCCATGCAGTCGCTGTTGGAAGAACAAAAGACAACCTCAGCCTCCTTATTAGTTATGCAGAAACCCTCGCTCTCCTTACACTTCCAATTTTTGGGGCAATCTGCCTGACTTGTGCAGAGCTGCCTCTTTTTGCAGTAGTAAACCAGCGTTCCGAGCTCTGCATCCTGCTTCGGATTCTCTAAATCGCAGTAAGAATAATGATCGCAGTCAAGATTTGAATTGCAATTTGTCTTTGCATCTACTTCCCCCTCTTCGTCATCCGATGAACAGGAAACTGCAAAAACAAGAAAAACGACTGAAATCAGAAACAAAAACAAGAACTTTTTCTTCATTTTTCACTCCTGAAAAAATTAAGTCTGGCTATTCTAATAATTTAAGGAAAAATTTCAACTATTCGGGGATTTTTTCTTGCCGCGACGGGATTAGTTTTCGCGTTTGAATTCGGCTCTTCTGTTTTTGAACCACGCTTCTTCGTTCGAAGCGGGATCAACGGGAAGTTCTTCACCGTAGGAAACGATTTTTATTCTCTCACCGTCGATACCGGCCTGTATCAGTTTGTTTTTGACTTCCAGCGCTCTCTTTTCACCGAGCGAAAGGTTGTAGTCGTTGCTGCCGCGTTCGTCTGCGTGACCTTCGATTCTGACGACTCTTTCGGGGAAATTCATCATCCACTGAGCCATAAGATCTATCTTCGGGAGATCTTCTTCAAGGACTGCGTACTGGTTGTATTCGAAGTGAACGACCTGAAAATCCATTTCGGGATTTTTCGGGTCTGCGGAAGGATCTGCCGCTTCAGTCGAAGTAATGTTTTCCTCTTTGATGGTGCCGTCGTCCTCACCGTTTCCCTTTCCGTCTTTCTTCATGCACTCATCCGGATGTTCACGGTAATATTTTGCGATTGCGTCGCTTTTTTCCTTAACGGCGTTGAAAAGTTCCTTCGCCTTGTCGTAATTTTTGTTGTTGACTTCTTCCCTCGCCTGTCTAAGAAGCTCTTCGGCAGCGAGATAGTTCTCTCTGTCGCAGTCCTTGCCGCCTTCGGCATCGGCAAAAGCCTTCTCTGCGAGTTCCCTTTCGTCTTTCGGCGGATTGCCGGCGCAGGAGCAGAGAACTGTAAAAACAAAAACCGCTATTGCACAAAAATTGAAAAACTGTTTCATATCTCACCTCTCTTAATTAGTTTCCGCCGGAGACCACGAAGGCATCTGCACTTCGCCTTCACCCGAATAAACCGCAATCTGTTTCGTTCCGCTTACATTGGAAAGAAAAAGTTTGCTTTTACCGCTTCTGTTTGAAGAGAAACCGATGATTTTGCTGTCGGGCGAGAATGTCGGAGACTCGTTTTTCCCCTGATTCTGCGTAAGTCTGCTGATCTGCCTCGAAGCCAGATCGATTATAAAAAGATCAAACTGGTATTTTTCGTCACGGCCGCTGAACGCAACTTTCGTTCCGTCGGGGCTGTATTCGGGATCCTGGTTGTAGTTTCCCTGCTCGGTCAGCCTTTCGACTTTGTTGAGGTCGGAAAGAGACATTCTGTAAATCTGCGGATTTCCGGATCTGCCGGAGACAAAAACGATTTCGTCACCTTTCGGGCTTACGCTCGGAGCGGCATCGATTTCGGAGTTCACGGTAAGTCTCTTGAGTTCGTTAGTCATAGTATCGAGCGAATAGATCTCGGAGTTTCCGTCCTTCGAAAGGCAGAGCGCGATAGTTTTGTTGTCAGGGTAAGCGCTTGCAGAAACGTTGAGTCCGTCATACGCCGAAACGGTCTTTATCTGCGACGTTTTGAGATCGTAGGAGTAAAGGTTCGGATTGTTCTTTTCGTGGCTTGTGAAGAAAATCTTCTGTCCGTCAGCCGACCATTCGGGAAGAAGGATCGTTTTCGACGTTGAATAGAGTTCTTTTCTGCCCGAACCGTCAAAATTCGTGACAACGAGGCTGTATTTTTCACCGGTTTTTTCGACGAACACGATTTTGGAAAACATGAAATTCATCTCTTCGCCGGTAAGCAGTTTGATAACTTCTGCTGCAAAGCGGTAAGCCGACTTTTTAGCGAGAGCAGCCTTCGAGCTGTACTTCTTCTGAATGAGCGCTTTTCCTTTTGCGACATCGAAAAACGCAAGTTCAAGCTCGACATCGTCCTTTCCTTTTATCGTACCTTTGATAAGGCCGTTCGCGCCGACATTGAGCCACGATTTGAAATTGACATCCTTGAATGCCACTTCGGGTTTTTCCAAAAACGATCTTTTGTCGAGAATTTTAAAATATCCCGTAATATCAAGCACTTTTTCAATAGCAGCAGAAATTTCCGAAGCACGTGCGGCATCACCGTCAAGAACGTGCATCGGGGAAACAGCCATGTTGTACTCGGCAACAGCACCGTCTTTTACCTCGACCTGAAGCTGGGCAAAAAGATTAAAGCAAGCAAAAATCACCGCGGTAAGGGTGATCAATCTGAAGTGAACGGACATTCAAAACCCTCCTTTAATACAAGTTTCTTCAAATTCTTATCGTCAGGCAAAGGAAGCCTTCCCGTTTTTTTGACGGCTTCGATTACCGAACTGTCATAGACTGAATTGCCGGATGACGCCTTGATTTTTATATCGTAGACATCTCCGCTGTAAGTTATTTTGAAATAGATTCTTGTCATCAGTTTTTTACGCTCGTCAGCCGAGATTATGCTTGGAATATTCCAATTTTCCTTAATCTTTTTGCTGACTTGTCTCGCATACATATTCGCTTTCAATGCAAGCGCCGGATCTGTGACATCACCGTCTTCGACTCCGTCTTTAGCCCCTTCCTTGCTCTCTTCGGCACGGGCATCGCGCTTGATTTTTTCCATAACGTCGCCGGCTAAAAGCTCATCCAGAGAAGAGGGCTTTTGCTTTTCCTCTTTCGGAGGTTCCTCTTTCTTCGGTTTTGCCGGTTTCGGTTCCTCTTTCGGTTTCAGCGAATTTGCCTTTCCGTCAAGCTCAGGCTTTGTTTTTTCGACCGGTTTCTCCTCTTTTTTAGGCTCCGGTTTTTCATCCTTTTTCTCCGACTTCGGTGCCGGTTTCGGCTGGGTTATACGCGGCAGCAGCTTTTTGTCGCGCTCTTCACCCAGCTTCACGAGCTTCGCCTGAACGCTTTCGAACTCGATCTTGTGACTTTCGGCAAACCAGAGACCGCTTCCGAAAAATATCAGCACAAGAATATGGAAAACAAGCGATCCTGCGGAACATCCGAGAAAAGTTTTCCGGCTCACACCGCCGGAATTTTTCCCGAAAATAAAAGATCCGTTCCTTACGTTGCCCGCCATCCGGACTACTCCTTCTCCAAAGGTTCAGTCACAAGGTTGATATTGTTAACTCCCGCTTTTTTCATTATCGCCATTATTCTGACGACGTAACCGTAGGAAAGGTTGCGGCTTGCGTGAAGGTAAATCTCCTTTTTTTCCTGCAGAAAAGCGTTTGTTTTGAGCTTGACTTCAAGTTCTTTGAGCGGAACTTCGGTTTTGTCGATAAAAATCTGGTTTTCCGACTCTTTTTTTCCGTCAAAAACTCTTACTATGAACTTGTCTTTCGGGCTTTCGATGGGAACTGTCTCGGTCTGAGGCAGATCGAGGTCGACGCCCTGTTCAATGAGCGGAGCCGCGACCATGAAGATTATCAGCAGCGTAAAGACGATATCGACCATCGGAGTGATGTTCATCTCCGCGCGGACATTTCTTTTCCTTGGTTCTTCCATTCCGTAATTAGCCATCAGACGTTGCTCCTTTTGATCTGATTAAGGAAATCGGCTGAAATATTCATAGCTTCGTTCTCGAATTTCTGGAGGCGTGCGTTGAAGTAGTTGAAAGCTACCGATGCAGGGATCGCTGCGATAAGTCCGAACGCCGTTGTTACAAGCGCATCAGAAAGGTGCGGTGCAATCGAACCGAGCGTTGCACTACCGGTCTTCCCTATTTCCTGAAATGCGTTCATAATGCCGTAAACCGTTCCGAAAAGACCGATAAACGGAGATGCCGTTGCAGTAGTTGCCAGAAACGAAAGTCCGTTTTCGAGAAGCTGAATCCTTACGTGGGTTTCACGTCTCATCGCCCTGTCGACGTTTGCCGCAAGCTCGTCGACTTTCCCGCCGATAAGAACGATCCCTTTGTCTTCCCAGCTTTCCTTCGTCTCTTTAAACTCGGCGTAACCAGCCGCAAATACCGATGCGATCGGAGATTTTACCAAAGTCGCAGTTTTTGCGGAGACATCCTGGAGGTCTTTGTTTTTCCAGAAAATATCGACGAATTTTGCCGTTTCTATCGTAGCCAGCCTGTACTGAATGAACTTCGTGACGATTATCGCCAGCGAGATCACGCTTGCCAGAATAAGGACCAGAAGCATGATATTTACAAGCAGCGAAGAGTTTTTCATCGTTTCGGCAATATTAAGACCGGACGTGAGCGAATTTGCCGCGAAATTAAGATTGATGACCATCAAAGCCTCCGTATAAATTAAAATTCAAACATCAGTTACGATTCAAAAACATCGGTATGTATCTCGCGAAATCGTTGAATATCGCAAAAACCATAAGCGCGCAGAGCAGAAACAAACCGACCATCAGCGCCTTTTCCTTTATTTTCTGCGGGATAGTCTGCCTGAAAATCCCTTCAAGCCCGTACATAACAACGTATCCGCCGTCAAGAACCGGAATCGGGAACAGGTTTATAAGCCCGAGATTTATGCTTATCATCGCCATAATCGCCAGGAAATAACGCACTCCGGCATCGGCTGCACGTTTCGAAATGTCGAAAATCATTATCGGCCCGCCGAGCCCTTTCGTAGAAATTTTTCCGCTTATCATGTAGGCGAGACCTTTGAAAGTCGCGCCGATCACATCGACAAGCTCTTTCGCAGCGTATCTTACGGGAAAAGTCAGAAGGTTGCTGCGGCGCGCATAAAACTCTCTGACATTCGGATCGTAGTCGAAATACGCGCCCCAGTTTATCCTTTTGTCGCGCATACCCGTCATCTCGTTTTCCGTTTCGTCGAAAGAAGCGTTGAACTCTATATCGAGCGGCTCTTTGTCTCTGATGAGCGAAAGTTTTACGTGACCGCCTTCCTTTAGTTTGCCCATAACCGAATAGAACTGAAACGGCGCGGTCACTTCGGCACCGTTCACAGCCGTTATGAAATCGCCTTTTTTAACTCCGACTTTTTCTGAATAACTGCCGCTCTGAACCTCGTTTACAACAAGACCGCCGTAAGCAATGACGAGCTCTTCCGCACTTTCTTCAGGAAAATCGACAGAAATTTCCTTTTCTCCGCGAAGCACGGTCATCTTTTTGAAAGGCTTTTTGATTCTTTCTGCAAGTTCGTAGTATCTTTCGATTTTTTCTCCGTCAACAGAACGGACGACATCACCGTTTTCAAGTCCTGAAAACTCTTTGAGAAGAAATATTTTAGGCTCTCTCGGAGCGCGGACGACACCGAGTTCGCAGCGTGAGTGCGTATCACCAAAAGGATCGGTGTAAGAACCGGTTTTCGGAGTAACGGTATAGGTTTTGACCTCTTTCGTAAACGCTTTTTCGACTTCGACAGTGACATTTTCACATTTTCCCGATTCGCTCATTGGAGCAAGAATCGAAGGAATGTCGTCCCAGACCGCTATATCATCACCGTTTATTCTTATTATCCTGTCACCGTCGGAAATTCCCGCAGCATAAGCCGCACCGTCGGAAGAGACAAATTCAAGAACAGACGAAGGAGCCGAAAACATGAAGCAGGAAACAACCATGAGAACCAGAAACGCGAAAATCAGGTTGAAAACCGGCCCCGCACAGACGATAAGCACTTTCTGCCACCACTTTTTTGTGTTGAAAGCAAACGGAAGATCCTTTTCTTCGATATCGTCACCTTCGGAAGTCGATTCGCCCAGCATTTTGACATATCCGCCGAGCGGAACAAGCGAAATTCTGTATTCGGTATCACCCGATTTTTTCTTGAAAAGAGGCTTGCCGAAACCTATCGAAAAGATTTCGACCCTTACCTTGCACATTCTGGCGACAATAAAGTGACCGAATTCATGCACCAGAACAACTATTCCGAGAAGAACTATCCCGAACAAATACATGTACATCTCAAATTCCATACTTAAAAAAACAATCAAAGCATGGGATTATAAACATAAAAATAAATAAGAAAAGAGATAAATGCATATATTTTTATATTTTTTATCCATCTTTATCACACTATAACACACAAACTACAATATAACAAACAAATCAGCTGCTGTAAAAATTTCAGGAAATATAGAAAAGAAGTGAGAAGAAACAGGAAAGAACTACTTTTTAGCCGGTTTTTCAGGTCTCGGCCAGCCGAGGAACTCTTCGGTATCTTCGTCCATTAGTTCCGGATATTTCGTAAGGAATGTGTCCTTCCACTCTTTGAGCGGGAATCTTCCTTCTTTGACGAACATCGTGATGTACATAAGTCTGTCGTTCATCGTTATTACCTGATAACGCTGAACAAGTTGGTCGAGAAGTGCAAGAAGCATTCCGTCGTTAAGGTTTTTTGCACCTGCATCAACACATTTTTCAGCGGCTCTTTTGATCCAGCCGTTTACCATCTCTTTGTTGATGTTCTCAACTTTTTTGATTCTGATCATCGCTTCGATCCAAGCTTTGTGATCTCCTTTCTGTTCAGCTTCATCCCAATATTTCTGGTAGAAACTTTCTGCGATTTTTTCATCGACCTGTCTGTTGAGTTCCGTCAGCTCCTGATCGTTCGGATACTGTCCTCTCAAAGTTACAAGTTTCGCCTTTGCCTGCTGATATTCGCCTTTTTCGACAAGCTCTTTGACATTAGCTCTTTCGTCGACTGTTTTTTTCTCACCGCAGGAAACTGCCGTGAAAGCAAAAAACATTGCGAAAACAACCATAATAAGAACCGATTTTCTCATGAGATCCTCCATTTTTCCTTAACGGAAAAGAAAAAAATAAAAAAAACGGGGACTTTCGTCCCCTTCAAATCTTAGAACTCAGCCCCTGCCTGAAGAGCGATGGTCGTGAAACCGTAATCGTATTTTTTACCATCACCGTTGATGTCTTTTGCGTCAACTTTCGATTTCGGCTGCATCAAAAATGTAAGACCTGCCATAGCGCGGACGCCTGCGATCTCTTTTGTGAAGAAGTTAGCCGTAACGCCTATTCTCATAATCATAGAAGCACTTCTGAAGTTGGTGAAATCAAGATAGTGAGCATTGCCGTCAAGGTAAACACCCTGAACAAGGTCGAATCTGAGTGCGAGACCGGCTTTGTCAATCCACTCGTGTTTGAAGTGGTATGCGTATCCGGGAGCAAGAGAAAGAAGCATTGCAGTGGTGTTTTTCCTTGCCGTGCCTTTCATCATCTTCATCATGTTGTAGTCGAAAGTGATCGGCATTTCAAAACCGTATGCCGATACGTTGATGTGAACACCGATACCGGTCATATCAAGCGTTTTGTTCGAGTAGTAATCGTTTCTGTACTGGAAAGCGAAAGCAGCTTTGACATAATCTTTGAAGCCGTATCCGACTCTTCCGTAAAGACCGAAAGTTCTGTCTGATTCCCAGAATTCGCTTGCATTAGCGCCGGTTCCGAGAGAAAGACCGACAAAAACATTGTGGTCTTTTTTGATTATGCCGTTGTAACCGAGAGCAAGACCTGCATCGGTTTCAGGAAGGAAACCTTCGACTGCGATAAGGCTCTTGGTAAGAAAAGGAGTCGTGAAACCCATTCCGAGATTCTGCCACGTGTCGACAAGGCCGTATTCAGGGATTATTTTTCCGCCTTTAATAAAAACATCATAGAATTTAACGCCGCCGTAAACTTCATAAAGAGCGTTTGCTGCGCCGTTCTGGATCGAATGATGGTTGACTTTTGCAAGCGGGTTGGCGCCGTTATCAATGAAAAAATAGTTGGTTCTGATGTTGAGAGTTCCCTTTGCAAGAACGTGTTTGCCGAGATATTCAACACCGACGATGCCCTCGTCAAGGCTGCCGAACATCGTGCTGAGAGATTTTCCGCCTTCTTTATATGAACCGTAAGGAGTGAAGCCGCCTTTTACGAGAAGAACGGGTTTTATACCTTTCAGCGATTTTCCTGCAGCGGCATTTTCAGCCGGAGCCGCTTCTTCTTCTACATCAGCTGCCTCTTTCTGCTCTTTTTTAGCAGGTTTTTCTTCTTCCGGATCTCCCATAAGATCTTTCATTGCGGCATCACTTTCGGACATTTCCTTTGATTTTTTCTTGGCAGGAGCTTCCTCCTCCTCTTCTTCTGATTCTGATTCAGAATCTTCGGATTCTTCATCGAAACCGCCGAAATCGTCATCAAAATCATCTGCCGTGATTACGAATGGAACGACAAAAAGAACTGCGATAAGCAGTGCGAACATTTTCTTGAACATCAAATCCTCCTAAAAAGTCAAAATACTTGCAAAACAATCAAAAAAATCTGAAAGAGAGTAGTAAAAGAACATCTAATTTCAAGTTTTTTCGGTGTTTCACTAATAATTTTTCCTATTAAAACAAAAAAAACACTAAAAAACCCATAAAAATCAACGGGAAAGAAGACTTTCAAGTTCGCGCTTCAAAGCCTCTTCATCACCCGGATTATACCCGCTGTGACACGAAACCACAACTCCGTTCTTATCGACAACCATCATGTAAGGCACAGAATCGCCGCCTGGAATCATCGAACTGACCGTGTTTCCGCTCGGATCGACAAGTATCGGGAAAGGCAGAGCAGCCTCAGCCGCAAACTCGTTCACTTTGTCGATCAGCTCTTCGGTATCGGTGGAAATCCCGACAAATTCGACTGAATCGGAAAAATCGCCGTACATTTCGGCAAGTTTCTTGAGTTCCTGCTTGCACGGTTCGCACCAGGTCGCCCAGAAAGCGGCAACGAGATGCTTTTTTCCGCGGATTTCTTCAAACGAAAACGTTCCGCCGTCGACTTTTTCAAGAGTTATCGAAAAACCGCTCTGTGTTTGCCCCTGATTGTCTGAAGCAGTTTTAGTTTCTGCCGAGCCGCACGAAGCGAAAAAAAGCAAAATTATCAAAAAAAGTGCAATATTTTTCATAGATTAGATCTCGTCAAGGATAAATTCGATATCATTCATGATTCCAGTTTCCATCTCTTCGTCCCAACCCTGACCGTAAATGAGGATTTCCATAGTGTTGGCGTCAATAAAAGCCCAGGTCGGATATGCGATACCGTAATCATCGGAAGCGAATTTTTTGAAAAGTCCCTGTTTTTTCAAGTATGCGTAAACTGCGAATTCAGCGGTATCCGGATCGCCCCAAAGATAGAGGTCTTTGGTTTCTGCAAGTTTTGCCGGTTCGAGAGAAGGCTGCGGACCCGAAAGCAGACCGTTAAAAATCAGAACTATATTAAAACCTTTATCGCGGTATTCCTTTTTATTGATTTTCAGAAGACTGCCTTTGAGAATCTGGCACGGAGGACAATCGTAAGTCGTGAAAACGAGCCAGATAAGCTTGCTTGACGGATTGTTCTTGTTATACCACTCCGCAAGAGAATGCTCTACGTCAAGGTCGTCATACATAATGACATTCTGCGCTATATCTCCCTCTTTATTTGAAGTCGGTGTAACTTCCGGATAGACAAGTTCTTTGGTTTCGTCGGCATCCTGAACTTCGGAATCTTCGACTTCCGAATCGTTTTCCTCCGAATCGCTCACTTCATCGGAATCGGTATTTTCGCCCGGTTTTTCTTCACTGCTTCCGCCGCAGGAAACAAAGAAGAACATTGCGCAGATGGCTGCGACTGAAATCATGATTTTTTTCATAAAAATCTCCATTATTAGGGTTCAACTTTTACCAGAATAACCGTGATATTGTCTTTTCCGCCGTTCGCGTTCGCCATGTCGACAAGCTGTTTCGTCATCTCCTCGAGAGAAACTCCGCTGCCGAGCACCGCTTCCATGTCGGGATCGGCAACCATGTCGGAAAGTCCGTCCGAGCAGAGAAGATAGATTTCGCCAACTCTCGCCGTGCGTTTCTGAATGTCGACAAGAACGTTGTCCTTCATTCCGAGAGCACGCATGATAACGTTTTTGTGCGGAAAAGTCTTAGCCTGTTCTTTAGTGATCTGTCCCGCTTTAATGTATTCGTTGACAAGCGAATGGTCTTCCGAAACCTGAGTAAGCTCGCCCTCGAAAAAGCAGTAGCAGCGGCTGTCGCCGACGTGTGCAACATAAAGATCATCGCCGCCGTCTTTGGCAATTATCGAAACGACCGTCGTTCCCATTCCGCTGCAAGCCGCGTCCTCGGAAGACTGCTTGAAGATACGTTTGTTCGCGAATTTTATCCCGACCATGAGCTTGTTCGCGTCAAGAGCGAGCGTCGGATCAAGTTTATAAGGCCACGTCATGTCGTCATCTTCTTCGGAAGCGTGGAAAAATTCGGCTATCGTGTCAATCGCAATTTTCGAAGCAACTTCACCGGCGTTGTGACCGCCCATTCCGTCGGCAACGACAAAAACACCTTCGTTTTCAAGAATGACGTAACTGTCCTCGTTAAGCTCCCTTTTCATGCCGGGATGCGTCTTTGCAGCACTTTTATAATGCATGTTTCACTCCGTAACTAAATCCAACAACGGCCCGGTTTCGACCACAAGTTTTCCCGACGACGAGTACATATCGCCGTCCAAAGTATATCTGAACGATTTTTCTCCGTTTATGAAGAAGCGGCTTCCCACTGTGTCATCAACGACATCCGGCGGAACAGCGCGGCTGAGCCATACGCGAAGCACCTGAGGAACGATCCTCGCCTTGTCGCGGAAAGCTATCATCTGCGCTTTTTTCGGATCGATCTTCGCTCTGAAAGTGAGATCCATTCCGAGTCCGACAGAAGGAAGAGTCGTGATGAGGAAAGCCAGATAAGGCGCCCTGCCGAACGAAAAACCGTCTGCATTGAGCTCCTGCCACGTCGGTTTGAAGAATTCTTTCGCCAGATTTCCGTGAACCAGCATCGAACCCGCCATCGCAAGGACCGATTTAGCCGCAACAAGCGGAGACGGGTTGCTGCTTCTGTGGTAGAGATCCATGAAAGTGCAGACCGCACCGCTTCCGAAAATGAATCCGTAACGCTCGTTCACCTTGAGAAGCGAAATCTGCCGGCAGTTCAGCTCTCTTTCCCTATACGCCTTGACGACGCGCTTGAAAATCGAAACAGTATTGCCTTTCAGCTTGAGGTTCGTGGCGGTCATGTTCATCGTTCCGCCTTTGAGGATCGCGATCTTCGGAAGTTCCTCGCCGCGGTAGATCTTCATCATCGAAGTGAGCGCGACATGAACAGTTCCGTCTCCGCCGTTTATCGCAATGACATCGACTTTTTTCTGCTTGAAATGCTCCATCGCAGCATCCATTTAGTCGAATGAATCCGGCAGTCTGACAAGATCTTTGTCAGGAGCGCACTCAATAAGCTGCTGAAGCCTGTCGGGATGTTTTCTGTTCTTTTTTGAATAAGGATTGGAGACAAGACCGATTCCCGGCATAAAAGCACCTCGAAAAAATAAACAACGGATTATAGTGTCAATGATTTTTTTGTCAAAAACTCTTAAATTTAATAGATTTTGGCTTTTTCGACGCCGTCAACGACTCTGAAAGCACCTTCCGCAAGTGCCGCAAGCTCGTCTTCGCCCGGATAAACGAAAAATTCACCCATCCAGCCGGTGTATTCCTTGAGATCTTCGACGAATTTCTTGAAGTACGCACAACCGCCGGTGACGATGATTCCGTCGATCTTTCCTTTCAGAGCTGCAGCATACGCACCGATCTCTTTTGCGACCTGATATTCGAAAGCGTCGAAAACTTTGAGGGTTTCGGGGTCGCCCGCTTTTACCTGATTTTCGATGTCGCGGAAGTCTTCAGTTCCGATGTATGCCTTAAATCCGCTCTCTCGCGAGAAAATGCGGATGACTTCTTCTTTCGGCATCGAGTAGCACATATTTATGATTCCGATAAGCGGCATCGCACCGGCTCTGTTCATGCTGAAAGGTCCCATTCCGAGAAGTCCGTCGTTTACGTCTACGACTTTGCCGCCTTCGAGCGCAGCGATCGAGATACCGCCGCCCAGGTGAGCTACGACATAATTTGCTTTGTAGAAATCCTTGCCCTGCTTCTCGGCTATCTTTCTTGCTACTGCCTTGATGTTGAGTGCGTGAACGCGGCAGATCCTCGTGATCCCCGGAAGTCCGGAAAGTCTCGCCTTGTCCCACATATTGTCGGTCGTAACAGGGTCAACGATGTAGCTTTCTTTAAGTCCGAAATCTTTTGCCAGTTTATCGGCAATGATTCCGCCCAGATTCGATGCGTGGTTTGCGAATCTGCAACTGTTCAAATCATCAAGCAGCGCCTGATTGACAAGGTATGTGCCGCCTTCGAGCGGTTTTACCGGGCCGCCCCTGCCGACAGATGCAACGACCTGAAAGCCTTTTTCCGCGACGACTTTGTCAACTGCTTTTTTTATCATCGAATACCTGAAATCGAACTGCTCCGAAACGAGTTTGAACTTTGCCAGCTCTTCCTGCGGATGGCGGACGGTCTCTTCGTAAAGAGAACCTTCACGGCTGAAAACGGCGAATTTCGTTGAAGTTGAACCTGGATTTACTACGATTGTGACTTCTGTTTTTGTCATTTTTCTCTCCATATTAAATTGCGAATTTTACGTCAGGATGAGCTTTCAAAGCCTCGTAAAGAGCGTGCATTTTTTCTTTGTTTTCCACATAGACCGGAACCGTGTATGATGTGTATTTTCCGGCTGAACTTTTGTTTTCGGTCACTTTTCCTTTGAGCGGGATTTCGGTTTTTGCAAGGATATCAAGAAGATCGGCAACGTTTTTCCCGACTTCTTCCTTTGAATGCATAACCACTTTCAAAGTGATGAGAACCGGATATTTTACTTCGTGTTTTTCAGCCATAACTATCCAATTTAATTAGCGTTTACCGTAATTCCGAGAACGAGCGAATTGATCTTTGCCCTTGCATCGTCGGCACGCGAGCTTAAGAGAACGGGAACTTTAGCGCCTACGATTACGTGACCGGTCTGAGCGCCGCCCCAGTAGTGAACGAGCTTGCCGAGAACGTTTCCGCTTTCGATGTTCGGGAAAATGAGGATGTCTGCGCATCCCGCCATGACGGAATTGATCCCTTTGACTTTTGCCGCGTATTCCGAAATTACGTTGTCGATAGCGTAAGGTCCTTCAAGGTAAGCGTTGATGTCGTCAAGCTCGCCTTCTGCTTTCATTCTCTGGATTTCAGCTGCGTCAACTGTCGACTGGATCTTCGGAGAAACGGTCTCGATCGCAGAAATGTATGCGACTCTCGGTTTTTCAAAGCCGAGTTTGTGGAAAACCTGAACCGCGCCGCGGGTCATCTCTATCTTCTGTTCAAGTGTCGGAAGCGGGATTATGCCGCCGTCCATAAGACCGACGAGACGCTTGCCCTCGCCTTTTGAAAGCGGATCTTCGTAAATGAGGATATCGCTGACGACTGCCGCAGCCTTGAGTCCGTTCTCCTTTCTGAAAACTGCTTTCATGATCTGCGCCGTCTCGACGCTTCCTTTGAGAAGGATGTTGACTCTGCCGTCTGCCGCATAATCTGCAGCTTTCGAGCAGCTTTCAACATTGTCGGCACACGGAACTATCTCGACTTTTCCTTCGAGAACGGTTCCTTCGATGAGGTGATTTATTTTTTCAGCGTTTCCGAAAAGAACGGGAACCGCCAGATTTTCAACGACCATATCTATTGCCGCCTCTATTGCGACCGGCTTATCGGCGCCGACAACCGCAACGACCTGCTTTTTTTCCATTTTCTTAACAAAATCAATCATTTCGTCAAAACTTCTGAACATTTTCGACCTCCGAACAAAAATAAGTCAATAATCAAAAACGCCGAATACTTGCATTTTAAAAGAGTTAAATCAAGAAAATCCTGTGTGGGAAAGAAAAAAGATGGCGCGGTCGACGGGACTCGAACCCGTGGCCTCCGGCGTGACAGGCCGGCGTTATAACCGACTTAACTACGACCGCGTCTCGATTGTGAAAGAATGGTAGGCGCTGCAGGGTTCGAACCTGCGACCACCGGCTTGTAAGGCCGATGCTCTCCCAGCTGAGCTAAGCGCCCATCAGCGGCAGGTAATATAGCCAGAATTGTTTTGAAGTCAAATAAAAAATGATTTTTTTTGGAATAAGATGCTAATTGATTGAATTTATTTGAAAAAATCGGACAAATCAAGCGGAGGGAGCTCACCTTTCTTTTCGACCAGATAAGCTCTCGTCTTTTCAAGAGCCGTCTGAACATCTTCCGGAAGCCCTGAAGCGCAGAAAGCTTCGATCTCATCACGCAGAGCATTGTATTTTTTCGCCAGCAGCTCCCATTCAAACGCCGATTTGCACAGCATTATCCTGACATCGATGTCACTGAGCGATTTCATAAGGATCTTAATATCGTTAAGCATCTTCTACTCCGCCTAACCTTTTGATTTCTTCCAGTTTTCGAAAGTCGGGATATCAAACGCCGAAATGTAGTAATTCGTCAGATATTCCTTGAACTTGTCGGAATCGGAAAGCACTTTGAAACCGTATTTTTTGTCGATGTATTTGACAGCTTCCATGTAGATTTTGTCGAAATTTGCCCTTCCGACGCGCATTTTAGCCTTGTCGATCTCGAGGCTGACGAAAGTTTTGTAGGATTTGTACATTTCGTCGTTTTCCATTCCTTCGACCGGTTTTCCGGGAATATCCTCGGCGCACTGCGTCTCTTCTTCCGGTTCCGCCTTTGCCTTGGGTGCCGGTTTGGGAGCCGGTTTTTTCACCGGTTTCTCAGGCTTTTTCTCCGGCTTTTTCGCCGTGCTGAGTTTTACCATGGTATCTTCGTCAAACGGAACGTAGAGAACGAACGTCTTCTGGTTTTCGGTGAGCTGTTCAAGAAGAAGAAGACCGTAAGCAGCGAGGTTGCTGCCGAGTTCTTCGAATTCTGAAGTCGTAAGCTGGTCAAGTCCGATTCTGCGCTTCAGAGTGCCGCCCCAGTAGCCGTAGTTTTTCTTCTGTTCGAGCGCGAAGCAGTAAAGTTTTACAAAGCAGGCATACTCGTCAAGCGGAAGCATTTTTATAAGTTCGGCAAGTTCTTTCGGGATTATTACGGAATCCTGACCTTTTTTGTATGAAACCCTGACGAATTCAAGGTCGTTTGAGATCGGATAAATTTCTTTTTTGCGCGGTTTTTCGCGGACTTCCTCAACTTCTTCAACGCGCTCCGGCTGAACTTTTTCCTCTTTTACAGCCGGTCTCTCCTCGACTTTCGGCTGCCCGGCCTTTGTTTCCGCCGGTTTCTGCACGTTCTCGGCTTCCGGATTTTTCGGAGCCTCTTTTTCTGCCTCGACGATCTTTAAAAGGTAGTCACGGACTTCGCTTTTTACCGCATTTCCGATGTTTTTAATTAAACCCATCTTTTCCTCCGTTATTTTATTTCAAGTTTCAAATTTTTTACCGTGCACTTCTCGGCAAGCCCCGTTTCAGGGTTGTAAAGGCATACCGGAAGCACTATTTTCACCGAAGATTCGCTGAATTTCGACGTGTATTTCGCCTTTCCCTCTCTATTTTTTACGAAAAAATCCTTCTCAATTCTGCCGAGTTCCTTTTTTTCGGAATCAAGAAACAAAAATTTGTAGGGAGCATATTCGTTATCGTTGAATTTCGTGTTTTTTCCGTAAGTTATCGTGTATTCAACCCCTGCTTTCGACTTTACGAAAGTGACATCGACTGTCGGAACTGCCGCCTCATCCGCAAAAAGTGCGCCGCAGAAAAGCATGGCCGCAAAAAACACCAATAAATTCAACTTTTTACTGTCTAAAACCGACTTAAAGAAAGCAGTCATTTTCAACTCCTTCAAAAAAACAACCGCAGGATTTTAAAAAGAGGACGGAAAAAGTCAATTTGTGCTCTGTTTTCCGCAGGAATCGACCGCCGCACCCGCCTTTTTCACAAGATCGGAGTATTTTTTTACCCCTTCGGCATAGATTTTGTCATTGTTGTAGGCTTTAAACGCCGCGACGCTTCCTTTTTCGAAATAACCGTGCAGTTTCAGATAGTTGGCTACCGATACAATTGCGTCTTCCATGACGAAAAGATCGATTTTGCCGTCACCGTTTCCGTCTTTCGCGAATTTCATCGAAGCCGGCATGAACTGCGGAAAACCTATAGCTCCCGCCCAAGAACCTTTGACTTCAAGCGGATCAAAATTTTTCTCTTTTGCCTGAATGAGAAGCGCCTTAAAGTTTGAAAAAGCGTTTTTTTTGAGCCTTTCGACCCGCTTTCTGCCCGCTTCGATACTGATTGCACCATCTTTTTTGTATTCTCCGCTTTTTATGAGCTCATCGTTTCTCTTTTCACCGAAAAAATACTGTGCCGCAAAAATTCTGATTATTTTCTGCTCTCCAGTAACAAGACCGAGCCTGCTTTCCCAGTTGAGGATTCCGATTATGTCTGACGCTTCGACCTTTGTTTCGGCATAGGTTTTACAGAACAGTTCCTTGTATTTATTGAAAAAATCAACTCCGTTTTTCACGGTTTCGTCATTTATCAGCTTGTCGATATAGTTCGTGTGATCTTCCGCCTGTTTTCTTATTGAAAGCGGCGAATAGATAAACGCGAGATTTTTCTCGGTAAGTTCGTCAGGCTGGAGTGATTCTTCAACGATTTTCCGCAGTTCTTCTTTGGAATAGTGCTTTGAAACAGCCTTGAAAAGCGCATCAAAACTTTTTTCGTCGTATTTCTGTGTATTTTCAGCAGAAAGTGATGTGAAAATCAGGAAAAAGAGAAGAAAAATAAGAAATCTTTTCACTATTTGTAGTAGACCTCAAGTCCGTTCGGGAACGGCTGGACGTTGTAGCTCGAAAGATCGGTTATAACGGAAGGCTGACCGGTGAATGACTGTATGTAACTGCCGGAAGTAGTCGGTTTGAAAGCGATGTTCGCGTTGCCGTAGACCGTGTTCGAGTTGAAACTCATATTATAGTTCGTACCTTTTTCTGATTTCGACTTACTGAAACCGAGAGCCGTCTGCGTTGTGAGACTTGCAGCACCGTCGGAATCGAACGAACCGCCCATGCCGCCGTTGATCTGGCATTCAACAACGATTACGCCGCCCGAGATGGTCATCGTACCGTTGCTGTCGATACCGTCAACATCGCCGCTTCCGGTTTTGATGTAGTGGAAACCGCCTTCAATGGTGAGATAACCTGTGCTGCTGCTTCCGCCCATACCGCCGCCCTGACCGGGACCGCCGTGACCTGCACCAGGACCGAAATCATCGGAAGAAGAGCCGTCGGCACCGCCCGCCGCGTTCCAACCGTCGTCTCTGCCGTAAACAGCCGTTACACCGCCGTAAACATTGATATACCAAGCCTCGAATCCTTCGTAAGACATCGTCACGTTGATCGTTCCCGCCAGGATCCTGAGTTCATTGTCGGCATGGATCCCGTCATCATCCGATGCGATCTCAATATCACCGCCTTTGACATAGACAAGACCGCCGGAATGGATCGCGTCGTCTCTCGAGTTGATCTTGATCGTTCCGCCGAGGATCTTGATGTAGACGACATTTGCGTTGAGGTCTTCATAACCGGAAACCGTATCCGGAATACTTGCCTTGATCCCTTTAAGAGAAGTGTCACCGGAATATTTCTGGGAGGAACTGCCGCCTCCGCCCCAGCCGCTGCCGCTGCTGGAAGTCGTGATGACACTGCCGCCGCCGGAAGTAACATCGACCGTTCCGTCTTTGATTTCGATGTAAGAAATGGCGTGGATTCCGTCACCGTTTGTTGCGTTTACGGTAACTTTGCCGCCTTTTACTTTGATGTATCCTTTGATATTTTCATAAGCTGCATCGTTTATCTCAGAGCCGTCATCTTCAACAGAAGCAAGTTCAAGAGCCGTTGTGTTGTCCGATTTGATGCCGTCGCCGCCGGAGGTGACAGAAATGTCTCCGCCGCGGATAACGACTGAATCCTTGCCGCGGATGCCGTCGTCTTTAGCAGTTACGACAAGCGTTCCGCCGTCGATGTCAAGGTCGTCTTTTGATGAGATAGCGTCGTTGCAGTTACCGTTTATTGTGAGTGTTCCTTCGCCTGCAAGGATAAGATCTGACTTGCTGTAAAGGGCGGCCGCCGCATCAGGATTAGACGCGTCGTCTGTTGCGATAGTGTAGTTCGATCCGTCGGAAAGAGTGTTCTGCGTTCCGCTTACGGTGAAGATCCTGACATCTTTCGCCCCTTTTACCATAAAAGGAGAACTGCTTGAACTCGTGATGTCCGCTCCGTTTAGGACTACATGAACGACATCTTTATCGACAGTCTTATCGACATCTACCACGATACCGCCGTTGGAAAGGGTTCCGTCGATCTCGAAAACGCCCGATGCCGTGATCGTTGCAGTTGCGCCTGAAACCGTTACATCGTCAGGATTTGCACCGTCGACTGTGATCGAAGTACCGTTCAAATGGATGTAAGTTACATCCGCGCCGTCTCTCGGATCGCTGTTGTCGCCTGTGCTGCCGGTGTCATCATCAGTATCAGTCGGATCAGTCGAGTCTGTCGGATCGGTCGGATTTGTCGGAGTTCCCTGACATGCGGAAACATCCCAGCCCAGACAGTCTGATTTGCATACCGCATATCCGCCGGTGTAGCCGGAATCGATCGCAGCGCACTCCGCGGCATTACCGTCGCAGACTTCGCCAGAATCAGTCTCTCTGTTTCCGCAGGTTTCACTGACTGTACTTGTGTCGGTGTCGCTTGTCGAGTCGGAATCAGTGTTGTCATCAGCTGACCCTGAATCGGTGTCGGTGCTGCCTGAGCCCGAATCAGTGTCATCACCTGTGCTGACTTTGCTTGAACCGCCGCAAGAAGCAAGTAGCAAAATCAAAGCAGCTGCAGATAAAATCAGAAAGAATTTTTTCATAAGCTTCTCCAATTAATAATGAGCAAACGAATGATTTTAGGCTTTTTCAAAAAAAAGAAAAGAAATTATTTCTCAGTTTTGATGCAGAGTTCCTTGAGCTGTTTCTCGGTGACGGGAGCCGGAGCAGAAGTCATGAGGCAGGTCGCGCTCGTCGTTTTCGGGAACGCGATGACATCTCTTATCGCGTCGGTGTTGTTGAGAAGCATCATCAGCCTGTCAAAGCCGAGTGCCAGGCCGCCGTGTGGCGGAGCACCGAATTCAAGTGCTTCGACTAAGTATCCGAAATTCTCCTTCGCTTCTTCGTCGCTGATTCCCAAAAATTTGAAAACTTCCTTCTGTTTGTCGGTATTGTGGATCCTTATGCTGCCGCCGCCCGCTTCGTAGCCGTTGATGACGATATCGTAAGCGCGGGAGTTGATAGTTCCGAGGTCATCTCCGCGTTTTGCAGCCTCAAAATCGAAATCTGTGAAAGCGTGATGTTTAGCGACCCATTCGCCGGTTTCTTCATCGACTTCAAATGCCGGGAAATTGGTGATCCAGACGAATTCGTAGGAATTTTTGTCGTAAAGTTCGTATTCTGCAGCGAGTCTTTTTCTCAGGTTTCCGAGAGCCGTGAGAGCAACGCCGGTCTTATCCGCAACAATGAACATGATCCCGTTTTCAGGAATGATTTCAGAAAGTTGCGCTTTTTCATTATCGTTGAAGAACTTCATGAGCGGAGAATCGATCTCGCCGTTTTCTTTCTTTATCCATGCAAGTGCTTTCGCCCCGTCGCCCTGAACATCTTTTTCTATCTTTTTGATCTGGTTTTTAGAAAGTTCCGTCGCATGACCTTCGAGAACAACGCCTTTTACAACCATTTTCGGATCTGTCGCGGCGCCTTTGAAAGCGGCGAATTCCGAATTTGCAAAAATAGAATCAAGAGTCTTGAGTTCCATGCCGAATCTGAGGTCGGGCTTGTCGCTTCCGTATTTGTCCATCGCCTCGTTGAATGACATTTTTCTGAAAGGACGCTTGATGTCGAGGCCTTTGGTCTCTTTGAAAACTTTGCAGAGAAGCCCTTCGGTGACGCCCATGACGTCTTCTTCTTCGACAAAGCTCATCTCGAAGTCGATCTGAGTGAATTCGGGCTGTCTGTCGGCGCGCAGAGCCTCGTCTCTGAAGCACTTTGCGACCTGATAGTATTTATCCATTCCGGCAACCATGAGGATCTGCTTGAAAACCTGCGGCGACTGCGGCAGAGCGTAGAAAGATCCCGGCCAGAGCCTGCTCGGAACAAGGAAGTCTCTTGCACCGCCCGGGCTGCTCTTGATTAGGAAAGGAGTTTCGACTTCGACGAAATCAAGCGAATCGAAGTATGCGTGAACGAGCGCGCTCACTTTCGAACGCGAAATGAGGTTTTTCTGTATGTTCGACTTCCTGATGTCGATGTAGCGGTATTTCAGCTTGATCGTGTCTGAAGCATCCTTTCTGAAATCGAAGGGAAGCGGCTTCGACGGGTTGAGAAGCGTGATTTTTTCGGCTTCGACTTCGATCGCGCCTGTAGAATATTTGTCAGTTCTGTTTTCTTTGCGGTCGATGACCGTTCCGCTTACCGAAACGACCGATTCGAGCGTCAGTTTTTTTGCAGATTCGGCAAGTTCCGGATCGCTGACAAAAACCTGAGTCATGCCGTAACGGTCTGAAAGTATTAAGAAAACCATCGGTCCCATTTCTCTTTTCTGGGTAAGCCATCCCGAAATGACGACATGCTCTCCCAGATTGTCGAGATTGAGCTCTCCGCAAGTGTGAGTTCTCAGCATTTTTACCTCCGAAAAACAATAAAAACCAAAAAGCGGCTAATTATTCTCCCAACCTTCATTAAATCAAGAAAAAGTTTGCCGCCTGAATGCCTCTCCGGTGATTACTTGCTTTTAAACTAAAACTCCTTATCATCTTTACCTGCGGAATTTGGAGGCTGAGATGACAACTTACCTGACTTCTTTTATCATTTCGTTTATTTTTGTTTGTTTCGCGACCCCAATACTCATAAAAATCGGACTCAAATTCGGATTCGTCGATCAGGTGAACCAGCGCAAGATCCACCGCGGTGCCATTCCCAGGATCGGCGGCATCGGCATTTCGCTCGGAACACTCCTTCCCATATTTCTTCTCTGCTTCTTTTTTCACACCGGTATCATTTTAAACACAACAAATAACATTGTGCTATATTTCGTAGGCGGTCTTGCGATAAGCCTGCTCGGACTTTTCGATGACATCAACGGAATCAACGCAAAAATAAAGCTGCTTTTTCAGACAGCCATCGCTTTTCTGGCAACACAGTACGGAGCGCTTGTCGAAACGCTGCCGATGCCGTGGGGAAGACTTGAACTCGGCATTTTCAGCTATGTTATAACTATTTTCTGGATCATAGGCATCATCAATGCGTTCAACCTCATTGACGGAATGGACGGATTGTCTTCCGGAATCACCCTCTTTTCATCGCTTACTCTCGCAGTGCTCGCAATCGTGAACGGATACCTGCCGACAGCTTTAGTCGCACTCGCTCTCGCAGGCGCAGTTACCGGATTTCTTATCTACAACTTCAATCCGGCACGAATTTTCATGGGCGACTCGGGCTCGATGTTCATCGGCTATATTCTGGCGATCCTTTCACTGCGGAGCCAGTCGAAAGCTCACGCCGTCGTTTCGATACTGGTTCCGATAATCGCAATGGGTGTGCCGATCCTCGACACGACTCTTGCATTTATGCGCCGGATGATGAGACATCAGTCGATTTTTGCAGCCGACAAGCAGCATATACACCATTTTCTGCTTTCTCTCGGCTTCAACCAGCGCAAAACGGTACTCATTCTCTATTCGATTTCGATTCTGTTCACGGTTCTTTCGCTGCTCATGATCTTCAACAAAAATATCGATACATTCCTTATCGTCCTCGTTTTTGCGATAATCATATTCGTCATCATCACGAAACTCGGTTACATCGAAATGATTTACGGAAGATTCAGAGTAAAAAAGGAAAATTCTCTTGAAAAACACATTGAAAACTTTTTCATCGACAGAATTTCACTCGCAAAAGACGAAGATATTTTTTCCGGTCTCCCGATAAAAGGTTTCGACATCCTCGACATTAAAGGAAACAACCTTTTCTCGCAGGGCGAAAAGGACAAAATCAACTTTTTCGACATTTCGGCGAGACGTTCGCGTATCGTCCGCCTTTACTGGACTGAAAACGTTCCGATAATCGGTGCGCGCGAGTCTGCTATGCTCATACTCATGTCAAAAACTCTCGTTGCAAAATTCGCCCCCATCAGCGATGAAGACGAGAAAAAACTTTTAGCTGATATCAAAGAATAATCAGAGACTTGTAAGAACAACAGGACCGTTTGCGGTGATCGCGACAGTGTGCTCGAACTGGCAGCTCAGTTTGCCGTCCATCGTAACGACTGTCCAGCCGTCGCTCAAAGTGCGAGTTTTGTAGGTTCCTTCGTTTATCATCGGCTCGATAGCTACGACCATTCCCTCCTGAAGCCTGAGTCCGTCACCGCGCTTGCCGTAGTGCGGGATCGCAGGATCTTCGTGAAGATGGACGCCTGTTCCGTGCCCGACGTATTCTGTAACGACCGAAAAACCGTTGCTTTCGGCATACTCCTGAATAACCGCGCCGATGTCTCCTATGTGGTTGCCCGGAATGCACTGCTCTATTCCGAGTTCAAGGCATCTGCGGGTAACTTCGACCAGCTTTTTCGCCTTGTCGGTAGCACCCGGCATGACGTAGGTCATAGTGCTGTCACCGATATAGCCGTTAAGCGTAACGCCGCAGTCGACCGAAAGAATGTCGCCGCGCTGGATTATCTTCGCCTTTCTCGGAATGCCGTGAACGACCTCGTTGTTTACTGCGATGCATGTCGCGTGAACATAATCGTCAACCGATTTGAAAGTAGGATGACCGCCGTGTTTTTTGATGAATTTATCGGCAAAAGCATCTATCTGCAAAGTCGACACGCCCGGTTTGATATAGGTTTTAAGTTCGTGGTAAAGTTCTGCAAGAACGTGACCGGCAGCTTTGATCTTTTCGATCTGTTCCGGTGTTTTGATGATGATTTCTTCACACATTTCAGCCTCAAAAAGCAAATTAGCAAAAAAACGGGGGATTATAGTCTTAAATCCGGCAGTTGCAAGCAGGCATAAGAGAAATGTCGCAAAATTTCTTGCCTTTTTGTTTAAATTAAATAGTATAACGCGCGATTTTTTGGATAAAAACTGGAGGAAAAAATGAGAAGATTTTCGGTTTTTTTGGCAGTTCTCGCGTCACTCGTTTTCATTGTGAGCTGCGGTGACGGAAACGGCAGCAGCAGCGGCAAAAAACAGGGCGAGCTTTACGGCGCATGTTATCCGAACAAGACCTGCAACGACGGTCTTACATGCGACGAGGAAAACGACGTCTGTCTGCCTGCGGGTAATGACGAAGACTCTGAGGCTGACAGCGATACATCTGATGTCGAGACACCGGATGAAGATGCGGATACCGGCGATACGGAAGAGCCCGATGAAAAGGATGATTCCGACACATCGGACACCGAAGAGCCCGATGAAAAGGACGATTCCGACACCGGCATTCCTGTAACTCCGGACGAAAACAACGATTCCGACGATACTCAGGAGCCGGAAGATAACGACATTCCGGAAACTCCGGATGAAACTCCCGACAACGAAACTCCCGTAAATTCCGAAGCGACCGAAAACCACAAGATTTCCGGTATATTCCAAGTCGGAACAGGCGTTTCAGGAATAGAGGCTGCTCTTTTTGAGTGCGGCAGCACCGAAAAAATCGCTTTTGCCAACACCGATGCAAAAGGAAAATTCTCATTCAATGCAGATATAACGGCTTCCAAAACATACTGCATAAAAGCGGGAGATTTCGCAAGCTGTTTCAAGGGCTTAAGCGACCACACGGCGAACATCTCCGAAATCACGACTGCGGCATATCTCCTCGACAAGACCTGTGCTGATTTAAGAAAAAGTGAAACAAAAATAAGAACTTACGCAAAGCTCGGAACCGGAGAATGGCTGGGCGAGCTTGATTATTCGAAGCTTTCCGGCATCAAAGAAGGCCTGAAACTTTTCTCGAACTACCTCAAAACGACAAACAACAAGACTCTTTCCGAAAAAATCGCAGAAGACGCAAATAAAGAGACTCCAGAATTTGCAAAATTCTTCAACGGCTTCAGAATTTCGGCAAATAAAACCGAAATAGTTTTAGACGAAAGTACCGACAACAGCACAACTTTCAGCGCTGAAGGCGGCAGCACGAAAATCGCATCCGGTTTCAAAATCACTTGGACTATGAAAAACAAAAACGCCGAAGCCGCAACATACAAATTCACGACTTCTACTCCCGGCGAATACGTCGCACGTGCAACACTCGTTTCGGGAAACACCACTCTTTCCGACGGTTCAGCAAGCGTTCTCTATCTCCAGAAAAAGAAAAGCGGCTCGATCTACCTGAACGGAAAATCGAAAAACATCTCCCAATATATCGATAACGGCATCTACGTCGTCATTCCCAAGAACACCGTTGTCAAAAAGGACGGAAATGTTGTAACCAAGATAACTTATGACATTCTTTCCGCCGGCGGCAATCAGGTTTCGCGTCTTAAATTCTACCCTGAAGGCGCAGTTTTCGAAGGCGATTCGATGTATTTCGTCTACGAACTCGGCACGGTTTACGGTGGCGATCCCATCATGCTCTCGGCAAAGAGAACGAATACTGACGGCACTGTCGATGTTCTCAATTCGGCTGCCGGAGACCCGATTATGATGGCTGCGGCAGGAGATCCGATAATGACAACAGCAGCCGGCGATCCGATAATGACGGCTGCTGCAGGAGATCCCATAATGACAAGCGCTGCAGGTGATCCGATCATGACAAGCGCAGCCGGTGATCCTATCATGAATGCCGCTGCAGGTGACCCGATAATGACTTCGGCTGCGGGAGATCCGATCATGGCGGCTGCCGCAGGTGACCCGATAATGATGGGAACAAGCTCCAGCGCAATGATTTCGCAGACGAACCACTATTCGATTTTCACTGTCGAATCTGCAAATCTTCCCGTTTCGGTCGACGCTCTTCTTGACAGATGGTGCGACGGCTCATTCTACCGCAACTATTCTCCGGTTGCTTTCATCGAAGCAGGCTTCAGACAGTTCAAACCTTCAAGCACGCTTCTTCCCTATCTGACTTGTGAAGGCAGAAAGTTCGGTGACCTCGGCAACGACCTTTACGAACTTATCAATAAGCAGGTCGGCTACCAGCGCAACCTCAATCTTATCGAAAATATTTTCTTTGTTTCCGAATTTTACAACCGCATGAAAGTCAGAAGGGAAAGCGGCGAAGTCGCAGCCGTTAAGAACGGTCTGGAACTTCGTTCTGCAATCGCGGCACTCTACACTGCAACGACTTCATACAACAGAAGCGCGACTCTTGCCGATTTGTTTGATTCTTCGATGATTCCTCTCACTTACAGCGGCGTAACTCCCGCCGACTATACGGCAAAGGCAAAAAGCTCGATCACCGGAAATTCCGGTTCAGGCGATATATACACCGCAACGAAGAAAGAGATGATGATTTTCGCAAACTACATCACTACATCATCTAAAGGGCCCGATTTCGACTCTGTTGAATCGGTTCTCACGCCCGATCAGCTCGTCTGTGCATGGTTTGACAGCAATACCGAACCGCAGAACTGCAATAAAATCTACACTCTCAATGATGCAGGTCATGTAACTCTGGGCGGCACCGAATTAAGCGCAGCGGAAGCAAATGCCATCTTCTCCGAACACTTCATGCCGATGAACAGCAGACTGAGTGACGAAGAAAAACTCGATCTTTTCAGAATTTTCTATCTTGCACTTAAATATGCGGGAACAATTTTCTACGGCGGAAGCGACATCGACGAGCTCAACGACGCACTGCTTAAAACGGCATACCTCGTTTTTGACGGAATCGACGACAACGCGAAAGCGGTCAGCATAGTCGATACTTTCGACGCTTCGGCTCACACTGTTGCAGTTCTTGACGGCGCGGAAATGGCGACGAGACCCTACATCCAGAAACTCAGCGCACTCACCGACCAGATTTCTCTCAAAGTTGCTCCGGCAAGCGCAGACATCGAAAAAGTTCTCGTCAGCATCGAAGGAAACGAATTCGATAAAGTTCAGGAAAATACAAGAACTTACTACAAGCCGAAAGGCTCTTTGAAAGAAAAATCGATAGTCCTCACTCCGGGAACGCTTGCACAGGGCGAAAAGGCGCTGAAAGATCTGCTCGGAAGCGAAGACGTCGATTCTCTCGGCAATATCACCGGAAAAATGACGATAGTCGTCAACTCTAAGATTTCTGGCAAAACCTATTCGACGCAGAAAGCTTACGAATTTTTCGTAAACGGCGAAAGTGACGGCGTAAATTCGAAGGAAGTTCCTGCAAACATCCAGATCCGCGTCAACGATTCAAACGGCAATGCGATTCCCGACAACGCAAATCCGACGATAATCCTCAATCCGGGCAACAGAGTATTCTATTCCGCCGGCAACCTCATCAGCATTGAAAACCTTACTCCCGCGGCATATACGATCGACGCTTTTGCAGACGGTTACTATGCAAAGAATGTCAGCGTAAACGTTCCATCGGGAGCAACGTTCGATGTCGAAATCAGACTTGACGAGGAAACTACGGGTTCGGCTGATGCAAATCTCGAACTTTCGGTAAAAATCGACACCGCAAAACATCCGTCGAAAGTCTATATTCAGATTTACAACGATGACATGGATCTCGTTGCGAACGAGACTGCAAAATTCAACGGCGAAGGCAGATACGAAACAATTAATATACCGATGGGTTCAGGAAGATACACTCTCCTTGCTGTCGGCGAAGACATGTACAACTACCTTGAAGCGATAACGCTCTACGAAGGAAACAACTCAAAGGAAATCACGGTCATCGCAAAGAACGCATGCGGAAACGGCATTGTCGATTCTGCTGAAGAGTGCGAACCTTCACAAAGCGAACCTGTTCTCTGCGGCACGATCTATCCTGCTGCTCCGAATCCCAATGAATATGCGACCTGTGATCCTGATACCTGCACATTCAACAAGACTGCCTGCGGAAAAGCTGCTTTCTGCGGCGACGGCATAATCGACAGCCCTGCAGAACACTGCGACGGCGGCTCAAAGGCATGTGCGGAAATAGCGGGTTCCGGCGATTCCGGTTCTGCTCCGTGCGCAACTGACTGTTCGCGCTACATCACTGAAAACAACTGCAGGAAAACGACTGAAAGCTGCGGAAATCTCAAGGAAAACGCAGTCTGGAACGACGGAGAGGGCAAGTTTACTCAAACTCATGACGGCGCAAACTGGCTTCCGGCGACAAAATCTGCTTCTTACGGTATAACCAAAGAAGAATGCGTCTTCTCCTGCAAAAAAGGTTACAAGTGGGATGGCAGTGACTGCATCCCAAGCCCGCTTTCACTCGCACTTATCTGCACCGGCGAAACCGACTGCTTCAGCAATACTGATGAAACCGAGTGCCCCGCTTACGGCACAGTTTTCTTCGGTCAGGATGCACAGTATGCACAGACCGGCTTCTGTACACCTCACAAACTGACTGCGGCAGTAAACGGCATTGTAAAAGACGCATACACTCATTACGAGTGGCAGGCTGTTTCAAGCGAAGAAATGAACTGGGATGATGCAAACGACTACTGCTCTCATCTCAACGACGAAAGCGGCTCATCGGCACTCTGGAGAATCCCGAGCCCGTCTGAACTTCTTACCATTGTCAACAGCGGCACGGCAAGTCCTGCACTTGATGACAAATTTACAGCAAGAGGTCACACTTTCTGGGCAAGCGAGGACAGCAGAAACAGCGAAAAGGCATGGATGCTCGGAGAGAACGGAGAAATCACAAGTGTTGATAAAGCAGATACAAACAGCGTAATCTGCGTAAAACACGGCTTCGATACCGTGCAGAACCGCTTCAGCGCTACTGCCGAGACAGTTAAAGATTCTGACAGCGGTCTCATGTGGCAGAAACAGCCTGTTGCTTCGGTAACATGGGAAAAGGCGCTTTCATACTGTGAAGAAGTTTCGACTACCGACAAATTCGACTGGCGTCTTCCCAACAGAAACGAACTTGCTTCACTCATAAACTACGAAAAGAACAACGGCGCAATGAGCGACTTCCCGGGAATCGCTGCAAAAGGCTTCTGGACTTCGACTACTTCGGCTGCTTCGACAGGCTCAGCAACCGCAGGAAATGAGGCGTGGACAGTTGATTTTGCAAGCGGAAAAATCGAACCGGCTGAAAAGAACGACACCAAATATGTCATCTGCGTCCGCAACGACGAACCGTGCTTCGGTGACGAATGTCCGAACACATGCGGCTTTGCTCCCTGCAAAGGCATGGCTAATTCAACCGGACTCTGCACCGCGAATGACTACAGCTTCACATGCGGCTGCAAATCGGGATTCAACTGGAATCACGGCAAGTGCCTGCTTGACACCA
The DNA here is from genome assembly GCA_017405875.1 of bacterium. Classification (GTDB taxonomy): domain Bacteria; phylum UBP6; class UBA1177; order UBA1177; family UBA1177; genus UBA1177. The sequence continues at coordinate 78,301 of JAFQZM010000025.1, forward strand.
CGCGCTACATTGCATGCGAAGGTTTGCCTGAAAACGCAATCTGGAACACCGTTTTCGGTATCAGCCAGAGCTACGACGGAAACAACTGGTATCCGAGCAATATCGGCTCGTTCAACAAGATTGCAAGCACGACCGAATGCAGATTCATCTGCGCAACGAACTACAGCTGGGATGCCGACGAAGAAAAATGTCTCCCGAAATCGAGAGTTGCACAGTGCTCCGACAAAACTCCTTACTCCGACTGGAACGTGGTTTCCAAAATTTCGCAGACATGGGACGGCGAAAAGTGGCAGCCTTCATCAACTTCCGAATACAACGAAGAATCAAGCGAAGAAGAGTGCAGATTCGTATGCAAGGAACACTACACTTGGGACAGCGAAAATAAAATCTGCAAAGGCGAGACTCGTGAAAACGAGCCGTGCACCGGACTTCCGGCAAATGCACACTGGTGGAATGAACCGGCAACGATCACGCAGACCTGGACGAACGGCGGCTGGGCTCCGGCATCGGCAGGACGCTACAACGACTCCCAGGCGGACAATGAATGCTTCTTCGGATGCAACGAAAACTACTCTTGGAAAAACAATGCGTGTGTTGCTGATGAAAAATTCAATGTTGCATGTAACGACCTGACACTTCCCGACAATGCGGAATGGAACCAGTACAACCAGATAAACCAGACCTGGAGCGGAGAAAAATGGCTTCCGACAACTGAAGGCAGCTACAACGAAACCCCAGATCCCGCTTACTGCCGCTTCAAATGCAAAGCTCACTACAACTGGAACGGCTCTACCTGTTCGGCAGAAACGAATATCGCAACATGTACCGGAAAACCGTCAAACGCTGAATGGAACACGGCTTCAAGCATTATTCAGTACTGGGACGGAGAAAAATTCTCTCCGACAGCTACAGCTTCATACGGCGAAACTCCGACAACAGAAGAATGCCGCTTCAAATGCAATGAAAACTATACTGTTTCCGACGATAGAAAATCCTGTAAACCATCGACAAGAACAATAGACTGTGAAGGACTTCCCGAGAACGCAATTTGGAACACAGGAGCATCTTGGGGAAGGATCACTCAGACTTGGAGCGGATCCGACTGGACTCCGTCACTCTCAGGAGTGTTCAGCGAAACTCCGAGTACTGAAAACTGCGTATTCAAATGCTTTGACAACTACGAGTGGCAGGGAGGTCGCTGCGTTGCCAAAAAGCAGACTTCGATATGTACCGGACTTCCTGAAAACGCGCAGTGGAACAGTGTCGCAACAGTACTTCAGGAATGGAAAGAAAACGGTGAGTGGGAACCTAGCGATATCGGCATTTACAGCGAAGAAGAGAGTCTGACGGAATGCCGCTTCAAATGCAGGGAAAACTTTACATGGGACGGAAAGAAAACATGTGTCGCAAACACAAGGTTTATTGAATGCAATCCCCGCCCGGCAAACTCGCTCTGGAACGAAGTTCACTTTATAACGCAGACTTGGAACGGCTCAGAATGGCTGCCATCGCTCGATCCTGAATACAGCGTTTCTCCAAGCAATAGCGAGTGCAAATATAAATGCGATACAGGATACTATCCGCTTGACGGCAGATGTGTCGCAGATCCGTGCAATGATAACGGCTACAACCCGTGCAGCGAGGTCAATAATTCAACGGGAGTATGTACCGCAAACAATAATGTATTTCTTCCTTATTCCTGTGAATGCGCAGATGGTTACTCCTGGCACGGCAAGACAGGCTGCCGCAGTAAAAAAGCAACTCTCGGCAATATCTGCACAGATGCAGTGAAATGCTTCAATAACGAAGAGGAGATTGCATGCCCCTCGCAGGGAAACGATTTCTACGGTCAGGATGCCCAGTATGCCGAAATGGGCTACTGCACACCGAAGATGTTGGAAGTTAAAGAGACAATAGTCGGAGCTGAAACCCAAAAAACCGTTATTGACAAAAACACAGGTCTTGAATGGCTGAAATCAAGATCAGACGAATCCTATAAACAGGAAGATGCTGTAACTTACTGTGACGGTCTTGTATACGGCGGACATGCCGACTGGAGACTTCCTTCAGCCAAAGAGCTGATGACGGTGCTCAGTTACACCCAAATACTGCCTGAATTAGATAGAGAATACTTTGATAACATCTACGTTGCCTGGACGAGCACTCCCGATTTGAATGAATCGAACAATGCTGTTCTATTGTCATTCGGACAGTTCAATTCTGAAATGAAAACGAATGAATTTGGGGCTGTCTGCGTCAGAGGAAATGCTCTGCCTGAAAGCGACTTTTCAGCTTTTACTGTAAACGGAGATGAAATCGTCAAAGATTTAACCACAGAACTTTACTGGCAGAAAACTTACGTAACCGAAAAAACATGGCCGGAACTTCTTGAATACTGCGAAAATCTTGAATACGGCGGTTTCAGTGACTGGAGAATGCCGAATATCAGCGAATTACGTTCCCTCATAAATTATGAAAAGTCCTATCCTGCTTCGGATTTTCCTGATATGCCGTCTGATTGGCTTATTTCCTCCACCACTCAGTTTTCTGCAGATACGGTGGAAGGAGTTCTTTTCGAAACAGGTCTCGAATCCGGATTATATAAATCCGGTTCCGCAGGTCGCGTCCGCTGTGTCCGCTCCGATCTGTGCGATGAAGGTGAATTCCTGTTCGGGAAAAACTGTGTCGCAAGCCCGTGCAAGGCAAATTCGTGCGAAATAGAACATTCTGACGGGATCTGCACTCCGCTAAACCTTGACGATTTTTCATGCGGTTGCGACGAAGGATACAGCTGGAACGGTTCAAAGTGCATAAACAATCCGTGTTTCAACAACCAATGTTCTGCAATCGAACACTCTGACGGAATCTGCACTCCGCTGAATGATACGGAATTTGCTTGCGGCTGTGCTGACGGCTATTTCTGGAAAGGTTCGAGATGCATGACAAAGCATGCTTTCGGTAACATCTGCACAGGTCAGAACAAGTGCTATAACAATTCGGAAGAAATGTATTGCCCTGCGAACGGGGAAGATTTCTTCGGACAGGATGCTCAGTATGCAGCAAAAGAAAGATGCACTCCGCAAAGTTTTAGTGACGATGACCCTGACAGCAACCATCCTGAAGAAATTATCGTCATTGACAACAACACAGGGCTTATGTGGCAGAAAAATATTCCTGATCTTAAGCCTGACTGGTATCATGCAGTAGCTTATTGCTCCGATTTGGAATATGCCGGATACAGCGACTGGAGACTGCCTAAACCTGAAGAATTTTTGTCAATAGCTGATCTTAAAAACACCGACCCTTCAATCTTCACATACCCTGGACCGGGTTATTTCTCGCCGTGGACATCCGCATCAGTTGCCAAATCAATAGGCAATGCATTTATAATGGAATTCTCAAGTATGACTACTAATATGGCTTACACCGGCAAAGAGGCGTCCGATTCTTTTGATGTTGTTTGTGTCAGAGGAAACATTCTTCCGAAGAGCCGGTTTGTCGTTTCGAGAGAAAACGGTTACGAAATTGTCACGGATACAGTAAGCGGACTTATCTGGCAGAAAACATCCCTCGGTTGGCAAACATGGAAAGATGCTCTTGCATACTGCGAAAATTCTGAATATGCCGGATTCACAGACTGGAGAGTTCCGAATCTCAAAGAAGCATTCACTCTTGCAGATTTTACCAAAACAAGCGGTATCGCTACAAACTTCCCTGATATGCCTGATATTGCTTTATGGACATCCAACACGATAGAGGACAATGTTCAAAGTGCTTATGTTCTGGATTTTGGTTATGGAATAGGCGGCGGCTATATGGAAAAAACCGATTATCAGTCTGTCCTCTGCGTCCGTTAGCATCGTTTTGAGGGAGATGCCGCGGAACAACCCTACAAAATACATATAATTTTATATCTTTTTTACTTGTAATATTCCTTATTTTTGTTAAAAAGCAGTGGTTTTTTGTACAAAAAGAGGTTCTATGAAAGAAAAAAAGATAAAATTCATCTTCACGGGCGGCGGAAGCGGAGGTCACGTAAGCCCCGCTCTTGCAGTCGCAGCCGAACTCAAAAAAACTCTTCCGGAAGCTGAAATCACCTACATCGGCGTTAAAAACAAGGCTGAAGCGCACATGGTTCCGAAAGCGGGAATCCCGCTTAAATTTGTGAAAAGCGCACCTCTTCCGCAGGGAAAATCGCCTGTTTCTCTGTTTAAATTCGCGATGACGATGTTTTCCGGGCTTTCTAAAGCGGCTCTGCTCCTGCTCAAAATAAGACCTAAAGCAGTTTTCGCTACCGGCGGATTCGTAAGTGCACCTACCGTATTTGCCGCATGGATACTGCGCAAGGCGACATTCGGGCTCTTCAAAACGAAGATAATGATCCACGAATCAAATACCGATCTCGGAAAGATGAACAAGGCAGCGGCAAAAGCGGCTGACAAAGTTGCGGTATCGTTCTCCGAAACGATAAGACACCTGCCGAAAAACAAAGGATTTTTCTCAGGATACCCGGTAAGAAGTTCTATCGCTCTCGAAGAAAGAGCGGCGGCGCGTAAAGAACTCGGAATTCCGGAAAATGCATTCGTCATTTTTGCTTTCGGCGGCTCGCAGGGATCGCGCACCATCAACCGCGTTCTGGCAAATTCGGCAAAAAAACTTCTTGAAGATCCGGACACTTACATAATCAACGGCGCGGGAAAACCTTTCGGAAAAGTTTACGAATACCACGGTTTCAACGATGTTTCCGGAATTCTGGAAAAACAGAATCTGGGAGAAGCGAAAAAGAGATATATTCTCCGCGATTTCATCGACAACATGGGGCTTTACTACGCCGCGTCAGACCTGCTTGTAATCAGAGCCGGAGCGGGTTCGATCGTCGAAGTGTGCCGTCAGGGAAAGCCTTCGCTCATAATCCCGATAAGCAATATCGGAAACGATCACCAAATTGGTAACGCCCGCTTTATCGAACGCGCCGGAGCGGCAGCAGTAATATATGAGAGAACCGATCCCTTGAACGGAATCGACATCGCGTTCGCTGATTCAGCCGAATTCTGCGAAACCGTTTCGAGATTAAGGGATGACAAGCTCAAACTTGCCGAAATGTCGGAAGCTGCAAAGAATATTTTCCCCGGCAATCCGGCTGAAATAATCGTCAAAAACCTGCTTTATCTCTGTCACCTCGGCGAAAAACCGGCTGAAATAAAGGGAACGGAATTCGTGACTGACCGCGTTTTAGGGCTCAATTCGACAACGCTCGAAAAATTTCTGCAGAAAACGAAAACGGGCGCAGAAAAGCCGCTCGAAGCTGACGAAGTGAAACTAATAAAAAACAAGATCGACATGCTTTTCTCGTCTCACAATCCGGTCATCAAGGCGCGCGCGTGCCGCTCTTCTGGAATCTTAGGTTACGCCGAAGTCATTCCGCTCATAATCCGCTATGCAGCAGACAAAAACAGCGCTCCCTTCTTAAGCAGAGACGCTTTTGCAGCACTGAAGCAGCTAACTCTCATCTGCGAAACCGGAAGACGCGAAGACCTTTTCAATGCGATACTTTCAGGGCTTGAAAATTCATACTACGAGACCCGTTTTTCTGCTGAAAAGTGCATTCCTGCCTTTGCCGGACACTTCGGAATCAGCGAAAACGAACGCGGAAAATTTTTGGATCTGCTCTTTAAAAACATGTCCGACCACTGCTTTGAAGTGCGTGCGGAAGCTGTTCTTGCGGCGGCGCAGATTTCAACCGATACCGGAAATCTGCTCGAACACTTCTCAAAACTCTATTTCGATGCAGTCTGGAAAGTGCGGATGGCGCTTCTTCAGGCCTTTGAAATCCTCATAAAAAGAGGAGTTCTCGACAAAAAAACGGCTGCAGCCGAAATCGACAGAATCCTTATCACGAGCAACGGATACACGACCGAATACGAGCTTAAAAAAGAGTATAATTCGGTCATGGAACTTATTTCACAGGAGAAAAAATCATGATATACGCGATCTTCAAATCGGTTTTCGGTGCCGGCGGATTCGCAGTTTTCAAATACCTTTCTTCGAGAACCCTGATCGCTTTCGTAACTGCGTTTTTCCTTTCGCTCATCATCGGCAGACCGCTTATCAACGCGCTTTACAGGCACGGTTTCCGCTCGTTCGAAAGAAGCTACGGCGAAATAAATTCGCAGAAAAAAACGGGAACTCCGATGCTCGGCGGAATCCTGATTTTCATAACGGGAATCGGCAGCGCCCTGCTCTGGTGCGACCTTGCCAATCCGTTTATCTGGGCTCTTCTTGCAAGTGCAATCTGGTTCGCCCTTTTCGGAGCTATTGACGATTACAAGAAAATCAAAGGGAAAGATGCCGATGAAGGGCTTTCGCGCTTTGCAAAATACACGATTCAGATCCTTTTCGGCGTGTTCCTTGCAGTTTTCGTACTTACTCCCGCGATCTCTCCGCTTCCCGCCGAAGTTGCGAACTCTTTCCAGTTTCCGTTTTTCAAAGGATTCATTTTCAGCTCGACTGCTCTCACGGCGCTCTGGATAGTTTTCATAATCGTCTACTCGGCTAATGCGGTCAACTTTGCAGACGGCATGGACGGACTCACGATAGTTCCTTCGGTTTTTGTCTTTATCGTTCTCGGCGTTTTCGCATACATCGTCGGCAACAAGATCCAGGCACAGCACCTGCTTTACGAATACATTCCTGGAAGCGGTGAAATCGCCGTTTTCTGCGGCGCAATAGTTGGAGCGGGAATCGGATTTCTGTGGTTCAACTCGCACCCGGCAGAAGTTTTCATGGGCGACATGGGAAGCCTTTTCCTTGGCGGAACAATGGGAACGGCAGCAGTACTCATCAGGCAGGAAGTGGTATATATCATTGCCGGAGCGATTTTCGTAATTGAAATAACTTCAACTTTCGTTCAGGAAAATATCGGCTTCAAAATGCACCGCAGAATCCTTTACCGCGCGCCGCTGCATCACCACTATCAGCATCAGGGAATGGCGGAAGCAAAGATCGTAACAAGGTTCTGGATAGTCAGCGCAATCATGGCGACCTTAGCTCTTATCACTATTAAATTCAGGTAGCTATGGCTAAAAAGCAGGAAATGTACTTCAACGGAGACGATTGCAAATTCTGCAACGGGATGTGCTGCCGCTACGTCACGATAGATATCGAAAAAGAGCCGCGTTCAGAAGAGCGTTTTGACGAAATAATCTGGTGGCTTTTTAACCCGAATATCAAAATTCTGAAAAACGGGCATTTCTGGTCGATCCTCGTCATGGGAAAGTGCGAAAATCTCAATGAATCGAATAAGTGTGTGATCTACGAAGCGCGCCCCGATCTCTGCCGCGAATACCCGCCGGAAGAAGACGGCTGCCACTTCGACAGCATCAAAAGGCTCGAAGGAATTATCTTCAACACCGCTGAAGAGCTTCTCACCTATTTAGCCGTCGAGCGCAAAAAAGAGTGGGCGAAAAAACGGCTCGAAAATATGAAAAACCAACTTCTGCAGGTAAAAAAATAATGAGTTCAGCAAAATTTTTCCTGTTTGCTGCAATTTTGAGCGTCTTTTTTCCGGTTTCGGCAAAATGCGTCCTTTTTGCAGACCGTGACGGCGACGGATTCGGCAGCGAAAAAGCGGTTTTCGACTATGACTGCTCCGACGACGACGGGATTCCGACAGGCTATTCGCGCAAAGGCGGCGACTGCAACGACAACAACCGCTACGTCAACCCGAAAGCGGAAGAACTCTGCAACGGAGTCGATGACAACTGCGACGGCGTAGTCGATCCTGAAAACGCAAAAGACTGCAACAGATACTACAAAGATTTGGATTATGACGGATTCGGAACGGACAAATCACGCTGCCTGTGCGTTTCCGAAGGCGATTTCCGCGCACTCGAAAGAGGCGACTGCAACGATGACAATCCGAAAATCCACCCCGACGCAAAAGAGATATGCAACGACCTTGACGACAACTGCAACGGCATAGTTGACGAAGGTGAAAACGTCGCGAACTGCCGTCCGTTCTACCGCGACAGCGACGGCGACGGATTCGGAATCGGCGACGACAGCAGGTGTCTATGCAAGGCTGACGGGATTTTCAGAGCCGAAAAAACGGGCGACTGCAACGATAACAATCCCGAAATTTATCCGGGAGCATACGAGCATTTCGACAGGCTTGACAACAACTGCAACGGCATAATTGACGAAAATCCAGGCAGCCTTCCACCACCGCCGCCAAGACCTAAACCTAGAAATCACTGAAATATTTAAAGATTTTCTTTTTTAAATTCGCGAAGTTTGAGAATTTTCTTATACATTGATTCGAAATGTTCGAAATTCAGAGACTGGAATCCGTCTGAAAGTGCATTTGTCGGATTGTAGTGAGTTTCAACTATAAGACCGTCAGCTCCTAAAACAACAGCCGCTTCAGAAACGACCGGAACATACTTGAAGTTGCCGACGCTGTGCGACGGGTCTAAAATCAGCGGAAGATGAGTAAGTCCTTTTATTATCGGGATCGCCGCGATATTCACGATGCCGCGCGTCGAATCGTCGAAAGAAGTGATTCCGCGCTCGCAGAGAATGATATTTTCGTTTCCTTCCGCCATGATGTATTCAGCGCTCGACAGAAATTCGTCGATCGTTGCATTCGCGGAACGCTTGAGAAGTATCGGCTTGCTGCACTTTCCGAGCTCCTTGAGAAGTGCGAAATTCATCATGTTTCTCGCACCGACCTGAATGATGTCGATATACTGCTCGAAAAGATCGATGTGTCTGACATCGACTATCTCGGAAACCGATTTCATGTTGTATCTTTTGGCAGTATCATTCAGGATTTTAACGCCGTTTTCGCCCAAACCCTGGAAAGAATAAGGCGAAGTCCTCATTTTGAACGTACCGCCGCGAAGGATTTTCACACCCAAACCGGAAAGGAATGCTGCTATTTTATCGAGGGAATCGGCACTTTCGACACTGCATGGACCTGACATCATTGTAAAATCTTCACCGATCGAAACACCGTCACCCAAGTCGACGACGCTCTTTTCCCGATAATGTTTGGACGCCATGTAATAAGGTTTCGAAATGTTGATTATCCGCTCGACTCCGGGCAGCGATTTAAAACGCCCGACATCGGAAGTCGTAAGATCTCCGGTAACGGGAATAAGCACGTAGCTCGATCCCTGCAGAACGTAGAACGACATCCCGTTCGCCGTAAGAGTCTCTCTTATATTGTCCAAAAACTCTTCGTTTGTTCCCTTTTTTACAACAATGATCATTTTGCAAATCCTGCGATTGATTTCATTTCAGCTATAATCTCTTTCACGCTCTCACGTGATTTATTCAACAGTTCAAAGAACTTAGCATCGTCAAGAGGGACTCTCTCGGCGGTTCCCTGAAGCTCGATTATATTGCCGTTTTCAGAAAAAACAAAATTAAAATCGGTATCTGCGCGGGAATCTTTTTCATAGTCCAAGTCAATAACTACTTCGCCGTCGATAACGCCGCCGCTTATAGCTCCGAGCCAGTTTTTAAGCGGATTTTCGCTAACTACGCCTTCTTCGACCAGTTTTCTGCATGCAAGTGCAACCGCAAGCATTCCGCCGTTTACCGAAGCGGTGCGCGTTCCGCCGTCGGCTTCAAGGACATCGCAGTCGATAAGCATCGTGATTCCGGGGATTTTTTCGAGATCGACTGCCATTCTGAGCGAGCGCCCGATCAAGCGCTGGATCTCAGCAGTTCTGCCCGAAATTTTTGTCCTTTCGCGGGCACTCCTTACGTTTGTCGAACCCGGGAGAAGCGAATATTCGGCAGTGAGCCAGCCGCCGCTTTTGACGTGCGGAGGAACTTTGAAATCAAGCGAAAGCGCCGTGATGACCTTCGTGTTTCCCGAAACCGAGAGCACCGAAGCGTAAGGATTATTCAGATAATTCGTAACAAACGAGTGTTCCCTCAAAGTTATCTCCAATCAAAAAAATTCAATAATTATCCGTGTTTTTCCGAAATTCTGTCAAGAACGACTATCAAAACAACGCCAACTATCATCAGTGCGATGCAGAGGAAAAAATATCCGCCGAAACTTTCAGGAAAAACATTCGCCTGAGAAACAACCTTGCCGGCTTCCATAACCGCTTCACCTTTCCACGGCCAGATGCTGCGCAGCGAACCTGCCATGAGACCGGTGAGGAACGCAAGCGTCACGGAATGCCATTTGGTCAGAAGCCAGTTGAAAAAGCGCGAAAATCCGATGAGACCTGCGCCGCAGCCGATGCAGAAAACAACAATTACGAGGATGCTGTTCAAGCTGAACGGATTTTTAACAGCTTCGATGATGTATTCATATTTTTTGAGAACGAGCAGAATGAATGCGCCGCTTATGCCCGGAAGGATCATCGCGCAGATGCTCAAAACGCCGCAGAGAAAGATGAACCAGAGTCCGTTCGGAGTTTCGACCGGAATAAGTCCGACCAGGAAATATGCCGCGACAGTTCCTGCAAGTATCGAAATCACTTCGGGAATACGCCATTTTATCGTTTTTCCTACGACATAGATCGAAGCAGCGATGAGACCGTAAAAAAGGCTGTATGTCGGTTCCGGACACTCGTTGAGCAAAAATTTCATAATGTGCGCTAGTGTTACTATCGCAACGGCTACACCGAAGAAAAGAACCGCAAGAAAGCGGGTGTGAAGATGAGCAAGAGCACCTTTGATATCGAAAGAAAGCAGCTTTTTCACGCATACGGAATCAAAAGATTTGATCGCGGCGAGAAGTTTCTGGTAGATTCCCGCGATAAGCGCGATCGTGCCGCCCGAAACGCCGGGAATGACGTTTGCAGCTCCCATGCAGAGACCGGTTATGGCAAGAAATACCGCCTCTTTCCATGAATTCGGCCCCGGAGTAGCCATGATAGCCTTTTTAAAAGTGAGCTTTTCCATTTTAACCTCTTATTTTTTCGAGAGTTTTTTCATCGGTAAAATCAAGTGAAACCGGCGTTATCGTCGCACAACCGCGTCTTATTTCGTGACAGTCGCTGCCGTCGATATCGGCAAAACCGAACTGGTCGCCGCCTATCCAGTAATACTCCTTTCCGCGCGGATCGACCCGTTTCAAAACGTCGCCGCCGTACAGCCTTTTGCCGAAAGGAGTCCATTTTATCGGAACTTTTCCCAACTTTGCGATTGTTTCCGGAATGTTGATATTAAAAAGTTTAGGATTCTCGTACAGTTCTGATTTTCCTATCTTTTTTTCAATTTCCGGAAGGATTTCGTCAAAAAAGAAATCGGCACAAATATCAAAAGTCTCGTTTTTGAACGCAGCAAAATCTGTGATGTAAAGCGAAACGGCAAACGAAGTTACTCCGTCGTAAAAAGTTTCCATAGCCGCAGAAACAGTGCCTGAATAAGTGATGTCATCGCCTAAATTTCCGCCTTTATTGATGCCGGAAACTGCAAAAAGAGGCATTTCCCCCATCAAAGCGTTGAGACCAATATAAACCGCGTCTGTCGGAGTTCCGTGAACGGCAAAACGATTTTCTGAAAACTTTGAAACTCTCAGCGGAGAACCGAGAGTTATCGAATGACCGGCTCCGCTCTGTTCGTTGAGCGGCGCGGAAATAAAACACGTCAGATTTCTCTTCGATGCCGCGATTTCCAAAGCCGACAAACCTGCGGCATAAATTCCGTCATCGTTTGTAAGAAAAATCTTTTTAATCATTTTTCAAAAAATGGTCGGGATGACTGGATTTGAACCAGCGACCACCTGAACCCCATTCAGGTACGCTACCCAGACTGCGCTACATCCCGACCTTATAAGGAACAACTACTTGTTGTTGAGCCTGTCTTTCAGCACCTGACTGTGATGGAAAGTCGCAACTTTTCTTTTGCTGATCGTCAAGGGTTTTTTGGTCTGAGGATTGCGTCCTCTTCTCTCTTTCTTTTCCTTAACGGTGAATTTGCCGAAACCGCTGAGCTGGATCTCGCCCTCTTTTGCAAGAGTGTCTTTCAATTCTTCAAAGAACATATCTACGAGTTCCGATGCATATTTTTTATCGATTTTCATCTGCTCGTAAACGAAATCTGAAAGTTCAACTTTTGTTACACTCATTTTTTCCCCCAATTAATCAGTTAACGCCTCTGGCTTCTTCTATGATTCTGTCGAAAGCTTTCGGATCTTCAGCTGCGAGGTAAGCAAGAACCTTTCTGTCAATGTCAATATTTGCCTTATGAATCATATCCATGAATTTCGAGTATGAAAGACCTCTTTCTCTGACTGCGGAATTGATTCTCGTGATCCAGAGTTTTCTGAAATCTCTCTTTTTAAGTTTTCTGTGAGCAAACGCATAAGCCCAGCCTCTTTCTACGGTTTCCTTGGCAACTCTGTATCTTCTCGATCTTGCCATATAGTTGCCTTTTGCGGCTTTGAGTATCGTAGCTCTTCTTCTATTGGCTTTAAATCCTCTTTTTACTCTCATTTCTAACTCCTATTAAAGATACGGAAGAAGTTTCTTCATCTGCGGCATATCGCATGTTTCGATGTATGCGCCCTTTCTCAAATCTCTTTTTCTCTTGCGTGTTTTTTTCGTAAGGATGTGGCTTTTGAAAGGATGCCATCTTTTCAATTTACCGCTGCCGTTCGATTTAACTCTTTTCGCAGCAGCTCTATTCGTTTTCATTTTCGGCATAACAAATTCTCCTTAATTTTTTTGCGCTACCAACATTGTCATTTTTTTATTTTTAACAACACTATCCAATTCGATCGCAAGCTGATCTTCTCCACCGAGTTCCTTAACGATAACATTAAGATTTTCCAGCGCTTTTTCAGCAAACATGATTTCTCTGCCTCTGAAAAAAACGGTAAATTTGACCTTGTTTCCGTCCTCTAGGAACTTTTTGGCCTGACGGACTTTCGTCATAAGGTCGTGAGTATCGGTGTTCGGACGGATCTTAAGCTCTTTAATTTCAACAACTACCTGATTTGCCTTAGCTTTTTTAGCTTTTTTCTTCAGTTTGTAAAGATGCTTTCCGAAATCCATTATCTTACATACTACAGGATCCGTGTTTGGGGAAACACAGACGAGATCCAGCCCAAATTCTCTAGCTTTTTCCAAAGCTTCCCGTTTTGTAAGGACACCCAGCACTTCGCCCGTGGGAGCAACCACCCGCATCGTTGGTGATTTTATGGTCTCGTTTACAAGACCAGGTGCAGGCTGTGCCGAATTGCCTGATTCCGGCTTAGCAGGCTTCATCAATAGTAGACTCCGTTGTAATTTTCAGAGTTCAACTTAGCAAGGAAATCTTCCGTTGCAAAAGTTTCCTGTTCTCCGCCTCTCTTTCTGACCGTGATAGTCTTGAGATCGGCTTCGTTATCGCCTATTACAACGATGTAAGGAACTTTCTGAACAGACCATTCGCGAATTTTATATCCAACTTTTTCGTTTCTGTCGTCAAGTTTGACTCTGATGCCGGTTACGACAAGCTTCTGAATCAGTTTGTCGGCAGTTTCGGCATGTTTTTCGGAAACCGGAAGAACTGCGACCTGAACAGGAGCGAGCCACATCGGGAAAGCGCCCTTGAAGTGCTCGATAAGAACACCGAAGAAGCGCTCGATCGAACCGAGCAGAGCCCTGTGGAGCATGATCGGGCGGTGTTCCTGACCGTCTTCGCCGACATAGGAAATGTCGAATCTTTCCGGCAGGTTGAAATCGACCTGAACAGTTGAAAGCTGCCACAGTCTGCCGATTGAATCGGTGATGTTTATATCGATTTTCGGACCGTAGAACGCACCGTCGCCTTCCTGAATTTCCCAGGGAAGACCTGACGCTTCGAGAACGTCTTTCAAAGCAGCTTCAGCTCTGTTCCAGACTTCGATTTCGCCGACATACTCTTTCGGGCGGGTGCTGAGGAAAAGTTTGAAACTTTCGAATTCAAAACTCTTCAGCATGAAAAGAGAGAAATCGAGAACGCGTTTGATCTCGTCTTCAAGCTGGTCAAGCCTGCAGAAAAGGTGAGCATCGTCCTGGGTGAACCCGCGGACGCGCTTCAAACCGTTGAGAGTTCCCGATTTTTCATATCTGTAAACCGTGCCGAGTTCAGCCCATCTGAACGGGAATTCACGATAGCTCCATTTTTTTCTTTTATAGAGCATTACGTGGAACGGGCAGTTCATCGGTTTTACGTAATAATCTTCACCGTCTATATCCATCGGATTGTACATTCCGTCTTTGTAGAAACCGAGGTGTCCGCTCGTTTCCCAGAGAAGGCTTCTTCCGATGTGCGGAGTGAAAACCAGATTATATCCGTTTCTTACGTGCTGTTTTCTCCAGAAATTCTCGATGACAGTTCTGACTATGCCGCCGTTCGGAGTCCAGAGAACGAGTCCGCCGCCGACATTTTCGGAAAATGCGAACAGATCAAGGTCTGCACCGATTTTTCTGTGGTCTCTCTCTTTTGCTTCTTCGAGCATCTTGAGATATTCGTCCAGAGATTCCTTGTTCGGAAACGCCGTCGCATAGATTCTCTGAAGCATGTTTCTGTTTTCGTCTCCTCTCCAGTATGCACCTGCAACCGACATAAGTTTGAAAGCCTTTACAAAGCCGGTGTTCGGAACGTGAGGACCGCGGCAGAGATCGACGAAATCGCCGTGGTAGTAGAGAGAAACGAACGGTTCGCCCAAATCTTCAATGATTTCGACCTTATAATTTTCGCCCATTTTGGTGAAAAGTTCGATCGCAGCTTCTTTCGTGACGACCTTTCTCATAAAAGGAAATCTGCCTTTTACGATTTCGGACATCTTCTTTTCGATAGCTTCGAAATCATCAACCGAAAAACGGTGGGGCGAATCAAAATCGTAATAAAAACCGTTCTCTATCGAAGGACCGATCGTGACTTTCGTGCCAGGAAAAAGTTTCTGGACTGCATCAGCCATGATGTGGGAAGCGGAGTGGCGCATGATTGCAACGCCTTCCGGCATCTTCATCGTGATGACCGACATATTGCCCGATTCGACTTCGGCGGTAACATCGACGAGTTTGTCGTTTATCGAAACGGCAACAGCCGCTTTCGCAAGACCTTCGCCTATTACGCGCTTTATGAACGATAACCAGTTTTCAGAAATTTCGGATTCGATTTTATTCCCGTCGGGAAGTATTACTTCAAACATATCAACCTCAAAAGAAACATGGTAGGCCCGAGTGGGATCGAACCACTGACCCCTGCTACGTCAAAGCAGTGCTCTCCCGCTGAGCTACGAGCCCACACATGAACAAGAAAATTGCCGCGCTTTATAATCAAATCTCACCCTGATGTCAACATTTTTTCCACAAACTGACACAAATATTTGATTTTATTTGCATTTTTTCGTTTTTCCGAAGCCTTTGAAGAACTCAAACATTCTCAAAACCGACACAACATAGCGTTTTGTTTCGGGATTTTCGTAAATTTTTCCGGCAAGCCTTCCGCTCTTTTCAGTCGGTTTCGTCTCGGTCGAGTAAGTTCCGCCGTTGTAGCCCGAAAGCGTCTTCGTAATGTCACCTTTATTATAAGTTAAAAGTGCAGCCAGAAATTTTACCGAGCAACCGATCGCATTTTCCGGCACGTTCAAAGTCTTGTAATCGCAGCCCAGAAGTTTTGCTGTAGCCGGCATTATCTGCGTAAGTCCGTATGCCCCTGCTTTGCTTTTTGCATCCGGTTTTCCGCGCGATTCGACATAAATCACAGCCTTTATCAGCGCTGGATCTATGATTTTTCTGCTGCCGTCAGCCGAAATGTAGGGATATTTTCTAACCGCTTCTTCGATAATGGACGAATATTCGGCATCAATCAGCCTTGCGGCATCCGTGTCAATGTTTGCAAAAAGGATAAAAAGCGCGGCAAAAAGCAAAATCACCTCAAATCTCAAAGCCCGAAAATACTCTTTTTCTTCTCACTTTTCTGCAAATCCTTCTCCTTGTTTTCCTCTCTCAAAAACCGGAGATAAGACCCTGCCGAATCGCGGTCGAACTGCTCTTTCATCACCTTTAAATCAAGGTTTTTGCGTATGTGTTCAAGCGTTTCGGCTGAAATGTATGAAGCCTGCATGAGGTTTGCAAGCCCCAGAGCCTCGATGTTGTCGTTTTCTTTCGCGCTTTTCATATATTCTTCATAGTATTTTCTGAACATTTCGCCGCGCACCGCATCATTTTTCATCTCGTATTCCATTCCCGATTCAAGCCACGCCTTGTGGACGATTTTCTGCGAACTTTCGGCACTTATAAAATCTTTTCCCGACTTCGCCGCGGCTGGAAAAAGCTCAGGAAAAACAGTGTGATTTCCGTAATTTTCCAAGAGTTTGTCGTGGTACTCTCCGAGCTTTCTGCTCCATCCTGAAACATAACCGGCATACTTTCCGGCACTTGCCGCTTTTGCGCCTGTTTCCGAAACAAATTCAGCAACTTCTCCAAGATCGGGATAAACTTTTTCAAGTCCTTTTTCAACTTCAGAAAGCCACTCTTCAGCGCTTTTATTTTTAAGTTCGCGCCCGATCTGAAGCACTTTTGCAGCCTCTGCGCCCCGTTTTTTTATCTCCGAAATAACTTCTGCAAACTGCCCCAGATATTCGATGAAGCGCTCCGTTTCAGACGTCCGGCTGCTGACTGCGAGCTCGTTTATCATAATCATCTGCGTCGCCAGAAGCGCGTCGGTCTCAGGACTTTCGACCACGACCTGCGCCGAAAGAAAAAAAGTTGCGGAAAAACATAAAATAAAAATAACAATTTTCATAACAGGCCTCTCAAAAAAACGAATCACTATATAAATTTTAAAACTATTTTCAAGTTTTTCTAAAATAAAATCGAGTTTCAAGGCGCAGGCACAAAAATCTTGCATTTTCTGCGGCGATCCCTAAAATCCGCCGTTTTTTTGTTGATTTCAGGTTTTGAATATTACCAACTTTTTTAGGAGAGAAAAATGAAAAAATTTTTGGTTTTCGCAGCTATGTTTGCTGCAGCGTTTATGACGGTTTCATGCGGCGGCGACCTTAACGGCGACGGCATTACTCAAGACGGTGACAAAATCTGCGGAGAATTCTGGAGAGAGGAACAGTGCAACGGGCATGATGCCAAAATCTGCACTGAAAACGACAAAACATGGTATGAAGTTGAAGGAACCGGCAAAAAATTCTATTGCGACAAGGACGGCGAATGCACAAAAGCAGCTATAGAACTTACAAACTACTGCACCGGTTCAAACATGGATTATGACGACGACGGTACTTGGTGCAATACAGTTGAAGGCGAAGATTCAAACTGCAACGGAAAAAAGGTCAAATACTGTCAGAAAGATGATGAAATCTGGTATGAAGTTGATGATCAGATTTTCAAATGCGACACCAACAACGAAAATGATTGTACTGACGCATTCCTGAAACTTGGAGAATACTGCGGCGACGACGAAAACGGCGAAGGAAATGAAGGCGAGTCGGAATTTACTGACAAAGCAACAGCTTATTTTCCGAACGCTTACGCCGAAAAAACTCTTGCTGCATGGTACTCCCTCACTGACGCGAACGAAGACAGAATAAAAATAGAAGCTATCTTTCTGTTTGACGACAACACTTTGGTAAAAACAAACAGCAAAGTTTATTCTGCAGCAGACGGCAGAGAGCCCAGCGATGAACTCGAGGCAGAAGGCGAATTCACGATCACTTCCGGCGATTACGACAACGGCGAAGCCCATGTTGTTTTAGCAGGAGGGGAAATGGAATTCGATGTCACCATCAGCGACGGTGTCCTCTCCGCAATGGATGCTGAATTCACCAAACAGGATAACGCTGACTTACCTGAAGCAAGATAATTAATCTCTGTCAAAAATTTTCCCATTTACAGTTTCCTCTAAAATAGTTCAAAGATTTTCTTGACATAAGATTTTTTATGACTAGATAAATGACAAGATATTTGACAAGATAAATGATAAGATAAATGATAAGATAAAAAGAGGTCAATTATGAAGTTCCGGGAATCAGAAACTCTTGAGTTCAAAAAAACAACAGTTCAGTTGAAAGAAGCTGTTATTTCCATCTGCGCTATGCTGAACAAACACAATGTCGGGACTGTCTATTTTGGAATCAAAGACGACGGTTCCGTATTCGGTCAGGATATAGGAAAAAAAACAGTTTCCGACATATCGCATGAATTTAGAAACAACCTGAAACCGACTCCCAATATTTCGATAACACCCGAAATTATAGATAAAAAAAATGTAATAAAGTTGTTTGCGACAGGTGACGACACTCCATATTCCGCCTATGGACGCTACTACATAAGAGTTCATGATTCAGATGTTTTCATGGATTCCAAACTTTTGTGGAAATATTTCGAATCGAAGGATAAAACCTATTCCAAGTGGGAAGAAAAAATAACATCCTACAACATTGATCATGTAAATGAAGATCTTTTGATTCAGTATATAAGAAGTGCTAACGATACAGGCAGATTGAACTATATTTACAGAAATCCTGAAGAGGCGTTGAGAAAACTGAATCTTATAAATGAAGAAGGTTTTCTAAATAATGCCGGATATTTTTTGTTCGGGAACGACGGTCCCGTACTTTTGAAAGAAGTAATTTATCCGACAGACGAACGGAGCTCATTTACAGATTTGAAGCAATTCCGTGGAAATATTATCGAGTGCATCGGCGAAGGGCTGAAATATATACAGAACAACATTCACTATATTTCCGAAATTGTCGGAGCAAAACGAGAGGAAACACCAGAAATACCGTCGGGAGCACTGCGCGAAATTGTTATAAATTCCTTTGCACACTGTCATTATCAGAAAGGTGACAGCAACGAAATCTCGATTACAAAATCAAATGTCAGGATTTATAATCCTGGCGGCATTCTGAACGATGCAAACCCGCTTGATTTCGCTTCCGGCAAAATAGGAAGCAAGATCAGAAACCCGCTTATTGCGACAGTTTTGTTCAAAAACGGAATGATTGACGCTTTTGGAACAGGTTTTGACAGAACATTCAGATTATGCGCAGAAAGCCGGGTAGATTATGAATATTTCAGTGATGAATACGGTTTTACCTTTCTATTCAAACGCAGGAATTATGATAAGATAAACGAGCAAAATGACAAGACAAATGACAAGATAAACAAGCAGAACGATAAGATAAAATCTTCAAAGACGGCTAAAGCATCAAATCTTGACGATAAAATCATGCTGATAATTTCAGAGGACAGCAACATAACTATTCCGAAAATTGCCGAGCGCGTCCAAAAATCTGAAGCAACAGTTTACCGCCACATAGAGAAACTTGTTTCAGATGGAAAGATAGAACGTATCGGTTCAAGGAAAAGCGGTTTTTGGAAAGTATTTTGATTGTCAGAACCATTAATTTTACTTTTCCGTTACTTTTCCATAAAATTCCGAGTTTTTGAATTTTTACAAGGAGACAAAAAAAATGAAAAAACTACTATTAATTTCAGCTGTTTTAGCAGCGATGTTTTTTATGGTTTCGTGTGAAAACAAGTTAACTTCCGTAAGCACGCACGATGTGGACGACAATACTGCTGATTCCGGAAAAACAGGAAAAGAAGGCGGCGAATGCTACGAGGACAAAAGCTGTGATGAAGGTCTGAGCTGTGAGGAGGAACGCAATTTATGCGTAAAAAATGAAGATGCCGGCGATGATTCAGACAGCCTTACTGATACGGATGATGACAATGATCATGGCGAAACTACTGCTGAAACATGTGCTGAAATTTATCAGTGTGTGGCAGACTGCGGTCAGAACAGCGAATGCCAAAAGAAATGCTATGACAATGGTACTGCTGAAGCTCAGGAAACATTTACGACAATGTACAACTGCTGGATGGATAATTGTCAGAATGAACAGACAACTGGAGAATTCACTAATTGTATCGTAAAAAACTGCTGTGATGAAACCGCAGCCTGCGGTATTGTCGGTCCTTCATGTGAGATTTATAGCGGCCCCTATGCAAATCCTTACGGCACCGCGCAGATCAATATTGCGAACAACTATATTGTATCGGAAGCTGACAACCCTGATGTTACCAAGATTGAGATGGGCTCGTTCATTACAGGCAACATCGGACACAGCCCGATAGAAAATCCCGACGCAGTACACAGCTATTACTACAGTATGCTTTACACTACTGAGCAGGGCGAAACCTTTATACGGACAATTCAGTTTTTCACCAATGAAAATGGTGTGGAGGTCTTTAACCCGTTCGTAATTGCACTTACAAATATCAGTGCAACTGCAGGAAGCAACCATTATGGTATTGTTGGTTCGTATAACCCTACAGGTCTGATTATGATTGTCGATGCGGATATAACCGACAACGATCTGGACATTTCCTGCTACCACGCATTTTCGGAAGGCGAACTTGACATTCAGAATATAGTTCCGTCGGCAGGTTCCGAAGGTGCTCTTGCAGTTTCAGGCACAATCGACCTTTACAGCCCGAAAAACTATGCTTATTCTCTTGGCGATATTTCCGCTCAGCTTGACGTACCGGTTTGCAACCCGCAATAAATAAACGGGAACTCTTTTTTCGCATCGTTCTTTTAATTTTCAACGGAGAAAGTCATTTCCAACCAGCTCGGCATACAGGTTTGTGCCCCGCAATAATTGATAAAACCCCAAATTTTGCTTTTCCGTCACTTTTCCCTAAAATCCCCGCGTTTTTTTGTTGATTTAGTTTTTGAGGGCGCAGTGACGGCAACTCAACTCAACTCAACTTTATCAACAAAGCGTACCCCGTTTTTACCCAAGTCAAGTTTTTTCTTCAATATTTTTACAACTTTATCAACTTCTTAAGGAGAGAATTATGAAAAAATTCCTTGTTTCTTTTGCTCTTTTTGCCGCTTTGATTTTTGTCGTAAGCTGCGGCGGAAGCAGCAAAAAAGACAACAAAGAAAATGAACCTGTTGACGACACCGACGTTGTAGAAACTGACAGCGACACCGAGCCAACGGAAGAACCAACAACTGAGCCGACCACAGAGCCGACAACTGAGCCGACCACAGAGCCGACTACTGAACCGACTACCGAACCGACAACTGAACCGACTACTGAGCCGACTACCGAACCGACAACTGAACCGACTACTGAGCCGACTACCGAACCGACAACTGAACCGACTACCGAGCCGACTGAGCCGACCGGCCCTACTGCCGAAGAGATCTGCACCACGGCCGGCGGAACATGGAATTCCGAAACTGAGACCTGCACAAAAACCGCAACCTGCACTGATCTGCCTGAACACGCTGAGTGGAACGGAGACGAATCCTACACTCAGACTTATACTGACAGTGCATGGAGTGCTGAAACAGCCGCAGAACACAACGAAACAGAAGGCACATGCCATTTCAAGTGCATTGCAGGATACTTCTGGAACGACACCGAATGCAGAAAACCGCTTTCTCTCGGCAACATCTGCACAGGTCAGACAAAATGTTACAATGCTTCCGCAAAACTTGAAACATGTCCTGCGGAAGAAGCTGCTTTTTTCGGTCAGGATCCGCAATACACAGATAAATGCAACGCTCAGAATTTGAGTCTTGAAACACCTGTTGCCGGGCAGAATGTCGTTTTTGACCACAACACAGGGCTGATGTGGCAGCAGGCAACGCCAGACAGCACTTACAATTGGGAAGATGCTGTAAATTATTGTGACGGCTTGGAGTATGCCGGATATTCCGATTGGAGACTGCCCGATTCTAAAGAGCTTTTGAGCATTCTGGACAACGGCAAATCAAATCCTGCCGTAGATACAACAAAATTCCCGAACATGCCGACAGGAGAGTCTAATTTATGGACAAGCCGTGAATATGCCGAAGACTCAACCAAGGCTCGCGCTTTATTCCCGAATTACGGCTGGATAAGGAACAGAGCGAAAACAGAATCCTCCAACATAATGTGTGTACGTGGAAACGGTTTTCCGGTCTCCTCATTCACCATCCGGACGATAGCCGGTCAAGATGTGGTCACAGACTCAACGACAGGGCTGATGTGGAGATACAGCTACTGGTCTGACGTCAATTGGACTGCCGCACTGGAATCATGCGAAACTACGAATTACGCAGGATATTCGGACTGGCGACTGCCGAACAAGAATGAACTTGCTTCTCTGCTCAATTTCGACAAATCAGGCAAACCGTATTCCGATTTTCCGGATATGCCAAGCAGCAGATTCTGGGCTTCCACTTCCGTTTTCGACGCCGCATGGGATGTGCGTTTCGATAGCGGCACTATCTATTATGACAGCAAGACGAGTAGCTACAATGTCCGCTGCGTAAGAAACGCTTCTGACGAACCGACTGCCGAAGAAAAGTGTACGGCACTTGGCGGGATATGGGATCCTGAAGCTGAAACCTGCACCAAGATCTCAAATTGTATAGGTTTACTGCCCGAATACGCCGAATGGAACGACGACGGCAAAGACGGCAAGTACACTCAGACTTACAATTACACCGAAAATGCATGGAGTGCGGGAATCGCTAAAGAATACAGCGAAGAAGCCGGAATCTGCCATTTCAAATGCGAAAGCGGCTATTTATGGAACGGCACCGAATGTGCACTTCTTCCAGTGTGCAGTTCAACTTCTTCGACTCCCTGCAAAGACTCTGAGGGTGTGCTTATCTGGTCATCAAAGGCACCGAGTATGATGAATTTAAGCGATGCCGATTCACACTGCGACGGTCTCACAGAAGGCGGTCTCTCGGATTGGCACCTGCCTACAATCAGCGAGCTCAGGACACTTATTCAAAATTGTGAATACACAGCAACAAACGGTTCCTGCGGTGTTAAAGACAGTTGTCTTTCATCAGGCAGTTGCTGGAATACCACCTGTTCCATCTGTACAGCAAATTCAACAGAGGGATATTACAGCAAGTTCAGTGATACAGGCTGGTTTTGGTCTTCATCCGAAACATCGGATATTACAAATTATGCATGGCGCATAAATTTCGATTTTGCCTCCGTTGCCGAAGGCAGTAATACTGGAGAACTTTATGTCAGATGCGTAAGAGCCAATAACTGATCCAAAATAAAATCACAAATCAGAATCTTAATTTTATGATTCACTGACATCTATAAAAGGGAATCTCTTTTTTGCCATATTAAAACTTGTTTTGAAGTTATCGGGAATGCAGAATTCGGTTTCACCTTCTTTGGCAAGACGTGAAATTGCTTCTGCAACAACGACCTGAAACAGATTCGCCGGGTAAATTTCGGGAACATCGCTGCTTTGCGGCAGGCCTACCCTGATCACCGGAATTTCAAGTTTCATCGCGGCAAGAAAAAGCGTCACCGTTCTTTCAAGAACCGTTTCAATGCTGTGCATTTGAACGATTCCCGATGAAATTTCCCGCTCGACAGGCGTATTTTTAAGCGGCACAAAAGGATAGATCCTTATAAAATCTGGGCGCAGAATCGAAAGTGCGCCGCATGAAATTTTGACATCTTCATCAGTTTCATAAGGAAAGCCCGTCATAAACTGCAGACCGACCGAAATTCCGGCATTTTTCAGGAGTCTGACCGCATTTTCAACACATTCAGCCGTGTGTCCGCGCTTCATTTTTTCAAGAAGGCTTTCCGACATGCTCTGAACTCCGAGTTCTACGACCTCAAAATGGTTGTTTTTCAGTATTCCGGTGCGTTCTTCATCGATTTCATCAGGTCTTGTCGAGCAGCGGAGAGCATCGACCGAGCCGTTTTCGACAAATTCGACACCTTTTCTGATGTAGTTCATCATTTTTTCATGCGAAAGAGCGGTGAAGGTGCCGCCGTAGAAAGAAATTTCTCTTCTTTCGCGCGGTTTTGACCACGAAAGATAGCTGTTTACCGCTTTTTCGACATCTTCAAGCGTCGGCTCGGTGACTCCGGTCACATCGCGCTGGTTGCAGAAAGCGCACTGCCTTTTGCAGCCTAAATGCGGGATAAACACCGGAATTATCAGAGGTTTCTGTGTTGCGGCAACAAACTTGAACATCTTAGAATTCGAATGTCGCTTTCAGAGCGGCGTGATCGGAAGAACCTAAAGAATAGGTGCTCGGCGCGTCTTTTACGACTTCGGCAGAGCCTGTTTTGTACGAACCGAGAGAACTTTTTACCCAGAAAATATGGTCGATTGCGATTGCTTCGCCGCGGTATGAGTAAGTCGCCTGATTTTTTGAAGAAAGTTCGTCCGCGACTCTAAGAAACGAGGATTCCTGTTCAAAAGGTTCCAGAGTGTCGCTTCCCGGCTGGTCGTTGAGATCGCCGCCCATAACGATAAGCGCATCGGGATATTTTTCAGCAGTTTTTTTGAGTATTTTTGCAGCCGCAGCAGCTTCGGCAAGGCGTCTCGGAGCATCGTCGTCGGCTTTTGACTTGAAGTGAGCCGAAAAAACTATGATTTTGCGGCATCCGAGTTTGATGTGTGTTTCAAGAAAAGCGCGTGAAAACGTGGTCTTGCCGCCATCGCATCCGGCACATTCGATCGATTCGGTGTGCTTGTTTTTATAGGTAATCTCACCTTTTGTCATAACTCCGATATCAACAGAAGAGGGCGTTCCTTTTTCGCCCAGGAAAAATTCATCGTAAGCACCTGATTTTTCAAATAAATCTTTAAGACACGACTCTTTTTCGACTTCCTGCAGGAGAATTATGTCAGCACCGATTTTTTTCACTGAATCGGCAAGATCTTTGACCTTGCTGTTATATTCCGAATTGCTCGGAACACTTTCGAAATCGGAGCTTGAACAGTAGCCGGAATCGCAGATTTTATCAAAAAAGAGATGCGTATTGTAAGTACCTATAATTACAGAATTTATCTTTTCGGCATCCGCGGCTTGGCAGGGATCTTCCGGCTCTGTCGGATCGGTTGGCTCCGTTGGTTCGACTGTCGGTTCATCAGACTCTGTCGGATCGGTCGGTTCCGTCTGGTCAGTCGGATCAGTCGGCTCTGTCGGATCGACTGTCGGTTCGGTTGGTTCAGTCGTATCGGTCGGATCGACGGCATCGGTATTTTCCGTGTTTTCATAGGTTTCTTCACAAGCCGCAAAACACAAAACAAACACCGAAAACGCCAGCACCACAAAAATTTTTACCATTGAAAACAAGCACTTATTCACTTTTACCACCCAATCTTGCAAAGTATTCGTCAACAAGTTTTTCGGCAATTCCGAGGTAAGTCGAAGGAGTGAGTTTTTTGAGTTTTTCTTTGACATCAGCGGGAACTTTTTCAAGCGAATCGATGAATTCATCAAGCGCTTTCCTCTCGATTTTTTTGCCGCGGGTAAGCCCTTTCAGCTTTTCGTAAGGATTTTCTTCGCCGTAAACTCTCATGACGGTCTGCACCGGCTCAGCCAGAAGTTCGAGATTTTCTTCAAGATCTTCGGCAATTTTCGGATAGTTGACTTCTATTTTCGACAAACCTTTCTTGCAGTTTTTAAGGCTTATCAGAATGTAGCCGAAAATTATGCCGATATTTCTCAGAACAGTCGAATCGGTAAGGTCACGCTGAAGCCTCGAATTGAGAAGTTTCGTGCTCAAATGCTCCATGAGAGAAATCGCAACGCCCGAATTTCCTTCGCTGTTTTCGAAATCTATCGGGTTGATTTTGTGCGGCATCGTGGATGAGCCGACCTCTCCTTCCTTCGGTTTCTGCTTGAAATATGCAAGCGAAATGTATGTCCAGATGTCTCTATCCATGTCGATGAGAGTTGAACAAATTCTGATAAGTGCGTGGAAAATCTCGGAAATATAGTGATAATTGTTGATCTGCGTAGTCCAGATGAGCGGTTTTGCACCAAGAGAATTCGAAATAAAATCTTCCGCCGCTCTCAGCCAGTCAACATCTGGTTTTGCCGCAACGTGAGCATTCCAGTTGCCTGTCGCACCGCTGAATTTGCACTCGACTTCAATTTTTTCGAGAATGTCAAGTTCGCGTCTGAAGCGTGCCGCGAAATTTATGAATTCCTTGCCGACAGTGGTCGGAGTCGCAGGCTGGCCGTGAGTACGCGACATCATAGGAACAGCTTTGTTGTTACAAGCTAAAGTTTCAATCTTTTCAAGCACTTCTCTCAACGTATCGCAGACGATTTTCTTTCCTTTTTTGATCATCAGAGCGTAGGAAGTGTTGTTGATGTCTTCCGAAGTGCAGCAGAAGTGGACCCACTCTTTCAAATGTCCCAGACCGCGGTTTTCAAGCTGATCCTTGACGTAGTATTCAACCGATTTCACATCGTGGTTCGTCACCGATTCGAACTTTTTGACCATAAGTCCGCTTTCGGTGTTAAAACCCGTGTAGATCGCGTCGATCGCATCGATCACACCCTGCGGAGCCTCGTCGAAACCGAGCTTTGAAAGTATGAATTTCAGCCATTCGACTTCGACAAAAACACGGTGCTTTATAAGACCGTATTCTGAAAAAATATCCCTGAGTTCGTCGGTATGCTTTGCATAACGTCCGTCAACTACCGAAATCGCGTTCAAATTGTCCATTTTACCCTCCGAAAGACAAATTTCGCGGAAGTATAGTTTTGAACAGCAATTTTTCAATATTTATAGGAGTGAAAATTATCATATTAAAAACTAGAAAACCACGACTCCGCTTTTTTCAAGAAGCGCTTTCCGCTCTCTCCAGTCGGGCAGAAAAACCGAAAGCTGCCTGTAAAAATCGGGCGAATGGTCGGGATGTAGAAAATGCGTGAATTCGTGGATCACGACATATTCGATGCTGACAAAAGGAACCGATGCCAGCGCGTAGTTGAAAGTCAACCGGCTTCCTCTAGGCATGCAGCTTCCCCAGCGCGAGACCATTTCCCTGAATTTTATTTCGGGAAAAGGAATCCCGTATTTGCCGAATTTGGGATAAGCCGCTTCGCAAAGTTTAGTGACAGTCTCGCGGCAGAGCTCCCTGAACCATTTGCGGAAAACACTGCGTTTGAGCGCGAGATCAAAGGGATCCTTCACCCTCAAAGTTATGAAAACGCCGTCATTTTTGACCTCGTTTTTTGCTCCGCGCAGCACTTTCAGCCTTAAGTCATGCCCGAAAATACGGAACGATTCGCCGTCAACATACTGTTTTGAAGCTGCATCGCTGTTTTCTATTTCCGCATAATAACTTATCGCCTTGAAGATAAAATCGGCCTTTCCGCGAAGAAAATTCTCAATATATTCAATAGAAACTCTGCTGTTTGCCGACACCGCGACAGTTCCGTCCCTTCGGACTCTCAAATTCAGATTTTTCACCTTTTTGCGTTCAAGATCGTATTCTAAAATCCTGCCGGATATTTCGAGCTGTCTGATCATTCCCGTTTTAAAAACCTCTTCTAATACCCGTATTTTTTCCGTTTCAGCGCGTAGAAGACGATCGTTACCAAGGCTGCGACAAATTCCGCGGCGACAAGCGAAAACCATACGCCGTTTATGCCGAAAAGAAGCGGCAGGAGAAGGACTGCTGCGGTTTCAAAAACTACCGTGCGCAGAAACGAGATCGCTGCCGAGACAAAGCCGTCATTGAGCGCAGTGAAGAAGGATGAACCGTAGATCGGTATTTCGGCAAGCAGAAAACTGCATGAAAAGATTCTGAATCCGCTGATCGTGAGCCCGGTGAGTCCTGCGTCGTAACCGACAAATATTTTCGCGATCGGTACGGCCAGAAGTTCTCCGGCAGAAAACATGACAAGTGCGGCAACTGCGAGGATCTTTACACTTTTTCCGAAGACGTTTTTGAGTTCGGAAGTGTTCTTCGCACCGAAATTGAAGCTCACGAGCGGAGCAGTTCCGACTGCATAACCTATGAATACCGCAAGAAAGAGGAAGTTGACGTACATCAGAACGCCGAAAGCCGCAACGCCGTCTTCCCCGCTGTATTTCATGAGCTGCATGTTGTAAAGCATGCTGACGAGCGACATCGAAACGCCCGAAACGAATTCCGACGAGCCGTTAGTGCAGGTTTTGATAAGTGCGGAAGCATCGAATTTTCCTTTTCCGAGTTTGAGCAGACTCGTGTTCCTGCGTGAAAAGTAGATAAGCGGAATCATTCCGCCTACAAACTGGCTCGCAACGGTCGCAAGTGCCGCTCCGGTGACTCCGTAACGGAAGAGTGCGACTAAAATAAAGTCGAAAATCATGTTCGTGAAACCTGCCGCCAGGGTCGTGTAAAAGCCGAACTTGGGTTTTTCGGCGGTAACGAAAAGGCTGTGAAATTCAAACTGCAGCATCACTGCCGGAAGCCCGATTAGATTAAGCCTTCCGTAAAGAACACAGTCGGGAAGCATCGTTTCGTCGGCTCCCAGAAGACGCGCGACTGACTCCATCAAGATCCAGCCGGTCAGAGCTACGGCGATACCGACGAAAATCGTGAAATAAACGAGAAATGAAAAGACAGAATTTGCTTTTTCGCGTTTTCCTTCACCCAAAAGTTTGCCAATGAGAGCACTTCCGCCGGTGCCGAAAATGAAGCCGAAAACCCCTAAAATCATTAAGAAAGGATAAATCAGATTTATTGCCGCGAACGGAGTCTTGCCCACAAAATTCGAGATGAAAAAGCCGTCCACCATGCCGTAGATAGAAGTGAAGATTATCATCATGATTGTCGGAAGGGCGAAACGGATCAGCCTGCCGTATGAAAAATGGTCTGAAAGTTTTATCTCCACTTGTCACCTCTGAACAAAAAGCAGCCCAATATAGCCGAAAAGCGGAATTTTTCGATAAAAATAAGAGCTCAAAAATCACGACGGGCTTTTTTTAACCGGTCAAAATACAAAATATTTATTTTTTAAAATTTTTCCGTATAATTTTTCGTCTTTGGCTTATTTATGAGGTGGATCATGAAAAAGTTTGAAATGATTGTCGTTTTAATTCTAACTCTCTTATTCGTTTCTGCTTGTATTCCTGAAGATGAAGACGAAGAGGATTTTTTGGACAACGACACGACCGACACGGTAACTGACGGAAATACTGACACATCAGGAGACACACTTCCCGATACTCCGACCGATACAGAACCGACCGAACAGACTGAACCGACAAACCCGTCTGAACCCACTACAGAGCCGACAGCTGATCCAACTGAGCCGACTACTGAGCCAACTACTGAGCCGTCGGATGATTCTGACACTCCGTCAACAGACAACGATGACACACCGCTTCCGGACAACGATTCGGAAGAACCTTCATCCGACGATGACATTCAGCCGGCAGCGGATGATGATCAGGAAATTTTGAATGACGAAGACAGTGAAAATCCTTCGGACAACGATTTGACTGACAACGACATTCAGACAGATTATGATATTGAAACTGATGATGATGACGCGGACTCCACTCCGGATGAGGATGATGACGCAGACAGCGAACTGCCGGAATGCTCCTCTGGAATCACGACAGTCTGCAAAGATTCGTCAAGCACCCTGATCTGGTCTACTCTTTCAAGCAGTCAATATAAGCTGGCTGACGCAGAAAACTACTGCAATACGCTGAATGAAGGCGGCTACCCGGCAGGTTCATGGAAACTGCCTAATATCGGTCAACTCAGAACTTTGATTCAAAATTGTCCCGGCACCGTATCAAGCAATACAGAATGCAAGATCGGAGAAGGCTGCACAGCTTACGGCTGCAACAACAACTGTAATGCCTGCACAGCATCCTCATCCGGCACATACAGCAAATTGGGAGACACAGACATTTTATGGTCATCAAGTCTGTATAACAGCATGAATGCATGGCGCATCGTATTCTCTACTTCTCTGATAAATTATGCTTCTACCGGATATTCATACCATGTCCGCTGCGTCATAAAATAAAAAAAAATCGCTCCGATTTCTTGTCTTTCGATCAAAAATCCCTAAACTATGCAGGCTCTTTAAACATTTTTGGCAACATTTTTTTCAAGGGAGAAAGTTATGCAGAAAAAAACCGTATCGCATAAAGGCAAAGTTCCGACAAAGTACATTTTCATCACGGGCGGAGTCGTGAGTTCCTTAGGAAAAGGGATCACTTCGGCATCCTTAGCCCTCATTCTTAAAAGCCGCGGATATCAGGTTTTCATGCAGAAGCTCGACCCTTATCTCAACGTCGATCCCGGCACGATGAGCCCGTATCAGCACGGCGAAGTCTTTGTCACCGATGACGGCTACGAAACTGACCTCGACCTCGGCCACTACGAGCGTTTCGCAGGTGTCCACTGCACGAAGGCTTCGAGCTACACTTCGGGCAGAATTTATTCTTCTGTAATAGCGAAAGAGCGCGCCGGAAAATACCTGGGAGGCACAGTCCAGGTCGTTCCGCACATCACGAACGAGATCAAAGACGCATTCCGCTCGGCGGCTGAAAGCGGTGCAGACATAGTTCTCTGTGAGATCGGCGGAGTTGCAGGCGACATCGAATCGCTTCCGTTTCTAGAGGCTGCAAGACAATTTCGTTTTGAAGTCGGTCCAGAAAACAGCTGCTTCGTCCACCTCACGCTCGTGCCTTACCTCAAGGCGGCAGGAGAACTTAAAACAAAGCCTTCGCAGCATTCTGTCGCTGAGCTCAGAAACATCGGTATTATTCCCGATATCCTTGTCTGCCGCACCGAAATGACAATACCCAAGGAACACCTTGAAAAACTGGCTCTTTTCTGCAACGTCCGCAAAG
The DNA here is from genome assembly GCA_017405875.1 of bacterium. Classification (GTDB taxonomy): domain Bacteria; phylum UBP6; class UBA1177; order UBA1177; family UBA1177; genus UBA1177. The sequence goes on from JAFQZM010000025.1 coordinate 108,929, forward strand.
AGTGCGTTATCGAAGAAAAGGACGTCACAGATTCAGTTTATTCAGTACCGCGCGAACTTTTGAAGCAGGAACTCGATCTCAGAATTTTAGAGCAGCTCAAACTTCCGATAAAACCTGTCATCCACACCGAATGGGATACGCTTGTCCGCAAGGCGACAAAGCCGAAATACGAATGCACGATCGCCCTTGTCGGCAAATACATCGCAATCAGAGACGCATACAAATCTGTCCACGAGGCGCTTCAGCACGCGGGAATGGCAAACAACGCAAAAGTCCACGTCGAATGCATCGAAGCGGAAGATTTGGAAAAGAATAAAAACATACTCAAAAAAGTCGATGGAATTTTGATTCCCGGCGGCTTCGGCACAAGAGGCGTCAACGGCAAGTGCATCGCGATAAGATACGCCCGTGAAAACAAAGTTCCGCTTCTCGGAATATGCCTCGGCATGCAGTGCTGCGTAATCGAATACGCAAGGAACGTCATCGGCTGGAAAGACGCGAACTCGACTGAATTCGACACCAAAACGAAGCACCCGGTAATTGATCTCATGGACGAGCAGAGAAAAGTCACGGCAAAAGGCGGCACGATGAGGCTCGGCGCATATCCGTGCAACCTCAAAAAAGGTTCGGTCGCGGCAAAACTCTACAAGAGCGAATCTATCAGCGAACGCCACCGCCACCGCTACGAATTCAACTACAACAGCAAGTTCCGTGAAGAACTCGAAAAAGCAGGACTCAAGATCGTCGGAACTTCACCTGACGGCAAACTTGTCGAAATGATAGAACTTGATAACCATCCCTACTTCGAAGCATGCCAGTTCCACCCTGAATTCAAAAGCAGACCGACCGATCCGCATCCTCTTTTCAACGGACTTGTAAAGGCGGCTCTTGCAAGAAAAAAAGAGAAAAAATGATCTTTTAAAACAGCTTCATGGCAAAGTATATCGTTCTCGAAAACCTGTCCAATTTAAACGAAAATCAATATCATGATACCGGCATCACCGCATCAAAACTGAATGATCCGGAGATACCTGCAAAAATCTGGGAGATGATGCAGCTCTACGAATACGGCGACGGTTCATACGCGCAGCAGAAGAAAAATTTTCTCCGTCAGGGCGAATTCATGAAGGATTTTGAGGACAGCTACGACGGCTGGAGCGGAAAATGCACATACTTTTCGCCCGCTTACCACGATCTTACGCTGAGTCAGCTTAGAAAATATTTCACTTGGAGAACTAAGGCGAGAAAAGGTGATTTTCAGCCGATAGAATCTCCTTTCGCATACCTTTATCTCAGCGAACTGCTGTGCGGTATCGGAGCTGAAACACCTGAAGAAACTCTGAAAAAAATGGCTGATTTCGAAACCGGCTTCGTAAATTCAGGTTTTGCCGATACGCTTCTTAAAATGCACCTTAAAAACTGGATGTTCGAATACGCCGTGATCCACGGAATGCAGCCTGAAACTGTCATGCAGCATGCCGATCCGCAGATCTTAGCGCACGACACCTATATGACGATCCTCAAAAATCCCGCATCAAAAAATGATAACGAGATATTTCTGGCACTCAGTTTTTTTGCCGAAAAAGATTTGTTTTTATCCCCGGTTGTTTCTGAAGGAGGAAACAGAGGAAAGCACCTTTTTGCGGAACTCTGGAGATGCGTGTCGGCTAAATACAACGAATGCGGTCTCGATTTTTTTACCGAATGTTTCGGGCAAATCTACACAATAAAATGGCATCCGCTTTTCAACGCGCTCTACCACGACGACTGTGCCGATTCCGACAAAGAGTGCCGCATCGACGAATGCAGACGGTATTTCTGCAAAAACGGTGTGTGGTATGAGGAATACTACGAAAAAATGATGTTCGACAAGGAAAAATTCTATGCGCTTCTTCATGAAGGAGAGAGAGTTTTCCGCAAATATCTGAAAATCGGCAGAACTTTACGTAAAAAACCTGATGAAAGCTGGGCGACACAGTATGCCGAAGCAGTCGTGGCGGCAGACAAAAAGGCCGAAACCGAGGCAAAAAGACCGAAAATAAATATCGACATTTCTGGTTTGGACAAGATCAGAAGCGACGCGGCTCTTACAAGAGAAAGCCTCCTCACAGAAGACGAGATCGAAGAAGAAACCGCCGCCGAAACAGTTCCCGAAAACGAAGAAAACGGCCTCCTTGACAAGATCCACACAGAAATCCTGCGAAACCTGCTTAAAACAGGCTCGGCAGACGAATACATCAAAGCCGCGCATCTCATGCCGTCAGTAGTCGCCGACACGATAAACGCCACACTTTTCGACGAGATCGGTGACAATATTCTTGAATGTGACGGAAAAACACTTGCAATTATTGAAGATTATGTTGAAGAGGTTGAAAAACTGCTGCAAAATTCAAAGCCTTGTTAAAAATCCTTTTTCTGCTATAATCCGCTGTTTTTTTTTGAGACGGAGACACTCAAATGGCCATTCTTAAACAAAATAACCAGATTTCCTACATGGTTGCATGTGTAAGTGGTTTTGCTGCCGCTCACGATCTTTCAAAGAAAGACGCTTTTATTTATCTTTACAACAACAAAGCGATAGCGTTTCTGAAAGAGTTTTATGACATTGAACACACTCTTTCGATCGAAGACGCTGTCAATGATATGGCTGAGATCTGCCGTCAGAACGGAGGAACGCTTTGATTCTCTATCACGGAAGCAATATCGAAGTTCAAGAAATCAATTTGAAAATGTGCAAACCTTTCAGAGATTTCGGCAGAAAATGACTTACAAAGAACTTTCGATGCAGTATTCGTTTCACACGGAAAAAGCCGTAAAATTATTGAAAAAACTGGAGACGATTTATGTGTAAAGCGGACAAAAAAGACTGGCTTATCGACTCTCTCACAAAGGAAATCGCAGCTTTCATCGTTGAAGATGAAAAAATAGAATACGAAGAAGCGTTGAAAAAACTTTACACATCGCGGATTTTTGAAGCTCTTAACGATAAGGAAACAGGGCTTTACCGCGAAGGCGCGGCATATGTTTATCAGCATTATCTTGAAGAACAGAAAAACAAAGATTCAAAGTGATTTTTTAATTTCATAACCATGACTGACAAAACACAAAGCTATGAAATTCTTTTGAAAGAGTTCAATAATTTGCCAAAGAAGACACCAATAGAAAAATCATTCATTTCAATTTGCGGATTCCCAAGCCGAGAAAAAGTTTCGAGCAACATTCTGGCTTTTTTTCTGGATACGCATAGAGAGCATAAGTTGAAAAATTTATTTGTGAAAAGCTTATTGGAATCCGTTGGATTAAATGCAAATGATTATCCTGAAGATTTTGAATCAGAGACGGAAGTGTATACTAAAAACGGCAAATATATAGATCTGCTTCTGTGTAACGAACAAATAAATATCGTTATAGAAAACAAGATTTATGCCGAATTATATAACGATCTAAAAGATTATTATGAAAAAGCATCAGAAGAAGGCAAAGATGAACCTATAGGAATTGTTTTGAGCCTATCTCCTATAGATGAAAGTAAGAAAGGAACTAAAAAGTTCAAGTTTGTAACATACGAAGATTTCTTTAGTAAAGTTAAGGAAAATATTGGAAATTATTTAGAAGAGGCGAATCCGAAATATATACCTTTCCTGTTGGATTATTTTTACAATATCGAAAATCTTGAACGGGGTGAAAATATGGATAAGGAATTCTTGGAATTTTTGCGTAAAAACGATAACGAAAAACTTTCTCTAGAATTTATTAGCAAAATAGAAGAGTTTAGAAGTAATTTGCGAGGTATTGTAAAAAATGTAAGCCAATTAATTGGAGACAAAATTGAAGATAAAAATGTAAAAATATGGGCGGCTCGAGACAGAAATAGTCAGGAGATTTTTGATATTGCCGTCGTCGATTATTATCCAAACAAGGATATTGATATCGCTCTTGATTCCCGTTTGACTCTGAATGGATGGGAATTTGTTCTTTTTACAAGACCTAAATCGAATAAAGTGAATCTGGATGATTATATCAAACAAGTAGGACTTAAAGGAAAACTCGAAAACGGGCGTTTTAAATTCGATCAAACTTTCGACTTTGATGCAAAGATAGAAGATGTCTCAGATTTTATCGTAAGCATTATAAATTGTCTGGGAAAAAACATGTCGAAAATTCCGGAGAAATAAATGGCTGAAGAAAAGAGGATCGTTCCCAAACGCATTGCCCAGACTGTCATAAATTCGCTGAAAGGGGGTGTCGTTCCGAGGATCGGGCTACCGTATATCGCGGTCGGCAGGAAAAGCGAGATCGAGGCGCTGCTTCACGATGTCGAGATCATATCTGAGGGCGGCGCGTCATTCCGCTTTATCGTCGGAAGATACGGCTCGGGAAAGAGTTTTCTGATCCAGACGATACGGAATTACGTGATGGACAAAGGTTTTATCGTCGCCGATGCAGACCTTTCGCCCGAAAGAAGACTTCAGGGAACTCACGGACAGGGCCTGGCGACTTACCGCGAGCTGATAGGCAACCTTTCTACCAAAACAAAACCTGAAGGTGGAGCGCTGACGCTCGTGCTCGACCGCTGGATAAACACGGTGCAGTCTGAAACTATGCAGGAAAGCGGACTTTCGCCTGACGATCCGGCTTTGGCGGCGGCAGTTGACAGAAAAATTTACGCCGTGACCTCGGCTGTGAGCGAACTAGTACATGGATTCGAGTTCGCAAGACTTCTTTCGCTATATTACCGCGCTTATTCTGAAGGAAACGACGAAACGAAAATGAAGGTCGTCCGCTGGTTCCGTGCCGAATACGCCACAAAGCGCGAGGCAAAGGAAGAACTCGGCGTGAACATTATAATCACCGACGATGACTGGTACGACTATCTCAAACTTTTCGCCCTCTTTTTCAGGCTCGCGGGATACGCCGGAATGATGATAATGATAGACGAGCTCGTGAACATCTACAAGATCCCGAATTCGATAACTAGACAATATAATTACGAAAAAATGCTCACGATGTACAACGACACCCTTCAGGGAAAGGCTCGTTATTTAGGGATAATCATGGGTGCCACGCCGCAGGCGGTCGATGACAAAAGACGCGGAGTTTACAGCTATGAAGCGCTCCGTTCGCGCCTTGCTGAAGGAAAATTTTCTAGAGAGGGTGCCCGTGACATGCTTGCGCCGGTCATACGCCTTGAGCCTCTGACTGCGGAAGAGATGCTTGTTTTATGCGAAAAACTCGCTGATATGCATGCATCACTTTACGGTTACCAGCGAAAAATCAATGTCGATGACCTCTCTGCATTTATCAAACTTGAATACGGCAGGATCGGAGCAGACCAGAACATCACTCCGCGAGAAGTCATCAGAGATTTCATCGAACTCATGGATCTCATGTATCAGCATCCGGACACGGATATGGCGGCACTGCTTCAGTCGGATGATTTCACATACACAAAATCGGAAGCGGTCTCCGACGAAGCCGATGACAACTTCGCGGAGTTCACGATATGAACGTATTTGCCAGATACGCTCCTTTTATTCAGGATTACATCTACAAAAGCGGCTGGAAAGTGCTCCGCGCCGTGCAGAATGCAGCCGGAGACACGATCTTCGGAAGCGACGACAACGTTCTTCTTGCGGCTTCGACAGCATCGGGAAAGACCGAAGCGGCATTTTTCCCGATACTCACTCTGCTTGATGAAAATCCTTCGGCTAGTGTCGGAGTCCTTTATATCGCGCCGCTCAAAGCACTTATCAACGACCAGTTCGGAAGACTGAACGAACTTTGCGAAGAAGCCGGGATCCCCGTTTACCGCTGGCACGGCGATGTTCCGCAGACACAGAAACGGAAACTCATAAAAAAACCGGCTGGGATCCTTCAAATAACGCCCGAATCGCTCGAATCGCTGATGATAAACAAGCACATGGAGATCCCTTCGCTTTTCGGTGACTTGCGTTTCATCGTGATAGACGAGATCCACTCTCTGTTGCGCGGTGACCGCGGAATGCAGACATTCTGCCTGATCGAGCGCCTGTGCAGAACTGCCGGCTGCAATCCCCGAAGGATCGGACTTTCGGCGACCATCGGAGACCCAGAAGCGGCAGGAGCTTTCCTTTCGGCTGGAAGCGGAAGGAAGACCGTTATCCCCCGTTTTGACGGCGGAAAGGAAGTGTGGCGGCTCGCAATGGAGCATTTTTACAATACCAATCCGCAGGCAGATTCACCTGACATTCCAAGTGAAGCGACAGAAGACGAAGCGGCGACCGACACCGCTCCGGACAAGGCTGATCCTGGTCTCGCCTATATTTTCGAGCATACGAGAGGAAGAAAGTGCCTTATTTTCACCAATTCACGGGAAGAGTGCGAATCGGTCTGCCAGAATCTGCGGCAGTACTGCGAAATAAAGCACGAGCCGGAGCGTTTTCTCATACATCACGGCAACCTTTCTGCATCGTATCGCGAAAGTGCCGAAGAAGAGATGAAAGACGACTCTTCGCTGATGTCTGTCTGCGCCACGGCAACACTTGAGCTCGGAATAGATATCGGAAAACTTGAAAGAGCCTTCCAGATTGATGCACCTTTCACAGTTTCAGGCTTTCTGCAGCGGATGGGGCGCACCGGCAGACGCGGAGATCCCTCGGAAATGCGCTTCGTCATGCGTGAAGACCATCCCGAAGAAAGGGCGATGCTTCCCGCGCTTATTCCGTGGTATCTCGTGCAGGGGATCGCGATCGTGCAGCTCTACATCGAAGAGCGTTTCGTGGAGCCGCCGAAAACCGACAGACTTCCATTCAGTCTGCTCTACCACCAGACAATGAGCACGCTTGCCTCATGCGGAGAAATGACTCCTGCAGAGCTTGCTTCAAGGGTTCTACCGCTCAACTGCTTCAAAAGGATAACTCAAGACGACTACAAAATCCTTCTCAGACACCTGATAAATACCGGTCACATCAGCCGCACCGAAAACGGCGGTCTCATAGTCGGACTTGCCGGAGAGCGCATAGTCAGCAACTTCAAATTCTACGCGGTATTTCAGGAAAATATCGAATATTCGGTAAAAGCCGGTTCGGAGGAGCTGGGAACGATCGTAAAACCGCCGCCAGCAGGAGAAAAGATCGCGATCGCAGGAAGAGTCTGGGTCGTGGATGAAGTCGATCACCAGAAAAAACTTGTTTACTGCACGCTCGTCAAGGGAAATATTCCGGCGTACTTCGGCGATGTCGCGGGAGATATCCACACCCGCATTCTTGAGCGGATGCACGGCGTTCTGAACGAGGATAAAACTTATCAATATCTTATGCGCCACGCACTCTGCAGACTTAGCGACGCAAGAGAGACTTTCAGAAAATCTGGAATGTCACAAAACCCGCTCGTTCACTTGGGCGGCAGCATGTGGGCACTTTTCCCGTGGCTCGGAACTTACGCATTCATCGCACTTGAGCGCTTTTTGAAAATACGCTGCGGCTCCCGTCTCGGACTCAAAGGGCTTTCTTCGTCGCGCCCGTATTTCATGCAGTTCACGATGAAAGCCGATCCCGAAACTTTCTACAAAGTCGTTTCGGAAGAGGCTGCGAAGGGGATCGACCCGATGGAGCTCATCTATCCGAAAGAGAATCCCGTTTTTGAAAAATACGACGAATTCGTGCCTGTAGAACTTATCAGAAAAGGCTTTGCTTTCGGAATTTTAGATATCGAAGGAATGAAAAAACGGATTTCGGAGTGGGCAAACATCGTGGATTCCAAACGGAGTTGAAATGCATTTCACCGTTTCAGGCAGAACAGTCGAGATTTTTTCAACTGCAGAGGGCATTGCACCGCTTGTCATTCTGAACACCATACAAGACGAAGGTGAAAAAATATTCGATAAATCCCTTGAACTAGGCGGCAAAGACTTCACTCTCGCCGCAATCAGCGGACTCAACTGGAACAGAGACCTTTCACCGTGGGAAACTCCTGAGATAAGAAACAACAGACACGGTTTTGGCGGCGCGGATGAATATATTTCGGAACTCACGACTTCAATCCTTCCCGAAATCTGCGCCAGACTCCACGAAAAACCTGAATACACCGCGATAGCAGGGTATTCCCTCGCAGGACTTTTCGCGCTTTACGCAGCTTATAAAACCGATGTTTTCAGCCGCGTTGCAAGCGTTTCAGGCTCTCTCTGGTTTCCAGATTTCACCGGATTTGCACAGTCGCACGATTTTGTAAAAACTCCTGACCGCATCTACCTTTCCCTGGGAGATGCCGAAGCAAAAACCCGCGATAAAAACCTTGCCCCGGTGCAGAAAAACACAGAGTTTCTTGCCGGTTTTTACCAATCACGCGGTATCACTACAACTTTCGAACTGAATCCCGGCAACCACTTCAATGACCCGACCGGACGCACGGCGAAAGGGATAAAGAAGATGATTGGAAACAACTGAAATGACTTAGCGGTTACGCCGCTTTTTTCATTCCTACGATCTTATTCGCAGCGACGCACAAAACCATCGTGATTAGCATGTCTGGAAGAGTGTTTCCGAGGATGAAATCAACATTCATCAGATAGCGGTAAATGACAAAGCCGATGACCCAGACGACGAGGTTCGTCCAGACGAAAGCCTTTTCGATGCTGCGGCGTTTAAGGATGAAGTAATCTGCGATCATGACAGCCGTCATCGGAGCGAAAACAGAGCCGATGAGATAGAGAAAATCGGTGATGTCATCCATGTTGAAGAGTATTGCGCCGATGGTTCCGAGAACAGCCGCCGCGACTGCAACAGCCTTGGATTTGAGTTTCGTCGAGACTGATTCCGAGGAAACTCCCGCCGAATATGCATCCAGAAACGTCGTCGTGACTGTCGAAAAGACGATGATTATAAGTCCTGCGCCGAGTCCTGCTTTGGTCATTATCTGCGCGAGGTCGCTCTCACCCGTGAAAATTGCGGCTCCCATGCCTATCGTGTACATCCAGCAGCTTACAACGCCGTAGATAATTGCGCTTACTGCCGATGCTTTGACGGGTTCTTCAGCTTTGCTCGTGTAGTCGCTGATGAGCGGCAGCCACGAAAGGGGCATTGCAGCGGAAAGTTCGACAGCCGCCCCGAAAGACATCGCTTCTTCAGTTGATACCGCGGCACCTTCGCCAGTGAAGATCTTTACACTCAGAATCACAGTCAGAACAAGAAGCGCCGAGACTGCGACGCTGTTTATTTTGGTGACGTTGACGATGCCGAACATTACCCAGAGAACTATGAGTATGCCGATGACTATCGCCCACACCCAGTTCCCGGCAGACAAAAGTCCGTTTGCCGAAAGCGCGCCGTCATAGATCATTATTCCAGTCCAGCCCAGAAGCTGCATTATGTTGAGAAGTGCAAAGAGTATTCCGCCTTTTTCGCCGAAACTCATTTTGACTGAATCCATCGCGCTCTTTCTCACTTTTCCGCCGACTACGCCTGCAAGGAATAGCATGCAGCAGCCGATTATGTGGCCTAAAATAATAGCTAAAAATCCGTTTTTGAAGCCGAGCGGCGCGAAGTAAGTACCAGTGAGGATTTCTGCGATAGAAACCGCCGCACCGAACCATATAAAACTGTTTTCAAGCAGTGATGTCCTTTTTTCTTCCATATCAGGCCTCCTTAGCAAATTCGCCGCTAAGATCGAAGTTGTGCTTCATCGGGCCGCGTCCTTTTCCTAAATCGAGCATTGCGGAAAGTGCACCCGAAATGTAGGCTTTCGCCCTTTCGACCGAGGTCTCAAGCGAAAATCCTTTCGCCAGGTTCGCTGCGATTGCCGAAGAGAGCGTGCAGCCTGTTCCGTGGGTGTTGGGGTTTTCGATCCTTTTTCCGGTGAACCACTTGGTTTCAGTCCCTTTGCAGAGAAGGTCGTTCGCGTCGTTTATGCTGTGACCGCCTTTAAGAAGCACCGCACATCCGAATTTTCCGCTTATCAGTTTTGCCGCTTTTTCCATATCGTCTGCATTTTTTATCGTAATGCCGGAAAGGATCTCCGCTTCGGGGATATTCGGCGTGACGAGAGCCGCTATCGGAAGGAGTTTTTCTTCCAAAGTTGACACCGCGTCAGTTTTCATAAGTGCCGAACCGCTTGTTGCGACCATTACCGGATCGACCACGATGTTTTTTGCTTTGTAGAACCCAAGCCTTTCCGAAATGACCTCTATCAGCTGCGACGACGAGACCATCCCGATCTTTACGGCATCCGGAAAAATGTCCGTAAATACCGCATCGATCTGTTGTTTGAGAAAATCTGGAGTTACCTCCGAAATACCTGTTACGCCGGTGGTGTTCTGTGCCGTGAGAGCTGTTACCGCGCTCATCGCATAGACTCCGTTCATGGTCATCGTTTTGAGATCGGCCTGGATACCGGCGCCTCCGCTGCAGTCACTGCCAGCGATTGATAATGCTGTTTTCATAATTCCTCCTTTTTCAGCACTACTTTTATAAAGCGACGCGAAGTGGTGCCCCCGGCGCGCCGCATAACATCTAGCTTCCGGCAATACGCGCAGAAAGCCTTTTCAATTCCTTACACTTGTTTTCTATATCAACTGCTCCGAATATCGCGCTTATAACTGCGACTCCGTCGATGCCTGTTCCGGCAAGCCGCATCATGTTGTTCTCGTTTATGCCGCCTATCGCAACGACAGGGATTTTCACGCTCGAGCAGATGTTTTTCAGCGTTTCAAGCGGAAGAGTATGCACATTTGACTTGGTCGCACTTCCGAAAACTGCGCCGCTTCCGAGATAGTCCGCCCCCGCTTTTTCAGCGGCAAGAGCTTCTTCGACATTGTGCGCAGAAACACCGATGACGAGCCTGCTACCCGCGATCCTGCGGACTTCCGCAACGTTTCCGTCATCCTGCCCGATATGGACGCCGTCAGCTCCGCATGAAAGCGCAATTTCATTGTTATCGTTGATGATCAGCGGAACATCGTACTTCGCGCAGAGTTTTTTGACTTCACGTGCTTCGGCTAAAAATTCACCAAACGGAAGATGTTTTTCCCTAAGCTGGAAACATGTGATGCCGCCTTTTAAAGCAGATTCAAGATCAGTCAGAAAACTTTCTTTTCCGTCTGCTCCGCCGACAGCGTAAAGCAGAAGATTTTTTCCTTCAAAAGCCATAAAAACTTCCTTCGGGAACGGGGAAAAAGCAGACAAAAAAGATTCTGAAAAAGACTCCCTACGGCGGCATTATCCGCATCAGGTCAAAGGGTCAAAGCCGAACTTCCTCTCAGCCTGCCTTTCAGCACGCTCCCCTGCAATTATGATGATAAAGAACAAAAACTAACTTACTTGTTTACCTGGAAACGGACATCGCCCTTTTCAAAGAAGTTTACGATCTCCGTTGCAGCAGCTTCTGCAGCGTTGTCGTTTGCTTCGCTCGTCTGTGCGCCCATTTTCTTCGGGGTGAAGAAAACTCTGCCTTCGAATTTAGCTTTGAGCTCTTCAGCGTTGTCCGGAGCGACGTCTGCGACGTATTTGAAATCGGGTCTTGCTTCAAGAACAGCCGCGAGGTCTTCTTCGTTGATGATCTCTTTTCTTGCGGTGTTGATGAGGGTAGCCGGTTTTGGCATATCCATCATGAATTCTTTCGTGATTGACTTCTTGGTCTCGTCGTTAGCCGGGATGTGAAGCGATACGTAGTTGCAAGTTTTGTAGAGCTCTTCTTTGGTAGCGATGTATTTTACGCCCTCGGATTCGATTTTCTCTTTGGTAAGGAACGGATCGAATGCATAAACTTCCATGCCGAGTCCTTTAGCGATCCTTGCAACGTTTCTGCCGACGTTTCCGTAAGCCTGAAGACCGAGTTTTTTGCCTTTAAGTTCGGTTCCGGTCGACGGAGTGAAGCAGGTTCTTGCGGTGTAGATTGCCATACCGATCGCAAGCTCTGCAACAGCGTTAGCGTTTACGCCGGGGGTGTTCATAACGACGATGCCTTTCTCTTTTGCAGCTGCACAGTCAACGTTGTCGAATCCTGCGCCGCCTCTGACTACGATCTTGAGTTCCGGAGCTGCGTCCATGATCTCTTTCGTGATTTTGTCGCTTCTGATGATGATTGCGTTTACGTCTTTGACAGCTGCCTTGAGCTCGTCAACTGATGTGTACTTTTCAAGTTTGCGGAATTCGTAACCTGCGCCTTTGCAGATCTCTTCGATTTTTGCAACAGCCTTTGCTGCAAAAGGTTTTTCGGTAGCAAGAAGAACTTTTTTCATATTGACCTCCATAAGTGTTAAAGAAAATAACGCGCTATCTAATATTTTAAAAACCGCTTTGTCAACTATATCCGCAGGAATAAAAAATTATCCTATTTTTTCGTTGACTTCATTGTCGATTGCTTCGCGGTTTGCAGTGAAAACATCAAAAAGGGTGGAATCGATTTTGCCGTCATCGACTTCTTTCTGAATAATGGAAACGGCTATATCCGGCGGTATCGCCTTTTTGTAAGGTCTGTCTTTTGCCGTGAGAGCGTCATAGATGTCGGCAATAGCCATGACACGTTCGATAATGCCGAGTTCATCACCTTTTTTGTGGAACGGATAGCCGCTGCCGTCGAGTTTTTCGTGGTGGGATGCGGCGATATTCGGCACAGATTTGAGCGAAACAGGCCAGTCGATCGAATTGAGCAGTTCGTAGCTGTAAAGAACGTGCTTTTCCATGTTCGAACGCTCTTCGGTAGTAAACGTGCCCTTCTGAATGTTGAGATATGAAAGTTCTTCCGAAGTGACGAGCTCTATTTTTTCACCGTTCACATCGACTACGATGTTTGCCGCCTTTTCGATAAGTTTGATCTCGTCTTCATTGTGCGGACGCGGAATATCGAGCGAATCGAGCTTTGAAAGGAACTCTTCGGCGACCGCCTTATCTTCGCTTCCCTCCTTCATGAAAACAAGGGCATACTTGATGCGCCACTTCATCGTTTCGAGCTCTTCGGGATAAAATCTGTGCTGTTTCATAAGGAGTTTTTCTCGGACTCCGACCTTTCCGAAATCGTGAAGCAGAGAAGCTGTTTCGGCAACTTTCATAGTGTTTTTGTCAACATGGTACAACTGTGCGATTTCCGGTTTTTCGAGTGCGTGTTTCAGAATCGCCATCGTGTAAGCCGAAACGCGGATGCTGTGACCTTTAGTTATCGGATCCCGCTGCTCGATTGCTTTTACCGAAGAAATTATCATGTTGTTGAGAAGTTTTTCAGTTTCAAGAAGCAGATTGTTGTTTTCGACCGAAACCGCCGCCAGAGTCGAAAGACTCTTGAGCATGATCGTGTCAAAATCGCTGAACGGAACAGGCTCTTCCGACTCACTGTCGAGCTTGTTGATGAGTTGTACTGCGCCGACGACGTCTCCTGTCGCAGTTTTCATCGGAACTGTGATTATTGAAACCGTCTTGTAGTTGAGTCTTTTATCCAGATCGCTGTTGAAAGTGTAAGGCGCATCTTCGGGAATGCTGTATGCATCGGGAATATTCAGAGTTTCGCCCTTGTCGCAGACGTAACCGACGAAACTTCTTTTGTTAAAGGGGATTTCGCGCTTTTCGAAAACCTTTGAACCGAGGCGGCTGTTCTGGCTTGAAACAAAGAATATTTTGTCGTGCTCTTCATTCATCAGATAGAGCGTTCCCGCTTCGGCATTGGTCGCCTTGCGCAGGAAAGTGAGGATCTGACCGTAAAGTTTGTTCGGTTCCTTCTCGACGCTGAGACTGATACCGATCTGCGCGTTTTCAAGAATTTTGTTGTAAAGATCACTCGTGATGTTGATAAAATCAAGAATATATTCAAGGGAAAAGCGGTCAAACTTTTCTCCGTCAACGACAAAAACGCGCTGGTCGAGCTGCTTGAATTCGCAGTCGAAAGAAACGATGAGCACCGCTTTTGCATTCTTTATCAGCGAAAGTTCCGGCTGATAGTCGCGCATCGACATTATCAGAATGTAAGGTGTCCCGCCTGCCCCGGCAAGTTTCGCCTCAATGTCGGCAAAACTGTCGTAAACAACCGGCGTTCTGTTGTCGAAACGCTCGATTTTGAGAAACGACGGAATAAATATCAAATCTTCGTGAACTGCCAAAACTGCCTCCCTAAAAACAAAAAACCACCGATTATAGTGAAATTCAATTAAATTTCAAAACAATATTCTCAGGCAGGGGTTCGAGTTTTCTCATTTTGACGTTTGCCTGAGCCAGCATGAGTTTTGATGCTTTGACGGCGTCTGTGTCGGCATATTTGTCGGAAAGATAGACGATTTCTGAAATTCCCGACTGGATTATCGCCTTTGCGCATTCGTTGCACGGAAAAAGAGCAACGTAAATCGTGCAGCCGCGGAGATTCTGAATCGAATTGAGTATCGCGTTAAGTTCGGCGTGAACTACGAAAGGATATTTTGTGTCCAGATAATCACCTTCTCGGTCCCACGGAAGAGCATCGTCGCCGCAGCCTGCCGGAAAACCGTTGTAGCCTACTCCGACAATGCGGTGCTCACTGTTCACGATGCATGCTCCGACCTGCGTGTTCGGGTCTTTGGAACGCTGCGCGCTGAGCAGTGCGACACCCATAAAATACTGATCCCACGATATGTAGTTTTCTCTTTTCGCCATGATTCCTCCGCTGAAAAAGGACAAAACGCCAAAAAATCCAGTTCTTTTCGCATAAAAAAAGCAAAAAATCAAATCATATCGGAACTCAAACCTTTTCTGCTTTGACTTATTTCAATTTTTTGGTAAAATTTGCGGCTTTATGTTGATTTAATAGGAGACTGTGATGAAGAAACTTTTACTTTTGACTTTGATTCTTGCGGCGACGATGACAGCATTCGCCTATGACGGAACGACGATCGGTCCCGAAGTTTCCACGCTTGACGGCAAAAAACTTCAGTGGGAAGCCGGAAGTTTCGACTATTTCGTAATGTTCAAATCTTTGATGGGCAACGATATACGCGACAGCTGTGTCGATGCCAATTCGCCGGCAGGATGCGACTGGACTGATAACGGTGATTACAACCCGGAACCTGACAGCTGCCTTCCGCAGAGCACTTTCAAGCTCACAAACGCTCATATTCCGGAAGATGCATACGTCGAAGCGGCTTATCTTGTCTGGACTTCGAGTCTCGACCCGAAGAATGTATTCAACACCGACAATACGGCAACACTCAACTTCACATCGGATGACGGTCAGATCACTCAGACTATAAACGCTGTTGCTCCGAGAATCGGAACAGCCGGAACCGATTCAAATCCCGGTATTCAGGACTTCACATTTGAAGGAATCACGACCGAACAAAACGGCACTATTTACGGCGGATACTACACCTATCGCGTTGATGTCACCGATTTTTTCAACCTGATCCACGCTCAGGGAAGAGAGCTTGGCTACAAAACGGACGGTATGTCGCTTTACGGAAACTACACTGTCAGCGATGTCGAATGTTCAAACGATTCCGGTTATCTTTCACAGATAGTAGGAGGAAACGGTTACAGCGCATCGGTAATGTGCGGATGGTCACTCATCACGGTTTACCGCTCAGTCAGAGTCAACCCGAAAATGGTCTACATCTACAACGGTTTCGGAAGATTCTGTAAACAGGAAGTCGATCTCGGCATTTCAGGCTTCGAATTCCCGGATAAACCGATAATCAAAATGACCATGGCGGTTCACGAAGGCGACCCGGGTCTGGCAAGCGCATCAGGCTGCGGCAGTCTGGGTTTCGCGGCATGCCCGCCGGAAGGTCTTCAGGTAACAGGCGAGACAACTCCTCCGGAAGATATGATTATTCTTCAGAACAGCTGTAACCCTGCAAAATTTCAGGATTCTCAAGGAACTGCTTTCAACTATTCCGACACCTACAACTCGATTTCGAGTTTCTACGGCTGGAACGATAAGATCGAAACCTGCATCGGAGGCGACCCGAACAACCCCGATCCTGACACTCTCGAATACACCATGGATGTCGATACTTTCCTGCTTGATGCCGAGGTAAATCCCGATTTTGACAGACAGTTCAAAAAAGGCGATTCCAACATGTTCATAAAAATAGGTGCGAACGCGGACTGCATCTATCCGAACTACATGGTTGTCTCTCTTGACACCAAAGCTCCGAGATACGATATTCCGGTAAACCCTGTCACTCCCGACGGAAGAGAGAAAAACTACTGTTCATGCTCGGAACAGGCTGATTCAGTCTGCTCGACCGCTCCGTTCTACTTCATGATCAAAGTCCAGAACTGGGGCAACGATCTTTCGACGAACGTCACAGTTCAGGATACTCTTTAGGGAAAAGTCGAATACGTTCCCGGCACGACCGAAATGTGCAAAGAGTGGAAAAGCGACAATGTCTGCAAAAAATGGGAGCCGATCGAAGATATGGGCGGTCAATTCCCGTTGACAAACCCGTATAAGGTTGCAGACGTGCTCAGCTACTGCGATTCGACCATGATGACTTGCGAAGAAACGATAATGATCCGTTTCAAGGTTAAACCGAAAGACAACCTTCCGAAAAATGAAGTTATTGAAAACACTGCAATAATCAACGACGATTCGGGCAAACCTTACAAAACCAACACTTCGATTCCGCTCAGACTTACATTCGGCTCATGTCCTTCTGCTGCCGCATGTGAAAATCCCGACCTCACGAACTGCGGCGGCTACGGTGACGGCGAAGGCTGCACGAAAGACGAAGAGTGCGGCGCAGGCAAAGTCTGCAAAAACGGCGGATGCGTAGTTGACGACACTCTGTTCGCAAGCAATGCCAAAATCACCGTTGCAAAAGGTAAAAACTCTCCTGTCAGCGGTGAGGCGGCGATAATCGTTTCCGCCCCGACCGAAAAACTCGTTATGGGTCAGTTCACCGTTATGGCGGCAACTGAAGAAAACGGCAAAAACTTCTCGTTTGAATCAGTCATAGCCAGCCTCGATACAAAAGATCAGTCTACGCAGGTAAGCAATGTCAAACTTGTTTACGACAAAAACGGAAACGGCATTATCGACGAGGGCGATGTTGAAGTTACTGATCCGCAGAGCGTAAAGACAAACACCGTTTCGCTCGCTCTGAAAGGCGATTCAACGATTTACGAGTCGAACATCCTTCATCACTTCCTGATCGTTGCGGATGTTTCATACAAAACGCCTGAATCGGTTCCGCTCAACACGAGTTTCTTTTTCAAAATCGAAAGTGTAGAGAGGTTTGCTTTCGGCAAAGTCGGAAATTCGACCTCTGAAATGCCGGAATCACCGATGAATTTCGCAGAATTCTCGTTTGAACCGACCGTCGAAGCGTTCGTCTTCACGAAAGGCAGCATCGAACCGCCGATCCCGTCACTTTCCAGCATGAACAAAAATCCGGTCGGAGTCCTTCAGATAAGGGCTAAGGCTATAGCGCACAGCAACAGCATTAAGAAAATAACCGTCAAAACGACATCGAAATCGGTAAAATTCCAAGAGGGAATTGAAAAGATTTCACTTTACCTTGATGCCAACAAAGATGCTTCCTACACTGGAGAGACTCTGCTTGCGACAGCCGTTCCGGTAGAAGCTTCAAACCTTTTGGATATAACTTTGGACACTCCGATTTCTTTTGCGACAGGCGAAGAAAAAACTCTGCTTCTGGTAGCCGAATTCAACATTCCGAAAGACCAGATGGCACAGATTGAGATCCAGAAATCCAAAGTTAAACTTGAAACCAGCACGGAACTTATAGGACTGCCGGTAAAATCGAAGGAATTCACCTACAAATGTGAAGAAAACGACTTCACCTGTCTCGACGGCGAAGATGACAGCAGCTGTGCGGTAACGGCGATCGATGACAAGAATACCGGTATTTTCGCTCTTCTTTCAGCTATTATCTTTGTTTTGGGATTCGCATTTTTTGCGAGAAAAAATTCCATTTAACTGACTTCAGTTTTTTTACCGCCGCCAAGTAAGCTCCCCAGGGTTCTTGGGGGCGGCAGCGGTAAGGTCCTTGGCAACACCTGTTTTTTAAGTGAGGTTCCGATGACAAGAATATTTCTTCCGATTTTGCTTTTTGTCTTGTTTATTTCTATCGGCTGCGGCGGTTCCAAAAAAGGCGGAGCCGATAACGATCTTAATAACGACGGAGACGCCGGCGATACGGAAATATCCGACGAGAATGGACCCGAATCGGAAAATCAGGATGAAGACGAACCCGAAACAGTCGTTCCCGAAGAAGATCAAAGTAACGATGAAGACACCGTGAAAGATCCGTGCGAAAACAATAAGTGCGGCTACTGGCTCGAAAGCACCGGTGTCTGCATTCCTGAAGATAACGGAAGATACTCCTGCGAATGCAGGGAAAACTACAGCTGGAACGGCAGCAACTGCACGGGAGACAAAAGGACTGCCGAATGCACTGACCTCCCCGAAAATGCATTCTGGAACAATTATTCCGAGATAACTCAGACATGGAAAGGTGAAGGTGAAGGATGGAAACCCGAAACAACGGGATGCTACGACGATGGATACTCATCATGTCTGTGCACTTTCGAATGTAAGAAAAACTATTTCTGGAACGGAACGAAGTGCGTAAATCCGTGCGATTCCGATCCCTGTGCAAATCAGCCGCATTCGACAGGTTCCTGCACTCCGGTAAATTCTTTCCAATATATCTGCAGTTGTGAGGAAAACCTCTACTGGTGGGGTCCGCGGCGCGGCTGCACATCGCAACGACCGGTTTCAGGCAACCTCTGCACAGGACAGTTCAGATGCTACAATCTGGTCTCAGAGATCGAATGTCCGGCCGTTAACGAAGACTTTTACGGTCAGGACGCCCACTATGCGGAGCTCGGATTCTGTGCGCCCCAGGATTTCGTAGTCGATAACGAATTTCCTGAGGAACCGGTCGTCGTCAGCAGAAATACGGGGCTCGAGTGGGTCATGGAAATACCGGAAGAAGCCGAATCATGGGAAGAAGCCGCCGTTTACTGTGAAAATCTGACTTATGCAGGAAAAGACGACTGGAGACTGCCGACACTCCGCGAGCTGTTATCGACCGTAAACAACAACGACATCGTATTTAATCCCGACGAAAATTTTTTCACAGGCAAAACGAATTCTTCACTCTGGTCATCGGATGAATACGCCGGCAGAAGCGAAAAATATGCGTGGAGCACATACACCTTTCCGGTTCCGGTCACATCTGAATCTCATGTTCTCTGCGTGCGCGGCGAAAAATTTCCCGCCGCAGATTTTGAATCACTGGATCGTTACGGCGACGAAATCGTCACTGATTCGGCAACGGGTCTGATGTGGCAGAAAAATTACGTTAAGGACAAAAATTGGAAACAGGCTCTTAACCACTGCGAAAGCCTTATCTATGCAGGATATTCAGACTGGAGAGTTCCTAACAAAAACGAACTTATGTCGTTAGTCGACCACCTTAAAGTCGGTCCGGCATCAGACTTCCCCGGCGAAATCGGAGAATATCCTTCTCATGCAGAATATCTCTCTTCCTCTTCGATGAACGGGAATTATGCATGGATAACAGATCTTACCGACGGCGTTACAAACTATTCCACTAAATATGACGAGGACCGTTCATACAATGACGGCTACCTCCGCTGCGTGAGATCTGACATCTGTAATGAAGGATATTTTCTGCTTGGGAAAGAATGCGTGAAAAACCCGTGCACCGCAGATCCCTGCGGCATGGAACACTCGACCGGCGTATGCATTCCCGAAACGGAAACGACCTACAAGTGCCTCTGCGCAGGGGAATACATCTGGAACGGTTCGGCATGTATAAATCCGTGTGGCACGGATCCTTGTTCAGGCATCACGAATTCAAACGGCAGCTGCACAGCCGTAAACGCAGGACTATACTTCTGCGGATGCAAAGAGGGCTACACATGGAGCGACGGGAAATGCGGAACTTTCGCCGAAAACGTCAAAACTCTCGGCAACATCTGCACAGGCCAGAACAAGTGTTACAACAACACAGTGGAAATTGCATGTCCGGATGACGGAAAGCTCTTCCACGGACAGGATGCCGGCTACGCCTCATCGGGGAAATGCTCGCAGCAGAGCTTAAAACTCGAAACCACATCAAATCAGAAAACGATTACGGACAACAATACAGGACTAGTGTGGCAGCAGGCTCTTTCTAAAAAGTCTTTCACCTGGAACGGCGCCCTCGCCTACTGCGAAGAACTCGAATACGCAGGATTTTCCGACTGGAGACTGCCTGAACCGCAGGAGATACTTACAATCGTTGACTACGGCAGATCCGGTATCAGGCTGAACAAACTCTATTTCACCGATATTCCTGAAAAATCATCAGGAAACGCTTTCTGGACTTCAAAAACATTTAAAGACGATCCGGAAAGCGCCTGGACTTTCTCCCCGCAGTCAGGCGCTCTCCCGCTTCCTGTTTCAAAAACGGATATCTATCACGTCATGTGCGTCAGAGGCAAAAAACTGCCGACCGCGAAATTCGAGAAATCGACTAAAAACGGAGATACTGTTGCCGTTGACCTCTCCAGCGGACTCATGTGGCAGCAGGATTATGCTGAACCTGAATCCGAAGAATGGATGGATGCACTCAAATACTGTGAAGATCTGACTTTCGCGGGATATTCCGACTGGAGGCTGCCGAACAAAAACGAACTCGCCTCTACCATAAGTTACGATGCTTCAGACGAGTACGGAACTTTCCTGACAATGCCGGATTCAGGATCATACGATTTCTGGTCTTCCACTACCCACTACGCACGCTATTTCAATGCTGAAACAGAGGTTAACGAAAATAATTCAGCAGTAACTTTAGATTATCAGGGCATACTTTCCGTATCTGACAAGAAGGAGTCTCTCTTTATCAAGCATTACGTCCGCTGCGTGAGATAAAACCGCAATCATCATCGAGACGTGTCAGGTCACGTCTCTACAATATTCATTTGATTTTTTAATATTTATCTCTATAATTCTGCGTTTTGTTGTTTTTGGAGGAAATTATGGCTGTTTATATCTGTCACAACTGCAAAAAATCGCTTGACGACGAACTCGAAGACATCCGCGGAAAAGTCGGCAGACAGGATGTGTGTCCTTTCTGTTACTCAGACCTTCACTGCTGCATGAACTGTCGTTTTCACGATGAAAACTACACGAATGAATGCCGTGAAGACTCGCGTTCATTTATCCGTGAAAGGGATAAGGCAAATTTCTGCGCTTCGTTCGAATTCATAAAGAACGAAGGAGAAGACGGCAGCGAGGAAATCGAGGCTAAGACACAGCTCAGCGACCTTTTCAAATTTTAGTTTTCAATAAATCGGGAGTTCCGATATGTTCAAATACCTGTTCAAAAAGATTTTCGGCACTGAAAACGACCGTTTTTTAAAATCTATCAGACCGACGATCGCAAAGATCAACAGTTACGAAGATTCTTTCAAATCACTTTCCGATGCGGATCTTGCGGCTAAAACAGCCGATTTCAAACAGAGGATCGCAAACGGCGAATCTCTTGATTCCGTACTTCCTGAGGCTTTTGCGGTCGTCAGAGAAGCCGGCAAACGCGTTCTCGGAATGAGACACTATGATGTTCAGCTCGTCGGCGGCATAGTTCTTCACAAAGGAAGGATCGCCGAAATGAAGACCGGTGAAGGAAAAACGCTCGTCGCGACTCTTCCGATGTATCTCAACGCCCTGGAAGGACGCGGCGCACACCTTGTCACAGTCAACGACTACCTTGCAGCCCGCGACGCGGAATGGATGGGCAGAATCTACAAGTTCTTAGGCCTTTCGGTCGGAACGATCCTCAACGGAATGAACACGAAAGAGCGCAGAGTCGCTTACAACAGCGATATAACCTACGGCACGAACAGCGAATTTGGTTTCGACTATCTGCGCGACAACATGAAATACGACATAAACAACTACGTTCAGCGCGATCTGCGTTATGCAATCGTTGACGAGGTCGACTCGATCCTTATTGACGAGGCGAGAACGCCGCTCATCATTTCAGGTCCGAGCGACGAAAGCACAGACCTTTACGTCAAAGTCAACGCTGTAGTCAAAACACTCAAGGAAGAAGAACATTTCACGAAGGACGAAAAGGCGAAAAACGCGATCCTCACTCAGGAAGGTATCTACAGAGTCGAAAATCTTCTCGGCGTAACCAACCTTTACGCGCCGGAAAACCTTGAGCTCGTCCACCACGTCCAGCAGGCTCTGAAGGCGAACTTCATGTTCCACCTAGATGTCGACTACGTTGTCAAGAACATTGACGGCGTCGACAAGGTCATGATCGTTGACGAATTTACAGGCCGACTCATGGAAGGAAGGCGTTACAGCGACGGTCTGCACCAGGCTCTCGAAGCAAAGGAAGGCGTCAAGGTCGAGCGCGAAAACCAGACTCTGGCGACCATCACTTACCAGAATTTCTTCAGAATGTACGACAAACTTTCGGGTATGACTGGTACGGCAGATACTGAAGCGCGCGAATTTGCCGAAATCTACAACCTCGGAGTTACCGTAATTCCTACGAACAAGCCCGTTATCAGACAGGATATGCCCGATCAGATCTACAAAACTCAGGTTGCGAAGGAAAACGCGGTCGTCAAGGCTATCCTTGAGAGAAACGCGAAAGGCCAGCCGGTTCTTGTCGGTACGGTTTCGGTCGAGAAATCGGAAAGACTGAGCAACCTTCTCACAAAGCAGGGGATCAAGCACAACGTCCTCAACGCGAAATTCCACATGAAAGAGGCTGATGTCGTCGCTCAGGCCGGAAGAAAGGGAACTATCACGATCGCTACCAACATGGCAGGCCGAGGAACCGATATCGTGCTCGGCGGCAACCCCGAAAAACTGGCTTACGCCGAAGCCGAAGCGACGATGGAATTCGTTGATACCGAGTCTCCGGAATTCAAGGAAATTCTTGCAAAATATGAAAAGATCTGCGCCGAAGAAAAGAAGGAAGTTCTTGCTGCAGGCGGTCTCCACATCATCGGAACAGAGCGCCACGAATCAAGACGAATCGATAACCAGCTCCGTGGCCGAAGCGGCCGACAGGGCGACCCGGGTTCATCAAGATTCTACCTCAGTCTCGAAGATGACCTTATGCGTATTTTCGGCAGCGAGCGCCTTTCGACCGTAATGAGCAGACTCGGTCTTGAAGACGATCAGCCGATCGAGCATAAACTTATTTCGAAATCGATTGAAAACGCACAGAAAAAGGTCGAAGCGCACAACTTCAGCATCCGTAAGAACGTCCTTGAATACGACGACGTAATGAACCAGCAGAGAAAGACGATCTACGCGCTGAGACGCAGCATTCTGACCGGCGGAGAGGCAAACAAACAGGTCATCTATTCGATGATAGAGGACATTATAAACACCAATCTTAACAACATAATCCCTGAAAAATCGACTCCTGACACCTGGGATTACGCGATGGTCAAGGATTTCCTCGCCGGAGTTCTCGCATACAACGAAGATATGCGCGCCCAGCTCGACGAAAATATGTTTGCCGACATCATAAATCCGAACAACTACATCGGGCATAAAAACGAAGCGGCGCTTCAGATCATGGCTCAGAAATGCTACGATTTCCTGCTTGAACAGTACGACCTGAAAATGTCCCAGTACGACAAAGACTTAAGCAACGAAATCGAGCGCCACATCGTTCTTGAAGTCCTCGACATCTTCTGGAGAAGACACCTTCTCAGCATGGATCATCTCCGCGAGGGTATCGGGCTGCGCGGTTACGGTCAGAAAAACCCGAAACTCGAATACAAACGCGAAGGTTTCGCGATGTTCCAGGATATGATGTTCAACATCTACACCGAATCGGTAAAGCGCTTATTCTCAGTCCAGGTCGTAACGCAGGAAGCAGTTGAAAAATTCGAACAGAAAGAGCAGAAGAAAGAAGCTGAAGTTCAGAAGAACACCACTGCTCCGACACTCGAAAAAGAACCTGTGAAACGCTCGGCTCCGAAAGTCGGAAGAAACGATCCGTGCCCGTGCGGAAGCGGCAAAAAATTCAAACAGTGCTGCATGGGAAAAGGGATCTACGATTAGATCTATTCTTCGTATTTGTTGTGAGGAACATCGCTGTTAGGATCAACGATGTCAAAAATCTCGTCAGCTTTTTCAAGAAGCGTTGCACAATCCATGGAATCATCGACTTTTACAAGCTGGAAAACGCTTCTTGCAGTCTCTGTAACTGTGGTTTTCGTACATCTGAGAGAGACATTGGGGGTCTGCTGATGCGCATACTGTTCATCCGTCCACTCTACATTTCCTTCTATTTTGCCGTTGCTTACGACTTTTCCTGACAAACTGTGCCCAAACCTGTGAACGTAGTACATTTTACCGCTTGCCAGAGTGCTTGAAAACTGGACTGTAAACGCAGGATTCCCGTCTTCATCATGGTCAAAGATCCTTGGGTCGCTGTCAGAACTGATCATCGGTTCAGTTGACGGATCATCCATGTTTGCACCGCGGAGTTCCCAGTCTTTGTTGAGTTTGAATGTCTTTTCTCCGTCGTTTTCAGAGATTTCAAGATAAGGTTCGTTTTCGTGCCCCGGGATCTGATAAGGTTTCCAATAGTTGAAGACCGTGTTGAATTTCGAACCGTCGAACTCGTTAAGACCGACCCTTCCCTGGCTTATTTTGCCGTCAAGTCCAGTGCGGTTGTCAGTCCTGCAGATCCGCTCGTCTTTCTTGTAAAAGTCAAGTTTGCAGTCAGCATTCGGTTTGATTTCAACAACAACGAATCTGGTCGTTACGCTTGGAACATCCTGAGCAAAAGTTGTGCTTGATGCCGAACGGAGGATCACTTTCTGAGCCCATGTCCCTACGAGCTCCTGTTCAAGTTCACTGAGTTCACAAGCGGTTACCGGTTCGTCATCCTGCACATCTTCAGAACCATCCGCTTCATCGGTCGGATCGCCGGTCGGATCCGTCGGATCGGTATCACTGTCTTCGCTGCCTGGATCGGTTTCGTTGCCGTTGTTGTCAGTATCATTGGCAGTATCTGACGCTGTGTCAGGAGTTTCTTCAGAACCACTCTCTGCTGCGGAATCAGGATCATCAGCAGGAGTCTGAGTCTTGTTGTCACTGCCGCATGAAACAAAGAAAATTACTGCACAAACAGCTGCAATTAAAATTACGTTTTTTGTCATTTTTCCCTCTTCAAAATTACCAATAAACGATAAAAACTCACTGAATAATAGGACTTTTTGGTCAGTAGGAGGTTACAGCGAAACACACGAGTATACAGAATAAAAAAGCCCCTCCGGAGAGGGGCTGGAAAAATCGGAGATTTAGTAATTATTCTCCGTACTTATCACTGTGAGGAACATCACTGTTGGGATCAACGATGTCAAAGATAGTGTCAGCATTCCCGAGAAGTGTTTCGCAGTCCATCGAATCATCGACTTTTACAAGCTGGAAAACGCTTTTCGTTTCGTCCGTCTCAGTCGTTTTCTGACCTCTGAGAGTGAGGTTCGGGGTTTTCTGATGAGCATACTGCTCGTCTGTCCAGTTGACAGTCCCTTCGATCTTGCCGTCAGCTACGACTTTACCGGTAAGAATGTGGCTGAGTCTCTGGACATAGTACATTGTTCCGCTTGCAAGGGAACTGGTGAAAAGGATGGAGAACGCAGGATTACCGTCTTCATCATGGTCAAAAATTCTGGAATCACTGTCTGAATCGATCATCGGCTCAGTCGAAGGATCGGTCATATTCGCACCGCGGAGTTCCCAGTCTTTGTTGAGTTTGAACGTTTTTTCTCCGCCTTCTTCTGCGATTTCAAGGTAAGTATCGCTTTCATGTCCCGGGATCTGATACGGTTTCCAGTGGTGGAAAATCGTGTTGAATTTAGAACCGTCTTCCTCATTGAAGCCGACTCTTCCCTGGCTTACTTTGCCGGCAAAACCGGTGCGGTTCGCCGTTCTGCAGATCTGGTTGCCTTTTTTGAAGAAATCAAGTTTGCAGTTCTCATCGGGTTTGATTTCGGTAACGATATAGCGGGTCGTTACGCTCGGAACATTCTGAGCCATTGTGGTGCTCGATGAAGAACGGAGAATTATCTTCTGTGCCCAAGTTCCTACGAACTCTTTTTCAAGGTCGCTGAGTTCACAGCCTTCAGGATCAGTTGTAGGTTCCGTGGTCGGCTCGTCGGTCGGATTCGTCGGCTCAGTCGGTTCGTCGGGATTCGTCGGTTCGTCAGGATTCGTCGGTTCATCGGGATTTGTCGGTTCATCGGGATTTGTCGGTTCGCCGGTCGGATCAGTATCAGTTGCTGTATCAGGATTGTCATTGGTATCCGTGTCTGCCACAGTATCAGTATCATCTACTTTTTCCGGCGTTTTGCTGTCGCCGCCGCATGAAACAAAGAACAATGTTGCGCAGATCGCTGCGATTGAAATCATAAATCTTTTCATCTTTTTCTCCTTAAAAAATTGTTAAAACTACCATATAACTTCTGCTGAAATACCAATATTCAAAAGAAAACCCTTGCTTGTCCAGCCCGGAAAACCGGGGTTATTTGTCTGCAACCCTTGTTTCAATTCATCAAATTCTGCTCTTTGACCGGAACCGTTGGGACCGCTGTATTCGGCATCGTCCGGCATTTCGTCAACAAGTCCGCCGTCTTCCTGTTTGCGCTCGAGATCCTTCTCTTCAGTTCTGCTCAGAAGCCACTGCAGCGAGCCGCTTATTCCGGCACCGATCTTGACCTGATCGGTAATGCTGAAATATTCGTGATAACCGAGAGAAAAACCGAATCTGTCGTTATCAACATAGTTTTCCCTTCCTGTTTGTGCAGGAACAGGACTCGGCACATAGTTAAAACCGAATGCAGCCCTGCGCTCCGGATGACGCATGATCAAACCTGCAGTTGCCGAAAATGTATCGTTCCATTTATCGGTCGGCTTCTCACCGTGACGGTTGATGTAAGTCGACCACCTTGACCACTCGAAACCAGCCATCGGTGTAATCTGGTAATCGTTTTTGATATCAAAATTGTAGTATGTTCCGACCGAAAGTTTTATCGGCTGATATCCGGCAGTCATTGAAGATTCAGCCGTAAGCCATCTTTGATTCTCCTCATAATTATCCCAACCGTTGACCTGCATTTCGTTGTTGAGCTTGACTATACCCGTGTTCGTCGGGAAGTGGAAAGTTCCGGTAAGATGCCACCCTGCGACAGGGTTTGCAACGAATGAGAAATAAGGCATTATCGAAGCACCGACATTCATTTTCGCGTTGATGAGCTGCAGCGAAGGATCTGAAGTTTGCGGAACAAAAACACGGTTCTGGGTTTTGGTGTAGGTCGAAATCGCAAGACCGGCACCGATCCTGAAATAGCGGCCGAATCTGCCTGCAAGTGCTACTGCTGCACTGAACTGTTTGAGTCTGTCGCCGTAGAGCTCGAACTGCAGGCTGTTTGAAAAATACTGTTCCCTTTCGTCGTTGAAAAAAGGCTGCTGCGTCTGGATCCCCGAGAACGGAAGAAGAGCATAAACACCGACCGTAAGCTGACCTCCGATTTTTTCGAGGCTTTTTCTCGCAATGTTTTTTACAGCTCCGAGAGTTATCACGCCGTCAAAAGAATCATAATCAGCCGAACCGCGCTTGTTTATAAGATCAGCCGTCGGCAGAGGATTAAATATGTTGGCATCTGCATTTGTAGCATCAACATAATACATGTGTTCTGTAACATCGTGCCCGCCTGGTCTTGTCGCGTGGCTTATTGATTTGTTCTGGATCGTCATTCCGATTCCGATTTTGAAAGAGTCATTCAAAGTCGCGAGGTCCGCCGGGTTGAAGTAAGCAGCTTCGGCACCTGTCGAAATTATACGCGACGTGAACGGATGCACCGAATCCTGTGCTCCGACAAGCTCAAGAACAGAAGAAGCCGTAAGCATTGACGAAAAACTCAATAAAAAAGTAAGGCATAAAATTTTTTTCAGCGACATTTATTTATCTCCAGTATAAAAATAACTTAACTTACAACGAACAATGAGACTTCAAAACCAGTCTCAGGTTACATCATCCCGAGATATTTCATAGCCTTTTTTATGTCTTCCCAGACAGGCCGCTTGTAGGCTTCATTTCTGAGCAGAGCGCTGGGATGGTAAGTAACGAAAACCTTTATTCCTTCATATTCGTAGGTCGCTTCGCGCGCTTTCGACATTGAGCTTTCAATGCCAAGCAGATTTTTCATCGCGACTTTTCCGAGTAAAATCAAAACCTTAGGATTCACGATCCGAATCTGTTCCTTCAAGAAACCGATGCAGCACTGAGCCTCGTCCGGCATCGGATCGCGGTTTGCCGGAGGTCTGCACTTCACGACATTCGCGATATAAACCTGTTCTCGCGGGATTTTCATTCCGTTTTCGATTATTTTAGTAAGAAGCTGCCCCGCCTTTCCGACAAAAGGTCTGCCGGAGAGATCCTCGTCTTCACCCGGTCCTTCGCCGATGAACATGATGTCGGCATCTGGATTGCCTTCGCCGAAAACCATATTCGTCCGCTTTGCTGCAAGGCGGCATGCTGAACATCTTCCGGCTTTTATGCGCACTTTTTCAAGCGGCGGCAGAGAGTCGTCAATAGGCTCTTCGACACTTTTAGCAGTTGCAGCTGCCGAAACCGAAGCTGTTTTCGGAAGCGGAATAAAACCTGCCTCTCTGAAATATTCGGCAATCTTTTCTGAAATCGAGGAATTTATCTCTTCCGCGAATTTTTCATTGAAAGTGAATGCCTGGAGTTTCTGCTGCCAGAGCAGCCACGCTTCAAGCGATTCGGGAGAAACTGACGGGATCAATTTTTTTCTCTGCCGTACCTGAGAATAAACAAATTGTCTTCGATGGCATTAGCTGCCTCTTCGCGGACTTTCGGATCAGTTTCTTCGCTTACGAGCTTTTTAAGGTATTCCTGAACCGATTTGTCGCCGATTTTTGCAATCGACTGAATACCTATCGACTTCGCAAGAATCGATTTTTCACGAACGATGAAGTCGTAAAGCGGTTTCGCGCCGCCGGCATTTCCGAGCTGACCGATCGACATAGCGGCAGTCGTTCTGATCTCTTCCTTGGAATCTTCGTTCAGAACCTGAATGAGGAAAGGAAGCGACTCGGCGAACTGATAAGTTCCTACAACCGAAAGAATCGTCTTTTTCCAGTAGGAATCGCTGCTTTTATTGAAAAGTCCGATAAGTGATTCCGCCACGCTTTTCGATTTTACTCTGTTGAAATAATTGTTGAACTCAAGTTTTCTTTCGGAAACTCTTTCGTTTGTCGCAGCTTTAAGAACAAGTTCGACAAGGTCTGCACCGTCGTATTCCGCAATGATTGCGAGAACTTTTGCAAGCCAGTCTGCATCTCCGCTGTCAAGCTGCGAAGAGATAAGTCTTATTGTATCGGGAGAATCAATCTCGATGAGCGCTCTGACAAAAACCTCTTTGTTCGTTGCCGGTTTCTGATACGGGAAGCACTCACTCGAAGACGGAGCATAAAGGCTGATTTTATTGAGTATTTTTCCTATTACCGGAACACTCTGCTTTGAGTAGAGATTCATTGCAGCATAACCGAAAGCGGTCTGATTGTCGGCATTGAAGCCTTCAGCCTTGGTCAGAATGTTCTGATTGAAGTAAAGCTCGCCTTTGATTTCGCCCGAAAATTTAACTGCAAGGCAGGAAAGCGTATCGGTTCCGGCAATGAAAGAGTTGTACTTCTCATCGTCAATCGAAAGTCCGCCGAGTTTCGCAACTGCAAGAGCCGTACGGAGCGATGCGGCATCCTTTTTCTCGATGAACTCGTTTACGAGCTGGTCGAAAGTCTCTTTCGTCGAGTCGTTCTGCATATTGTCCGCTTTTTCACGGATCGCCTTTATCGCAACTTCAAGAAGCCTTTCGTCAAACATCTGCCAGAAGTTGATCAGATAAGGCGTATTGAAAGAGAAGTTCGCCTTGTTGTCTCTCGAAATCGGAATCGTGATGCTGTCTTCAAGCAGCTTATAATCTTTAGCTCCTTTCTTGAGGATAAAGACGTAACCGTCACCTTTTTTGTAGGCGTCTCTTTTATAGCGGAGTCTGATTCTTTCGTTGTCGAGACCGCTGATCTCGATATCGCCCGAAGCATCACCGACATAAACTTTGTCGACCATGACTTTTGCTTTGGTTTTTCCGCCCTGAATATACTTTCCGAGAATGATCGTGTCTGCACTTTCAACAGATTTGACGAAATTTTCATCCTTGAGCTGAACTTTATCGTCGAGAACCGACTGCCCGAAAAGCGAAGAAGTCAAGAAAATAACTAATAAAAACACCACCTTAAACATAGTAACACCCCCGTTTTAGGTAAGAACAAAATAATAATCCTTAATATTTATACAATAAAAAGGATTTTGTCAATAAAAAGAAAACAACGGTTATATCGTGTAGGTGTATTTGAAATCGATCTGTCCGTCATAGAACTGCGGGAAAGGACGGGACCTTATCGCATCGAGGATGCAGTCTCCGAAAAGCGACGACTGGTATTTTTCGGTCGTGAAGTATGCGTCAAGGACAACTCCGCTGCCGGCAACGCGGACCATGAGTTCCATCGTTCCCATCATGTTGCGGTCGCCCTGCTCGTATCTGCTCTGATAACACTGAGTAATATCGGGAAGGAACTTGTTCATGTGCGAAGTGACATGTTTAGCCTCAAGTGTCGGCGGCAGATAATCTTCTCTTCCGGCCCATGCTTTCTGAAGCGTTTCAAGGTCCGGAGGAGTCGTTACGAACTGGGTGTCAGCCGGTTTTGCCGGTCTTTTTATCAGGTCACCTTCGACCTTTGCCTGACGTGCGATAAGCTCGACTATGCTCTTGAATTTGCGTTCCTCGGCATAACCGCGGGCCGTTTTACTTGTTTTGAAGTGGATTTTGTTGATATCTGCCCTGAATTCAAGAAGCGTTTTTACGACTTTTTCGTGACCGTTCATGCTTGCAAACATCAGCGCGCTGATGCCGTCAACCGTTACATCGTTGATTTTCGCATTGTTGTAAAGCAGGAATCTGACCATTTCGTCGTGACCGTAACGCGCGGCATCCATGAGCGGAGTCTCTTTGTATCTGTCGGAATTGTTGACGGCAGCACCTTTTTCAACAAGGAATTTTACGACTTCGAGGTGACCTTTTTTTGCCGCCCAGGAAAGCGGAGTTTCGTCGCGGTAGCCGTCCATTACGTCAACGTAAGCCTGCTTTGCAACGAGCTTTTTAACAAGTTCGAGATTTCCGTTCCATGCAGCCCAGTGAAGCGGATAGACGCCGCTTTTGTTTTTCGCATTTACATCAGCACCGGCAGCAAGAAATTTGTCGGCAAGTGCGTCATCGTTAAGTCTTACAGCTTCGACGAAAGCGTCGGGATCATTGGAAACTTTGATGTTTTTTGATGAAGACGACTTCTTTTCAGTCTGTGCAGAAGCACTTTTCTGCGGTTCGCCGTCCGATTTGGTTTCGGAAGTTCCGCATGAAACAAAAATAACGAAAACAAGCAAGAAAAGGAAACGAATAATTTTCATAACTCCTCCCATTTATTTACCAGTCTATTCAGAAACAACGAGTTCCATTCTCTTTTTTACAAGTCCGGCATTCTGTACGTCGCCGTGCTTTTCGAAATATGCAAGCTGCAGCGCGAGATATTTGAGAACAGCCTTTTTCCAACCTTCTTTTGAAGCCGCTTTGATTGCAGTTCCCGCAGTTTCGGCATCGTAACAGTTGTTTTTCACAAGAAACGAAGCCTTTATCAGAAGAGTTGCAGGATCTTTTTCCGAAGAAAGAGCCGAATTTGCCTTTTCTACGCTGCAATTCTGCGAAAATTCAACAATATCACGGTATTTTTTCGGGGCATCTTCCGATTTCCGCGTTTTTCCGGAAACGAATTTGTAATATGCGATATTCTCTTCGTTTTTCAAAAGCGGAAGCATGTCGGCAGCTTCACGGCACTCCGAATATTCAAGAAGTGCGAACTCTGCGAGACATTTCGTAAGATAGGCCTTCACAATCTCGTCGGGATCGACAGTCATTCTGAAATCGTCAAGCATTTTGTCGAAATATTTCGAGACATAAAGCTCGTTTCCAATGAAACTGCTTTCAATGAAATTCACCGTATCTGCACCGGCATTCTGTCTCCATGTCGGAATATGACCCGCGCCGCATGAAATCAGGAGAAAAAGCGGTAAAACGAAGAGAAAAACTTTCATTACGGCAGCTCCAGTTCCTTGTTTTGAGTCGTCGGCAGCACGCTGCGGACGTCTTTGACCATCGAATTTACCGAGTTGATGATAGAATCGAGATCCTTCCTCAGAACGTCCATATCCTTCGTTCCTTCCTGAAGATTCTCGCCCGATTTGATGAGAGATGCGATCAGAATGTCCAGATCGGCCATTTTTTTGTTCACATCTTCAACTATCGCATTGACTTTGGAGAGCGTTCCATCGTCGCCCAGAATCTGATCGTCGGCTTTTACAAGCGTTTTATTGGCGTTGCTGACCAGAGTTTCGATCTCACCAAGAGAGTTGTTGAGGTGCGCCACGCCCTCGCGGAACTGCGCCGCAGCAGCCTTGTCGCCTGCCATCATCTCGATTATGCCGCGTTTCTGCGCCAGATCGTTAGTGATTTTCTCAACATGGACAAGAGTTTTGTTAAGATGACTTTTTTCATCGGTCAGAGTTTTGAGATTAGTCGCAATCTCGTCGATTTTTTCAACCATCGGCTGAAGTTTTTTGATGACTTCGTTGATGTCGTCAACCATCTGCGTTTCAAAAACATAGCTGTTGTCTGCAAAAGTCTCCGTGAGATTCGGAGTCGTCACGATAAATCTTGAAGAACCGATGAGCGGTCTTTCAAGGGTGAAAACGGAGCTTTTGTTGATGCGGTGCGCGTGTTCTTCCGGTACTTTGACGAGAACGAGAACGGTTCCCTTGTTGTCAAGCTCGAATTTTTCTACTTTTCCGATCTCAAAACCCGAAAAGAGAAGCGGCATTCCTTCCGTGATACCCTCGCCGGTAGAGGATGAAAGGGTAAAATAAAGATGGTTGGTAAAAACGTTTTTCTTTACGAGAATAAACACAACAAAACACGCAATCATCACAAGCG
The DNA here is from genome assembly GCA_017405875.1 of bacterium. GTDB lineage: Bacteria > UBP6 > UBA1177 > UBA1177 > UBA1177 > UBA1177. The sequence goes on from JAFQZM010000025.1 coordinate 142,000, forward strand.
ACAAAAGCAGGAACAAGCCGACTCTGAAATTAGCGGAACTCTTCAAAATTCACCCGAAGAACAAAATTAAAACAAAAAACGGAATATTATAAGGATAAAGGAAATTAAGTAAAATTTTAAGCGATTTTTTCGTAAAATCAGCGGATCGTCTTAAGAAATTCCTCGAAATACTTTATGAAAGTCTCGTTCTGATCCTTGAGACCGATCGAAAGTCTGAGCCAGTTCGGGAAGCCGTAGTTTGCAACGGGTCTGACGATGATGCCTTTGTGAAGCAGATAGTCGTAGCAGTCGCGGCCTGAAGTTGTCTCTTCGCCGACTTTGAAAAGCATGAAGTTTCCCTGCGTCGGCAGATATTCGACACCGAGTCTTTTGAACTCTTTGTAAAGATAATCTCTTCCTTCGCGGTTGATCTTTATTGCGTTTTTGAGGTATTCCATGTCCTGAAGAGCGGCAATTCCTGCGACCTGAGCAAGTGAATTCGTGTTGAAAGGTTCACGGACGCGGTTCATGTAGTCAACGATCTCGGGAGTAGAAATCGCATAACCGAGTCTGATTCCGCTGAGACCGAAAGCCTTTGAAAGCGTTCTGCAGATGATCATGTTCGGGTGCATGTTTCTGTAGTCGAAGCCGTTCGGATAGTCGGGAGCGTCGGCGAAATCGAAGTAAGCCTCGTCGACAACGAGAATGACTTCCTGCGGAACAGCCTTGAGAAGTTTTTCGAACTGAGCCTTCGGGTAGTAGGTTCCCGTCGGATTGTTCGGGTTGATGAGGCAGATCATCTTCGTTTTAGGCGTGACGGCTGCGATAAGTCCGTCGATATCGACAACGTGTTCTCTGGTCTGCGGAACAAGTTTCATTTTTATGTCGGCAGCCTTGAGGATGAGTTCGTAAGCGACGAAACCCTGCTCCGAAAGAACAACTTCCTCGTCGCCTTTGATGAGAGTTCTGATAGCGATGTCGATTACTTCGTTCGAGCCGTTTCCGACAAAAACTTCCTCGAATTTTATCTCTTCGCCTTTCTTTTTGTGGTATTCGACTATCGCGTTTTTGAGATAGTAAGCGTTGCCGTCAGGGTAGTAGTTAAGTTCGGAAAGCGCGTTGATCAGAGCTTCGCGGACTTTCGGGCTGATCCCCGTCGGGTTTTCGTTGCTCGCAAGTTTGATGGCGGAAGTAAGACCGAGCTCTCTTTCGACTTCCGAAATGGGTTTACCGGGTTTGTAAGGGGAAATAGCTTTGATGTTGTCACCGACTTTTACCATGTCACTCTCCTATTTGAAATTGTTAAAACAGCCAAACTGCCTGCATAAATCGCACAAAAACGACCGGAAAACAAGTTATTTTCCGCTGTTTATGATTTTTTCGAACTCTTCGTAGGTGTGTTTGCCAGAAATCGTCGTGATGACGTTGCCGTTTTCGTCGGCAAGCGCCATGTAAGGCATGATGATGCCCGATTCAGCAAGCGATTCCGGCGCCTGAAGAACATCGAACTGCGCGTTTTTGTCGGCGATTATCTTTTTTATCTTTCCCGGCATCGGATCAACGCTCACAGAAAGGATCTTCAGCGTCTGTTTGCCGTCTTCGTACTCAGCTTTGAGTTTATTGAGTTCGGGAAACATCGCGATGCACGGTTCGCACCAGCTAGCCCAGAAATCAACAAGTATCCTCTTTCCTTTGAAATCGCCGAATTTCACCTTTTCGCCGCTTTTTATTGAAACCATTTCAAAAGCGTGGATGTTTTTTCCTTTGTCGAAATCTTCACCCAAAATCTCGTTTTCAAGCCCTTTGACCTCGATCTCACCTTCATTCTGCGCCGTTTCCGCAGGTTTTACCTGCTTTTCGGCAGCCGGAGCCGCGTTTTTCGGCTCGTTGCAGGAGACCAGAAACAGAAAAACTAAAGCTGAAATCACGATTTTTTTCATTTTATCCTCCGAAACAGATCAAAAACGCCTGAATTTTAAAGAAAAACCGAGAAAAGACAAGAATTGCGCCGCCGCTTTGCGGCTGAGTGGTGTGGAATTATCTTACACAGCGGACGTAAGATGTTCTTTGTGTATCTTCAGAAATTATGTCGACAGAATGGCTTAAATTGAAGCGCAGATTCCATACTTGGTTTGTAATGTCGGTTACAGCAGAAGATGACCAAAGCTCGATATTGCTGTCATCGATTTCGCTGAAATAACCCGGAATTTCAGGGTAGTCCGACCTGCTGCATACACATGCGCCGTCAGAACAGCCGTTTCCCCATTCGCCTTCACAGATACCTTCCCATGCTCCGGCCTTGTCTGCTTCCATGTAAGAAAGCAGGTTGTTTTCACTTATCATGCATTCGCCTTCGGCTTTCATTTTCGGGCAGTTTTTAACGAGTTTTCTGAGTTCGTCGATATTCGGCAGTCTCCAGTCGGTATAACCGCATACTGAAAGGTTTTCACAGTAAGCGGAGGCTTCTTCCCAGTTCATTGTGCCTGAAGAAAGGGGAGACCACGTTGTGTCGTTGATCGTGTGGCATGCGTTGTATGTGTCGTCTGACCATTTTACCGTTTTGCAGTCGATTACTTCTCCGAATGAATCAGTGCATGCGCAGAGCTTGTCTTCTGTTTCAACGTCAAATATGGAGAGAAGTTCTTTCTTGTCAGTTGTAAGTTCTGCTCTCATGGCGAGTTTGAGTGTCTCTCCGGCAGTGAAAGTCTCGTTTTTGCCGTAGCAGACCTGAGTTTTTCCGAGAGGTGTTTTTTCACCTGTTTCCGGAAGATCGCTGTATTTGCTTGCCGCAATGATGCACTGTTTTACGCTGCTGAAGTCTTCTGAAAAAGCGAAGTCGTAGATCTGTGTCGTAGGAGCAGCCTCAACCGTATTGACTCCGTTGGCCTTCATTGTGTCGATATATTGGATCGGAAAGTAGAAGTATACCATGGTTGTTGCGCGCCATCCTGAGTCCCTATTTGCGTCTGCAACGATTTGTGTTGAGATTGCATCGCCTGATCCTATAAAAAAGGTGTTCTGTTCTCCCTGAAAGAACTGTTTGCCGTAAATATCGGAAAATCCGAATGATACTTTTGTGTGGTCGGCAGGTTCAGGATCAATCATGTCTGCGTTTATTTTTCCCACACCTTTGAATGCGAAGAATGCTCCGCCGTTTTCATTTGCAGCAAGAAGCGAATCGTCGAGTTTGCACGGATCGTCGTTCGTATCGGTGTCGGTATCATCGACCGGCGCGCCGATTTCACCTTCGGGAGCAGCGGTATCTGCGGCATCCGAACTGCCGTTATCGGCTGTCGTATCACCGGTGTCAGCGGTTTTTTCTTCCTTGTTGCCGCTGCCGCATCCGGCAAAAATCAGCAGCGCCAGAATGATTGTTAAAAACATCGCTTTTTTCATGTCGTCCTCCTTAAAGTTAAAAAAACAAACCAGACATATATTTAGTACCACAAAATCCGATTTTTATTGAGAAAAATTTATCCCCCACGAAAATTTTTATAACTATTTGATTTTATAAAGAAATTTTTTGACCGAATTTTTGTGGTTTTTTGGTCAGAAAAAAAGAAACTTTTAGCCAAACCGCAGCGAACAGCCGGCGGGATCACATTGCGCCGCGCCAATATATCGAAATATCGGGATATCGTTATATCGACAAGATTGGCGGCGCAAAAAAAAGCCCCGGCGAACCGGGGCTGTAAATTGGCATAAAGCAGCGACTAATCGTCGACTTCCTCGTATTTTTCTCTCTTCTTGAAGTAGTGAGTGTGAAGGAGGTGGTGCGATTTTTCGCCGAGCGGTTTGATGAGGAACTCCTCGTAAAGTTTCTGGATGTAGGGGTTCTCATGCGACTTTCTGATCGGTTTACCAGCGTCTTCGCGGTAAATAGCTTCCTGTCTCTTTTTGATGATGGAGCTGTCGCCGTGGTGGTAGGGCTGACCTGCGCCGCCGATGCAGCCGCCGGGGCAAGCCATGACTTCGATCGCCTGATAGTCGCATTCGCCGCGCTGAACTGCTTCAAGAAGCTTTCTTGCGTTTGCAAGGCCGTTTGCGATACCGATCTTGATCTCTTTGAGCGGCATGCCTTCTGGAAGCGGAACTATTGCTTCACGCATTCCTTCAAGACCACGGATCTGTTTGAAATCAACACTCGGGCACGGCTGTTTGGTCAGAAGCTCGTAAGCGGTTCTGACTGCAGCTTCGATAACGCCGCCGGATGCTCCGAAGATAACAGCTGCACCGGTCGATTCGCCGAGCGGTCTGTCGAAATCTTCGTCAGGAAGCGAGTTGAAGTCGATGTTCATTCTCTTGATGAAAGCAGCGAGCTCTCTGGTCGAAAGCGAGTAATCGACATCCGGGTTGCCTTCGTAGGAAAGTTCCGGTCTCGAGCACTCGTATTTCTTTGCGACGCACGGCATGATCGAAACAACGACCATATCTTCTCTCTTGAGGTCTTTGTATTCGGGTTTTTCGCGAAGTTTCTCAAGGAAGTAGGTCTTTGCAATAGGTCCGAACATCTGCTGAGGCGAACGTGCGGTCGACGGAACATCGAGCATATCCGGGAAATTGTATTCGAAGAAGTTTACCCATGCCGGGCAGCAGGAGGTGAGGATCGGAAGTTTAACGGTCTTGTCGCCGCCAAGGAATCTCTGGAGTCTGTCGAGAAGTTCCGAACCTTCTTCCATGATGGTAAGGTCAGCTGCGAAGTCGGTATCGAAAACGTAGTCGAAGCCGAGTCTTCTGAGAGCAGCAGCCATTTTGCCGGTAACGATCGTTCCGGGTTCCATATCGAATTCTTCGCCGAGCGCGACTCTGACTGCCGGAGCGGTCTGAACGAGAACGACTTTCTTCGGATCGTTTATAGCCTGAATGACGTTCCAGGTGTGGTCAACTTCTGTAAGTGCGCCGACCGGGCAGACTGCAAGACACTGTCCGCAGAATGTGCATGCCGAATCAACAAGATTCTGCTCGAAAGCCGGAGCAACGACGCTGTTGAAACCTCTGTTGACAGCCGAAAGGGCGCCGACAGTCTGGATCTCGTTGCACATCGTTTCGCAGCGGCGGCACATGATGCATTTGTCCATATCTCTGATGATGGACGGAGATTTATCCTTTCTGTATGTGCTCATTGCGCAGTTTTCGTCGTAGCGGACTTCTCTAACGCCGAATTCGTGAGCGATATCCTGAAGTTCGCAGTTGCCTGACTTCATGCAGACAAGACAGTCTTTCGGGTGGTCGGAAAGAAGGAGCTCGATGATGGTTCTTCTTGCGTTGAGAACTCTGATCGAGTGCGTTTTGATGACCATTCCGTCCATAACGTCGGTTGCACAAGCCGGAGCGAGGTTTCTTCTTCCTTCGATCTCGACGACACAAACACGGCAGGAAGCGGGTTTGTTCACGAATCTGAGACCGGAAAGATTCATGTGGCAGAGCGTCGGAATTCTGATTCCGTTCTTTCTTGCGGCTTCGAGAACGGTTATTCCCTTCTCTACTTCAAAAACTTTGCCGTCTATTGTAATTTTGATCATATCCATGTGTTTCTCCTTTGCCTACTGTTTGCTAATTGCGCCGAATTTACATGTATCAAGGCAGGTTCCGCATTTGATACATTTTGCCTGATCGATTTTGTGCGGCTGTTTTACGGTACCGGTGATAGCAGCTACCGGGCACTTTCTTGCACATGCCGTGCAGCCCATGCACTTGTCAGGATTGATGACATAGCTGAGAAGGTCTTTGCACTGTCCTGCCGGGCACTTTTTGTCTTTTACGTGAGCAACATACTCGTCGTAGAAGTTGTCAAGTGTAGAGATAACAGGGTTCGGAGCCGTCTGACCGAGTCCGCAGAGAGCGGTGTCTTTGATGACGTTTGCAAGGTTCTTGAGAAGCTCTACGTCTTCCATGGTTCCGTTGCCTTTGATTATCTTGTCGAGGATCTCGTTCATTCTCTTGTTGCCGACACGGCACGGAGTGCATTTACCGCAGGATTCGTCAACTGTGAAGTCAAGGTAGAATTTTGCGATCGCGACCATGCAGTTGTCTTCGTCCATAACGATCATACCGCCGGAGCCCATGATCGATTTTGCAGCAGCAAGGCTCTCGTAGTCGACCGGAGTATCAAGGTCTTTTTCTGTCAGGCAGCCGCCCGAAGGTCCGCCGGTCTGAACAGCTTTGAATTTTTTGCCGCCTTTGATTCCGCCGCCGATTTCATAAATGATTTCGCGGAGGGTCGTTCCCATCGGAACTTCGATAAGACCGACGTTGTTGATCTTGCCGGCAAGTGCGAAAACTTTCGTTCCTTTCGACTTTTCGGTTCCGATCTTGTTGAACCAGTCAGCGCCCTTGAGGTATATAACAGGAACGTTTGCGAAAGTTTCAACGTTGTTTACGTTGGAGGGTTTGCCGTTGTAGCCTTTTACAGCTGGGAACGGAGGTTTGACCGTCGGTTCACCTCTCTGGCCTTCCATCGAGTGGATAAGAGCTGTTTCTTCGCCGCATACGAATGCGCCAGCGCCGTATCTGAGCTCGATGTCGAACTCGAAACCGGTGCCAAGGATGTCTTTGCCGAGAAGACCGTATTCTCTAGCCTGGTCGATAGCGATCTGGAGTCTTCTGATTGCAAGAGGATATTCAGCTCTGATGTATACGAGACCTTTCGTTGCGCCGATGCAGTATCCGCAGATAGCCATAGCTTCGATGATCGAGTGCGGGTCGCCTTCGAGTATCGATCTGTCCATGAATGCGCCCGGGTCGCCTTCGTCAGCGTTGCAGATGACGTATTTCTGGTCAGCATTCGGAACCAGCGTTCTTGCCAGTTTCCATTTCGTACCGGTCGGGAAACCTGCGCCGCCTCTTCCGCGGAGACCTGATTTCTCCATTTCAGCGATGGCTTCTTCCGGTTTCATTTTGGTAAGGACTTTGCCGAGTGCAGCGTAGCCGTCTCTTGCGATGTATTCACGGATGTCTTCAGGATTGATGAAACCGCAGTTTCTGAGAGCGATTCTCATCTGTTTCTTGTAGAAACCCATGTGTTTGGAGTCGGAAACGTGACCTTCCGATTTCGGGTCGGTATAGAGAAGTCTTTCAACTTTTCTTCCTTTGATGATGTGCTCGTTTACGATGTTCTCTACATCGTCTTCCTTGACCTGAACGTAGAACGTGTTGTCGGGAAGTATCTTAACGATGGGGCCTTTTTCGCAGAAGCCGAAGCAACCGGTCGTGATGACCTGTACATCGTTGATGTTTTTTTCTTTAAGAACTGCTTCGAATTTTCTTACTATGCCTGCGCTGTTCGAAGCTTTGCAGCCTGTACCGCCGCAGCAGAGAATATGAAATCTGTAATGTGTCATTCTCAACTCCCTTATTTAACCGTTTCGTAATTAACCGGGATGATACCTTCTACGAGCTCGCCGTTCTTGATGTATTTTTCAAGAATTTCGCTTGCTTTTTCGACATTTACATGACCGAAAACGATAGGATCCTTGCCGGGAAGTTTTACTTCGATCGTCGGTTCTGCATAGCAGTAGCCCATGCAGCCTGTCTGGGTTACGACCGCCTTGATTCCCTGTTTGTCGAGTTCTTCAAGGTAGAAATCCATAACTTCTTTCGCGCCGCTTGCGATTCCGCATGTAGCCATAGCGACTTTGATCTGGATAAGGGAATCGACATTGTCTCCGTTCTCTCTGAGAGAAACGGTGTTTTTGAATTCCGAGCTCATTTTTTTGAGATCAGCGAGTGATTTTACTGCCATTTTACCCTCCTACTTTCTGTATTCGTCAAGGATTTCTTTAACTTTGTTCGGCGTTACGCGCGGATAAACCTTTTCACCGATCATGATAACCGGAGCGAGACCGCATGCACCGATACATCTGAGACAATCAAGCGAGAAAAGACCGTCGGGGGTCGTTTCGCCCGGATTGATCCCAAGCTGTCTTTCGACTTCGTGAAGGATACCTTCTGCGCCTCTGACGTAGCAAGCCGTTCCAAGGCAGATCGAAATCGGATACTTTCCCTTCGGAACCATTGTGAAGAACGAGTAGAATGAAACTACACCGTAAACCTTTGCGACCGGAACTTTAAGTTCTTCCGCGATGACCATCTGGACTTCTGCCGGAAGATAACCGATCTTTTCCTGTGTCTTCTTAAGGACATTGATAAGCTGTCCTTTCTCGTAGTTGAAAGATTCGCAGACTTCTTTGATCTCTTTCAAGTACTGACGATTGATTTTAATCGTTGCTTTTGCCATACTAACAAGCCTCCTTGTCTGAAAATAAAGAAACTCTCAATTACTAATAAACCGCGGCAGACCATACAATATCAAAAGGAGGAAAGTCAAATTTTCGGTAAAAAAATTTTTTAATCGGAATTAGCACAAACTAACTGTCAATAAAATCAGTCAGTTCACGCCGATTTCTTTCAGATTTTCGTTTATCATGCTGATGAGATAGTTTATGACTTCGGGGCTCTGGATGGGCATTCCGTCAAGCGCCTCGTTGACTTCGTCGGTATCGAAAACGTAGCTTTTGCCGTCTTTCGTGTGGGTGTAGACGAAGCGTATTTCTGGATTTGAGGCGACAGTCTGGACGAAAACCGCAGCAACGCTGCCGAGGATCGGCCTGTCGATGTTGTCGTGCTGCATCGTCGCCTTGATGACAGTTCCTTTTCCGAGTTCGGATGTTATTTCAAGGTGACCGCCGCTCTGCTCCGCCGTGTGTTTGAAGAGAGGAACGCCGAGCCCGACTTTGCGGGTCGTTCTGCTCGTCGTGAATGGGTCTGTGACGCGCGCCAGAAGTTCCGGCGACATTCCGCAGCCGTCATCTTTTATTTCTATTGAATAGACATTTTCTTTGGTGTCTTCGAAGATGTTCAGATCGATCCTTTTCGCCTTTGCGCGGGTCGAATTCTGAAGAATGTCGAGAATGTGCAGCGCAAGTTCTTTCATTTTGTGATAACCCTCCTTCCGTTTTCGCCGTGAAGCGCCATTTTTATTTCGGCGAAACTTCTTTTTTCGATTTCAAAAACAGACGCGATCTTTCCGACATCGCCCGGAATGTGGGCGTCACTTGCCGTCGTGATGTTGAAACCCTTCACGAACGGATTTTCGGCTAAAAATTTTTCTCTCGTGATGTGCCTCGAAATCTCGACCGCGTCAGGTTTTAAGTCCGGCGGAATGAAACCGAGCTGTCCGAGAAGGCTGTTCACGGTCTTGTTGATGTGCGCCGGAATGAATATCCCGCCGAGCGAGTGGACGAATTTTTCAGCCGCTTCGATATCCTGGTCTATCGCGGCGATGAGAAGATTCTCCTCTTCGTAAATTATCTCCTCTTCCTCGTTCACGACGACCTGATAACCCATTTTTTCAGGATTGTTCGGCACTTTTATCAAGTGTTCATCAAGGTAATTCTGAAAAACGGCAAGTTTTTCGTCGTCTTCCATGAACGCAAGGCAGTGGATCTCCTCTTTTGTGTTGATCTCCGCGCCGCAGAGAACGAAAATTCCGTATTTTTTCGCCATGTCGCGGATGATCGTGGACTGCCTCGTCGAATTGTGGTCGGCTATCCCGATGATGTCGAGAGCCTTTTCCGCCGCCGCTTCGAGGATCGCCGCAGGGCTCATTTCAAGCGAGCCGCACGGGGAAAGCAGCGTGTGGATGTGAAGATCCGCCCTGTACTGGTTCATGGTTTTTACTTTATAAGTTCGTAAATTTTGCCGGAAATCGTAAATGCGTTCTCTTTTGTGCCGAGAACCGCGATCCCCTCGTCCTCAGCCGATTCGAGCATCTCGGGTTCGGGCGAGATTCCCTTTACCAGAACGACTGCCGCAAGCTCTTTGAGAGAAGCTATCGCCGTTACGTTTTTATGCGACTGAACCGTGACCAGAACGTTTCCGTCCTTCGCCGTTCCCATTACATCGCTGAGCAAATCACCGGTGTAACCGCCCGAAATTTCCTTTTCAAGATCGCCTTTTTCGGTAAAAACCTTAAGATTAAGTTTTTCAACAAGTTCCTTAACTTTCATATTTCACTCCGTCAAAAATCAAAAAACCGCGTTATGATACAGAAAAAATGTGAAAAGTGAAGAGCTCAGAAAATTTATCGGCTGATTCAGACAACTCTGCACAAAAAATTCTTGCAATCTCCGGAAAGCGGATTATCATACAAAACAGGAATTGTATTCCGAAATTGTATGAAAATCGGAGACGAAGCATGATTAAAAGAACGGCAGTTTCAAGAATTGAAGAGCTTTCAAAGCATTTTCCTGTAATTATGGTCTGCGGAGCAAGACAAACCGGAAAAACGACTTTGCTCAAAGAATTCGCCCGAAAAAACGGGAAGATCAATTATGTGACACTCGATTATCCGGTATTGAAGCAGCTTGCTAAGAGCGATCCCGAACTTTTTCTTCAGCAGTATGAAACACCTCTCATAATTGACGAAATCCAATATGCACCGGAACTTCTTCCTTTTATTAAAATTAATGTCGACAGAAAAAATACTTCAGGCCAGTATTTTCTGACAGGTTCGCAGATCTTTCACGCAATGAAAAACGTGAGCGAGTCGCTTGCCGGAAGAGTGGCTGTGATTTCTCTGTATTCTCTAAGTTATTCCGAGATATCAGGAAAAGATTCCAAGGCGTTTCTGCCGGAAGAAGTCCCGTTTTCCGAGCAGAAAAGAACGATTTCCGAAGTTTTCGGACAAATTTACAGAGGCGGAATGCCGAAGCTCTCAGCCGACAAGGAAATATCTTCGGAAGATTACTTCGGATCATACATGCAGACTTATCTGGAACGCGATATCCGTGATCTCATAAACATAAGGGATGAAGAAAGATTCCTTAGATTCATCTCCTGCGTGGCAGCACGGACTGCTCAGGAAGTCAACCTTTCTGACATATCGAAAGATATCGGAATCGATTCCAAAACCGCCGACTCATGGCTTTCTGTCCTTGTTTCATCAGGAATAGTTTTTCTTCTTTCACCGTTTTCCGCAAACACAGTCAAAAGAATCGTCAAACGTCCGAAACTTTACTTTATGGATACAGGACTTGCCTGCTACCTGAGTCTTTGGAACAACCCGAGAGCACTTGAACTTTCGGCAATGTCGGGAGCGATGTTCGAAACTTATGTCGTTTCCGAAATCATCAAGAGTTATGCGAATGCCGGGGTCGATGTCCGCAGCCGTCTCTGCTACTACCGCGACAACAATTCAAAAGAAATAGACCTGCTCATTGTCCAAAACGGAAAAATCTTTCCCATAGAGATCAAAAAATCCGCAAATCCAGGCAGGGAATCCTTGAAAAATTTTAATGTTATTCACGATTTAAGCAATTTTGAAGTCGGGAAAGGCTGCATTATCTGCATGGCGGCCTCAACTCTGCCGCTTGACAGTATGAACTCGCTGATTCCGATTGACACAATATGAAAAACAAATAAAGACAAAATATTTTTTCAGCGTATAATCGCGCTGTTCTTTGAGGTTTTATTTGAACGTGCCGACACTTGTCATCGCCCACAACAAGACGCTTGCAGGGCGATGTCGTCGATATTTTCCCGCCTTACGAAGAGGAAGTCGCGGTGAGAATATAAAATAATCCCTTATTTTCCTTTCCCACATTCTCTTTTCCACGGTTCTTTCGGATTTTCCGGATTAGGTGTGTAATCTATCAACGGACATTTTTCAGGATAGAAGTCGCAGTAACACTCAAGATCGCGAACAACTAAATCTTTAACACTGCGAAAAACATAGAAGTTTTTATATAAAAATCCGTCATCTTTTTGAAATTCCAAATCAAAATCTTCATCCATACAAACGACTTTCTTGGTTTTATAGTTGTAGAAACATGTGTCCCCAATTCTGACACCATCTTTATTGTAATTTCTCATAAAAAGCATCAGGTCACCTTCAAAATCAGCAGCTTGTATGGCTGTCAGGCTGGACAACTCATAAATAGTTTTGTATTTTATATTGTTTTTATCCGAAATATCGGCTTCGACAAGGCTTCTTCCATCTACTCCTTTTTTTTGTGAGCTGTAAATTATTGTGTTTTTATCTTTGAAAATCGGGTATCTGCCGTATTCATCAGCTCTTGAAACTTGAAAACAGCTCGAATCACCGACATCCAAATCACAGACTTGCACTTGAATATCATAATCAAAATAGGTGACTAAACTCCCAATCATTGAAGGATAACCGGCTCGCCTGTCGTTGCCGTAAAGGGTTTCTTTTTTATAAGTCAACTCTTTCCACTTGTCCCATTCTCCGATTTTTGTGTACATAATTCTCATGTCGCTTGCATCGCGTTTAAAATGAATACTTGCAAAAATATAGGTGTCGTTTGCTCTTACATCTAATATTTCTGTTGGAGCCTCATCCATTTTAAATGCCTTGCCATAAGTATTCGTTTCCTTATTATAGTAAACCAGATGTCTTTCATTTCTACCATAGTAAGGACTTTCTTCGTGTTCAGCATCTATTCTGACATCAAAAGTTGAAATAAAATAATATTTTTTATTTTGCCAACCGTTCATATAGTGTCGACCGTATCTTTCAACTTTACGTGTATTGAAATTGTAGACATAAGCCCCCCCTGATTGCCATGAAAGATTTGTATGATCCAACATAAATAATACATTGCCATCTAATTCATTAAGCATCATTGATATAGCCAAATCAGATGATTGCCAAAATCCAGGAGTCAATAAAGCATCACATTGGAACTTTCCCGCAACAGTTGTCTTTTGACCGACATAATTCTTTGAATCATCAATAATTTGCGGTTCAAACGGATAATTTTCAGCACACAAGTCATAAGATTTAGGTTCACATTCGTCACATTTTGACAAAACGCATCTTTTTGACCACAAATCTTTTATATTTTCAGGATCATTGGCCGGTGTCGGCTTATCACCATAATAATGGTAGGCTATATTATAATCGGAGAAACTGAAAGCTTCGCAATAAGGATCATCACTCGTCTCAAAATCATAGTCTTTATCTGGTTTTCCTGAATCCGTGTCAGAGTCCAGATCGTTGCTTTCTGAATCTGTGTCACCATTCGCAAACTCATCATCTTCTTCCATAGAATCTGAGTCTTGCGAATCAAAATCCTTATCAATGTTTTCTGCATCACTGCCATCAGAATCGGGAACGATGTCGGAATCGTTTTGGGATTTGCTGCCTGACGAACATGACACAAAGAAAACGAACATTAAAGTTGCTATAATTATTGAATTTCTCTGCATTTTGCCCTCCGTTGGAATGAACGTTATCCCGACACCGCGTCAGGTTTTGTATTTAAAACAAATCCGAATGAGTTCCCGTCCGTGATAAAAACAAAATCAGATCATTGTTGTTGATACGGTAAATCAGCAGCCAGTCAGGTTGAATGTGACATTCTCTGAAACCTTTGTAATTTCCGGAGAGTTCGTGATCTCGGTTTTGGGGCGGAAGTGTTTCTCCTGCGGCAAGTTTTTTGATGACATCGGTGATTGCCTGCATATTGTAGCCGCGTTTCTGACAGAGTTTCAGATCCTGACGGAATTTATTGGTCGGTCTTATTGCATACATCAGTCCAGAAGCTCCTTCATCATCTGGTCGACATCGGTATAGGTTTTTCCGAGAGAAGGATCTTTTTCCATTTCCTCGACTTCGCGGATAGCCTCTTTGGTTTTCTCGTTAAATTCTTCATTCTGCTGTTCATAGCGGTAAACGACATAGCTGATTATGTGCGAAATCTCGTCCAGACAAGCTTCCGGAGCCGCTTTTATCTGCGCCGAAACAGCCTCATAAGTTGTTTTTTGTTTCTCGTTAAGATCCATTTTATCTCCTCCGTCTCAAAAAACGCTAAATTATACTGAAAAAACGCTTGAAAACAAGGGGTTGTGAATTTAGAAATTCGGTGATTTAGATAAACAGCATTCTACACAAAGTGCCAATTTTTCTGACTCAAAACAAAAATTTTTTGCCTTGTTTTATTCAGATTTTCAATATTTTGCAAAAATATTCCAATTTTTATTCAATTTAAATTTGATATTTTTCAAAATACTGATAAAATCAAGCGTTTTATTTTGAGGAGAAAAAATGTGGAAGAAGTAAAAAACACTCAAATCAAGATTTTTGAAGAGCGGCAGGTCCGCACAATCTGGGACAAAGAAAAAGAGGAATGGTATTTTTCAGTGGTTGATGTCATTGCCGTTTTGACTGATTCAGACAGACCGAGAAAATACTGGAATGACTTGAAAAACAAACTAATTGCTGAAGGAAGTGAGTTGTCCGAAAAAATCGGACAACTGAAAATGTTGTCATCAGACGGTAAATTTTACAAGACAGACTGCATGACAACGGAGCAACTTTTCCGCCTGATTCAGTCCGTTCCATCACCGAAAGCCGAACCTTTCAAACTTTGGATGGCGCAGGTCGCAAGAGAGAGGCTTGACGAAATCAAAGATCCTGAAATTTCAATCAACCGCGCACTGTTCAACTACCGTCAGCTCGGATATTCCGAAAGCTGGATAAACCAGCGGCTGAAAAGCATGGAAATCCGCCAAGATCTGACCGATGAATGGAAAAAGCACGGATTGCAGGACGGAATCCAGTTCGCGACACTGACCGACATAATTTACAAAACATGGGCAGGCAAAACCGCAAAAGAATACAAGGAATTCAAAGGGTTGAAGAAAGAAAACCTTCGCGACAACATGACAAATCAGGAACTTGTTCTAAATATGCTTGCGGAACTTTCGACTACCGATATTTCAAAAGCCCGCAATCCTCAGAATTTTGCCGAACATGCGGATGTTGCAAGGCGCGGCGGAACAATCGCAAAGGAAGCACGCGAAAAGTTAGAAGCGGAAACAGGCAAAAAAATCGTTTCTCCTTCGAATGCACTTGGCAACGATCATCTTATCGATACAAAAGCCTCTGTTTTTGACGAAGACGAGGAATCGAAATAGCCTGAAAAGCATCGAGCAGCAGTCGGATTTACGCTAAACTTTATCTTTGCATGTCACAATCTTATAGATTTTCAGCATCAGTTTTTCATATAACGCCGAAAACCTGTCTTTTCCGAAAATATAGACGATCAAAGCCGCAAAAACGGCACCGCCGATGAAAGTGAAATAGAGATTTTTATAAAAATCAAAACGGTAAATCAGAAGCGATTTCAAGAAAAAGAACTGCATTATGTAGGGAATCATTGAATTTTTTCCGATTTTAGAAGCGAAGCATCTTTTCTGCGGAGTCAGAACAAGAAGTGAGGCAATGCAGAGGAACCCCCACGCAAGATTTATAAATCTATACAGCATCCCTTCATCCCAAGCCATTTTGAGAGCTTTGTAGCTGTAGGAATTCAGATACAAGCCGTAGTGCAGCTTCACTTCCGACACATAAATGAGAGCACCGGCCAGAACAAGAACCGATAAAACTGCATAAACCGGAAAAAATCTGCCGCTTTTTATTTTTTCCACGATTCCCTTTTCCTTGAATATGTTTCCAAGCACAAAAAACGGAAACAGAACCACCGTTCTTGAAACCGAAAGCGGATAGCCTATCGAGCTGACCATACCGGCAACAAGCGCAAGAATCACGCTGATCAGAAGAAGAAAGCGTATTTTATAAAGCAGCTGAAACGATATTCTCCAAAACGCGAGACTTAACAGATACCACAGAATCCAGTACGGAGCCAGATCCAAAGTTTTGCCTGAAAATTCAGGGAAAACAACCCAGTGGAAAATCTCAAAGACCAACTGGAAAAAGAAAAGCGGAACTATTTGATTTAAAAGCACTTTTTCAAAGATTTTTCCGTCACCTTTCCGTGCGAAATACCCTGAAACGAAAACAAAACCCGGCATGTGGAACAAATAGATGAACTGATACGCTATTCTTGTCGATTCGCTTGCATAGATGCTCTGAAAATTTTCGATGAAATGACCGTAAACGACAAGAAAAATCAAAAGACATTTCAGATTGTCGAACAAGAAGTTTCGCTTTTCCACCGGGTTTTCCATGACTTTTTCAACAGGTATATTTAGGCATCATGTCAGGTTTTTAAAACTCGAATGTCGCTTCGTAATTATGTTCTTTGTAAGAAATTTTTATTCCTTTGATTGCCGCGACTTCTTCTTCCGATTTTCCTTCATAAACCATCGGCATGACGTGGCAGCATCCGGCACACTTGGCTGTAACATCGGGTTCTTTGTCATGTTCTTTCACGGTGACTTCAAGAATGTTGTCTTTCACACCGCCTGTTTCATAACCGAATTCCCAGTCGTCACCGCACGGAAATTCTCCGTACCACTCGAAATTAAGAACTTTTCCTTCTTTTTTAGTAACTTCAAGATAATCGCGGCAAGCAGGAGATGCCTGAGTTTCCGGATAAATCTTGTCTTTCATTACAATTGCAGGTTGCTCTGCCGGTTCTTCGTAAATACACGCACCGAGATCAACGGGATCAAAATCCGCACCGTTGCCACAGCTTAAAAACATGAAAACCGCTGAAACAGCAACCAAAAAAAGTGATTTTTTCATAACAACCTCCATAAAGTTAAAAAACATACGGCACTCGCCAAAAAAACACATATATTTAGTACCAAAAAATTCGATTTTTATTGAAAAAATTTACCCCCCCCGAAAGAACTTTACAACTAATTGATTTTATTGATGAATTTTTGCAAATTTACCCTTTGAAATTTTTATGCCGGAACAAGATTTCTTCCGTATTCGCGGATTTATTGATTTTCTTCTTAAAAAGCAAAGTCCATCTTGTCTGCCCTATTGAATAATCTTTTTTCTCTTTCGGAAAAAAAGAACGGCAGAAAAAATTGTTGTCGGGGTATTTTGCAAGAAAAGTATAAAGAGTCTGTTTATCCGCTGTATTTTCAAGCAGATAATCGGCATCTATCAGAGAAAAACAGTTTCTTTCCTTATTGTATTTGAAAATGGTCTCGTTGCTATCCAGCAAAGATGGCAATAGCGACAGCGCAGCGACTCTTCCTTCAATATCTTTGTAAAACCGTGATTTTTGAAGATCTTCAATTTTTATCTGCCGATTAAGTATTTTCTTGAAAATTTCCTTCTTGTTTCTTCTCAAATGCGCGATGTCTTCAAGATGCTGCAATCCGGCAAGATGATAGAAATTCGTATCGTGAAAAATCAGGTGAATTGTTGCTTTGACATTCTTTTTACCGAGAACAAAAACATACTCGGTATCAAGCAGTTTTTTAAAGAGAAAAGCCGCGTTATATAAAGCATCCACCTTTTGACTCCAAAAAAAAATGCTTGCGGGAAGCAAGCATTTAATGACATTTTATTTGCTGGCTTGTGGCTGAATGCCGAACCCTCTAGAGCTCCCCAAAGGACTGGATGCCAGCCCAGAACTTTGGATCAACGCAAAGCAAGCACACTAAGTTACTTGCACCGAACATTTTACGCACTTCAATCTCAATGTCAAGACTTTTAGAATAAAAATTAGAAAAAATTTCTGATTTTTTTCGACATCTTTCTTTTTAAGTGTATAGTCTTTCGTTTTTTTGAGGATTTTTCATGGAATTCAAGCTTCATTCAGACTTTGCGCCGGCTGGAGACCAGCCGGAGGCGATAAAAAAGGTCATAAACAATTTCAAGAACGGCTCGAAGCGCGAGCTTATCCTCGGTGCGACGGGAACTGGCAAAACTTTCGTCATGGCTCATCTTATCAAGGCTTTGAATGTTCCGACTCTCGTCATCGCCCACAACAAGACGCTTGCGGGGCAGCTTTACGGCGAATTCAAGAACTTTTTTCCCGAAAACGCGGTTGGTTACTTCATTTCGTTTTACGACTACTATCAGCCGGAAGCCTACATTCCGACGACCGACACCTACATCGAAAAGGACGCGGCTCGCAACGACGACATCGAGCGGATGCGCCACTACGCGACGGCTCACCTGCTTGAAAACAGGCAGTGCGTGATCGTAGCCTCGGTAAGTGCGATATACGGCATCGGCTCTCCTGAATACTACAAGGATCTCACGATAAAACTCTTTGTCGGAAACACCTATCCGATGCAGAAACTGTGCGCCGACCTTGTCGAAACGCAGTACGAGCGGACAAATACCGATCTAACGCGCTGCAAATTCCGCGTAAAAGGCGATGTCGTTGAGATCTTCCCGCCTTATGAAGAGGATGTCGCGGTAAGGATCTCCTATTTCGGTGATGAGATCGAGGAGATCTCTCTGATAAAGCCGTTTGAAGGAAAAAAAATCAAAAATCTGGACTCGGTGAGCGTCTATCCTTCAAGCCACTACGTTGCAGAAAAAGAGACTTTGAAGCGCTCCGTCGAAAAGATAAAAGTGGAACTTGCCGAGCGGATAAAATACTTTGAAAATAGCGGCAAACTCATCGAGGCGCAGCGGATAAAGGAGCGCGTGACACAGGATCTCGCGATGCTGGAAACTGCCGGTTACTGCTCGGGGATCGAGAATTATTCGCGCTACATCACGAACCGCGAAGCTGGCGAAACTCCACCCACGCTCATGGATTATTTCGGGGATGATTTCCTTGTCATCGTTGACGAATCGCACGTTACTCTGCCGCAGATAAAGGGAATGTACCGCGGCGACAGAGCTAGAAAAGAAGTGCTCGTAAACTACGGTTTCCGCCTTCCGAGTGCGCTTGACAACAGGCCTCTCAACTTCGACGAATTCATTTCAAAGACCGATAAAGTGATGTTCGTTTCGGCAACTCCGAAAGAGTATGAGATCGATCAAGTCCGCGAGATCATTGAGCTTATAAACAGGCCGACCGGGCTTCTTGACCCGCTTCCGCAGATACTTCCGGCTAAAAACGAGATCGCGGAACTATACGACGAGATCGTTAAGGAAACTGCCGAGGGCGGCAAAGTTCTGGTCACATCACTCACAAAAAAAATGGCGGAAGATCTCACCGATTTCCTCAAGGCGCGCGGCATCAGGGCGAAGTATCTCCACAGCGACATCGACAGCATCGAGAGGCTCAAGATCGTCATGGAACTCAGAAAAAACATGTTCGACGTCCTTGTCGGCGTAAACCTTCTGCGAGAAGGTCTCGACATTCCCGAAGTTTCGCTCGTTGCAATCCTCGATGCCGACAAAGAGGGATTCCTGCGCAGCGAAGCCTCACTCATCCAGACGATCGGACGTGCCGCAAGAAATGAAAAAGGACGCGCGCTCCTTTTTGCCGATTCCATGCCCGATTCCCTCAAAAACGCAGTCTACGAAACCATGCGCCGCCGGCAGATCCAGGAAAAATTCAACGCCGAGCACGGCATCACACCGCACAGCGTCAGCAACAAAGCGATCCTCGACATCGAATCGCACATCCCCGGCCACTCAAAGGACGACTCCCCGAAAGCGCCGAGACACAAGATCATAAAACTCATCTCCGAACTCGAAAGCGAAATGAAAAAAGCGGCCGACAGCTGGGATTTCGAATACGCCGCGATGCTCCGCGACAAAATATTCAAGTATAAGGCGAGTCTGGATAAATAATTGGAGGCTAACATGAAAAAATTTATGTTTTTTGCATTATTCGCGCTTCTTGCTGCTGCATGCAGTGGTGGAAGCAGTGACTCTTTCAACGCTGAAAAAAGCGCTTACGGTGATCCTACCGTCACAAGTGTCGCAGCGATAAACGCGGGGATGCTCACCAATGAAAAGAAGCTACATGTTCTCGGAAGAGCGGGAACGACTGAATTTTCAGGAAGAGTTTTCGACGTGATCGACGTCAAGATCAACGATAACAGCGAAGCCGAGATGCTTTTCTCGCCGTTTCCGGTCACGAAAGAGACAAAAAAGATCTTTTTCGGCGGCTACACTTCAAAAAGCGGCGAAGGTATAAAACCGAAAGAGGCGGTCGAAGTCGATCTGCCGAAACTCGGCGAAACTACGGAGGGAAGCGGTGAATTTACGGTAAAACTTCCCGGGATGCCGATAGAAGTCGATGTTCCGCTCGACTGGACAGTAAAACTTGAGGAGGAAGACGTTTCGATAAACACTCCTTCGGGCTCCTATTCGGGACTCAGGCACTACACGGGAAGCGGAAAGATCAGCGAAGGGCCTCTCGGCGATTTTCTCGGAAACACTGAATTTACAGGAGACATCTACTTCAGCCCCACTCTCGGAATCCCGGTCCAGTACAAACTGAACGGCGTCAACTTCGAGGGAGACCTCGAATCGGTGTGGGATTACGGCGACCCCGACGAAACCGGCTACAGAGTCATGAAGAAATCCGGCATCGTAAACAGCGAAAATCCTTCGTTCCAACTTAGCACTTACGAACTTAAGGGAAATTTCGACGCCGATCCGGACCAGCACGCAAAAATGCTTCTTGAGATCAGGTATCTTGACGAAAACGCGGCAAAAAACGACCCGATGCCTGAAATAAATGTCGAATTCGGCACGGTCTCGGGCTATTTCCCGTCTCAGCTTGTCGAATCTCCGGTCAGTATTTTCTTCCCCGAAGAAGAGGGCGAAGGATACAAATATTTCATCGCGTATGTCAGTCAGGCGGCGAAAGGACATAACGGCCCGATATCCTACCGCGTTTCAGTCTCAGGCGGCGAATCGGTGAAGCCTCTGCGTGTCACAGCGAGGATATACTACAATAAAATCGACTGAAAAACCGGTCGAAAAATTTTCAGGAATATCGCTTATTTGCAGGATGCAAGTAAAAAAATCTTGACAAACGCCTTTTATTTACTATCTATCCAGCCCGTGAATTTCGTTTTGTTCACTCTCAGCCAATATGCTTGGGTGTTTTAACAAAAATCAAAAATTGATCCTCGTTAGTTTGGAAGAAATGGGTAACTTCTTTGAAAGAGTCCTTTAATTTCGATATTTTATCAACCATTTGGAGAAACTTATGAATTTACAAGAGTTAAAGAACAGAAAGCCTGATGAACTCGTCGCAATGGCCGAACAGCTCGGTATCGAAGAGGCTTCATCGAAAAGAGTCCAGGAACTTATTTACGAGATCCTGCAGAAACTCGTTGAAAACAATGAAATTATTGAAGCAGACGGCGTCCTTCAGATCCTCACGGACGGTTTCGGTTTCCTCAGAAGCCCGAAATACAACTACCTTCCGGGTCCCGACGACATTTACGTTCCGCCGTCAATGATAAAAAGATACGGTCTCCGCACAGGTCAGACGATCAGCGGTGAAATCAGAAGCCCGAAAGAAGGCGAAAGATACTTCGCACTTCAGAAAATCACTTCCGTTTTCGAATCGGAAGACATCGAAAAGAACAGACACACGCCTCTTTTCGACAACCTCACTCCCTTCTACCCGACTCAGAAGATCCACCTCGAGACGAAAAGCACAGTTATGTCAACGAGAATCATGGATCTCCTTGTTCCGATAGGCATGGGACAGCGCGGTCTTCTCGTTGCTCCGCCGAGAACCGGTAAGACCGTCCTTCTTCAGGACATCGCTCACTCGATCACTGAAAACCATCCCGATATTTTCCTCATCGTTCTCCTTATTGACGAACGTCCTGAGGAAGTTACCGATATGATGAGAAGCGTTAAGGCTGAAGTCATCGCGTCAACATTCGATGAACCCGCTACCCGCCACGTTCAGGTCGCTGAAATGGTTCTCGAAAAGGCAAAGAGAATGGTTGAATACGGCAAAGACGTCGTCATCCTTCTCGACTCTATCACAAGACTTGCACGTGCTTACAACGCAGTCGTTCCGCCGTCAGGCAAGATCCTTTCCGGCGGTGTTGACGCAAACGCACTCCACAAACCGAAAAGATTCTTCGGTGCTGCAAGAAACATCGAGGAAGGCGGCTCGCTCACCATCATCGCAACGGCGCTTATCGATACCGGTAGCCGTATGGACGAAGTCATTTTCGAAGAGTTCAAAGGAACCGGTAACATGGAAGTCCACCTTGACAGAAAGCTCATGGAAAAGAGAATTTTCCCGTGTCTCGACATCAACAAGTCGGCGACAAGAAAGGAAGAGCTCCTTCTCGAACCGGACGTTCTCAACAAAGTCTGGATCCTCAGAAAACTTCTCCATCCGCTCAATGTCATCGACTCCATGGAGTTCATGCTTGACAAGATGGGAAAAACCAAATCCAACAAGGATTTCCTCAAGGCTATGAACGCATAAACCTTTGAGATCACGCGGTTTTTCATATCCTGCCCGACGCCCGGCGAAAAAAAGAATCTTCTTGGTTCTTTTAATCGCTGCTGTCGTTGCGGCAGGATTTTTTTTGCGTAAAAAATCTTACGAATACCCTTTTTTATGGTCGCAGAGTTCTCCCGAAAAAATGACTTTTGAAAAGGCGCTCGCATTTTGCGACAACCTTGAAGAAAGCGGCTTTGATGACTGGCGCCTGCCTGAACTCCATGAAATCAGAACACTTGCCGACAAATGTCTGGAAGAAGAAAATCCTGATCTCTGCGCCGTCACCGACAGCTGCGAATGGAACAACTGCGAAACAGAACTCTGCGGAAAATGCGTGAAATATGAAGAAAACTTCGAGTTCGGATCATTCTGGACCAGAACCGGAACGCATGGCGGGAAACTTTTTGTTTTCACGATTTCAGCAGAAGAAACCAAAGAAAATCAAGCAGCCAAAAACGAAACGCATTTCACGAAATGCGTGAGAAATCGATAGCGCCGCAAATTTTATCGGGATAACGGAATCTCGGGATATCGAGATCCCGAAAGCGGCGAGAAAAATTATTCGTTATTGTTGATCCTGCCCCAGACGTTGCGGACAGATTCTTTAAGAGTTTTTACGTCTTCGGCGTCTTTGGTCGCCGTAATTCTCAAGAAAACGCACTGGTCGATCTCAGCGATGCCGCGGGCGATGTCTTCAGCAAGTGACTGGCATGAGGGAGAACCGCACATTCCGCAGTCGATATTCGGAAGGACCTGCATGATCGTATCGACATGCTCCATTTTTTCGAGAGCTTTTTCCATGTCGTCGTCAAGGGAAAGCATCGATCTCGGCTGAAGTTTTTCAAGATTTAATGCCTCTTTGAGATATTCGTTTCCGCATTTGCCGAAAAGACTGCAGTTCTGACATGCCGGATTGTCCTTTTCCTCTTCAGATTTGTCGCACGGCGGCAGATTTATACGCTGAAGGAGGTTGCGCACCGTTAAAAAACGGTTTCCGGGAACGAGAATTCCGCCGGCGCAGCTTTCGTCACACGCCCTGAGCTCAAGGAAGTTTATGTTCTCGTCAAGTTCGCCGTTTTCAAGTTTGTCGAGAATTTCGATGACATTGTGAATTCCGTCGATTGCCATTGCATGATTGTCGCGCCTGATGCACTCGCCTCCTGTGAGTTCCCAAGCGACATGGTCGTTGTCGGCAGGGCGGCAGAGTTTACCGGAATCGGCTTTGTCGTTTGAGACGAAAGAATAAATCTTGTTATAGACGAGATCCATGTTGATGACGCCGTCGATACTCGATTTTTTCTCGCCGACAGGGTGTTTGATCGCGACGATTTTCGCAGCACAGGGCGAAATATAGAAAATGCCTATATCAGTCGCATTGATTCCCGTTTTCTTGAGTTCGTTGCGGCAGTGTACCGCGGCAATGTCAAGCGGAGGCTTAACAAGCGCGATGTGCTTGAGCAGCGACGGGAAACGCACCTGGATCAGCCTTATGACAGCGGGGCAGAAAGAAGAGATCAGCGGAAATTCGGCTTCTTCCTTTTTTTCATACTCTTTCTGAGCCTTTTCAAAAAGAGCTGACGCGCGGGAAACCTCGTAAACATGCGTAAAACCGACACTTCTTAAGCCCTCGAATATCGATTTCGTTCCCGCTTTTTCGTCAAACTGCCCCATCATAACCGACGGAACAAGTGCAACGCGGTATTTGTAGTCGAAGATTTTCTGGAAGTCATCCTGTTCGACGAGTATCGCATCGTGTTTGCACGAGATCATGCACATTCCGCAGTCGATGCACTTGTCGGGATTGACCGAAGCCTTTCCGCCGCGGATCCTGATGGCATCCGTGGGGCATGTCCTCATGCAGTGCGTGCAGCCTATGCACTTGTTTTTGTTTATTCTCAGCGTGTGATGAAAAAAAGGTCTTTTCCGATTGGACATTTCTCCTCCGTTCAGGCGAGATTAAACGAGAGAGTGAGCTTCGTTCCCTGACCGACAACGCTTTCGATCTTCATATCGTCCGTGTTGGCCTTGATGTTCGGAAGTCCCATTCCCGCGCCGAAACCCATCTCGCGCACTTTTGTCGAAGCGGTCGAATAACCCTGCTGCATCGCAAGACCGATATCCGGAATGCCGGGACCTTCGTCGTCAAGAACTATTTCTATCTTCTGAGGCGAAATATCGGCAGTGATGTTTCCGCGGTAGGCATGCGCCACGATGTTGACTTCGGCTTCATAAAGCGCGACGACGACACGTTTCAGCACGCCCGGGTCGACATTGAGTTTTTTGAGGACCTTCTTTATGTTGCCCGAAGCGTTGCCCGCGTTCAGGAAATCTCCGCCTTCGACGTGATACTCGAATTTCATGGCTCACCCTAAAAAAATCAATAAACCGGCTTCAATCCGTGCTCGAAAAGTATTCCCGAAATGTGGAAAACAGAGAGCGGACACTCGATTATCACCGCATCGTTTTCCTTAGCTAAACTGATCATCTCTTCGGTCGCTTTTTTCCTTCTTGCAAGAAGTATCACCGAAACATCCATCATGTCGGCAGTCCTTATCGACTGCGGGTTTGCAAGCCCCGTGATAAGAATCCCGTTGTCAAAAGGAGTGGTAAGAACATCACTCATCAGGTCCGATGCGAAAGCTCTTTCGATCTCGCGGTCGGCAAACTCTTCCCCGCATACGATTTTTGCATTGAGAAGTGTAACGATTTCACTTATTTTCATGTTTCAAACACCTTAAATAAAAAAACGGTAATCAAACAAAACGGCAGAGATTTTACACAGAACGCAAAAAATAGCAAAAGATTTCGGTTGGCGCAGCATCAGCCGTTTTTTTTGAACTCGAAAACATTTTGCGTATAATCACCCGCTTTTTTTGAACTTTTATGGAGAGAAAAATGTCTTCAAACAAACAGGAAAAACTCAAAATTCCGTTGAAACAGTCAATGATGATGCTGCTCGGCTTCTGCAAGGACAAGCTGAAAGAACAGCTCGTTTCGGTCCTTCCGGTAGTCATTTACCTCATCCTTTTCCAGTCAATGATCCTCGGCATGCCGATTTACGAAGCAGGCGTTATTTCGGTCGGTATCGGTCTTGTAATCTTGGGACTTGCTTTCTTCCTCGAAGGTCTTTTCCTCGGTATCATGCCGCTCGGCGAAATTCTGGGTATCAAACTGCCGCTTAAAAGCGGGCTTTTCACGATAATCGCGTTCAGCTTCATCCTAGGTTTCGGTGCGACTTACGCAGAACCTTCGATCGCGATACTCAAGGCGAACGGCTCTTTCGTAAAACCGTGGGAAGCGCCTCTTCTCTTCGTGATGCTCAACCAGAAAGCGGAATATCTTGTAGCATTTGTCGGGATCGGTGTCGGCATCGCGGTCATCGCCGGTATGCTCAGATTCATGAAGTCGATTTCGCTCAAACCTTTTATTTTAATAGTCATTCCGCTCCTTTTAATATTTACGATCTGGGGCGTTTTTGACCAGAACCTGCTCTATATCACCGGTCTTGCCTGGGACTGCGGCGCAGTCACGACCGGTCCTGTCACGGTTCCGCTCGTTCTCGCTCTCGGTATCGGTATCTGCAGAACGGTGGGCGGCGAAGACAGCGATTCGATGGGTTTCGGTGTCGTAACTCTTGCCAGCGCGTTCCCGATCCTTGCAGTTTACATTTTCGGCGCGGCACTCAACATGGGTCTGCCGGAACCGATGTCGCAGGAAGATTTCTTCAGCGTTTCAAACCACGAAAAAGCTCTCCAGATAGTCGGAACGGAAGAGAGATTCGAAGCTGTAAAGCAGCAGTTCTCCGAAGCGGCTCTTTCGGCGAGCGACAAAGTCGAAGAAGCGATAAACCTCTTCAATGTCGTAAGCGAAAAGTTCTTCGAAGCGGCCAAGGCTATTCTTCCGCTCACGATCTTCATTCTTCTCGTTTTCGTCGTTCTTCTGCGCGAAAAACTGCCTAAAAAGGATGAGATTTTCCTCGGAATTTTCATTTCGATCCTCGGCATGGGACTTTTCGGAATCGGCATGGAATACGGTCTTTCCAAGATCGGATCGCAGGTCGGCTCGCGTCTTCCCGCTTCTTTCAGCGCGATAGAACTTAGCGACAGTCAGGAAACGATGCACAATTTTGACAAGGAGATCGTTCAGAAATCGATCACTCCTGACGGCGAAGTCAACGAATTTTTCTTCAAAAAAGAGGGCGAAAACAAATATTCGCAGATCCCGTTCGTTGAGAAAAACTACGACGAACCGAGAAAAATCTACCGCTACATTCCGCAGATTGGCCCCATTTTCGGCAAAAACGGCGGCAGCGGCGGCTATCTCATCGTTATACTTTTCGCATTCATCATGGGCTTCGGAGCGACACTCGCCGAACCCGCTTTGAATGCGCTCGGCATGAAAGTTGAGGAACTTTCTGTCGGTACTTTCAAGAAAACAACTCTGATCTACGCGGTCGCTTTCGGCGTAGGTCTGGGTATCGCGCTCGGAGCTGTGAAGATCATCTGGAACATTCAGATTTTCTGGATGCTCGTTCCTTCATACTTGATCCTTCTTGTTCTGACGGCAATCTCTGATGAGCAGTACGTCAATATCGGCTGGGATAGTGCAGGTGTTACGACCGGTCCCGTCACAGTCCCGCTCGTTCTTGCGATGGGTCTCGGACTCGGTGCAAGAGTTGAAGGCGTCGTCGAAGGTTTCGGCATCCTCAGCATGGCTTCGGCATGTCCGATCCTGGCTGTCCTCCTCATGGGAATCAGCGCGAGCCGCAAGGCGAAGAAAATGCAGAATTCAAACAACGGAGGCAGATAATGAAATTTACGAATATAGCAAAATTCACGTGCAGCGTTTATAAAAACGTTTCTCCGAAAGTCGCCGAAGCCCTGAAGGAATGCGGCATTGACAACTATATCGTTCAGCGCAGCAGTTCGATCGTTTCGACCGACAAGCACTGGCTTTTCAACCGCAAGGGAATTTCCGAAAACATTCTCGAAACTTACCACTTCTACGTTCCGTCAGAAAAAGAAAAGGAAATTTTCGACAAAGTCGTTTACGGAGCAGACCTCTCGCAGGAAGGACGCGGCTCGATATTCACCGAAGAGGCGGTTCTGATTGAAAAAAGCGAAAACAATGAAAATTTCGACGGACTCGACTTCCCGTTTGAAGACACTCCGTCAAATTACATGGGAATCTGCGCCATCACTCAGCGCGGAAGAGGCCTGGCACTTGCAAAAACAGCGATCGACAAAGGCTCATGCGTTCCGATGATCTCCTACGGTATCGGCGGCGGGATCCGCGACAGAATGGGGCTTATCAGGATCACGATCCCCGCTGAAAAAGAGACGATAAACATAGCTGTCGCAAACCACGATGCGCAGGGAATGATGGATCTTCTCATCGAAGGCGGCCACCTCGACCGTCCCGGCATGGGCTTCATCTTCTCCTACCCGATAAATCTTGCGACTCTCGACTCGAAAACATTCTTCGGAGCTAACCGCGCGGCTGCCAGCATGGGCCAGATAATCAGCGTGATAGACTCGATCCAGGGCGGCACAGAGTGGAGAAAACGGACTCTCAACGCCAAAAACGCAGTCGAAAGAGTCTACTTCACGAACCTTGAAAATATCATGCTCATCTGCAACGACACGCAGTCGAAGGAGATGCTCGACGCTGCAATGTCGGCGGGAGCAAGCGGTGCCACGATTTCCAACTGCCGCGAAATGACCAAAACTAACGACGGTTTCGCGAAAAAATCGATGGAAATTTCCGACATGGTCATCGGAAAAACCCAGCGCAAAGAGATCCTTACCGCGCTCGTCAAAGCGGGCTTCTTCTCCGACAAAACTGACGGAAAGATCATCGTCAAGAAGAGCGGAACGGCATTCTCCTACACCGACAAAAAGAAAAAATAGCTTTCATTAAGAGGTAAAATATGAAATTTTCACTCATTCCGATACTTTCGGTCGTATTTCTCTTTATTTCGTGCAGTTCGGGGCAGAATTTTGAAGGCTTCGAAGACAAAGTTTTCATAAACTGCATCAAAAAACTTGACAAAAAGTTTGAGGAAATCCGGGAACTTGACTGTTCCAACACAGAAGAGACGCTTAAGGCGAACCCGTTCGGCGAATCGCTTATAAACAGCATCAAAGGCGTCGAAAAACTCACGAATCTTGAAAAACTCGTTCTGAAAAAGAACAAGATCGTCGACATTTCGATGCTTTCCCAACTCACGAAACTCAAACACCTCGACCTCGGCGAAAACGAGATCACGACTATGTATCCGCTCGAAAATCTGACAGGACTCACCTACCTCAATCTTGACAAGAATTTCATCGGCGACATGCGCCCGGTAAAAGACCTCGTCAACCTTGAAGAACTCGATCTCAGCCGCAACGGAATACAGGGTCTAGCCGATTTTTCGAAGCTCAAAAAGCTCAAAAAACTTTCTCTCAACAGCAACAGAATCAGCGATGTCGCGCAGATCGCAGACCTCACCGAGCTTGAATATCTCTACCTCAATGACAACGCCGTCATCGAGATTTTCCCGCTCAAACCCCTGCAGAAACTCAAAGTCTTAAGCCTCAACATCAACCGCATCGATATCATCCTCGTCCTCGGCAAGCTCTTGTCTCTCGAAGAACTTTACATGCAGGATAACCAGCTCCGTGACCTCGCACCGATCAACGATCACCCGAAACTCAAACTCGTCGATGTCGAAATGAACTCGATCTACTCCTTTGACAGCGTCGCCGACCTCGAAGCGCGCGGCTGCAAAATTTTGGGCAAAAAAGTCCAGACGAAATAAAAAACAATCATGTGGCGGCGCATCGTTAAGGTCTTTAAGGTCCTTAGGGGCGCGCCGCCGAGATACCGGAGAAAAAAATGAAAAAATCCTTTATTCTTTTCACAATTTTCTGTCTGTTTTTCCTGATTTCATGCGGAAACAGCTCGAAAAATGAAGACAACACCGATTCAGGCGAACCGCAGAATGATGAAGACACAGTCAATACCGATACAGATTTACCTGACGACAGCGATTCCGCGACTGATACTGATGATACAGACACTTCGTCAGAACAGAATGACGGAGACTCAACTCAGACTGATGAAGAACACGTAGCGCCGGATGATGCTATAGACCTTTCCGAGACCGGCACGGCGAACTGCTACATCGTCCGAACCGAGGGCGAATACAGCTTCGACGCAACTGTGCGCGGAAACGGGAAAAAAGCAGAAGACGTTGATTTTACTAATGAAAAGCTCAATCCTGCCGGGGTAAAACTTGTTTGGCAGAGCAATAAAAACGGTCTGATCGATTCAATCAGTCTTAAAGACGGAAGGATTAATTTTTCCGCAAAAAATCTGGGCGGAAACGCTCTTGTAGCGGCACTCGATGAGGCGGGAAACATTATCTGGAGCTGGCACATCTGGCTTTCGGACGAAGATATTTTAGACGTAAAAACAGCAGACGGCGTTATGGTGATGGACAGAAATCTCGGCGCGACATCACTGGATTTTGAGTCTCCGGCAAGCCACGGACTGCTTTACCAGTGGGGAAGAAAGGATCCGTTTCCGGCTTCGCCCGTAGTTTCGGGCGGAACGACTTCGACCATGCCCGTTCCGGTTTACGATGCAGAAGGAAATGAAGTCGAGATCGCTCATTCATCTTGGGAAAACAGCGACAACAACACGCTTGAATACGCAGTTTCCAACCCGACGACGGTACTGAGCAACTACTCACAGTATGCAGAATGCCGCGACTGGCTGCGCGAAGAGTTCTCTAATCCGGCGCTCTGGGGCGGCTCAGACGGTGAAAAGAGCCTTTTTGACCCGTGCCCTGCAGGCTACAGAGTGCCGAAACTCGGAACTTTCGACTTTTTCACTTCAAGCGGCGGCTACGAGACCAATATCGCCGGATTTTCCGTTTACGACATCAATGCTGACGGTGTAATTGACGGAAATGACTACAGAAACGGCTGGTATATCCTGCTTGATCAGGCATCGGATTCATACTCCTATTTTCCTGCTGCGACGCGCTACGACGGCTCTTACGCGATGCTTATGGGAAGCGAAGCCGGACTTTGGGGCAACTACTGGTATGCAGAAGCCGACGATTCGGAAGATTCATCCGTTCCGTGCGGAGCTTATGCACTTGCCTTCCAGTTTGAAGATCAGGTTTCAGCATCTCCGAAGGCAGTCGGAGGGCGTGCCGACGGATATTCTGTCAGATGCATGAGAGAATTTTCCGAATGACCGCAAAATGTTTGGCAAAAAAGTCAGCACGAAATAATTTTTCAGATTCCCTCTTTTATTTTTGACTTTTAAACGCTTATACCTATAATTACGCGAAGTTTGGCTATGTGATTCTTGGAATATTTATTGGAGGTTCAGAAAAAATGAAGAGATTACTGGTAGTTACACTGTTGTTGCTCGGAATTTCAGCTTTCGTTTCATGCAACAGCTACGATGTTGAAGGAAAACCCGAAATCGCGTCGAACCCGGCAAAAATGGTCTTCGCTTACTATCCGTGGGATGACGGAAGCAGCACGACCGAACCGACTGAGGAACCGACTGAAGAGCCGACCGAAGAGCCGACTGAAGAGCCGACCGACGAACCGACGACAGAACCAACCGAAACAGATGAAGATGTCGAACCTGACGAAGACATTGATCCAACAACCCCGGATGAAGATGATGCTGAATCAGATGAAGATGTTGACGGAGAACCGGGAGCTGTTATAGAAGAAGAGGCTCCGATTTACGTAAAAACCGTAAGAGCGGAAGTTGCTGACGTAATCACCAAAGAGTTCGAGATCTACAACCGCGGTGTTACCGGAGAACTCAAAATCAGAAAAATCAACATGATCGATCCGAACGGTGAACTCATAGCAAACCTTGACGATCAGAACTACAAACAACTTTTCCAGCTTGAAGTTCAGAAGATGGAAAACGGTATTGCAGTTGAAGGATACAACGCAAAAGGGCTTACTTTCGACTATCTTGGTGAAAACAAAGATGATTCGATCGCTTCACTCTGCCCGCTTCAGCTTGACTCCGCTGACAAAGTCTGCAAAAAAGGTTTTGACCCGCAAAAATACAACTCAAAATTCAAAATCCGCATCAGCTATGACAAGGCTGCTGCAACCTACCTCAAGGATCATCCTGTAGAAGGTTACAGACTTAACGGCGATTTCTCTATCGAAATCTGCACAAACGATCCGACGAAAGGCAAAACCGACACCTGCGGCGAAAGCTCGACAAGCTACCGTATCCAGATTACGAGACAGCCCAACAAACCGCCGAAACCGATAATCCATGTTGCCTTCAGAACTCCTATCACCGAGCCGATGTCATACAGAAACATTTATGACAAAGTTGATATGGATCTTTCAAAAACCTGCGTTTCCGATCCGGATGCTCCCGACAAATGTCTTGCAAACTGGGAAGAAAGATACTACATCAAATATAAGTGGGAAATGAAAGAGTCTCCGACTCCTCTTCTTGATGATTCGAAACTCAAACTTTCAGAAATGGATGCTGCAGCAGGTCAGTGGCTTCCTGATGACGGAAAGAGAGGCAATCCGAAAAGAGCTTCTTTCACAGGACTCATGATCACTCCGAGAAGATATCCCGGCGAAGAAAACAAAAATAAAGATTTTGATGCCAAGAAATGTGCTTCCGAATGCGGAGACGAACCGGTATATGACAAAAACAATCCTGATGATTTCCTTTTCCTCAAACTTTCAGATTACCTTATCTGCCGCCAGAAATACTGCGAAGAGCAACGTACAAAATACTACAAAATCAGCATTCAGGCTGAAACCGTTGATAAAGAGACAGATCTTGTCAGTGATACGGCCGACATTACAGTCGTTCCGAAAATCATCCCGCAGGCTCGTGTAGTTGCTCAGCTTTCCTACAAACAGGGATTCAGAACCAAAGCAGAATCCGAATCCAAAGAAGGTACAATCGTTGACGTCGATATTCACATGATCAAAAAGAGCAGTCTTGAAGCAGGATCATATAATTTCACGCCGACAGAAGGATTACTCGGAACAAAAGCAAGAAATGTTGACTGTGCGTTGGGCAGTATAGATCCATCCACAAACAAAGATATATGCGAAGCTTACTGGCGCCATGACGACTGTTCGTTCGGTGATAACGGTCTTGACGGTGTTGACGAAGGCTTAACGATCCAGTGGCATGCTTCTCTCGATATCGATAATACTTGGGGCGGCAACAACTACGAAACACCTGAAACCATAGGTTTGGGTCCGATTACTGATGCTAACGGCGACGGCGTTCCCGATGTTCCGGTTATTGACGATGAATATCTTCTTGTCATCGGCTACGTATCATGTGTTTCAAATTACAGTGATGGTGCAGGAGACCGCTGCGATCCCGCTTACACCGGAGAAGACAAAGCTTATACAGTTGACGCCAGAGTCGAAATTCTTGTTGACGGTGACGAAGCTCCGAGAAAAGCAAGTTCCGACGGCAAACGTCCGGCTGACAACTATTCTGCGACAGATTTCAAAATCAATGTTAATGAATGGAAAGTCATCGCCGTTGTTAAATGGGACAACTCTCTGCCGTCTCCTGAAAGCAACAAGTCTTATCCTGGCAACGCAATCGTTACGGACGTAAAAATGGAAGATCAGGGCATCGAGATAGATCCTGTAAACCATCCTGTATGCTCTTATGACAACTCCGATGCAGTTCTTATTCCTATTTGGAATGCAGAAACATACAAAGCCTACATCGAAACTCCTAATGAGGAAGGTTCGAAATTAGGAACCTGTCTCTAATCGGTCAGTTGATTCTTTAAAGCCGGGCTGAAAAGCCCGGTTTTTTTTGCTCAAAAACTTAAATTTTCACTTAATTCCGGCTAACAGAATCGCTTGAAGTCAAAGAAAGAGAGTGTTTTTATTTGTTGTTGCGGAATACTTCTTCAGGAAGCGGCATTTTCATATCAGACCACATGAAAGCCTTTTCCATACACATATAAAGCGGTGGATTGCCTTTGAAAAAGCGTGATATCCGCTCGTTAAAGGCTGTATAGAATCTGCGGCGGACAAACGCCAGATAGCGCAGTTTGTTGTCACTGTCAGAAGGAAACATCTCGCCGCGAAGAAGCAGACTTTTCGGGTTGCGCTCGATGATCGTTTCAGTTAAAGCAAGCGTGTGGCGGAATCCTCCCATGCTGATCCAAGCGATTTTTTCGGGATCAAGGCGCGAAAAAATGGAATCTATCAGCTGCATATAGTCATCAAAAAGTTCTTCCAGCATAAGCACAGGATCAAAGTGTATCGCAACTTTCACACCTTTCTTTTGAAGTTGTTCCGCTGCAGTCATCCGCTCTTCCAGTGTCGCAGTTCCCGGCTCTTCGAGAGAGCTGAAGCGCGGAATATTTACCGAAAATCCGGTAACAATATTTGAATCGGGATAAACATCCTTCACTTCAAGCAGGCGTTCGATTTCTGCCGATTTGGTTTTGAACTCGAACTGGACTCTCTCAAAAAGCGAGTGTTTAGAGAGCTCTCCGATAAAAAATCCGCTTTCGTC
Organism: bacterium; assembly: GCA_017405875.1. GTDB lineage: Bacteria > UBP6 > UBA1177 > UBA1177 > UBA1177 > UBA1177. The sequence goes on from JAFQZM010000025.1 coordinate 175,671, forward strand.
AAGAAGGTGGTCAAGAGCCAGTGAATCGGCGAGCTCCCCTGTTCCGACGCGGAGGAAGCGGTTTTCGGCAAGGAATGAAACTATTTCTTCTATCGCCTTTTCCTTGTTGAGAAAAACCGTAATGAACGGGTTGTTGCCGATGTAGTGCTGCAAAATGCAGTAGGAACAGTCGTAAGGGCATCCGGTAACGCTGTTTATCGTGTAGTAGTTGCAGCAGACAACACCTTTGCTGCCTGGACATTTTTTTAAAAACCGGCCTTTGTTTTCGGTAAAAAAAAGCACCTTTTTGGCGTTTTTGAAAAGATCTTCGCCAGGATTCCGCCTGATTTCGTCCAAAAGCTCGTCTTTCGTCACAAATTCAGGCTTAAGCGAGAGTTTTTCCGCTATTTTATGAGGAAGTTCAGCGTTTCCGAAATCGGGATCAATAACTATTTTTCTTATTTCAGGACGCATTTCTTACACAAATTAAGGTTTCGGAACCGTTGAAACTATGCTCTTGAGGTCATCGTCGTCAAATCTTAAGCCCAGACCGAAGTAAAGATCTCGCTCTCCGTTGATGAGGTCTTCGCCGCCCGCAGTAATGTAAAGCCAACTGAAAGGCTCCATCGTCCAAAGCAGCGGTCTGGCCAGACCCTGAACGCGCAGCTGCGGTGCGCCTCCGCTTCCGAAATTGAAAATCTCGGCTGAAAGCGAAACGTACTTCCACGGATTGTAGTCAATACCGAAACCCGCTTTGTTCTGGAAAATACCGCCTCTGAGCGCAACCGGCCCGAAAATACGGCCTATCTGCAAATTGAATTTCAGCTTGTCTGTAACGACAGTTTTGTCATCTTCAACAATGTATGTCGTACCGTCGACATCGGTCGTGTGGGTCGTCACCGTATGCGAAACATTGCCGCGCGGGTCGTCAACGACACCAAGCAGATAAAAGCGGTCTTTGCGCGGCTGCAGCGTGATATCGAAATAGGTTTTGAACGAATTGTTGAAAACCATGTAGTTCGAGTGCGCGTCAACGTAAACCTTCATTCCGAGCAGCGTATCGGCGTAATCGCTGAGCTTGTCCGAAACCTTGACTATATCCTGATAAAGTTTGTCGTCTGTCATAAGTTTTCCGACAGTTCCTTCGCCGTTCGCGACTTTTTCTGTTATCTGGTTCATATTCGAAGTGATTTCGCGGACATCCTGCATCGCTCCGCGGGAAGCAGCAAGCTCTTCGGCGATAAGTTTCAGGCTGTTTCTGAGGTCGTCCAGAGTTTGATTCAGTTTTTCGTCCTTACCGTCGGAAATTTCAGCGATCCTGTCGGTAACTTTGAGCGTATTTTCCAGTATTTTCGAGAGTTTTTCCATTTCGGTATCGCTTTTTGAGTTCACTTTCTGCATCACATCCGACATATCCTTTAGAACCGACGACAGCATCTTCATGTTTCCTTCTATGCTCTGAGTCGTGTTTTCTGTCGTTCTGACGAGCATATCAATTATCTTGTCGATTTTCTCCTTATTTTCACGCTCAAGGATTTTTTCCATCAGAGCGTCGGTTTTCTCCATGATTTCCGAGGCTTTTTCCATCGCACCCGACAAACCTGTAGCAGTTTTCACATTTTTTATGTAGTCGTTTTCATTAAGCGCCGGAGCGGAACTGTCACCCGGTTCAAGCACAAGAACATAAGTTCCGAGCATACTTTCCATAACTTTTTCTATCCTGGCATTCTCATAAAGAACCAGATCTTTAGAAATTTTGAGCGTAAACTTGGCTTTTCCGTTCTCAAGTCCGATTTTGTCGAGTTTTCCGACAACTACACCGGCAACAAGGATATTGCTGTCGCGCAGAAGTCCCATCGCATCGTCGGCAAGCGCATAGTAAGTTTTAGTGCCGCCTTCGAAAAAATCGGCCGATTTATAAATGTAGATCCCGGCGCAGCACGAACAGATTATGAAGAAAATCCCTATTTTAAGCGCTCTAGCCATCGCTACCTGCCGATTCCTCTGAACGAATTGGAAATAAAATGCTGCATAACTTCATGATTTGAGGCAAGCGCCTCTTCCGGCGTTCCGCAGAACTGGATCACGCCGTCGTAAAGCAGAGCAATCTTGTCAGCATGCCTGAAAACCGAAGCGATATCGTGACTTATAACAACGCAGGTCATATTCAATTCCTTGTTTACCATATCAATCAGCGCGTCAATACTCTCCGCCAGAATCGGATCAAGTCCGGTTGTAGGCTCGTCGAAAAGGACGATCCTCGGCTTCACGGCGATGGCACGCGCCAAACCTACCCTTTTCCTCATGCCGCCCGAAAGCTCCGACGGAAACTTCTTTTCAGTTCCCGGAAGCCCTACCAGTTCGAGCAGTTCCGCAACTCTGGCAGAGAGCTCACGCCCGTTTTTCATGCCGAGCTGCTCGACAAGAGGAAACTTTATATTATCCTCAACCGACATAAAATCAAAAAGCGCCGCATCCTGAAAAAGATAACCTATATTTTTTCTTATTTCCAGTAGTTCTTCCTTATTCATCTTCGTAATATCGGAATCGCGGAAAAAAATCTCGCCTTCATCGGGTTTCAGAATGCCGATTATGTTCTTCAGAAGGACGCTTTTGCCCGTTCCGCTCTTGCCGATAACCGCCGTGATGCGCCCTTCCTCGATGTCGAGATCGACTCCGTTCAGAATTTTGTGTTCGCCGAAAGATTTATAAAGGCTGCGTACTCTGACGATAGCGTTTTCCATTACAGACCCAAGAACCTGATGAACATAAAAGTCATTATATAGTCGGCAACAAGAATGGCAACCGTCGAAATGACGACCGCAGCCGTGGTTCTTCTGCCGACACCCTTAGCGCCGCCGTTCGTGTGCAGCCCGTGATAGCAGCATATAACAGTTACGATAAAGCCGAAAACAGCCGCTTTGATAAGCCCTGTCCAGATATCGTCGGGATCAACGAAAAAGTACATCGTGTTGAGGTAAGCCACGCTGTTTACGCTCATTACGTGCGCCGCAACAAAGTAACCGCCGTAAACTCCTACCGCATTGGCTATAGCCGTGAGCGCCGGATAAGTCAGTATCGAAGCGAAAATACGCGGCACAACCAAGTAACGCAAAGGACTTACGGCCATAGTTTCCATCGCCGCGATCTGTTCGGTTACCTGCATGCTTCCGATCTCAGCCGTCATCGCAGAACCGTTTTTCGCAATCAGCACGATAGCGGTAACGACAGGCGCAAGTTCACGACTCATCGCAATCGCAACAGCCGCCCCCGCAAAAGTCTCGGCGCGGAAAATATACATGATATTGATAAGCTGGAGCGCTAAAATCATACCCGTCGTAAAAACCGAGAGCGCAACTATCGGAATCGACTGGATCCCGATCCTTTCTATGTGTTCCGCGATCTGCCCGATGCGGTACGGCGGCACGAAAAGCCAGCGGCAGCACTCCACGAGGAAGCGCATAAAATCATTTAAACTGCGAATAAATTTATTAAAAAAAGCCAGCAATTTCAAACCTTCTCAAAAAAACGGCAAAAAATAACAGCCAAAACGCGATACGTCAAGTAAATGAAGCGCGATACCACCGTGTTTCTACCGGCTAAAAATTGATAAAAAAAATCCCATGTTTATAATTATTTGTTTTTTTGATGATCTGAGGTCTCAAATGAGATGTGTTAAAGAATTGTTTTTTCTATTCGTTTTAAGTTTCTTTCTGTTTTCATGCGGCAAACAGGAAGAAGACACAAAAAATCAGGAAGAAGCCGACACAAAAACCGACGAGAGTTTATGCGAAGAAAACAACGCCGAATGCGGTAATATCACAATCGAAAACGAAGGTGAAAAACGCACCGTTTTCTGCGGAGAATGTTATAAAGGATATGATTGCGACAATTCTATCAACAAGTGTGTCGGTGGAAGCCGTAAAGAACAGTGCGGTTCTAAGCCGGAAAACAGCCTGTGGAACGATGACGGTGCAGGCGGCAAATTCATGCAGAGCTGGGACGGAAGCAAGTGGGTCCCGGAGACGCATGAAGCGGTATTCAGCGAAACTCCGGCAGAATGCGGTTTTACATGCATCAACGGTTTTTACTTCGAGAGCGAAAAAAATTCCTGTAAAAAATTCTCAACGAGACAGACTCCGTGTCCGGATCTTCCAGCAAATGCCGAATGGAACGATGGCGGCGCCGGCGGAACATTCACGCAGACCTACAACGGAGAGCAATGGATTCCGGAATCCCATGAATCAACGGCAGGAAAAACACCGGGAGAATGCGTTTTCATGTGCAGGGAAGACTACGCTTGGGAAAACGGCGAATGCATCACGGCCCCGGAAAGGACAGTTCCGTGCAAAGGTCTTCCCGATAACGCTTCCTGGAATACGGTCGAAAGCATACCCCAGACTTCGGACGGATTTGACTGGACCCCGACCGATGAAGGGAGCTACAATGAAACACCGAGTACAGAGGAATGCCGCTTTGTCTGCAACGAACTGTTTTTCTGGAGCGGCTCGGAATGCATCAATCCGTGTGAAGACAACCTTTGTCAGAAAATAGAAAATTCCGACGGAGTCTGCACGCCGTTTGATTACAACATTTTTTCATGCGGCTGCAATACCGGATTCCGCTGGAATTCCCAAAAGAAGCAGTGTGAATCGAACGAAAACGCGGGCAAAGTTACCTGCTCCGGTCAGAAATTCTGCTATGACAGCTCCGAAAGACCGTGTGAAGAGGTGCAGGACGAATATTTCGGTCAGGATGCACATTATGCAGAACTCGGATTCTGCATAGCGAGAGATTTTTCTGTCGAAAATCCCGACAGCGATGAAGGTATAGTCATTGACAACAACACTGGTCTTGAGTGGCAGCAGACTATTAAAGGTTATAACAACTTTACCTGGGAAGCAGCAAATGACTACTGCGACAAACTGAGTTACGGCAGTCACGATGACTGGAGACTGCCTACAATAGAGGAATTCAGGACCATTATCGATTACGGCGGCAACGGAGGCGGTGTCGACACATCGTTATTCCCGATACCGACAGTATGCGATTTCTGGACCGCAACTCCTGATGCGGTCTACGGCAACGGCAAACATTGGGTTGCTGATTCCAGAGGAAACTACTCCAACAATTCAAACGCTTTCGAATACAGTGCCCGCTGCGTCAGAAAAAGCTGGACGCCGCCCGTTTCAAAATTCAAGGCAAAAACGGAAAACGGAGCTGTAATCGTAATAGACTCGACAACCAATCTGATATGGCAGGGAACCGTCAATGAGAAGGATATGAGCTGGTATGCTGCGCTGCTTTACTGCGAAAATCTTACTTATGCCGGCTACGACGACTGGAGACTGCCCAACATCAAAGAACTGGAGACTATTCTCCGTTTCGATAAAAGCGACGGAACGCCTTCGGACTTCCCGGATATACCGGGATGGCGTTACTGGTCTTCTTCGAGCTACACATTAGCCTACGGTCACGGCTGGGGATTGAATATTCTATACGGCGGCTCTGTCATTTTTGTGCCTAAAGCATACGAAGAACTTTATGCCCTCTGCGTAAGATAAGAATATGAAAACGCAACCTAAAATTTGACTTTCGGGAATTTCTGAGTATGCTATCGCGGTTTTTTGGTTTAGGTCATTTTTAGGGAGATTGTTATGAAAAGAACATATCAGCCGAGCAAAATTTCGAGAAAAAGAACTCACGGCTTCAGAAAAAGAATGAGAACCGCTGACGGCAGAAACGTCATCAAAGCACGCAGAAAAAAAGGCAGAAAGCTTCTTTCGGTTGCTATATTTGAAAAGTAGTCGGCGAAAATCTATTGGTTTTTTCTTTTTCCAAACAGGATAAAATCAGAAAAGGTCATGATTACTCGAGGCTGAAAGCCGAGGGTAGCGTTTTCAAGACTAAACTGCTGGTCTTCAATTTTATGGAATCCGATAAAATGAGACTCGGTCTTATCGTCACGAAAAAAGTCGGAGATTCCGTCACGAGAAACAGAACAAAAAGGTGGATACGCGAGGTTTTCAGACTGAACAGAACCGCCTTTTCGCGTCCGGTCGATTTAGTCATAATTCCGAGAAAAAGCGAACTCAGTTTTGACGAAATCAAGCGCGATTTCCTCTATTTTGCGGAGAAATTCAATGGCAGAATTTCTGATATTTCTCATCAGGCTTTATAAAAAATTCCTTTCGCCCTACTTCGGCGGACAGTGCCGTTTCTATCCGACCTGCTCGACATACATGATCCAGGCGATAAAAAAATACGGAGCAATAAAAGGAGTGATTTTAGGCATTTGGCGCATTCTGCGTTGCAATCCTCTAAATAAAAACTGTGGTTACGACCCTGTAAAATAGGAGCTTGACATGAACAAAAACTTCATAATCGCGATGGTCCTTTCTGTAGCAGTAATGTTCATCTGGAGCGAGTTTTTCGCCCCGAAACCAGACCCTGAGGCGGTAAAAAAACAGCAGCAGGAAGAGTCCGAGCAGGAAAAAACTGACGAAAAAGCTCCCGAAAACATCACTGTAACGCAGACTCCTGCAGCACAGGCGGAGGCAACAGCTCCGGCGGCTCAACTTTCGGCTGAAAAAAAGAATCCAGAAGAGACCGGAAGTATCAGAAACGAAGCTCTTGAACTCACCTATTCGACTTTGAGCGGCAAAGTTACGAAATCGCTCATCACCGAAGAGAGATACAAATCAAAAGAAGTTGATCTTTCGGTCGGACTCACGCAGAACGCGTATTTCCCCGAAATGAGCTCCGTTTTCGGAATCGAACCTGCTTACGAACTTGCTTCAAAAACCGATAATTTGGTCGTTTTTTCTTATGAAAATCAAGGTGTTACCGAGCAGAAAACGATAACTTTGAAAGACGGATTCAACATCACTGTTTCAAAGACGATAACCAATAACGGCGAAAATCCGGTCGAGTGGACTCCGTCGGTTTCCTTTGATTCGCAGTTTGAAAATTCCGACATCCTTTCCTCATATAATAAAAAATTCAAGATCGTCGCACAGAACGCAGACGGAAAATTCGAGGAAATGGATGACAGCGGCGACATCAAAGACTTTTTCGAAGCAGGAGACCGCATAAACTGGATAGGAGTGAACTACGGCTACTTCATTTTCGCAGTGCTTTCGCCAGAAACGAAACTCCATGCGCTCGCAGATATCGATTCTAAGAAAAATTACTCGCGTTTCTCTGCAATAGGCGAAAAAATCATCGTAAATCCCGGAGAAACGGTAACGAAAGAATTTGCGGTCTACTACGGCACGAAAGAGCGCGAACTCCTCAAACAGAAAGAGATGGGACTTGAAAAAACGATCACTTTCGGCTGGACTTCGTTTTTGGCTGAACCGCTTCTTCTCGCGCTCAACTTCTTCTACGGTTTCTTAGGCAACTACGGTCTTGCGATAATCCTGCTCACGATCGTCGTAAAACTCCTTCTGTGGCCGCTTTCGAATGCAAGCTACAAGTCGATGAACAAAATGAAGGCGCTTCAGCCCAAAATCAAGGAACTTCAGGAAAAATACAAGGATGACAAGGAAACGCTCAACAAAGAGACGATGCTCCTCTACCAGAAAGAGAACATCAATCCGCTCGGCGGCTGCCTTCCGATGTTCATCCAGATGCCCGTTTACATCGCGCTTTACTACATGATCCAGAATGCGGTCGAGCTTTTCAACGCGCCTTTCCTGCCGTTCTGGCTCACCGACCTTTCCGAAAAAGACCCCTACTACATAATCCCGATCTCACTCGGAGTCCTGATGCTTCTGCAGACAAAGTTCACACCGCAGACTGCCGACAACAAGCAGGCAAAGATCATGATGTACACCATGCCGATAGTTTTCACCTGGATTTCGCTCATGCTTCCGAGCGGAATGACGCTTTACTGGTTCGTCAACACAGTTTTAGGCATCGCTCAGCAGTTCTACATCAACAAAAAATACAAGAACGCGTAAAACTTGCCTTTCAACCGCTTTTCCCTAAAATATTTCGTTTTTTTGATGATTTAATTTGAAGACAAAATGATTCC
>JAFQZM010000026.1 GCA_017405875.1 bacterium
AGGATCAAACTCTCCAGTTAAATCCTTTTCTCATTTCTCAAAGGTCTTTTTAAAGACCCGTTTTATTCGCTGTGTGTCTCATTTCTGCTGCTCAGTTTTCAATGACCTCTCAAAAAAGCGGGGCGTATCTTAGCGATTGAAAATCAAATGTCAAATTATTTTTCTCACTTTTTTCATCTTTTTGCATAACTCACAGATTTTATTGGATTATTTTTTTGTTTTTTTTGCTGCCGCCGCTCGTTAAGGTCTTTAAGGTCATTAGGGTCCCTAAAGTCCTTAGGGTCGGCGGCGGCGGAAATTACAACCAGCGCTGCACAGCACTCGCTTTTTTTTAAAACCTGAATATAATGTCGTGATTTGTTTTTGAGGTCGTTCATGTATCTTCTTATATACCGCGGTGCGAAACATCTTTTTTCCTTCTATATAAACAGCGCGAGAAAAAAAATCGTCGTCGGCGGCAGCGAAGGCGACATCCTCTTTCCTCAGGAGCTGCACGACTGCGAACTTGTGATGCGCAAAGAGTTCAACTTCGAGAAAAAGGACTACTCATGGTGTCTTTATCCGACAGCGGGCGAGTTCAAACTCAACGGCAGAAAAGTTTCAGGCGGTGAAGTTTTCGAGGATTCCGATGTCTTTTCACTGCAGGAGTTCAGCTTTTCGTTTTCGCCTACATCCAATCTTTCGGTGCTTTCCGCAGCTGCGGACGAAGCACCGGCAAAAGCGGGCAACACGCTGATAATCGAGGACGAACCGACCGAGTTCAAAAACATCGAAACGACTTACGGCGGCGTTCACAAAACTTTTGTTTTCAGGCCGGGGCGCAAAATCGTGATCGGCAGGAAAAACACCGACATCGCCATCTCCTTCAACGAAGTTTCAAGCGAGCACGTCATCCTCGAAATGCAGGAAAAAGGGGTAAACTTCATAAATAAAGGTAAAAACGGCACGTGGGTAAACGGCGTGAGGATCAACAGCGGCATTCTCGAAGAAGGCAAATACCACCTTTCGATCGCCGGCAGGCACGATGTCACGATACAAATCAACAAGGAAAAAACGAGCGAAACCTTCCTCGCAGGGACACTTTCGCCGTATTTCGAGCAGATCGAGAACTGGCTCAACCAGCCGATTCTTTTCCGCAACCATCCGATAATCCTTCTTTCGGGAGAAAGCGGTGTCGGAAAAGAAGTTTTTGCAGAATTCATCCACAAAACAAGCGGCAGAAAGGGTGCTTTCATCACTTACAATGCGGCAAGCATCCCTGAAACTCTGGCTGAGAGCGAGCTTTTCGGCACTGCGAAGGGCGGTTTTACCGGCGCGGAAGAGCGTGACGGCGCATTCATGCTGGCTGACGGCGGCACTCTTTTCCTTGATGAAATCGCGGAGATCCCGATAAATCTTCAATCGAAACTTCTCAGAGTTCTCGAAGACTGGAAAGTTCGCAAAGTGGGCGAAAGCGGCATCGGCAGGACGGTTGACGTCAATCTCGTTCTTGCTACAAACAAAAATCTTGAAGCTGCGGTAGAAGCGCAGACTTTCAGAAAAGACCTTTTCTACAGAGTTTCGACGCTCCACATCCAGATCCCGCCTCTGCGCGAGCACAAAGACGACATAATCCCTCTTGCAAAGCACCTTTACCGCGCTCTGAGCGGCCGCGAACTCGTTATCGAAGACGCCGCTGCGGAAAAACTCGTCTCCTACTCCTGGCCCGGCAACGTGCGTGAACTCAAAAGCGTGATAACGCGCTTTACTTACTCGGGTAAAAGCGTTCTCGGAAGCGCCGATCTTCAGTTCTGACAGGTGCTGCATGACAAGATGCGATACGCTTTCCGGCGATTTCAAGATTTTTCAGCCTGAAAACGGGCAGCGCTACAGCACAGACGACCTTTTGACGGCGTGGCTTGCAATAAAAACCGTTTCGGAAAATCCTCCGGCGCGTTTTTTAGACCTCGGAAGCGGTCTGGCGAGCGTTCCGATGATAGTTTTGTGGAAATTTCCGGATTTGAGCGGAACCGGTATAGAAATCAGGCCCAATCGCTACGAACTCGCCGAAAAATCGCTTGAAATCAATGGCCTCACAAAAAGATTTTCGATACTTCACGGAGACTTGCGCGAACTCGATCTCGATGAAAAATTCAATCTCGTGACTTCCACACCGCCCTACTACCAAAGCAGCGAAGGACCTTTGAGCGGAAACGACGACAAAGCCGCCGCGCGCTTCGAACTGAACGGAAGCATTGACGACTACTTCAAAACAGCCGCAAAACATCTGAGCAAAAACGGCGTTTTCATCACCGTTTATCCCTATACCTATAATAAGAGAGTATATGACGCCGCGAAAAATTGCGGAATGTTCATAAATTCGAGAGTCGATTTCATTCCGAAAGCGGGCAAACCTGCGCTCATTTCGATATTTTCGGCATCGTTTTCAGAAAAAGAAGTCATCACCGAAACCCTGACGATGCGCGGCGAAGCAGGAAACCACACAGCAGAATACAACGACGCACGGATCTTGTGCGGATTCAAACCGAAAAAGTGAGGTAAACATGGCAAAAAACACGATAATTTCAGAAAAACAGGTCGCAGATATGCGCGTTTTCACGGTATCGGAAGTCGAGCTCGACAAGTCGGGGCGTCGCGTAAAACATTCGATCATCAGATTCTGCGGAACCGCATCGATTTTAGCTATTACGAAAGATGGCAAGATCCTGCTCGAAAGGCAGTACAGAACACCAATAGACCGCTGGATCTACGAGATTCCGGCTGGAAAAATCGACAAAGGTGAAGATCCGACGCACTGCATAATCAGGGAACTCGAAGAAGAGACCGGTTACCGCCCGATAAAGATCGCAAAAACCTTCGAAGCCTACACCTCATGCGGCTGCAGCGATGAATACATGCACTATTTTACCGCTTTGGTCGAAAAAATTCCCGAAGGCGAACGCAGACTTTTCCCAGAAATCGATGAAGACCTTGAAATACTCGAAGTAACGCCCGAAGAAGCATGGAAAATGATCGAAGAAAAACAGATCGTCGATGCAAAGTCGATCATGCTGATCACCGCTTTCAAAGCGGGTCTGGCGGGGTTTGAGGAATGACGGAAGTCAAAATCGCGAAAATTATTTCAAACGGCTGCGGGATCGGTTGGGCGGACGGAAAAACTTTTTTTGTCCCCTACACTCTGCCGGGCGAAACAGTCAGGATCAAAAGCGCGGTGAAGGAGAAAAGTTTTTTCTACACAGACGATTTCGAGCTTCTTGAAGCCTCTCCCGAAAGAAGGAAACCGCTCTGCAGATATTACGGAATATGCGGCGGCTGCTCACTCCAGCACGCTTCGTATCCGGCACAGCTGAAAACAAAAAAGCTAATATTTTCAGAGCTTTTGAAGCAGAATCAGATAAATCTCGACATTGATCCGATTGTCATAACGCCGGGAGAAACGGGGCTCAGGACACGGGCAAAACTCTTTTCGTTCAAGGGAAAACCGGCATACCGCAAAAAAAGGAGCAGCGATTTCGTTCAGATTGAAAGTTGTCCGCTTCTTGACCCGGTATTTTTTGAAAAAATTCTTGCAGACATTCCGAAAAGACGCGGAGACACACAGTTTGAATATTCAAAATTCACAGGTGATTTCATGCCCGGAGCCGAAACTTTGAGAAAATCGGTAAACGGAAAAATCATGAAAATCCGCCGCAACAGTTTTTTCCAGTCTTCGGAAGAAGGCGCCGGAATAATGTGTTCTCTCGTCATGCGTGAAGCCGAGGAAATAAAAGCAAAAAGTGCGGTTGATCTCTTTTGCGGAAGCGGCCTCTTCTCGCTTTTTCTCGCTGACAAGGGAATAAAAACGACAGGCTTCGAGATCGAAGACGCGGCGTGCAGAAGTTACGCAGAAAACCTCGAAGACAAAGCAAAAATCGTAAAAATGAATGCCTACGACCTGAAATACCTTGAAAAAACCGACCTCGTCGTGGCAGATCCGCCGCGCGCCGGACTCGGAGCAAAACTTTCCGAAATAATCAGCGACTGCACTGATCACGTGGTCTATATCGCATGTGAACCGCCCAATCTGGTACGGGATCTCAAGACATTTTTCGCCAAAAGGTTTCACGTGAAACATTTGTATATTATCGACCTTTTTCCCGACACTCCGCACTTTGAGACGGTCTGCGTTCTGAGCCGCACAAATACTCCGGTCAGAGGTTAGGATGGCGCCATTTGTTATGATTGAAGCACTCATTTTTATCGTGACGATTCCGGCAATTGCCTATTTTCTGATTTCAAAGCGGATGTTTCTGCCGGTTGCCGCATCGGCTCTCGCTTCGATCATTTTGGAAATTGTCAACGAACGTGTTTTCGCAGGTCAGGGAACTTACTATCCCGCATCGCTACTGCTCTTTCCCGGTTTTGAATTTCCGGTTGCAATCGTTTTTCTGAGTGTTTTTTACTGCTGCATTCTTAATTTTACCGCTCTTAAAATATCGGACTTATCCACCAAAAAACCTGTTTCGCTGCTTATTTTCACTGTTTCGGTTTTGGTTCTCAACTTACTTTCGCTCGCAATAGAAAAAGCTGGGCTTGCGTCAGGATACTGGATGGCGAGGTATAATGCAGGCATGGCGGCAATTTACGGTTCGATTTATCTTTTTTATCTTGCCGTTCTAATTTCGGGATCGTTTTTTTTCATCCGCAGAATCATTTTCCGCACTCCTGAATTTTGAAAAGTGTGCTCCCTTCGCTGTTTTCTGCGATTTTTCTCAGGCACGGAGAACTTTCGAGAGAACTTAACGACAGCTTGTCAGCCTTTATCTTCATGAACTCGTGCCAGACTACGAAATGGACGCCAGCCTTCCGGAAAAACATCAGAGATTCCGCATCGGGCAGACGGTTTATGTGATACTGAAAAATCATGCGCGGCGTCGGAAAATAGCCGTTCACGCCGTTTACCGAGTCTATTTTGTGCCGGTTCTGCCAGTTGGTATAGATGATTTCGCGGTTATACTGAAAAATGTCGTCCCATGAATCGACGAACATTCCGATATTATTAACTTCGAGCTGCTGATTTTTCTCATTTTTTGTCACAAAATCACGCGGATTGCCGAAATTTCTCATTTTTTCTTCCGGAAATTCGATATTCATTGCTGCCGGAAGTTCTAAAATCAGCGGGCGTTTTATGTTCTGCTGTTTCACAGTTTCGTAAATTCCGGGCACTTTTTCGGTGATTGCTGCATCAAAACCCTTCAGCGGTATCGGCGTATTTTCAAAGAAGCTGAGCACAAGAAACGCGGCAGCTACAAGATGAGGTTTCTTTACTCTGCCGCATATCCTTTCAAGCGAAAGCGCCGCCGAAACAGAAACGGCGAATAAAAATATGAAATAGGCTCTGACGGCGACACGGAGAAACTTCAAAACCGGAAGCGGCTTGTAGAAAATGTAGAGCGGAGAATAAAAAACCTCTTTGAAATTGAACATAAAGACCGGTCCGCAGGCAAAAAAGACGCCGACTGCGGCAAGAATTATGAACAAAAGTCTCTTTTCAGAGTTCCACTTGAAAAGCGAATAAACGAAAAGCGCCAGAGTAAGCAGCCCGATAAAGTCGCAGTGTCTCACAAAACCCCAGTTCATCGGAATGCCTAAACGGGAGGCAAGATCGGGATAAATCACATTGTCCGGAAGAACAAGGAGCATATCGATAAGGTTGAAACTCGCCATCTTCGCAGTATAAAAAGATTCAAAAACCGAAACAAAATCAAGATGATACAGCGTGTTGAGGTAGTAAATGAAATTGGGAAGCGCAATAACGAAAGCGGCTGCCGAATAAAAAAACAGATTTTTCACAGCACTTTGAATTTTAACGCCCGATCTGTGTGCAAGAAAAGAGTAAAGAACAAAAACCATAAGGAACTGATAGAAAAAAACGTAAAAGGAAAAATATATTTCCAAGCCAGCTAAAATACTTGAAATTATTAAATATTTATTTTTGTTTTCTTCAAAGTAACGGTATATCAGATGAAGCACAAGCGCCGGAATGAAAAAGAAAATTATCACAGAATCGTCAATGTGCGCAAAAACCATGTTGCTGCACGCGAAACAGAATCCGGCAAAAAGCTGCGCCGGAAAAAACCGGGTGAAATTGCCGGTGAAGACAAAAATCCCGAACGCCGTCAAAGCAAGAAGAAGAGTGATAAAAAAATAGTTGGTCCAGGCATCGCTAAGGCCCAAAACCTTGAAAAACATTATCAGAATCTGCATTCCGGGAGCAGATTCGCCGTAAGCGAGCGGATTTTCAGCAGGAAACATCGCGCGCCCGGTCTCTTCGCCCGTAAAAACGGATTTCAGAGCTTCCAAAGTGTGGGCGGAATAAGTCAGCGCGAGCCATGAATCGCAGTTTCCGGAAATTTCGTGCCGCAGCGGAAGCTGGATAAAAAGAAGGGCAAAAAACAGAAAATAGAAAATAAACGCCGCAATATTGCGATGTTTCGTCAGCATATCCACCTCCGAAAAAAGCACGGCATTATAACTTCATTCCTGATAATTTCCACAATTCAGCAAAGCCTGAATCACGGCAAAAGCGCGGGCGGCAACACGGCGGAATCAGATTTACCTTGACATTTCAACTTTTCGGAGTATATTCCCGCAGTTATTTTTTTGGTGGTTGAAATGCTGCTTTATCTTAGTGAAATCACCGAGTCGAAGATCACACGCGATGTTGAATATCACATCGCCGGAGATGAGCTCGGAGAAAGTGCCGAAATAAAAAATGTCTCGCTCAAAGTCGAGTTTTACAGAGCATCAGAAACGATTTCTCTCAGATTTTTCGGAAATGCGACCGTAAAAACCGTGTGCGACAGATGCCTTGCGGATCTGGAACTGGAAATGGATATTGATGAAAATTATTACCTTTTTCCGGAAAACACGCCAGATGTCGACTATTTTTATTCAGGTGACGAGATAGAGCTTGACGATTTCGTAAGAGAAACGCTTGTTATGAACATGCCGGGAAAAGTGCTTTGCAGCGAGGACTGCAAAGGTCTCTGCTCAAAGTGCGGCGCAGACCTCAACCTTGGCGACTGCGGCTGCGATAGATCCGGCGAATAAACAATAAAATAGGAGGATTCAATGGTTCCAAAGAGAAAACACTGTTCAGCCCGCTCGAAAAAAAGAAGAGGCGGACACCTTAAATCAAACCCGATGACCACGATAGCATGCCCGAAATGCGGCGAACCGATGCTTCCGCACCGCATTTGCCCGAACTGCGGCAACTATAAAGGTAAAGAGATAATCTCTGTTTCCGAACAATAGGTTTAAATGACATCAACTGTCATTGTTGATGCTATGGGCGGGGACAACGCTCCTGTTGTTCCCGTTTTTTCATCTATAGAAGTCTGTGCTGAAAATCCTGATATAAAAATTCTGCTTGTCGGTTCCGAAAGCGTTATAAAAGGGCATATCGGGCAGATGAAAATCCCGGAAAACCTTGAAATTATTGATGCTGTCGACAACATAACGATGGATGATTCTCCTTCCGCGGCATTCCGCAGCAAAGGAAATTCTTCAATTCACATCGGTCTCGACCTTCTGGTGGAAGGGAAAGGCGACGCCTTTTTTTCAGCGGGAAATACCGGCGCGATCGTGACAGCGGCATACTTCAAAAGCGGCGTTATCCCGAATATAACCCGCCCGGCTCTGGCAACGAGTTATCCTTCGGTTGACAAGCACAAACTCATAATTCTCGATTTGGGCGCGACAATCGATCCGAAGTCGGAAAACCTTTTTGATTTCGGTGTATTGGGAGAAGCTTACCGCTTTTTCATGACAGGGCTTGAAGATTCGAGGATTTCGATTCTCAATGTCGGCACGGAAGAAAACAAAGGAAACAAAAAACTTGCAGAAGCCGCTGAAATGATTAAGGAATCTACACTTAACTACAACGGCTTCATTGAGAGTAACATCCTTTTTTCGCATCCCGAAACCGATGTCGTCGTAACTGACGCCTTCACCGGAAATGTCGCTCTGAAAACGGTCGAAGGACTTGCCGAAACGATATCGCAGCTCATTAAAGCGAAGATTGCACCGTCGCAGCTGCCGAAAATCCAGACTTTTCTTTTCAACAAAATTTTCGGCGAAGTTTTCAGAATGTTTCAGTACAACCTTTACGGCACGGCGTTTCTGCTCGGCATGAACCATTTTATCGGGATCGGTCACGGCAGAAGTGACAAAAAAGCGTTCAAAAACGCAATCTTAAGACTCAAAAGATATTCCGAGCGCAATTTCACGAAAAAAATCGCTGACAGAGTGCAGGCAGTGAAAAAAAACCTTGAATAGTTTTCGTTGGCGGCGGTCGAGATTACGAGATCACGAAATCTCGGGATAACGATCAGATTTGCCGCCGCTTTAAACCAAGAGTTTCATCAGGAAGGGAAGAGCCGCAAAAGTTCCGATCGCGCTTCCGATCGAAGAAAATAGTGAAACCAGAAGTGTGCGGGAGAGTTTGTTTTTCCACCACCCTTTGATGTGCATCGTATCCTGAGAGACGGTTTCAAGGTCGATAACACGCGGTCTTACAAGGTAAAGCTGGACTAAACCGGTGACGATTCCCGCGCCGATCGTGGGATTGAGGCTCGTTATCGGAGCAGCGACAAATCCCGCTAAAATCGTGAGCGGATGCCCTAAAGCGAGCGCACAGCCTAGAGCCGACAGAGTGCCGTTGATTACGACCCACCAGATTGCCGCTTCGAGTGTGTCAGGAGCGTTTCCGTTGAAAAATCCGTAGATGAACATTCCGATGATGAGAACGGGGAGTATCCACGGAATCATTTTCGTGACTGATGAGCCTTTCGGAACGAAATTTATGTCGTCAAGAATATCTTCTTCAGGTTTTTCTTCCTGAAGCCTGCGCAAAATGCCGGGAACGTGCGCCGCACCGACGACAGCAACAGTTTTTTCACCCAGATTCTGCGCGATATTTGCCGCAAGATAGCGGTCTCTTTCATCAAGGATCGTCCTTTTGAGTGAAGGAAATTCATCCTGCATTTCACCGATTATCTGCATCAGCATGTCGCCTTTTTTAAGCTCTTCGATCGCCTTTTCATCGACATCTTTGTCGTCTCCGAAAAGCATTCCAGTGAAAAATTTCACCTTTTCTTTGAATGTCATTGCGTTGATTGTCCGTTTCAGCGTCACGGAAATGTCGCGGTCAGCATTCACAAGCTTGAGATCCTTCTCTTCCGCGAGTTCGATCGCCTTTTTGAATTCCGATCCCGGCGCCGAACCCGTTTTTTCGGCGATTTTCTTCTGATAGCCCGACATGATGAGCTGAACCGTGAAAAAGAGTACTTTTTTCTTTTTGAAAATGTCGAAAATGTCTGTCTCTTCATATTTTTTGCGGTTTTTGAGCACGTCCATTCTGTTTTTGTCGAGCTCGACTGCGACTGTGTCTGGTTCGAACTCGTTTATGCACTCTTCGACAAACTTTACGGAATCGCCCGAAACGTGCGCCGTGCCTATGAGATAAAGCACTTTTCCGTCGTCGAAAGTTATTTTGTTAAGGTTGGTTTTCGGGGTTTCGATTGAAGAAACAGCAGACATTTTATCCTCTCAAAATGACAAAAAACAGCGCCTTATAGCACAAAAAAATAAAAAAAGAACTTTATCGCCGCCAAACCTTAAGGACTTTAAGGACTTTAAGGACTTTAAGGACCCTAAGGACCTTAACGGGCGGCGCCTAAGGTTGCAGCGGCCAAGATTTTTTAAATTTTCCCTTCTTCCCTGGCGATTTCCTCGCTCGTTAGGGTTTCCAGGTAAAGGTCTTTAAGCTCCATGCCGGCTTCGCGCTCCATTTTGCGGAGAAGTTTTGCCGGAGGAAGTTCGAGATCGGGCGCTTCGAGCGGATAGAACCTGATTTTTCCGCCGGTGCATATTCCGAGATAGTTTTTCCCGTGGACAAAAACAAGAGTTCCGGGCTCTTTTTCGGTTGCAATAGTGAGGAAAAGCCTGTGTTCCGGCACATTCCAGATCCTTACAGCGTTGTGAGCCGCGACAGTTGCCGCAAAAGTTCCGTCGTAAGAAACCGCTATCTTGTCTGTTGCATCAAATCTGCCGCTGAAATCCATTATCGAGTTGTCGTAGGTATCGATGTGGCTGAGAGTTCCTTTTTCGAAACCTGCAAGAAGGGTCGAATCCGGCATGAATTCAAGGGAAACCGCCTTTCTTCCTTCGATTTTAACTTCACCGGAAACTGAAAAATCGGATACTGAAAAAATCGTTATCGTACCGCCGCAGAGAGCTGCAAGTTTTTTGCCGCCGGGCGAAAATACCAGTCTTACTGCGCTGTCACGAACACATCTGCTGCTTTTGACTTCGTCTTTTTCAAACGAGACAAGAAGGATTTCAGTGTCGCCGCTGACCGCCGCATGGTCGCTGTCAGGCGAAAAATCGACAGAGCGGATCTCCTCTTTAAGTTCGATCTCCTTCTTTCCGCCGTTTTCCCTGTCGTAGAGCCTGAGCCGCGTTCCTTTTTCGGCAAAAGCAACGTATCTGCCGTAAGAAGAAACTCCGGCATCGGCAACTTGAAAATCTTCTTCCTGCACAAACAGAATGCCGTCATTTTTTGATACAACAGAAATTTTGTTGCCGCTCAGAACAGAAATTGCGTCCAAACCCTTTAGGAATACGGCTTTTCTGATATCTTCCGAAGTAACGTCAAAGAGTCTTGTCACTTCCCTCCCGTGTCTTTTCCAAATACGCAGAAGTCCGTCTTCTCCGGCAGAAACGAGCTTGTCATCTCCGACGAAAAATGCCGCACTTACTGCGGAATCATGACCGTCAACCACAAAAAGCGGTTCCAGCTTTTCAGCATCCCAGACCACGATCTTACCTTCTTTTGAAGCGGTTACGAAGTGCGTCGAATCTTTCTGGAAGTGTATATCAGAAAGAGATGAATTTCTAAAAGAAAGAGAGCTCAAAAGCTCTTTTCTTTCAGTCGAAAAAACAGCGATTCTGCCGCTTTCAGTTCCTGCGAGAAGAGTTTTTCCGTCAGGCGAAAGGGCAAAAGCAGAAATTTTATCGTTTTCTTTTTGATACCATTTTGAAAACAGGCTTTCAAATTCGGCAGAATTGCCGCCGAACCTCTTTCCAACAGAGCTTTCAGCAGTTTTAGCCTGAATGTCTATGATGAAATTTTTATCTTCAGGAAGAGAAACGGAGAGCTTTTTGTCGTCATCTGAAAAAGCGAAATCCGAAACTCTGCCAGAGAAGTTGAATTTGTATATTTCGGTGAGTGCCGGAAAGTTGAAAAGAGTCACTGTTCCGTTGTCGCATCCCGCTGCAATGATCTTTTCATCGTGCGAAAGTGCGGCGGCAGTAAGTTTGCAGCCTGTCGAAATATCGCGCTCAAAAGTCGCTCCGCGGTGGAAATTCTTTATGTAGAACTTTGAAGCGGCGCTTGAAAGTATCTCTTCGGAGTCGCCTGAATCAGCCGAAAATCCGGGACTGTATTCGGGACTTTTTTTGTTGAGCGGGTTGTAATACATTGCCGCAGCCGCATAAATTCTGGATGCGATGTAACTTTTTTCGCTGTCGAGCTTGTTGGATTTTTCACTGAAAGCCTGCGCCGTGCGGTAGTTTGCCGTTATTTTGCCGTGCTCTGCATCACGCCTTGCAACATTCGTTCTGTGAAAAGAAACCGAGATCTGCAACACCGCGACAAAGGTTATCACGAAAATTATGATCGCAGCGATGAAAGCCGATTTATGATGGGCAGCTACAAATTTCAGGCTTTCAAAAGCCGAATAGTGGTAAACCCTTACTTTTCTGCCCGACATATATGCCGAAAGGTCGTCAATCATCTCTGAAACCGAGGCGTAACGCCCTTCTTTGCTCTTTGAAAGCGCCTTTTGAGCGATTGCAGCAAGTTCCGGCGGAATATCCTTGTCTTTTTTGACAGCATTTTCGACATCTTCGTTGAGGACTTTCCGGATTATTTCATCCGTCGTTCTGCCTGTAAACGGCGTTTTGCCCGTCAGGATCTGGTAAAGTATCGCACCCAGAGAGTAGATGTCGGAAATTTCGTCTATTTCGCCGATATTGCCTTCGGCCTGCTCAGGCGGCATGTATGAAGGTGTTCCTATCGCCTGACCGACGACAGTTTTTCCTATGTCTTCATCCTCGTGACGCACGAAAATCGTCTCTTCGGAACCCTTGATTTTTGCAAGTCCCCAGTCGAGAACAACCGTCTCGCCGAATTCTCCGATCATAACGTTCGACGGCTTGAGATCGCGGTTGATGACCCCTTTGCTGTGAGCGTAGGCGACAGCGTTGCAGACATGGTAGAAATGGGGAAGCAGCGACAGCCTGTCAGAGACATCACCGCTCCTCTTTATCGCACTCAGCAGAGTCGTTCCCTTGACCAGGCGCATCGTGTAGTAGAATGAACCGTCAGCATGGCATCCGATTTCATAAACAGGCACGATTGCAGGATGTTCGAGCCTTCCCGTTACTCTCGCCTCGCGCAGAAAACGGTTTCTTATCGCCGTAACCTGCGGATCATCCGTTTTGGAAGGAGTTTTCGAAATGTCGGAAAGGAGTTCTTTCATGGCAATTTTTCTGCCGACATGCCTGTCTAAAACGACAAGAATCCTGCCTGAACCGCCGCGTGCAAGCTCTTCAAGGATTTCGTATCTGCCCGGCATTTCGTCGGTCACGGTTTTAAGCTTTTCCGGCTCACCGCTTTCAACAAGAAATTCAACGGTTTTATCGCTCATTTGCCCTTTTTGTCCTTCGTTGATGAATAAAATTTTTTCAAAAGCGCACCTGTTTCCAAAACTTCCGCTACGGGAAATTCACTCAAAAAATGCTCTTTATGCCTCAAAAACTGCTCAATGGCAATAAGAAGTTCCTGAGACATAAAACTACGTTCTTCGTTTCTTTTCAACCATTTTTCTTCAAAATAAGAAGCAACTGCTGTCGGAATGTCGTTCTGCGTTTTGCCTGCCACTTTTACCACAAGATCGGGATCAAAAAGCGGCATGTGCCTTTTTCCGAATTTCCAAAGTTTCAAGAACACAGCAAGATCACTTTTTGCAGCATCTGCGGACAATTTTGTCAAGACGAAAGTTTTGTCTGTAAAACAGGAGAGTGTATCGACATTTATGCCGGCGGCATTCGCCGTGAGATGACGGATTACGGATTCTATCTGATACTTCGCTTTTGAACTCGAAGGATAAACAAGAATCATTCTGCCATGCCGTTCTATATTTTTTATCCTTCCCTGCAGTTTCAACGACAAATTTTCAAAATCGAGCGCGACATCCTCAAAATCCAGATTCTTTCCCATTATATTTCCGGCCACAACACCCAGATTCGAATCTTCCACCAAGCCTTTCAGCTCCGCTTCACCGAAAGCACCGAAAGGGATTTTGCCTTCATTTTTTATCCGGCGGAGAAAAGCGTCATTCAATTCATCCGGCTCAAGAACACTTCGCGCCATATCGATGTAGGTCTGGCGGGTGTTGTACGCAATCAGACTGTCGGAAAAGTCGAAAAGTTCTTCATCACCGTTTTCGTTCGAATCATCCGGCAAGGCGATTTTAAGAATTTTCGTAAGGTAGAATTTTATCGGATTTTTAAAGAACGAAACCAGCTTTTCAAGATCAACATCAGTTTCGCTTTCCTGCTCTGAAACCCGCTCCGGTTCTGGGTGAGATGCACTTTGTTCCACGTGAAACATTGCCTGAGCCAGCTTAAAATCCTTCTTTGAAAAAGTTCTGAAAGCACCGTCTTCTTTGAAATATTCACCTGAAAACGGCTGAACCGGATATTTTGTTTCCAGTTCTTCCGCTTTTACGCCGGTTTTCGCCTCGATATATTTTTCTAAAATCTGCACAGGCATCGCAGCCCTGCGGTGTTTTTTGGAATCTTCGGAAAGATCTTTGGCTTCGTAACTTATGAAAAGTTTTTCACGGGCAGAAACTATCGCTTCCGCGAAAAGATATTTGTCGTTGTCTCTCACGGAACGCGGTACCGAGGCTCCAGGCTCTTTTTTCTGCGTCAGATCGAACGCATAGCGGTTTTCGCTGCGGGGGAACCCGCCGTCTCCCATGCCGATGAGATAAATAACCTTGAAAGGAAGCGCCCGCAGAGGTTTGAGTGAACAGAAATTCACTTTTGCAGACAAAAATCCCCTGCCGGAACGTTCTCTGCCGAGTTCGTCTTCAAGATACTCCAAAAGCGCGTCAAAAGAGAGGCTTCCGGAGAATTTTCCCGCTGTTTCCGCAAAATCGTCTATCACGCTTCTGATATGGCGGAGCTCTTCTCTGGCACCTGTATCGCTCTGACCGCACGCAAAAAAGAAATCAAGCATAGTTTCAAGCAGATTTTTAAATTCGGCAGGCGATTTTTCAGCTGAAGCAAGGATTTTCGAATAACGGAAAAGCTCTTTTGCAAAGGTGACGAAACATGAAATATTCTCAAAATCCTCTTTGGAAACGGATTCCACAGGAAGGATATCTTCAAAACCGTCTCCGGTTTCCGAAAACGGCATAGCCTGGCTCATCATTATCCTTGAAAGACCGAAATCCCATGTGTTGAGGCGCGAATCTCCGTTGTTTTCACCTCTCGAATCCGCATCGAGCCCCCATTTTACGCCGCTTTTGTCAAGAAGTTTCTCTATATCGTCGAGAGATTTTTCGTCGACACCAAATTTTGCATAGACGCAAGGCGATCTGAAAATGGAAAGGACCTTGGATTTTTCGTAATTTGAACTGCCGAGCCTCAATATTTCAAGAAAAGTCGCCGCAATCCTGCTTTCGCTCGAAAAAGTTCTGTCGGAAATCACCCACGGAATAAATGTTTTGTCATTCGGATCGGTTCCGCCGAAAACCGCAGTGATATAAGCAACATAATCGTTGATTTTAGGTGCCATTACTGCAACGTCTTCGGGTTTAAGCTCTCTGTTTTCTTTGAATAGTTCAAGAAGATTGTCCTTTAAGACTTCGATTTCACGCATTTTATCGCGGCAGGATATAATCTGAACAGAGTCGTCTTTTTCAACATTTTCCGGAGTTTCCAGATCATTCAGAATGTCACGCTGGATCGAATTGAGAAGTGTGTTTCCTTCCGGAGTTTCAAAATCGCTCTCATCGTTCAGATCGCTTGTAAAATTCAGGAAATCGAGTCCTGCAGCACAGAATCTGCCGAAAAATGTGTCAGGCAGATCGTCAGCCGAAAGTTCCCGCTTCCCCCCGCTGTTAAAGTCACCTTTTTTCTTCGAGACCGAAAAAAATTCCCTGCTCGGAGACATAGAAAAAAGATGGACCGGAAAAAGACGCGAAAGCTGCCTGAACATATCGAGCTGATACTTGTTCATAATCGAAATGCCGAATAAAATCAGCGCGTCGGGATAATCGACATTTTGCAACGGTGCATTCTTGCATTTTTCTTTGAAAAGCTGTGAAAAACTCTGAATTCCGACATTGCCGTCATCTGCAAGTCTGCGGAATATTTCGAACTGCCACGACTCGTCGTAATCCGAACTTGTCTTTTTCCCTTCCTGCCAGCACTTCATCATATTCGGACGGTAGACGAAATACTGCTCGATCATATCGGAGAGAATGCGGCTGAACCTGAATGCGCGTGCCTCGTTTCCACCGATATATTTTCCGATTGCCCCCGATTTTTCGTTCCTGAGCAGCGCATAAAGCGACCATTCGGCATTTTTTTTGTTGTAAACCGAATCAGCCGTTATCCCGAAATATTTTTCGGCGAAATTTCTCAAAAAGACATCGGGCAAAACAAATTCGAAATTTGCAAAAACACCTGCGTCATTTGCGGCTTTCAGCGTGAGCCAGCGGGCCATTCCGTCACTCTGGACAACAATGCTTTTCTTTTTCAGAGGCGCTTTTTCGGCAAGTTCCTTTATTATCGAAATCGCAGCATGAAGAAATTTTTCATTTTCCAGTTTGTTGCTTTTATGGATCGTAAAATCGTAATTTCCGGACATAAAGCACCTTAAAAAGAAAGGTTTTCAAAGTTGGAAAAAATCTCCGCAATCTGTTTTCTAGCTTTGCAAAGTTCCTGAGCCACCTGAGTCCTGATGTCGCCCGTGCCCATATCGGAAACAAGACGGATCGAGAAAAAATGCTTTTTAAATTCAACAGCCGTTTCGCGGAAGCGCAAAGTTTCCATCGTGTA
The DNA here is from genome assembly GCA_017405875.1 of bacterium. Classification (GTDB taxonomy): domain Bacteria; phylum UBP6; class UBA1177; order UBA1177; family UBA1177; genus UBA1177. The sequence continues at coordinate 16,183 of JAFQZM010000026.1, forward strand.
GAGAAGCGGCATTTCAAGAAGGTCCGCCCAGTCGTATTCTCCACCGGTGTAAAGTCTGTCATCGCCTGTTACCGCCGCTACAGGAAGGTTGGTAAAACTCTGTGCCGAAGCAATAATACCTCCGTTGAAATCGCAGAAAGCGGTGCATTCGTAAATGCTTCCTACAACGCCTTTTGAAACTGAAGCCGCCGTTCCGAATTCGCAAACCGTCTTTATTTCAGGATATTCGGCAAGAACTCTGCCCAAAGCGAGAACTCCTGCACTTCCCATTCCGGAACACAAAAGCATCAGATTTTCGCTCTTTTTTGTAACAACACCCGTTGAAACCTTGATTGGAAAAGGGTTTTCATGCTTTAGCGGAAAAACGATAAGATTCAATTCAAATCTCCGTATTTTTCAAAAGCAAAGCTCTTTTTGCGCGATAAAGCTCACGGACTTCAAGCAGGAAGGAACGCGCAGGTTCGTAAAGATAGTCGCGGTAACTCCACGGAAGTTCCTTTATGGCGTTTTTTTTGCCGAACATCAGCGTAACTTCGGCGAAAACACCGCTTCCCAAGTATATTCTGTGACTGTAGTTTTTTCCTGTCGCCAGAATGAAATTTTCGAGCGTAACCAAGCCTGGATCGAGATTTACCAGCCTGTTTCCGTTCTCAGAATACTTTTTTTCAAGTTCTACACAGAAAAGTTTCACATCTTTGAGAAGATCTCTCGGAACTGGCTCTTTGAAGCTGAAAACGATCTTTTTTATGTCATTTCCCATTTCGGGATCGTAGTAAGGCGATATTGACGAAAAATCATAAACCTTTGAAATTGCATCGGTTTCACCGTATTTTTTTTCGAGGATATCCCTTGTTTCTGCAAGCAGAGCCTCATCTCTGAACATAACTGAAATAGTGAGATTAGCCTTTACAGGTTCGAGAAGTTCGCTCATTTTGTTCCGTACATTCTTTTGTAGTAGTTCCGGTATTCGCCGCTGATTATTTCTTCCCACCATTCGCGGTTGTCGAGATACCATTTTATCGTCTTTTTTATTCCGTCGGCGAATTTCGTTTCGGGCAGCCAGCCGAGTTCGTTGTGGATTTTCGTCGGATCGATAGCATAGCGCATATCGTGTCCTAATCTATCGGTAACGAATGTGATGAGACTTTCCGGTTTGCCGAGTTCCTTGCAGATAAGTTTCACGATGTCGATATTTCTCATCTCGTTGTGACCGCCGATGTTGTAGACTTCCCCGACTCTTCCTTTGTGGATGACGAGATCGATCGCCTTGCAGTGGTCTTCAACATATAGCCAGTCGCGGACATTTATCCCCTCGCCGTAAACAGGAAGCGGTTTGTCATTAAGCGCGTTTGCGATCATAAGCGGGATCAGTTTTTCGGGGAAATGGTAAGGTCCGTAATTGTTCGAACATCTTGAGATCGTCACCGGAAGCCCGAAAGTGCGGTGATACGCCATAACAAGCAAATCTGCGCCTGCTTTGCTGCTGCTGTAGGGGCTGCTCGTATGGATCGGAGTCTCTTCGGTAAAGAAAAGGTCAGGTCTGTCAAGCGGAAGATCGCCGTAAACTTCATCGGTCGAAACCTGATGATAGCGCTCAATTCCGTATTTCCTGCATGCATCCATGAGAACACTTGTTCCAATGATATTTGTCTGCAGAAATACCGAAGGATCTTCGATGCTTCTGTCGACGTGGCTCTCAGCCGCGAAATTGACGACGATATCGGGCTTTTTCTCTTCAAAAAGCTTGTAAATTCCCTCTCTGTCACAGATATCGATCTTCACGAAATCAAAATTCAGATCATCCATGACGCTTTTGAGAGTGCTGAGATTTCCGGCGTAAGTGAGTTTGTCGAGGCACACGATTTTGTAGTCTGGATGCGCTTTTAGCATGTAAAATATGAAGTTGCTGCCGATAAATCCCGCACCGCCCGTGACAAAAACCGTTTTCATCATACCCTCCTATTTTTCTTCCGTGATTGAAAGCAGGTACTGACCGTAATCGGTCATTTTGAGTTCTTCGCCGATTTTACGGAGTTCTTCACGTGTGATAAATCCGCGTCTCCAGGCGATTTCCTCGATGCAGGAAACGTAAAATCCCTGCCTGTCCTGAACCGCTTCGACAAATTCTGCTGCCTTCAGCATATTTGCAGGCGTTCCGGTATCGAGCCACGCCATGCCGCGTCCGAGCAGGGTGACATTGAGTTCGCCCATTTCCAGATATGCGTTGTTGACTGCCGTGATTTCGATTTCTCCGCGCGCCGATGGCTTTACGTTTTTTGCGATATTAACAACGCGGTTGTCGTAGAAATAAAGCCCCGGTACGGCATAACTGCTTTTCGGATGTTCAGGCTTTTCTTCAATGGAAACGACTTTGTGGTTTTTATCGAACTCAACGACGCCGAACGAACGCGCGTCTTTGACAGGATAACCGAAAATAGTCGCTCCTACCTTGTTTTCCATAGCTCTGCGCAGCATTTTCGTCATATCCTGACCGAAGAAAACATTGTCACCCAGAATCAGACAGACGCTGTCATCCCCGATAAAATCCTCGCCAAGAACAAAGGCGTCGGCAAGTCCGCGCGGCGTTTCCTGTACTTTGTAAGAAAACTTCATTCCGAGCTTTTCACCGTTTCCGAGCAGCCTTTCGTAAAGCGGCGTATCTTCAGGAGTCGAAATGATGAGCACTTCACGTATTCCCGCCAGCATGAGGATCGAAAGCGGATAGTAGATCAGCGGTTTGTCGTAAATCGGCAGAAGCTGCTTTGAAACAGCCTTCGTCATCGGGTAAAGCCTTGTTCCTTTGCCGCCGGCAAGAATTATTCCTTTCATTTTTATCTCCTGCAGTTCAAAATTATCTCGCAAATTTTATCGACATCTTCCAGCGCAAGATCAGCATAAAGCGGAAGTGTCAGCACCCTGTCGGCAAAGTATGCCGCGACAGGCGTTTTTCCGCTGCCGGCAGTCGGAAAATCTCGGTAACACTCGAACGAGTTCGTCAGCGGGTAGAAATATTTTCTCGCCATAATGCCGTTTTCTCCGAGTTTTGCGAAGATTTCCTCTCTCGTTGCACCGAAACCGTCGAAAACAACTGGGAAATATGCGTAATTCGGTGTTACATCCTTGTCAGTTCTGCACAGTTTGATCCCTTTTACGCCGTCAAGATGACTGAAATAGCGCTCGACGACAGCTTTACGTCTTTCTATCTCGCCATCAAGATGACGCAGATTGCAAAGCCCCATCGCCGCCTGAAATTCGCTCATTTTCGCGTTTCCGCCGACAAATCCGACACTTTCGGCTCCGGTTATCCCGAAATTTTTCATGCTGCTCAGTTTGTCGACAAGCGAATCATCCGCAAAACAGACAGCACCGCCTTCAATCGTATTGAAAACTTTGGTCGCATGGAAACTGAACATCGCCGCATCACCGAAATTAGCGGAAGATACGCCCTTGTATTTAACCGCAAAAGCGTGAGCCGCGTCGTAAATGACTTTCAGACCGTGTTTTTTTGCGATAGCCGCGATCTTTTCGACATCGCACATATTTCCGTAAACATGCACAGGAACTATCGCCACAGTTTTGTCTGTGATCAGAACCTCGATTTTATCAGCATCAATTGTGTAATTGTCAGGATTGACATCGCAGAAAACAGGAATCAGACCGTTCCGCACTATCGCATGAGTCGTCGAAGCAAAGGTAAACGGTGTTGTGATAACTTCCGTGCCTTTTTCAAACTGCATAGCCGCGATCACATTTTCGAGCGCCAAATGTCCGTTCGTATAAAGAGCTACATGCGGCACACCGAGAAACTTTTCAAGTTCCGCCTGGAACTGCTGATGCTTCACACCTGAATTGGTAAGCCAGCGGCTCTCCCACAACTCCTTTATTTCAGCACAGTATTCCTCAAAACCGGGCATTGAGGAACGGGTAACGTTTATGGTCATGTTTCCTCCACACCTCACCTCTATCCCCTCTCCACAGTGGAGAGGAGAACGAAAGGAGTGAGATCAAAACGCTCTATAATACTTAATTTTTGGAAAAATGCGAGACGGCTGAGACCGTTTTCAGCTTATATATTTTTCGATTTCATCAATGCTGTATCCGACAGACCTGTAATCGCAGGCTTTCAAAGCTGACGCTATTGTAATCAAAGCAGAGGCAATAGGTGTCGCGATTCCTTTTTTAGCCGCCAGTTTTTCGAGCATGCACAATTCCATCGGAACGTCTTCATAAATATAACGCGTATTCAAATTACTCGGCCCTTTAGGACCGCCGGTTGCAGCATAATTTCTGAATACCTGTAAACTGTCAACGGACAGATCCTCTTCATTTCTCCATTTGCAGGCATCAAGATAGTCTATTGCATGCTCGCCGCCGTATGCTCTTATGACTTGTTTCTTTTCCTCATCAAGTCTTTCAACTATGTTCCAGACCGACGGGGAAAACGCTTCGCGATACATCCAGAACTCACCTTTTGAATACTCGATCCGGCTTGCCGACATTATCGAGCCGACAGTATGAACGACCATGTTGGGATTGTGCATGGTGGATTCCACAATGTTGCTCCTTAAATACTTGTGCGCACCGAACAGAGATGTCAAAACAGGAAGAAAGCGTTCATCTTCTTTATTGAGAAAAGCCACTGCGTTTCTGACATTCTTAAACAGTATTTCGACTTTGCCTGGAGCTGTAATTCTTGCATCGTAAGGAGTGGATTCACCCTCAACATATACGACATGCTTCCCTTCGCTGTATTTCGCGAACTGAGTAGAACCCATGTTGCCCGGAATCAGGAACACGATCTGTCCGTCTTTTAAAAGAGGTCCTATTCTTTTCCCCAGATCACGATGCTGAAGACTCTGTGTCAGAATCATGACGACTTCCGCACCTTCCAGACCAGCTTCTATGTCACGGGTGATCATATTCGGTTTTACTGAGAACTCTTTGTTGCCGTCAGTAGTATCGAGACAACTGATTTCGCCGGTTTTCACAATAAATTCAAAATTATCGTCATGCAAACTGTACGATGTTTTGATCAGATTCACCTGATGTCCGTTTTGTATCAGCTTGACAGTTTGCGCACACCCTGCATTTCCGGCACCTACAACTGCAACTTTCATATAACCACCCTCGCAAAAAATTGTTTTTTTACCCTGTCAAACCAGAATCGTATCGCATCCGCCGTATCTGATTCTCCATTTATTCTGTTCCGTCATATCACTGTCACAATCTTCGTCCGCTTTAAATGTCATCTGATACATACCGCGATATGAAAAACCGATACTCTCAATATCTTTGCCGACTCCCTCACCCGATATCACGGTATTGATTTTATCGACATCCGGGCTGAATGTTGCAAGAGCCAACAAATTTAATTCCGCTTCGCTCAATTCAGATTCATTCACACTTCCCCACTCAACAACCGTGCCTCTTATCAGATTCTTAAATATTCCCTTTTTGTTTTCTTCAAAGCGCTCTTTTGTCATATAAAAACCTTTCGGGGAACCGTTTTTGTCATAGACCGCATAAAAACAGTTTTTATCTTTCGGATTAGCAGAAAACATATGATCCAGATTCCATTGCAGCCATTTCTGATCGTGTATTTCCGTATATTTGTGTCCGTCATTTAAAGTAATATCGTTTACCCATTCTGGTATGGAACTCTCTTTTTTTATAGTAAAGCGTTTTTTCAAGCCACGAATCTTCATCAAGTTCGGAAAATTCCGAATTTTCAGAAAAATATCGCCGAAGAAAGCTAAAAAAGATAATGAAAAACCTTTAAATCCTTTGGCAGACAGAACCGACCGGCTCCTGCACAGTTTGTAATATAACGGTTTTTCAAAAATAGTCACATCCATTTTTCGGAATATGGAAATAGCACCGGAAGAATAGAGCTGCCCGATATGTATAGGATATTCTCTATTTAAAACGGAATCTTGAAGAAGCATGGTTCCGAGACCTTTTCCCTGAAAATTTTCATGGATTTCAAGACCTCCGCCAGTCTGGGCAAGCATAAACCCCTCTCCTGTTTTTATCCGAGTCTGCATAAATATTCTTCTGCCAACGATCTTACCGTTGAGATAAAACAGGTTGACTGCGGTTTTTGATCCGTCATAGTTAGGGTTAGTCAGCAAAGCATCTTTGGTGGGCCTGATGAAATAATCGGAAATGATTCCGTAGTCATCTCCTGATATTTCATAAGATCCGTTTTTCAATTCATCGTATGTTACTCTCTTCATCAGAAGAGTATCGGTCACGACCATCATTACTCCTAAAAAACGTCTTCAGATCACTCAAACAGGCGTTTAGGATCAAGTTTATCCATCAGGATAGATTTTCCTTCAGGATTAAAAACATCAAAAATACTATTTATATAATTAACCTTTTCAATAACTTGCTCTTTGTTTTCCAAGACAATTTCGGCAACCATTATCGGGATGTCGACGATTCTCTCCCTATCATAATGATAACCTACTTCATGGTATTTTTGTATCTCCACGCATTCAGGCATAGCTTCGACTTCATCCATACCGCGAATTTCGGCAACAGTTTCGTTGCAGCCCTTCAACAGATAATTACAGTCCAAAGCATATTTTTTATATTTTGCTGATTCTTTGCTAATCGTACGGATATCATTGACCATTTTACCTGTCAAAGCATAATTTATGATCATATCCATCGCATTGTAACCAAGGCACGCCTGCTCATGGTTGAAGTATGAACCGCCGAGTCTGCATCCCATTTCAAAGAACATGATCCTGTTCCCGTCATAGTATCCCTGCATAAAAAGAACGCCGTCCGTAAAACCTTCTTTTTTGAACATATTGACGACCGTATCATTTATGTTTTCGAGATAATAGTCCACCGCTTTGGAAGGCGACATACTGATAGTCGAATAATTGACGGCACTTCCCCTGTCGGAAGCCATGAAACGATCAAATATCGAAAGCAGCCTGAACTCTCCGTCTACAGCAATATAGTCAAGAAGGAATTCCCTTCCGCTGATATAATCTTCAATTATTGCATTTCCGCTGGCAGAATAGCTCAGAGCGTCTTTAAACCTTTCAAACAGTTCCGTTTCGTTTTTACAAACTCCGGCACCGCGCGAACCGCTTCCGTCAAGAGGCTTTACAAACACAGGGTATTTGATCTTCCCTAGAGTTTCTTTATCGATTTGATTTCCCGTCAAGTATGTCTTCGGCACCGGCACATTATAGCGGTCGCATGTCTCTTTAAAATCGATCTTGTTTGTTGACATACTCAGCATTTTCTCTGTGATATAGCAGGGGAGATCGAGTTTTTTGCAAACTTCCATATACGGTCTCAACAATATATCGACAAAACCCGTAATTACACCGTCGACCTTCTCTTTTCTGCAGAAATCCACCAGGGCATCAACATCAAGAGCATTAATCAAGACAGGTTTGTCAGCCACTAACTTTGCAGGCGAATCTTCTTTATAATCCGCGACTATCGTATATATTCCCTTATTCTTTGCGTAACGGACTATATCGCACTCGGTCTTAGTTGCACCGATTATAAGCAGTTTTTTCCCAGCCAATTCATTCATAAGAACCCCCGTTTATTGTTTTTTAACAAAAGTTATCAATTCATTTATATCATCTTCCGAATACCGCTGATCGACCGGCAGCGGCAGAATATTTTCCGCGAATTTGTATTCCAGACTTGTTTTTTCCGTTTCATTCAGAACATTCGGCCATAGCGTCGGAACATACATTTTCTGCTGCTGTAGCTTTCTGCGTATTTCTGCACCGTTTTCAACAAGCAGCGGATAAGCAAAAGCGCCTTCGATTTCCCTCAGTTTCAACTGATTTATTTTGCCAAGTTTTTCATGACACAGTCTAAAATTACAGGTTCTGCGATTTTTTACGAACTCGTAATCTATTGCATGAAGCAGATTGTTCGTGAGTTTTGACATCTTTTTTACCGGTTCGCTTGAAAACAAACGGTTATTTGCAACATTTTCGCTGTAGAATTCTGAAGCTGTCCGCTCAAAACGTCCCAGCAGAAAGTGCATCCGTTCAAAAGATTCATCCCGCTGCAGATCTTCCTCAAGAAGCTTGTCTGTGTATAAAAACGCACCGTCGGCTACTCCGAAAAACTTGCGGCAGGTATAAAGAGTATCAACTCCCGAAAGCGGCATTTCAAAATAAGACTGCGCGTTATCAATGATGATTCTGCCGAAACCATATTTCAGTTTTTCGATGTATCTTACATCCAACTGACCGTAATAATTTATTAAATAGAGCCATTCACCGTCAGCAAGTTCGATATCTTCCGGCAAAAAATTCTCGTTGATATGATAAAACGATATTTCCGCACCATATTTCTTGCACACTTCAAATACGCTGTCGCACATGAAATACGGCACTTTTATCTTTTTTATGTTCTTTGCCTTTATCAAATAAGCAAGGCAGTTTCTACCGCAATTCAGAGCAATCGCGCCTTCGTGCAGCATCGGCAGTCTGTAAGTATCAAGTTCTATGTACCCGCCTATCTCTTTCATTTTTTAATTCTTGTATTCAATAATTATATGCTTGTTTATATTCCCGAGTATTTTTGCCATATTTTCAGCATTGTCGAATTTGAAAAAAACGATTCCGAGCGCTTTTGCCGCATTGTCGAAATATTCTACATGATCTCCCGGCTTTTTGTAAAGACATTCTCTGACAATATAGTGTCTTATTTGCTCTGAATAGCGGATTTTATTAAAAATTCCGTTCCGTGAAGCATGAAGATTGTGCGTTGCATAGTATAAAACAGGTTCATTGACCGTCATATTAGGCATCTCTCCCATTGCCGTCTGAACAGTCATTTCGACCACATCAATACCGAAAATATATCCAAGTAAATCGGGAATCATGTTTCCGCCGCTGCGCGGGCCGACATCTATCAGAAAAACATCGCCTTTTCCATCGACCACAAGTTCGATATTCATGGCTCCGAAACCGATATGAAGCCTGTCGACCATATTCTGCAGAACAGATTTTGCTCTTTCAAGGTCTTCATCTTCCAGTTCAGGCGGAAAACTCTTACCGACCGGCACTAGAGGATTGACGTTCTGATCCCGGTGACAGTTCATCAGCCCCCAGATAACGACCCTGCCGTCCTGGACAAATATGTCTCCGCCGACAAGATAGGGATGCTTTTTTTCGATAAATTCTTCAACCACAACACGTTTGCATCTTGAAAAAGAGAATGCAAACTCGAGGGCTTTTTCAGAATTTTCACAACTGTGCAGAACCGTTGCACCTTTGCTTCCGGAAGAATCGACCGGTTTTATAATAACCGGCATATTGAAAAAATTTTTTTCAATGTCGTTCAATGCAGAGCGCGGGTCGTCATATCCTTTTGCTTTCGGTGTACAGAAACCGTTTTCTGCAAGAAATTTTCTGAATCGGTCTTTATTGCAGAGAATTTCGACCGAATCATAAGGATTCCCAGGAAGTCCGAGTTTTTCGGCGACATAAGCCGCAGTCGGAGCAGCCGGATCGGAAGCATAGGCAAGCACACCGTCAACTTTTTCGCTTTTTGCAACTTCAAGGACCGCTTCCTTGTCTGTTGTGCTGACAAGATAAAATTTATCTGCATGATACTGTCCGGGATTGTCCGGAAGATAATCGCAGAGAACGGTATAATATCCGAGTCTTTTCGCCGTCTCTATCGCTACAATCTGCTGTGCCGAACCTCCGAGCAACAGAATCTTCTTCATGCTTTTTTTCTCTTCATAAAAAAACCCTGTACTATACTCAACAAATATTCAAAGCTGTCAATTTTGAAGAGTTTCGATCCTGCAACATACAAAAACGCACCGAGAGAAACCTGAATCAAAAGCGTCAGAATGTCGCCCAAACCGATAAAACTTATGCAATATACCACCGCCCCCATTCCGAGCGAAAGAATTATCTGCGGCAGCATATCTTTGAACTGGTCTCCGTATTTATAGTCAAGCAGTTTTCTGTTGGGCCATGAATTTACGATCTGATTGCACAACGATACCGCCAGCGCACTGTATGCCATTGCAAGCACACTTATCCACATTGTTGCAAGCACCGATATAAGTCCCAGTATTTTCTTGATTATTTCAAGTTTTAAAAAAAGATCGCTTCTTCCCAAAGCTTTCATGGCGTTTAGATTGGCAGTGTGAATCGGATAAAACGCGTAAGTAAAGCAGAAAATCCTTAAAAACGGAACACACGGCAACCACTTTTCCGTAAGGAGAAGCCTTACCAGCGGTTCCGCACATACGGCAAGCCCGGCCATACATGGCATTATTATATAAGTGCTCGTTTTTATTGCTCTTCTTGTCATAGCCCGGACACGCTGTCGATCATCCTGTTCTGCCGACATTGTCGGCAGAAGAACACTGTCGATGGAAGAATTGATATTTGACACGATGAAACGCGGGAAATACGTCGAGCGGTTATAAAAAGCCAAATCGGAAGTAGTATAAAGTTTGCCTATTATCAAAGATCTGAGCTCGCGGTAGCCGACTTCTATCAAAGCTGAAGCAAGCAGCTTCCAACCGTAAGAAAAAAGACCTTTAAGCCTTTCAAATGAAAACATGAGCTTTGGTCGCCATTTCACGGTCACCCACAGAATAAGTGCTGCTGATGCAGCTCTGGACAGCTGCTGCGCCACAACTGCCCACACGCCGAAACCGTTATAGGCCATAACTATACCTACAACCGCAGCAAAAACTGTCCCACCTAAAGTCGAATAAAAAAACCGTTTGAAAATCAAATGCCGCGAAACATAAGCCTGCTGAATATTGCATACACCGGAAATAATAAGCATAAGACTTAAAACACGGACAACAGAGGTCAGATCGGGCATACCGTAAAAATCGGCGATAAGCGGAGCCACAGCAAACATTAACCCGTAAAGGACAATACATACCGCCATGTTGAAATAAAAAACACTCGAAAAATCGATATCGTCGGCATTTTTTTTCTGGATAAGGGCATTTCCCATGCCGCTATCAACAAAGACCTGTAAAACGTTAATAAAAACAGTAACTATAGCGATTATTCCGAATGCTTCAGGGGCAAGTAAACGGGCAAGAACTATCTCAACTAAAAAGGCAACAGCCTGAGCTCCGGTACGCTCCGCCAAACGCCATAAAATATTGGAAAACGCTTTATTTCTAATATTTTCGCTCAAAAATCACCTTTCAAATATCCAGTAATAATTAACCGTATCGGGGTTCTTGTACAGGTCGTAGACCCAGAAAATAAAATAAAAAACCAAAACCATCGCATAAACTGCCATAACTATCGGCTTTATCTTTTCGTGCTCCGGCTTCAAAGACGGGAATATCAGCGGAATAAAAAGAATGTTAAATATATTGGTATAAGTACAGATCCTGTTTAAATAGATACTGCCCATTGACGCCACATTGAGGACCGCGTTCAGAAGTGAAAGGTTCAAAAGGCAATAAAAATCGTTATTTTCTATGTTTTTATATGTTTTTTTGAAAAACGCATAGACTGCAACAGGCATACAATTTACCACGATCCTCAGCATATTGACAGACTGGGTAACTGTTGCCGAAGTTGCATCGGCAATACCTTCACCTCTTTTAAGTAATGCCATGAAAATGAACAATTTATCGTAAAAGAATCTCACTATCAAAGCAAAAAACACCAACATAGCTATACGTTTTTTATCGATTTTATTGTCCGCCAGAAAGTAAACAGGAAGCATCAGTGCTGCAGAGACGTGGAATGTCGCAGCAATCGCACATAACGCGCACCAGTACCAGAATTTACGATCCCTCAAAAACGGGTATCCGCAGAAAAGTATTGTTGCAGCAGCTGACTGCTTAACAATATTGAACGAAAAATGCCAGCACCCTATCAAAATATAGAGCAAAATGGCTAATTCTATGCTTTTGCCCCTTTTCACTATAAAGACAATGACCGGAACAACCGTAATAACAGCCATCAAAAAGAACCATGTCGCGTAATCGTTGTATATCAATGAGGAAATTTTGGCGAAAATTGAAAGCGCCGGCTGTGAGAGAATGGAGAAATTGTCTATATATTCCGAATACATAATCGTATAGGTTTTGTAGTCCGTTCCGACCATATACCTTAGACCGGACACTGCAGTCAGAATTACTGCTGCAACTATATAGGACATCTTTCGTATTATTGGCTTACAACCTTCAGCCGATGAAAACACAAAAAGGAAAGAAAGTATTGAAAATACTGATAAATATATTAACATTCACAAATAACTGTTTCACGACATTTTCTGTCGGCAATTTTTACCGTAGCGACCATATTATAATTAAAAAAAAAATCAATATATTAAAAATTTTCGGGCATAAAAAAACCCCTCCGAAGAGGGGTTTAGCAAAAATAATGAGCAAAATTCTTATTCTTCGTCTCTCGTATCGGAGCCGGAAGGAATGTCGTCGGTTTCGCTGAAACCTTCTTCATCTCCTTCCATACCGCTGGAGATGTTGCTGAAATCAAAAGCACCTTCCATATCCATGTCCTCGGAAAGTCTTCTGCTTGCACGGAAGGAAGTTCTCGAGGTTCTCGTGGTGACATCTTCGTCGTCGGAAACTGCTTCAGCGTTTTCCATGCCGGGGATTTTGATTTCGTAATTTGCTTCGCTGTATTTTGGGAACCCTGTTCCGGCAGGGATGATCTTTCCGATGATGATATTCTCTTTGATACCGCGGAGAATATCTTTTTTCCTCTCGACACTCGCATTCGTAAGGACTTTCGTCGTCTCCTGGAAGCTGGCTGCCGAGAAGAAACTTTCGGTATTGAGAGCCGCCTTCGTGATACCGAGAAGAACAACGTCCCATGTTGCCGGTTTGAGTCCTTTCTCTTCAGTGATGCGGTTGATCTTTTCGAGTTTTTCCTTCTCGACGAGCTCGTCTTTCATAAGCATCGTGTCGCCCGGATCAATGATTTTTCTCTTCTTGAGCATCTGTTTTACGATGATTTCGATGTGCTTGTCGTTGATCGGAACGCCCTGAAGTTTGTAAACTCTCTGGACTTCCTGAACAAGGAACTTAGCAACAGCGACTTCACCGCTGATACGCAGGATGTCGTGCGGATCGATCGTTCCTTCGATAAGAGCTTCGCCCGCTTCGACCGTATCACCGTCGTGGACGTTGATGTGCTTTTCTTTCGGGATCTGGATCGGTTCCATCGATTCACCGCCGTCAACAGGAGTAACGGTGATCACACGTTTGCTCTTCGAGTTCTTTCCTTCGCTGGTGATCGAAACGATACCCGAAATTTCCGATACTTTCGCCGGATTTTTGGTCTTTCTCGCTTCAAACAGGTCGCTGATTCTCGGAAGACCGCCCGTGATATCCTTTGTCTTTCTTGCCGCTCTCGGAACTTTGGCGAGAACATCACCGGGTGCTACGAGTGCGCCGTTCGGAACTTCGATGTATGCGTTGACCGGAAGATGGTAAACCGCTTCGCCTCTTTCAAGTTTTTTCGCGGTCTTTCTTCCTTTTTTACCTTCTTCAGTGATGAGGAGCTGCGGAGACATCTTAGCGTCACGGGTAGGAATTACTACCGTTTTGGTAAGACCGGTGTTCTGATCCTGTTCTTCCCTCATCGTGATACCGTTTTCGAGGTCTTCGTAAGCGATGACACCGTCAGTCTCTGCAATGATCGGATCATTGTAAGGATCCCAGTCTGCCAGGATCGTTCCTTCGGCAACGTGCGCGCCGTCGGCAACTTTAAGGTTGGTTCCGTATGTTACCGGATATTTTTCCCTGTCACGACCTTTCTCGTCCTGAATAACGATTTTTCCGTTTCTGTTCATGACAACGAAAGTGCCGTCGGGTTTCTGAAGAAGTTTGATGTCTTTGTAAGCGACTTTGCCGGCTCTTTTCGACTCGTGGCTCGACTTTTCACTTTTACCTGAAGCAACACCGCCGACGTGGAAAGTTCTCATCGTAAGCTGCGTTCCGGGCTCACCGATCGACTGTGCCGCGATGAATCCGACTGCTTCGCCGACGTTTACGAGGTGACCGCGCGCCAAGTCTCTGCCGTAGCATTTCGCACAGACACCGAAAGGACTTCTGCACGTAAGAACCGATCTGATTCTGACGCTGTCGATACCGAGGTCGACGATTTTATCAGCCTTTTCCTCGTCTATCATCGTGTTGGCCTCAATGATGATCTCGCCTGTATCGGGATCTTCGATATCGTCAAGAGTGACTCTTCCGAGGATTCTCTCTTTGAGCGGAGCGATGATTTCGCCCGATTCGTTGAGCATAGCCTCGACATCGATACCGCTGTTCGTTCCGCAGTCTTCTTCGACTACGACTACATCCTGAGCGACATCGACAAGTCTTCTCGTGAGATAACCTGAGTTAGCGGTTTTAAGAGCGGTATCGGCCGAACCTTTTCTTGCACCGTGTGTTGACGTGAAGTAATCAAGGGAGTCAAGACCTTCCTTGAAGTTTGCAAGAATAGGCGTTTCGATGATGTCGCCGTTCGGTTTCGACATAAGACCACGCATACCGCCGAGCTGTCTGATCTGATCCTGAGAACCTCTGGCTTTCGAGTCAGCCATGACGTAGACCGAGTTTTCCGAAGGCATGATGATTTCGCCCCAAAGCGGATGTTCGATCTTCTTTTCCTTGAGACCTTCCATCATCTTCTTGGTAACTCTTTCGTTTGCAACACCCCAAAGGTCGACGATCTTGTTGTATCTTTCAGACTTAGTGATGTTACCGTCTTTGTACTGATCTTCGACTTCGCGTACCGATTTTTCGGTTTCGGCGATAATTGAAGCTTTTTCAGCCGGAATTTTGATATCGTCTATCGAAATAGAGTAAGCAGCCTTTGTTGAATACTGATAACCGAGGTTTTTGATCTTGTCGGCAAAAATTACCGTAGCCTTTCCGCCTGCGACTCTGAAACTCTTGTCGAGAATCGATGTCCAGTCACCTTTCTTGAGCTGTCTGTTGATCGTATCAAAACCGAGTTCTTTCGGTGTTACAGCCCAGATAAGAAGACGGCCGGCCGTCGTGACACGAAGTTTTCCGTCAATGCGGACTTTGATTATAGACTGCCAGTCAATGATGCCGGAATCACGCGCCATCAAAGCTTCGGTGTCGGAATAGAAAACCTTTCCTTCGCCTTTCGAATAGGGTTTTGCGGTCGTAAGGTAGTAAAGACCGAGAACCATGTCCTGCGCCGGAGAAATTACCGGAGTACCTGATGCCGGAGAAAGAATGTTGTTCGTCGACATCATGAGAACGCGGCTTTCGAGCTGCGCCTCGATGCTGAGCGGAAGGTGAACAGCCATCTGGTCGCCGTCGAAGTCTGCGTTGAACGCGACGCAAACGAGCGGATGGAGTCTGATCGCCTTCGAGTCGATAAGAACCGGTTCAAACGCCTGAATACCGAGTCTGTGAAGAGTCGGTGCACGGTTGAGAAGGACCGGATGCTCTTTTACTACTTCTTCAAGGATTTCCCATACAACGTCTTCGCCCGCTTCAACCATGTTTTTAGCTGCCTTGACAGTGCTTACAAGGTTTCTTTCGGAAAGTTTGTTGTAGATGAAGGGCTTGAAAAGTTCGAGAGCCATGACCTTCGGAAGACCGCATTCATGCAGTTTGAGTTCCGGACCTACCGTAATAACGGAACGGCCTGAGTAGTCGACACGTTTTCCGAGAAGGTTCTGACGGAAACGTCCGCTCTTACCTTTGAGCATTTCGCTGAGAGATTTCAAAGCTCTGCCGTTCGCTCCCTGAACCGGTCTGTGCACTTTCGTGTTGTCGAACAGCGCGTCGACCGCTTCCTGAAGCATTCTCGTCTCGTTTTTGATGATGACGTCGGGAGCACCGAGATCCATCAGCTTTTTCAAGCGGATATTTCTGTTAAGAACTCTTCTGTAAAGGTCGTTGAGGTCGCTTGTAGCGAAACGGCTTCCGCCTTCAAGCGGAACGAGCGGTCTCAAATCGGGCGGAAGAACTGGGAGAACGGTGAGAATCATGTTTTCAGGTCTCTCGCCCGAACGGATGAACTTATTGAAAACATTGATCCTTTTCTGTAACTTAGCCTGCTGGTTCTTGTCACCGCAGGTTGCAAGTTCTTCTTCGACTTCCTTCTTTACGGCAACGAGATCCATCTCTTCAAGGAGCTGTCTGAGCGGAGCCGCACCCGTTTCGGCGTAGATCTGTTCCGGACCGTATTTCTCAAGAAGTTCGTTGTACTGCTCTTCTTCGAGATACTGTCCTTTGACAACGCCTTTTATTTCTGATCTGAGAACGACATAACCCTCGCAGTAGATAACGCTGCTAAGGTTCGTGTTGCTCATTCCGAGAAGCGTATTGATGTAGAAAGGAGAAGTTTTGACATACCAGATGTGTGCAACCGGAGTAGCCAGCGTGATATGACCCATTCTCTCTCTTCTGACCTTGGATTCGATAACTTCGACACCGCATTTTTCGCAGACGATGCCTTTGTATTTCATCCTTCTGTATTTGCCGCAGAGACACTCATAATCGTTGATAGGACCGAAAATTTTAGCACAGAAAAGACCGTCCTTTTCAGGCTTGTAAGTCCTGTGATTGAGTGTTTCGGGCTTTTTGACCTCGCCGTAAGACCATTCGAGAATCTTTTCGGGCGAAGCGAGCGATACCTCAATAGCCTTAAAATCAAAACTGCTTTTCGACTTGTCGAAAACTTTGTAAATGTCTTTCAAGGTATCCTCCTATCTGTTGTTGTCTTCAATCAAATTTACGTTAAGGCAGAGGCTCTGCATCTCTTTTACGAGAACGGAGAACGATGCCGGAATTCCCATTTCGTATTTGGTCTTGCCGCGGACGATAGCTTCGTAAAGTTTCTTTCTTCCTTCGACATCATCCGATTTTACGGTAAGGAATTCCTGCAGACAGTAAGCCGCGCCGTAAGCACCGAGCGCCCAAACCTCCATTTCACCGAGTCTCTGACCGCCGAACTGAGCTTTACCGCCGAGAGGCTGCTGCGTAACAAGCGAGTAAGGACCAGTGCTTCTTGCATGGACTTTCTCGTCGACCAGGTGGTGGAGTTTGAGGAAGTACATGACGCCGACAGTTACATCCGATTCGAAAGGTTCGCCTGTTCTGCCGTCAAAAAGTATCATCTTGCCGTTTTCGCGCTCGCCGGTCTTCTTGAGAATGTCTCTGATTTCCGATTCCTGAGCACCGTCGAAAACCGGTGTAGCCGTATAGATACCGCCTTTCATCGACTTTATGAAACTGCGGACATCGTCTTCCGAAGCCTCGTCGATAAGTTTTGCAACTTCAGCACTCGGATCAAGAATCTCTTTGAGTTTTGCCCTGAGTTTGTCAACGCCGTAGTTTTCTTCCAGGTAGCGGTTGATCTGCTCACCGAGCTTTCTCGCACCGAGACCGAGGTGAACTTCGAAAATCTGTCCGATGTTCATACGGCTGGGAACGCCGAGCGGGTTAAGAACGATGTCGACCGTTCTGCCGTCTTCCATGTAAGGAACATCCTCTTCCGGAAGAAGCATCGAAACGACACCTTTGTTACCGTGACGGCCCGACATTTTGTCGCCGACCGAAAGTTTTCTCTTGACCGCAACGAAAACCTTGACCGATTTTACAACGCCCGGAGTAAGGTCGTCGTCTCTCGTGATCTGCTTCATCTTGTTGTCGTAGATCTTTTTGACCATGTCGACTTTGCGGTTCATATTGAGGAAAAGCTCTTTCGCATTTTTGAGAAGCTCTCTGTCTTTTACGCTGACTGCACCGAGAACGCTTTCCGGAATAGTTTCAAGGATTTCCGGAGTAAGTTCCGTTCCTTTCTTGACGATAACGGCATCCTTTTCGTTTTTGAGATCAGCATCGGTCTTTTTGCCTACGAACATCTTTCTGATAAGTTCGTAAGTGTGTTTTTCAATGATGCGGACTTCGTCGTCGCGGTTTCTCTTGACGGCATCCATCTGCTCCTGCTGCTGCTCTTTCATGCGGTTGTCTTTCTTGGTGCCCTTTCTCGAAAAGATTCTGGTGTCAATGACAACGCCTTCCGTGCCGGGATGGACATAAAGCGAATTGTCTTTTACGTCACCGGCCTTTTCGCCGAATATTGCTCTCAGGAGCTTTTCTTCGGGAGTGAGAACCGTTTCACCCTTCGGTGTGACCTTGCCGACAAGAATGTCGCCGGGTTTTATCTTCTGACCGATTCTGATGATACCGCTCTCATCGAGTTTTCTGAGAATTTCGTCGGAAGCATTCGGAATATCGGCAGTGATCTCTTCCGGACCGCGTTTGGTGTCTCTCGCCTCGCAGATGAATTCTTCGATGTGGACAGACGTATAGTAGTCGTCCTTGAGAAGTCTGCGGTTGATGAGAACCGAGTCCTCGTAGTTGTAGCCGTTCCAGGGCATGAACGCGATGAGAACGTTTTTACCAAGTGCGAGTTCGCCGCGGTTGATAGCGGGACCGTCGGCAATGACGTCGCCCTTTCTGACGAAGTCACCGACCGAAACGACCGGACGCTGGTTGATAGCCGTGTTCTGGTTGGAACGTTTGAACTTTATAAGGTTATAAATATCGACGTCAACGTTGTTGTCTTCTTCGACTTTGACAACGATTCTGCTCGAATCGACCTTTACGACTGTACCGTTTCTCTGTGCGAAAAGAGTGTAGCCCGAGTCTCTAGCAACATACTTTTCCATGCCGGTTCCTACGAGCGGAGCATCCGTTCTGATGAGCGGAACTGCCTGACGCTGCATGTTGGACCCCATCAACGCTCTGTTTGCGTCATCGTGTTCAAGGAACGGAATGAGTGCGGCTGAAACCGAAACAAGCTGAACCGGAACAAGGTCAACAAGCGTAATTTCTTCACGCGGAACTCTGACGGGTTCGCCATCCTTTCTCGCGTTGACGATTTCGTCAATGATTTTACCGTTTTTGTCGAGTTTTACCGAAGAAGGCATAATGACTTCCGTCTCTTCCTTTATTGCATCAAGGTAGACGACTTCATCGGTAACTTTGCAGTTTTTGACAACTCTGTAGGGAGTTTCGATGTAACCGAACTTGTCTATTCTTGCAAAAGTCGTAAGCGAAACGATAAGACCGACGTTCGGACCTTCGGGAGTTTCGACAGGGCAGATTCTGCCGTAGTGCGTTCTGTGAACGTCTCGGACTTCGAAACCTGCGTGCTCACGTGTCAAACCGCCGGGACCGAGTGCGGAAAGTCTTCTTTTGTGGGTCATTTCGGACAAAACGTTCGTATGATCCATGAACTGACTGAGCTGACCTGTCGCAAAGAAGTCTTTCAGAACTGCAGAAACCTGCTTGTAGCTGATGACTTCGTAAGGAGACTGATTGTTTTCAGGAGATCCGCTCGCAATTTTCTCCTTTATGCTGTGCGACATCTTGAGAAGACCTGTCTTGAAAACATCTTCAAGAAGTTCACCGACAAGACGGACTCTTCTGTTTCCAAGATGGTCGATATCGTCAACCTTGCCTCTGCCGTCGGTGAGTTCGAGAAGACGAATGACTGAATTCATTACATCTTCCCTTCTGAGCTGCCTTTCCGTGAGAGGAACATCCTCTTTGAACTTATAGTTCATTCTAAGACGGCCGACTTCGCTTAGGTCATAGTTTTCCGGATTCAGGAAAGTATTTTTGAAGTAACCGGCTGCAACTTCGGGTTTGACCGGATTCGAAGGAACCATCATCCTGTAGATTTCAAGCAGAGCTTCCTTCTGAGCTTCGGTCAACCGCCAGTTGTTTTCCTTCCTACCGATATAACTGTCTGAAATATCGGAGAATTTACCATCTTTATCTGCCGGGACTTTGTCAACTTTGAGAGTATTTGAGAAATACGCCGAATAGTTCATATTTTCGAAGTAGATTATCGAAAATTCCGTCACGCCCTTCTTAATTATGTTGTCAAGAAGCGTAGCGTTTATCTCGTCGTTTACATTTGCAAAAACTTCGCCTGTTTTCGGGTCGCAGACAGGTGCATAGAGACGCTTGCCGAGAAGGTATTCGGCAGGAAGCGTGATCTCGCTGATACCAGCCGCTTCAAGTCTTTTCAGGATACCGGTCGAGAATTTTTTACCCTCTTTCGCGATTTCCTTGTCTTCCGGTCCTATAACGTCAACAGGAACCTTCTGTTTGGAAAGATTTGCATCATCGCGGGAAATGACTTTTGCAAGAACGCCGTCATGAACCGCTATTTTCTCAGGTATATAGAAAGCCGAAACTATTTCCTGAGTAGTGTAACCCCACGCTTTCAGAAAAATAGTCGCCAGAATTTTCTTCTTTCTGTCTATTTTGACGTAAAGCAGTCTTTTCGAATCGAACTCGAAATCAAGCCACGATCCGTGATATGGAATAAGCCTTGCGGCATAAACTTCGTTTCCGCTTGTCGTCTTGTTTTTATCGCAGTCAAAAAAAGTTCCGGGAGAACGGTGAAGCTGATTTACGATGACCCTTTCAGTTCCGTTGATGATAAACGTTCCCCAATCGGTCATGCACGGGATGGAACCGAAATGAACTTCCTGCTCCATAATGGAGTTGAGTTTGCTTCTGTTACCGTTTTCATCGATATCGTAAGAAGCCAGAGCCGCCTTGATTTTCAAAGGAAGCTCATAAGTCGTGCCTCTGAGCTTGCATTCGTCAACATCGTACTGCGGTTCGCCGATGGAATAGCCTAAATACGAAAGCTCGATAGCGTTATTGAAACTTGTTATCGGAAAAATCGACAGAAATGCATTGTGCAAGCCGATTTTTTTCCTGTCCGCAGGTGCGACGTCTTTCTGGAGCAGTTCCTGAAAAGAAGCCTTCTGCACTTCAAGAAGATCCGGAATGTCAGTAACGTTTTTCGCTACCTTTCCGAACCATTTTCTCGTTCTGTAATTCTGCTGTCCTAAGATCCCCATCATTACCTCTCTTTTGTTTGGTATCTGATATCTTCCGGCACTCCGAATAATCCGAATAAGCTAAAAATAAAAAAGCAGGTAAGACAGCACAAAACTGCCTTACCTTCACAAAAATAACTGAGTTCTGCAAAAATGCAGAATGTTTTCAGCAACTTACTTAATTTCTATTTCAGCGCCAGCTGCAACAAGTTTCTCTTTGATAGCTTCTGCATCTGCTTTCGAAACGCCTTCTTTTACAACGCCGTGGCCTTCAACAAGGTCTTTTGCTTCTTTAAGACCAAGACCGGTGATCGTTCTTATTTCTTTGATGACGTTAAGTTTGTTTGCGCCTTCAGACTTAAGAATAACGTCGAATTCGGTCTTTTCTTCTGCCGGAGCTGCCGCTGCTGCTGCCGGACCAGCTGCTACTGCTACAGGAGCCGCTGCGCTTACGCCGAGTTCTTCTTCGAGTTCTTTAATAAGTTCCGAAAGTTCGAGAACGGTCATTCCTTTGATAAATTCTTTTACTTCTTCTTTTGTCATTGTTTTCTCCATAAAACAAAAAGTTAATAACTAAGCCTGTTCAAGTTTGTCTTTGTATGCAGCAAGCAAGCGTACAAAAGTCTGCGGAACAGCATTAAGCAGCCGCACGAAATTCTGAGGTACAGCAAGCATTGTTGCAAGCAGCTTCGCCTGAAGCTCTTCTTTGCTCGGAAGGTCTGCAAGAACTTCCACTTCTTTCGCCGAAAGGATTTTTCCATCCAATGCGCCGGCTTTTACAACGATGCGCTCGTCTTTCTTTGCGATTTTTTTAACGACTTTCGCACCGCTGACCTGATCTCCCATTGTAAGTACGAGGGCGGTCATTCCCGAAAGGAAAGGAACGATGCCTTCATACGAAGTTCCTTCTACTGCGTGTTTCGCAAGAGTGTTCTTTACGACAAGCAGTCTTACCTGCTCTTTCGCGCACTCTTTACGGAAAGGAGTGAAGGTCTCCATGTTTACGCCGTTGAAATCAATTACAACGCATGACGAAGCTTTGGAAAGTGCATCACGGATCTCCTCGATGATCTGTTGTTTTTTGCTTTTTTCCATTAAGCAACTCCATCAATTTACTTCTGGTCATCGAAGAACAATGACAGGTCTCAGACAGGAAATTAAGCCCTTGGGCACCCGACTTCTACGACCAGAAACGATTATTAAAAAACTACTTAGCCTCGTTTGCGAGAGCTGACTCATCAAGTTTGAGTCCCGGTCCCATCGTGCAGGAAATCGTGACTTTCTTGATGAATGCTCCTTTTGCCGTTGCCGGTTTCAGCTTCTGAAGGTCTTTGATAAATTCAACGACGTTGTCGTAAATTTTATCGGGACCGAAACTGAGCTTGCCGACCATGCAGCAAAGGACACCGGCTTTGTTGACTTTAAACTCAACACGACCGGCTTTTACAAGTTTGATTGCCGCGGTAATGTCGTTGTTGACAGTTCCGAGTTTCGGGTTCGGCATCAAACCTTTTCTTCCGAGAACCTTACCGAGTTTACCGATTTTACCCATCATTGCCGGAATCGTGACCAGTTTGTCGAAATCAGTCCATTCTTCCTGCATGATTTTGTCGATAAGCTCTTCGCTGCCGTAAAAATCAGCACCGGCGTTCTTAGCCTGCTCAACCATGTCCGCGGGGACAATCGCACAGACTTTTACGACTTTGCCGACACCGTGAGGGAATACGGTAGCACCTCTGACCATCTGATCCGATTTCTTTGCGTTAATACCGAGGTTAACTGCAAGTTCAACCGTCTCGTCGAATTTTTTGGATGCGCTTTTCTGAAGAATCGTTACAGCTTCCTGAACGGTGTACTTAATGTTTCTGTCGAAATTTTTAGCTGCATCTGTGAGTCTTTTTCCAGCTGCCATTTTTCCCTCCTTACTCTACGGTAATGCCCATGCTGCGGGCAGTTCCGATGATAATTTGTTCTGCAGCTTCAAGATCTGTCGTGTTGAGGTCGACAAGTTTCATCTTTGCGATCTCAGCAATCTGATCCATCTTCAAAGAACCGATTTTCTTTTTGTTGGGCTCCCCGGATCCTTTACTCTTGTCTAATGCTTTCATAAGCAGCTGGGAAGCAGGCGGAGTTTTTGTAATGAACGTGAAGGATCTGTCGCTGTAAATCGTAATGACGACAGGAATTACATAACCTTTCTGTTCCTGTGTCTTTGCGTTGAAAGCCTTACAGAACTCCATGATGTTTACGCCGTGCTGTCCGAGTGCAGGACCAACGGGAGGAGCCGGATTCGCTGCGGCTGCAGGAATCTGCAACTTTACGTTTGCGATCACTTTCTTAGCCATTGTTTTACTCCTCTTAAAATGTTAATCCTCAACCTTCTCAACCTGCGAGAAGTTAAGCTCGACGGGTGTAGAACGCCCAAAAATATTAACCAATACTTCTAACTTTTCTTTTCCTTCCTTTACGTCGTCGATAACGGCTTTGAAACCGGCGAAAGGCCCGTCTTTGATAAGGATCATCTCACCTTTCTCGTACATCGTAGAGGAAGAACCGGAAACCTCGCCCTCTTCAAGCATTCTCTTGATTTTCTGGATCTCGGCTTCCGTAATAACCATAGGCATAGCAAAACTTTGTTTCTGTTTCGGTGTCTGGAATCTCTTTTTTTCTCCTATGAAAAGCGGCTTTCTTGAAAAAGGAACTTCTTTGACGAGAAGAAGAGCATCTTCCGAGAATTCCATCTGAATGAAAACGTATCCCGGATAGAGATTCTTTTTGACGATTTTGGTTTTTCCGTCTTTTTTCTCTTCTATCTCGACTTCGGGAACAATGATTTCGCCGAAAGAATCCTGCATTTCCTTTTCCGCAATCAGTCTTTCGATCGCATTTTTCAGTTTGCTTTCTTCACCTGACTGTGTGTGAATTGCATACCATTTCATGGATAACCGCCCGATTTTAGTAAATCAATCTGGAAAGATTCGACCAGATAAGATCGAAAACAACAAAGACCACCAGCATTATACCGACAAACACGAAAACCGAAATCGTCGTGACTTTCGTCTCTTCCTTCGTCGGAGTTACGACCTTTTTGAGTTCGTCTATCGCTTTATTAAGCTCGTCAAGGTAAAAACCTTTTTTTCCTTTCCAGAAGTAAAAAGTGATTCCCGCTGCAAGAATGAAACCGACAAGATTTTTTACCGGCAGCACCGAAAGCAGCTTGACGTCGGCGATATCAATCGCTCTGATTCCGAGCAGTGCATCGGAAACCTGCGTCATGAAATACATCAGAACAAGGAAAAAAACCGTATAAAGCCCAAGGACTATCTTTCCGTTTTTCATAAGACCCTCAATCAAAAATGGCAGGCCAGGCAGGAATCGAACCCGCAACCCCCGGTTTTGGAGACCGATGCTCTACCAATTGAACTACTGACCTGCCTCGAGACCAAACTAAATCTTTACCTCTTTATGAACAGTGTGTTTTCTGTCATAGGGGCAGTACTTTTTGATTTCCATTTTATCAGCGGTGTTCTTTTTGTTCTTCATGGTCGTATAATTTTTTCTCTTGCACTCAGAACAGCAGAGAGCGATTTTGACTCTCGCACCGACTTTTTTCTTAGAACCCATTTTTTACTCCAAACTATTCAATTATCTTGGAAACGACGCCTGCGCCGACCGTTCTTCCGCCTTCTCTGATTGCGAAACGGAGACCTTCGTCCATTGCGATCGGAACTATAAGATTTGCCGTGATTTTTACATGGTCACCCGGCATTACCATCTTAACGTCTTCCGGAAGCTCAAGTGTTCCCGTTACATCCGTCGTTCTGAAGAAGAACTGAGGTCTGTAACCCGTGAAGAACGGGGTGTGACGGCCGCCTTCTTCCTTCGTAAGTACGTAGCACTCGCCTACGAACTTCGTGTGAGGAGTGATGCTTCCCGGTTTCGCGAGGACCTGGCCTCTCTCTACTTCGTCCTTCTTCGTTCCTCTCAGGAGGCAGCCTACGTTGTCGCCTGCTTCGCCCTGATCAAGGAGCTTTCTGAACATCTCTACGCCTGTTACCGTGGTTTCCTGCGTCGGTTTGATACCTACGATCTGAACCTTGTCGCTGAC
>JAFQZM010000027.1 GCA_017405875.1 bacterium
AAAGGAGGAAAAAATGGCAAAAGCGAAATTTGAAAGAAGCAAACCGCATGTAAACATCGGTACGATAGGTCACGTAGACCACGGCAAAACGACGTTGACGGCAGCGATCACGAAGACTCTGGCAGCAGTAGGCGGCGCAGAGTTCGTAAGCTACGACAACATCGACAAGGCACCGGAAGAGAAGGCAAGAGGTATTACGATCGCAACGGCACACGTTGAGTATCAGACAGAAAAACGCCACTATGCACACGTTGACTGCCCGGGCCACGCAGACTACGTTAAAAACATGATCACCGGTGCAGCACAGATGGACGGTGCAATCCTCGTAGTAAGCGCAGCAGACGGTCCAATGCCTCAGACAAGAGAGCACATCCTTCTGAGCCGTCAGGTCGGCGTACCGTACATGGTAGTATTTCTTAATAAAGTAGATATGGTAGACGATCCGGAACTTATCGAACTCGTTGAAATGGAAATCAGAGACCTTCTGAGCAGCTACGAGTTCCCTGGCAACGAGATTCCTATAATCAAAGGAAGCGCACTCAACGCACTTAACTCGGATGATCCGAACGGACCGGACTGCAAATGCATCCACGAGCTTATGGAAGCAATAGACAACTATATTCCTGATCCACAGAGAGATATCGATAAACCGTTCCTTATGCCGATCGAAGACGTATTCAGCATCAGCGGTCGTGGAACAGTTGTAACGGGCAGAATCGAACGCGGCGTAATCAAAGTCAGCGACAAGGTTCAGATCGTAGGTATCAAACCGACGCAGGAAACCACGGTAACAGGCGTAGAGATGTTCAGAAAGCTCCTTGATCAGGGCGAAGCAGGCGACAACGTAGGCTGCCTCCTCAGAGGAACGAAGAAGGACGAAGTAGAGAGAGGACAGGTTCTCGCGAAACCGGGAAGCATCACTCCTCATACGAAGTTCATCGGTGAGTGCTACGTACTTACGAAGGAAGAAGGCGGACGTCACACCCCGTTCTTCTCGGGCTACAGACCGCAGTTCTTCTTCAGAACGACGGATGTTACCGGAACACTTGAGCTTCCGGAAGACATTAAGATGGTAATGCCTGGTGACCACGTAAAGATCACGGCAAATCTCATAGTTCCGATCGCAATGGACGAAGGTCTCCGTTTCGCAATCAGAGAAGGCGGCAGAACGGTCGGCGCAGGTGTCGTTTCCAAGATAATTGAATAGTTTTTAATGAGGTGTTGAAGTGAGTGACAAGATCAGAATCAAATTAAAGGCATTTGATCACAAGATACTTGATCAATCCGTCGGGGAAATCATAGAGACCGTATCGCGCAGCGGTGCGAGAATCGCAGGTCCTATACCGCTTCCGACAAAGATCCATAAATACTGTGTTCTCCGTTCTCCGCACGTTAACAAAAAATCGCGTGAGCAGTTCGAGATGAGAATCCACAGAAGGATCCTCGACATACTCAATCCTACAAACCAGACGATGGACGAGCTCATGAAGACCGATCTGTCAGCCGGTGTAGAAATTGAGATTAAGACTTATTAGGGGTGTTTTTTAAACTTTGTCATAAAGCAGAGAGGGTAACTATGGCTGCTGGACTCATAGGAAGAAAATTAGGCATGACCCAGATCTTCAAGGAAGACGGTGTGGTTGTTCCCGTAACCGTAATTGAAGCTGGTCCGTGCTTCGTAATTCAAAAGAAAGAGACCGAAAAAGACGGTTATACCGCTATTCAGGTCGGTTTTGAAAAGAAAGAAAAGAACGTTAAGAGACCTGCTGCCGGTCACTTCAAAAAGGCTGGCTGCGGCGTTTTCGGAAAACTCAAAGAATTCAGAGTTACAGATGCTGAACTCGGCAACTACGAACTCGGCTCGGAACTCAATGTAACGATGTTCAAAGCCGGTGAAAAAGTTAGAGTTACCGGTTTCACGAAAGGTAGAGGCTTTGCCGGCGTCGTCAAAAGATGGGGCTTCGGCGGTGGAAGAACGACTCACGGATCAAAATTCCACAGAAAAACCGGTTCTGTCGGTCAGAACGTAAATCCTGGAAAGATCTGGAAAGGCAAACATATGCCCGGTCGTTACGGTAATGAACAGGTCACTGTGAAGAATCTCGAAGTTGTAAGAGTTGTTCCGGCTGACAATACAATCGTTGTCAAAGGTGCCGTTCCCGGTTCCGTAGGCAGCATTGTTTACATTAAGAAGTAGGAGGCGGAGATGCCTAAAGTTGATTTATTCGATAAGACAAAAACAAAAATCGGTGAAGTTGAACTCAGCGACAGAGTTTTCAACGTAGAATCCACCGGCAAAGAGAACGTTCTTGTTTCCGAAGTCGTAAAAATGCAGCTTGCAGCTGTCCGTCAGGGCACACACGCTACAAGAACCTACGCTACGATTTCCGGCGGAAACTCGAAACCGTGGAAACAGAAAGGAACGGGTAGAGCTAGAAGAGGAACGATGCGCTCATCCACACTCAGAGGCGGTGCTCCCGCTTTCGGACCGCAGCCGAGAAGCTACAGCTACAATGTTCCGCTCAGAAAGAGAACGGCAGCTGTTGCAGCTGTTCTTTCCGACAGACTTCGTTCGGGCAATCTTTTCGTAATCAAAAATTTTGATTTCGATAAGATCAAAACGAAAGACGCTGTTGCACTTCTTAAAGGAACATGGAATTTCTCGGAAGCTGTCATCATCGCAGGCGACAACGAGGAAAATTTCTACTTCAGCATGAGAAATCTTCCCGAGTTCTCCTTCCTGCCGCAGGATGTCATCAATCTTTACGACCTTATCGCGTATAAGAATGTCGTTTTCACCGAAGATTCTGTAAAATATGTTGACGAACTTCTTCAGAACAGGCTCAACCCGAGAAGAAAAAGAGTCAGCGAAACAACCGACGGAGAGTAGACGATGAAAAAGGAAAAATATTTTGACATTATCAAACGTCCGCTTCTGACCGAAAAATCTTCCGCTCTTACCAGCGGCGACGCGAAAGAAGGATATGCTTTCGAAGTTAAATTCGACTCGACGAAAGAAGAGATCAAAGAAGCAGTAGAAGCTCTTTTCGGCGTAAAGGTCGTCAGCGTCAACACTGTCATCACGGCCGGCAAAGTTAAAAGAGTCGGACGCAACATCGGCAGAAGATCGACTTGGAAAAAGGCTTATATCAGACTTAAAGACGGGGATAAAATCAATCTCGTCGAAGGTGTTTAATAACAATTTTTAAGGTTTCGGAGTAAATTATGGGTATCAAAATTTTCAAACCGACTTCCAACGGTCGCAGAAACATGACCGGCAGTGATTTCGCTGAAATCACGAAGTCGAAACCCGAGAAATCTCTGATCGAACCGATCAGAAAATCCGGCGGCCGCAACAATACGGGCAGAATCACATCCCGTTTCAGAGGCGGCGGTAACAAAAACATGTACCGTGTCATCGATTTCAAAAGAAACAAATTCGACGTTCCGGGAAGAGTTGCTGCGATCGAATACGATCCGAACAGAAACGCCCGCATCGCGCTTGTTTTCTACAACGACGGCGAAAAGAGATATATCATCGCGCCTGATAAGTTGATGGTCAATGACGTTATCGTTTCCGCAGGCGAAAAAGAAGCCGATATCAAACCGGGAAACTCGATGAAAATCCGTTTCATTCCGGTAGGTACTTTCATCCACAACGTAGAACTTAAGATCGGAAAAGGCGGCCAGATTGCAAGAGCTGCTGCAAGCGGTGTTCAGGTTCTCGGTAAGGAAGGCGATCACGCTACAGTAAGAATGCCCTCGGGCGAAATCAGAATAATCCATCTTGAGTGCAGAGCTACCGTCGGAACCGTTGGAAACCAGGAAATTTCCAATGTTAAGGAAGGTAAAGCCGGCAAGAAGAGATGGGCAGGCAAGAGACCGCACAACCGCGGTGTCGTTATGAACCCTGTTGATCACCCGCACGGCGGTGGTGAAGGTAAGACTTCGGGCGGACGTCATCCTGTTTCTCCTTGGGGACAGCCGACAAAAGGTTTCCGTACCCGCAGCAATAAGAGAACTGAAAAGTTCAGAATCAGAAGAAGAGGAAAATAGTAGTAATTTTTATGGAGGGTTGCAGTGCCTCGTTCAATTAAAAAAGGACCTTTCGTTGATTCCCATGTGTGGAACAAGGTTATTAAGGCTATAGACAGCGGAGATAAAAAACCGATAAAAACCTGGTCCAGACGATCAACCATTATCCCCGAAATGGTGGGTTTGACTTTTTCCGTTTACAACGGACAGAAGTTTATCCCTGTTTTCGTAACTGAAGATATGGTCGGATTCAAGCTCGGCGAATTTTCGCCGACGAGGACTTTCAGGTCTCATTCCGGTGGCAGCAAGAAATAATTTCTTGCATTTTGTAAGGTCGTGAGTATAATGCCGACCGCTTAATTTTTTTCGATCGTTGGAGATGCGAAATGGAGACGAAAATCGTCACAGCAAAGCTTAGAAATTTCAGAATGTCCCCCCAGAAAGTCAGAGAACTTGCTGACATCGTGAGAGGCAAGAAAGCTGGCGATGCTAAAAACATTTTAGAGTTCACGCCGAGAAAATCAGCGATGGCTCTTAAGAAGCTGCTTGATTCTGCAATAGCCAATGCAGAAAATAATTTCAACATGGATCCCGACAACCTTTTCATCAAAACCATCATGGTTGACGAAGGTCAGGTTATGAAGAGATTCGTTCCCAGAGCACAGGGAAGAGCGGCTAAAATATTGAAAAGATCAAGCCATATTACAATTGAGCTTGCTGAAAACACAAAAGATTAGTGACGGAGGTGAACTTTGGGACAAAAAGTTAATCCCATAGGGCTGAGGCTCGGGGTTACCCGAACTTGGGAATCGGTATGGTACAGTCATAAAAATTATAGCAAGTGGCTTCACGAAGATCTTAAAATCAGAAAGGCGGTAAAGAAGGAGTTCTATTCCGCAGGTATCGCAAGAACTGATATCGAAAGATCGGGCGAAAGACTGAAAATCATAATCCATACTGCTAAGCCCGGAATAGTAGTTGGAAGAAAAGGCGTCGGAATCGAAAAGATCAAAGAGATGGTTCTGAAGATCGCTCAGGGCGCTACCGATGTTTTCGTTCAGACTGAAGAAGTAAAGAAACCCGAAATCGACGCTCAGCTCGTAAGCGAAAGCATTGCAGAGCAGCTCGAAAGAAGGGCTCACTTCAGAAAGGCTATGAAGAGAGCAATAGGTCAGGCTATGAAGAGCGGCGCGGAAGGTATCAAAGTCCAGACATCGGGAAGACTCGGCGGTGCAGAAATCGCGAGAACCGAAAGATATCAGGAAGGAAGAACTCCGCTTCATACTCTCAGAGCTAACATCGACTACGGTTTCGCTACGGCAAAAACCAGCTACGGCGTTATCGGTGTAAAGGTTTGGTTGTCCAAAGGCGATTTTGCTGAAAGAAAATCCGAACCGAGAAGAAGACAACAGAAAAACAAATAGCGGGTGAATTGCCATGTTAATGCCAAATAAGGTTAAACACAGAAAAATGATGAAGGGCAAGAGAACCGGTCTTGCTACTTCATGCAACAGTATTGATTACGGTGAATTCGCTCTTAAGGCTACGGAATGCGGCTGGATCAACAGCAGACAGATCGAAGCTGCCCGTGTCGCTATCATGAGAGCGGTAAAAAGAGGCGGACGTATGTGGATCCGTATTTTCCCGGATAAACCCATCACGAAGAAACCTCTCGAAGTCAGAATGGGTAAGGGAAAAGGTAACCCGGAAGAGTGGGTTTGCGTTATTAAACCCGGCCGCGTCCTTTTTGAGCTTGGCGATGTCGATCCGGAAACAGCTAACGAAGCTTTCCGTCTTGCTTCCCACAAGCTTCCTCTTAGAACAAAAATCATTGGAAAGGGAGATGAACTGAAATGAAAGTTTCTGAATTGAGAGCAAAAACTCTGGCGGAACTCGAAGCTCAGCTTCTTACCGCTAAAGAAGAACAGTTCAATCTTAGAATGCAGAAGACGATGGGACAGCTTGAGAATCCTTCACGCATCATGACGGTTAGAAGAGAGATCGCCAAGATTAAAACCATCATTACTGAAAAAAAGAACGGGACTGAGGTGAAATAATGATTAAGGCAAAAAGAATACTTGTCGGCACAGTCGTTTCCGATGCTATGGACAAAACTGTAACGGTCCGCGTAACACGCCGTTTCAAACACCCTCTTTACAAGAAGGTTGTCACCGCACGCAAGAAATATCTTGCACACGATGAAGAGAACGCATTCCATGAAGGCGACATCGTCAGAATTCAGGAATGTGCGCCCATCAGCAAAAGAAAGACTTGGTTTGTAAAAGAAAAAATCGGCGAAAGCAGGAGATAGACCATGATACAGGAAATGACAAGACTGGCCGTGGCAGACAACTCCGGTGCCAAAGAAGTTCAGTGCGTTAAGGTTTACGGCGGTTCGAAGATAAGATATGCCGGTGTAGGCGATGTTATCGTCGTTGCTGTAAAAGTCGCTGATCCGAAGGGCAAAATCAAAAAAGGCGATGTTAAAAAGGCTGTTATCGTCCGTCAGAACAAGGAAGTCCGCAGAGAAGACGGTTCCTACATCCGTTTTGACGACAATGCCGTCGTTATGATTGACGAGAGCTATGAGCCCGTCGGAACGCGTGTTTTCGGCCCTGTTGCCAGAGAACTTCGTGCGAAAGGCTTCATGAAGATAATTTCTCTCGCTCCGGAAGTATTATAAGAGGTGCGCAATGGCTAAGATAAAAAAGAATGATATGGTAAAAGTTATTGCCGGAAAAGACAAAGGCAAAACCGGAAAAGTTCTGGAAGTCCTTGTTGCTGAAGATAAGGTTATTGTCGAAGGCGTAAACGTTTACAAGAAACATCAGAAGCAGACCGCTACGAAGGAAGCCGGCATTGTTGACAAAAGTATGCCGATCCACGTTTCCAACGTCGTTGCACTCGATCCGAAGACCGGCGAGCCTACTTCTTTCAGAATGAAAACTCTTGAAGACGGCAAACGCGTAAGAGTAAGCAAGAAAACCGGCGAAACCATCGAATAGTGGAGAGTTAGAATGAACGAAAAGTATAAAAGCAGACTTAGAGCTTTGTACGAAGACGAGATCAAGCCGGCTCTGAAAAATGAGCTTAATGTCGGGATCATGGCTGTTCCGAAAATTGAGAAAATCGTTGTTAATATGGGTCTCGGCGAGGCTATTTCGAACAAGAAAATCCTCGAAGACGCTGTAAAAGAGCTTACGGCTATCACCGGTCAGAAACCCGTTGTCAACAAGGCGAGAAAATCGATCGCTACCTTCAAACTCAGAGAAGGTATGCCTATCGGAACATCGGTAACCTTGCGTAAGGACATCATGTACGATTTCCTTGATCACCTCATCAACATCGCGCTTCCGCGTGTTAAAGACTTCAAAGGTGTTTCGGGAAAAGGTTTCGACGGCAGGGGAAATTATACTCTCGGTATCAAAGAGTTCTTCATTTTCCCGGAAATCGACTTCAATAAAGTTGAAAAATCAAAAGGCTTCAACATCACGATAGTTACCACGGCAACTAACGACAAAGATGCGAAACTTCTGCTTAAGAAGTTCAACATGCCTTTTAACAGTTAATTTGTAGGAGGACAGTTTGGCTAAGAAAAGTCTTCGCTTGAAAGCGGAAAGAAAACCGAAATTTAAAGTCAGAGCCTATACTCGTTGCCCTCTTTGCGGAAGGCCGAAGGCTGTTTTCAGAAAGTTTAATATGTGCAGATTGTGCTTCAGAAAGCTTGCTAACGAAGGGCTTATCCCCGGTGTTACCAAGTCGAGCTGGTAGTTGAAGAGGTGAAATATGACAATGAATGATTTAGTTTCCAACTATCTTACCAGAGTCAGAAACGCGATCCTTGCTGGTAAGGAAACCGTTTCGGGAATTCCTTCATCCGGAATCCTTGAGGAGATCTCAAGAGTTCTCAAAGAAGAAGGTTACATCAATGATTACAGAGTAAACGAACTCGACGGTAAAAAAACGATTTCTGTTGATTTGAAATACTACCGCAACAAAAGCGTTATTTCGAATCTTGAAAGAGTAAGCACGACTGGAAGAAGAGTTTATTCTCAGGCTAAAGAGATTCCTTTTGTACGTGAAGGTCTCGGAATTTCCATCGTAACGACCTCCAAAGGCGTTATGACTGATGCAAAAGCTAGAGAGCTCAACGTCGGCGGCGAGATTATTTGTAGAGTTTGGTAACGGAGGGTAAAGTGTCAAGAATAGGAAAAATGCCGATCCAGTTCGGCACAAACGTAAAAGTCTCCGTGAAAGACAATGTTGTTACAGTTCAGGGACCGAAGGCAACATTGGAAAGAGCGATCCATCCTTCCATTCATGTAGCAGTCGAAGGAAATGAAATCCATGTAACAAGAAGCGACGAAACGGCTGAGAGCAAGGCTCTTCACGGCCTTTCAAGAGTGCTTATCGCAAACATGGTTCACGGCGTAGTCAACGGTTTTTCGAAGACTCTCGAAGTAAAGGGAACCGGATACAAATTTGAGCTTAAGGGTGATAAACTCGGATTTTCTTTAGGTTTTTCTCATCCTGTAGAGATGGTATTACCTAAGGGGATTTCTGCCGAAGTCAACAAGACGAACAATGAAGTAACCCTTACGTCCGCAGACAAAGAGCTCCTTGGCAATTTCGCTGCGACGATCAAAAGACTCCGTCCGGTTGAACCTTACAAAGGAAAAGGTATTTTTTACAAGGACCAGGTTATCAGAAGAAAAGCTGGTAAGGCGGCTGGTAAGTAGTTAGCGGAGGGATTTATGAGACCTGATATTAAAAAAGAGAGAAGAATAAGAAGAAAAGCGGCCATTAGAAAGAAAATTTCCGGCACTCCGGAATGTCCGAGACTTACTGTTTACAAAAGCAACAGACACATCTATGCTCAGGTTATAGACGACGTTGCTGGAACAACACTCGCAGCTTCTTCATCCGATGAGAAAAACTTTGTAAAGCCCGAAGGTGACAAGAAGGCTGTTGCAAAGAAAATCGGCGAATTTATAGCTGAAAGATGCAAAGCAAAAGGCATCGAAGCAGTTGTTTTTGACAGAAACGGTTATCCTTTCCACGGCAGAGTAAAAGCTCTTGCCGATGCTGCAAGGGAAAATGGACTTAAATTCTAAGGAGTGGTCATGAAAGAAATGAATAAACCGGTTAATCCGGATTCTCTTGAACTCAATGAGAAGCTCGTTTATGTAAACAGAGTCGCAAAAGTCGTTAAAGGCGGTAAAAATTTCAGCTTCGCAGCATTGATGGTCGTCGGTGACGGAAACGGCTCCGTCGGAATCGGTCTCGGCAAAGCGAGAGAAGTTCCGGAAGCGATCAGAAAGGGTGTTGCAAGAGCGAAAAAGAATATCTGCCAGATCAAGTTGCTCAGAGGAACGGTTCCTCATGAAATCGTCGGCGAATACGGCGCAGGTAAAGTCATCCTTCGTCCGGCATCGGCTGGTACCGGCGTTATCGCAGGTTCGGCGGTCAGAGCTGTTCTCGAAGCAGCCGGCGTTACTGATATTCTTTCCAAGAGTATCGGTTCGAACAACCCGCACAACATGGCAAAGGCAACTCTTAACGCTCTTTTGAATGTCGAAGGCATCGAAAGTGTTGAAGCCAAGAGAAATGTCGGTGTTAAAGATTATCAGTTGAAAGAAGAGGAGTAACATAATGCAGCTTCATGAACTTAAAAGACCCGAAGGCCTGAAAGACAGGAAAAGAGTAGGCAGAGGTAACGGCAGCGGCACAGGAAGTACGGCTGGAAGAGGCCACAAAGGTCAGAAAGCACGTTCCGGCGGCGGCGTAAGAAGAGGTTTTGAAGGCGGTACGATGCCTTACAACAGACGAATCCCGAAGAGAGGTTTCTACAACAAATTCGCTAAGAAAGTCTGCGAAATCAACGTAAGATACCTGAATCAGTTCGAAAACGGCGAAGTTGTCGAACTCGATAAACTTCTTGCGGCAGGACTTTGCCACGCTAACGACGACATGGTCAAATTCTTCGGTCAGTTCGACCTCGGAAGCAAGGCTTTGACAGTCAAAGCTCACAAATTTACAAAAGGCGCTAAAGAATCCATTGAAAAAGCTGGTGGAAAAGCAGAGGAGATAGAGCTTGATAAGTAAGGCATTAAAAAACATTTTCAAGATTCCGGATCTCAGAGACAAAGTTCTCTTTACTCTGATGATGCTCGGCGTCTACAGGCTCGGCATATTCGTAACGACGCCCGGCGTAAACCGTTCGGTCATGGAAAAAATCATGTCCACGAAATCTGACGGAACGCTTCTCGGCATGTTCAATATGTTCGGCGGCGGTGCTTTGGAAAACCTTTCGATATTCGCGCTCGGAATCATGCCGTATATCAGTTCCTCGATCGTTATGTCGCTTCTTGCGGTTATCGTTCCGCAGATCGGCGAATGGCAGAAAGAGGGCGAGCAGGGTTACAAAAAGATAACCCAGTGGACAAGATACGGCACGGTTATTCTGTGTATCGTTCAGGGTTTCATGATGTCGAAATTCCTTGAAAGTCTGACCGGTTCGGCTGGCGAAGTTGTTGTCAACAACCCCGGCTGGTTCTTCAGGATTCTGACAGTCATTACCCTGACTGCAGGTACGCTGTTCCTTATGTGGCTCGGCGAGCAGATCACTGACCGCGGTATCGGAAACGGCGTTTCGCTCATTATCTTCGCGTCGATCGTCGCACGTTTCCCGAGAATGTTCTTCGATATGGGTAAATACTTGAAAGAAGGAATGATTCAGCCGCATCAGGTTGTAATATTCGTTCTCGTTATGGTTGCTACTTTTGCGGTCATCGTATTCGTCGAAAGTTCCCAGAGAAGAATTCCGGTTCAGTATGCGAGAAGAGCTTCAGGCGGTGCGAGACAGATCCAGAATTCGCATCTTCCGCTCAGAATCAACGTTTCGGGCGTTATTCCGCCGATTTTCGCAAGTGCGCTTTTAGTTTTCCCTGCTACGGTTTCGAATTTCTTCAACTTCAGCATGGGATCGCTTCAGGCATGGCTTAATCCGGGCGGATGGCTTTACAACCTTCTTTATCTTGCCCTTATAATTTTCTTCGCATTCTTCTATACGTTCATTCAGTTCAAGACTGATGACGTTGCGGAGAATATCAACAAACAGGGCGGATATATCCCAGGAATCAGACCCGGAAAAGAGACTGTCGCATACATCAACACGGTTCTTTCGAGAATCACGTTCGGCGGTGCTATTTATCTCTGTGCCGTTTGTATGCTTCCTGATCTTCTCAGAAACAAAATGGGCCTTCCGTTCTACATGGGCGGAACGTCGATACTCATCGTTGTAGGCGTTGCTATGGATATGGCTTCCCAGATTGAGAGCTACCTCATCAGCAACAACTATGAAGGTTTTTCTATCGGCGGCAAAGGTTCTCTTATAAAGAGCAGAAGAGGATAGTTCCCGATGAGTAAGGAAGAAGGCATTATCGTAGAAGGAACGATCGTCGACACTCTGCCGAACGCTATGTTCAGGGTGGCTTTGGAAAACGGTCACTCGGTTCTGGCGCACATTTCCGGCAAAATGCGCAAATATTTTATCCGCATTCTTCCGGGCGACAAAGTGCAGATCGAGCTTTCGCCTTACGATCTGTCGAGAGGAAGGATCGTTCACAGAATGAAGAGCAACAATCCGGTCAACAACGCTAATTCGAATAATTAAGGAGAGAGAGATGAAAGTAAGAGCTTCGGTAAAAAAGATATGCTCAAAATGCAAGATCGTTAAGAGAAAAGGTATTCTCAGAGTTATATGCGAGAACCCTAAGCATAAACAAAAACAAGGTTAATATAGTTGTCGCGAAAAAAGAGGAGGTGACACTTGGTTCGTATTGCAGGAATTGATCTTCCGAGGAAGAAGAGAATGGAAATTGCCTTGACGTACGTTTACGGCATTGGCAGAACCAGCGCTCAGAAAATACTTGATGAAGCAGGCATTGACAGAAACATCAAAAGTGACGATGTCGATGAGCCGATGGCTATCAAGATCAGAGCCATTATCGATCAGAAATACACGGTCGAAGGTGATCTTAGAAAAGAAACTATTATGAACATCAAAAGATTGATGGATCTCGGCAGCTACAGAGGCCGCAGACACAGAAGAGGTCTTCCGTGCAGAGGTCAGAGAACCCGTACCAACGCTAGAACGAGAAAGGGTCCGAGACGCAATCTTATGAAAAAGAAAAAATAATAGTTGAAGGAGAAATAATATGGCACCTGAAAAGAAGAAAAGAGTAAAAAAGAATATACAGACGGGACTCGCTTACATTCAGTGCAGTTTCAACAACACGATTGTTACGATCACTGATGTCAGCGGCAACGTTCTGTCATGGTCGAGCGCAGGTCTCAAAGGCTTCCGCGGCAGCAAGAAGAGCACTCCGTATGCTGCCCAGATGGCTGCTGAAGATGCAGGCAAAAAGGCTCAGGACTACGGTCTCAAGACTTTGAGCGTTTTCGTAAAAGGTCCGGGAAGCGGAAGAGAAGCTGCGATCAGAGGATTCGCAAATATCGGTTACAACGTAACACTTCTTAGAGATATCACTCCGATACCGCACAACGGTTGTCGTCCTAAAAAGAAAAGAAGAGTTTAATTCGTTGGTTAGTGTAAACTTTTAGCTCAAAAGGAGGAAGCTTTGGCTAAGAACAAAGAAGCAAAATGCAAAATTTGCAGAAGAGAAGGTGTAAAACTTTTTCTTAAAGGCGAACGCTGTAATTCAGACAAATGCTCGTTCGACAGAAAACCCTATTCGCCCGGTCTTCACGGACGCGAAAAGAAAAGAGTCACTGAATACAAAATTCAGCTTCGTGAAAAGCAGAAAACAAAAGCAATGTACGGTATGCTTGAAAGACAGTTCAGCATTTTCTACAAGAGAGCTGATCTGAAGAAAGGCGCAACCGGTGAAAATCTGCTCAGAATGCTTGAATGCAGACTCGACAACGTTGTTTACCGTCTTGGTTTTGCAAACAGCAGAGCTCAGGCTAGACAGCTTATCAACCACAGACATTTTTCTGTCAACGGCAAAGGCACCGATATTCCGTCTTTCATCGTTAAGGAAGGCGACATCATCGCTGTCAAAGAAGGAAGCAGAGACGCTAAGATATTCAAAGAGATCATGGCTGACGAGAACATCGCGGCAAGAATCGCGACTCCGGCATGGTTGGAACTGAATAAAGACGAAATGAAGGGAAAAGTTATCCGCCTTCCCGAAAGAGAAGATTTACCGCAGGATGTTAAGGAAAATCTCATAGTTGAGCTTTACTCTAAATAATGGAGGGTTCTGATGTTTCGAGCCAATTGGAAAACATTGATTATGCCGAAAGAGGTCAAAATCGGGGAACAGGGGCAGAATTACTGCCGTTTCATCTGCGAACCGCTTATGAAAGGATACGGCATAACTTTGGGTAATGCGCTTCGCAGAATCCTTATTTCCAGTCTCCGCGGAGCAGCTGTTATCGGCGTTAAAATAAAAGGCGTCGAACACGAATTCGCAACAATTCCCGGAATAAAGGAAGATGTTATTGACATTATCCTCAACATCAAACAGATCCGTTTCATCGCTCACGAAGACAAACTTCACTATCTTGTTCTCAAGAAGAGCGGCAAAGGAACGGTTACTGCGGGTGATATTCAGGAAACGGCTGGACTTACAATTCTCAACAAGGATCTTCCTCTTTTCGAAATGGACGAAGGCGTTGATTTCGAAATGGAACTTCTTGTCGGAATCGGCAGAGGTTATGTTCCCTCCGAATCGCACAATCAGGATATTTTCAGCGAAGGCTATATTCCGATAGATTCTTTCTTTTCTCCGGTCGTCAGAGCAAACTACAAAGTTTCCAACGCAAGGGTCAAAAACAGTTTCGATTTCGATAAACTGACTTTCGACCTTGAAACAGACGGTTCGCTCACTCCCCGTGACGCTTTAGCTTATGCGGCGATGATTCTGAGAGAACACACGAAGTTCTTCATCAGTTTCGCAGTCGACGAGTC
This sequence comes from bacterium, assembly GCA_017405875.1. Lineage (GTDB taxonomy): Bacteria > UBP6 > UBA1177 > UBA1177 > UBA1177 > UBA1177. The sequence continues at coordinate 14,033 of JAFQZM010000027.1, forward strand.
GGATGACCTCAATTCTTCCGATGTTACCGGTGAAGTCAACATGAACCTTTACAAGACGATTGACGATCTCGACCTCAGCGTCAGATCTAACAACTGCCTTAAAAATGCGGAAATAAAGTACATCGGCGAGCTCGTTACGAAGACAGAAGCCGACATGCTTAAAACGAAGAATTTCGGAAGAAAATCTCTCAACGAGATAAAAGTTCTTTTGATGAAGATGGGATTGCATTTCGGAATGGAAATCGAAAATTTCCCGGATGCCAGAATTATTGAACAAATAGAAAAGAACGCAGGGAGCAAACAATGAGACATAAAAAAGCAGGAAGAAGATTAAACAGAAATAGCTCGCATCGCGAGGCTATGCTTTGTAACTTGCTGAATTCACTTGTAAAAAGCGAACGTATTCAGACGACTTTGATGAGAGCGAAAGAGCTCCAGAAAGTAGCTGACAAAGCTATTACGCTGGCTAAGAAAAATACTGCCGCTTCTATTACGCAGCTTTCGAAGCTCGTAAAATCGGACAGAGAAATCGTTATCACGAAGCTTTTGAAGGAACTCGGACCGAGATTCGCAGCAAGAGAAGGCGGTTACACGAGAATAGTAAAACTCGGATTCCGCAGAGGTGATGCAGCTCCGACGGCTATAATCGAATACCTCAGCGCAGATGAATCTGTAAAGAAAAAAGCTAAAAAAGCTGCTCCGAAGGCTGCTGAAGCACCTAAAGCAGAAGCTCCGAAAGCTGAAGCACCTGCTGCAGAAGAGCCCAAGGCAGAAGAGCAGAACGCTTAATTTCGGGTTTTTACTGATTTTTGATTTTTATGGCTGCTTTCGGGCAGCCATTTTTGTTTGCGGAGTAGTTTTTTGAATCTTTCGGAAATCAAAAAATATCTTGCGAAAGCGGGCGTTCAGGCGAATAAAAAATTTTCGCAGAATTTCCTTTTCAATGACGATGTTCTCTGCCGGATCATCGATCTGGTTCCGCTAAACAAAGGTTTTTATGTCGAAATCGGAGGCGGGCTCGGTTCTCTAACAGAAAAAGCGGTTCAGAGAAAACTTGCTCCGCTTACCGTTGCCGATCTTGATGAAAATATGCTTGCAGTTCTCCGCAGCCGCTTTTCCGATGCGGCGGACATCGTTTTTCAAGATGGCGCAAAAATCGATTTTTCGCAGTATTATCAGGGAACTAAAGGCTATGTTTTCGGAAATCTGCCTTATCAGGTAAGTTCTCTCATAATGATGAACACTTGTTTTGAAAGCAAATATTTAGACGGCGCGGTTTTTCTTCTGCAGAAGGAAGTGGCTCAGAAATTTGCAGCCGCTCCGCAGACGCGCGATTTCGGGCCGATCGCCGCTTTGATAAGGCTTGTCGGGCACGCAGACTATATTTTCAAAGTTCCGCCCGAAGATTTTTATCCGGCGCCGAAAGTCGAAAGCGCAGTTCTGAAGGTCACTTTCAAGGAGCACAATTTTTCGAAAGAAGAACTTTCCTCTTTTGCCGATACCGTGCGGATTCTTTTTTCAAACAGGCGAAAAACTTTGCAGAATGTCTTCAAGATAAACTGCATAAATGCTGAAATACTTGGCGATTTAGGCGATATAGCTATGAAACGCGCTGAAGAACTTGATTGGGAAACTATTCTTAAAATCAATGAAAAAATAGGGAGACGGAAATGATGAAAGTCACTCTTCCAAAGCTCAAAAGCAAAAAGGGAACTGAAAAAATCTCGATGGTTACCTGCTACGACGCAACTTTTGCGCGTCTTGTCGAAAAGGCTGGAATCGATTCGATTTTAGTCGGCGACAGCCTCGGCATGGTAATAAAAGGCGAGGAAAATACTCTCAATGTCTCGCTTGACGAAGTTGCGCACCACGTCAGCGCGGTAAAAAGAGGCGCTTCTAATCCTTTTTTGATTGCCGATATGCCTTTCGGAAGTTACCAGTCTTCGGTCGAACAGGGAATTGAAAGCGCCGTCAAACTCATAAAAGCGGGTGCTGAGGCGGTCAAAGTCGAAGGCGGCGAGGAAGTGGTTCCGCTTATTTCCAAACTTGTTTCTTTCGGAATCCCAGTTGTTGCCCATGTCGGTCTCACTCCGCAGTATGTGCATGAATTCGGAGGCTTTGCAAAGCGCGGCAAAAGTGAAAAAGAGCGCAAATTCATCATGGATTCGGCTCTTGCAGTCGAAAAAGCGGGCGCGGACATGATCGTTCTTGAAGGAATTCCAGAAACTCTTGCGGCGGACATCACCAAAAAAGTGAAAATTCCCACGATCGGGATCGGAGCAGGAACCGACACCGACGGGCAGGTGCTTGTAATTTACGATCTTTTGGGAATGAATGCCGATTTTAACCCCTCTTTCCTCAAAAAATATCTCAATCTCGATTCTTTGGTGACCAGTGCGCTCAAAGAATACAAAAAAGATGTCATTGATGGAAAATAAGCCTGATCTTTCTTTTCAGCATTTTCAAAGCAGACACGGAAACGTCAGAATCGCATATTCCTGCTTTAAAGCGGAGCGCGAAAAGGCCGTTATTCTTTTTCTCACCGGCAGGGCTGAGTATTTTTTGAAGTACCGCCCTTTTTTCGAGCGTATGAATGAACTCGGCTTCACTGTTTTTTCGCTTGACCACAGAGGGCAGGGTGCAAGCGGCAGGATGCTGGATGAAAGCGAAAAGGGATATGTCGAAAATTTTGATTTTTATGTCGATGATGCCGAAGATTTTTTCAAAAATATTGTCCTTGAATATGCAAAGAAAAAGGATGTTTTCCTTGTTTCTCATTCGATGGGCGGCGCGATATCCCTTCTTCTTGCCTCAAGATGCCCGGATCTGTTCACGAAAATAGTCTTCACAAGCCCGATGTGGGGGCTGATTTACAGTATGCCCGAAACTTTGGTGAAAATCATCGTGAAAGGTGCATGCTGTCTAGGTTTCAGCAGGTTTTACGCAATCGGAAAAAGTGCGAAGGACTATCTCAAACCTTTTGAAAAAACTCACCTCACTCAGAGTTTTGAAAACTATATGCGGCAGCAGAGTTTTGTGACTCAGAACCGCTCTTTCGCCTTGGGCGGACCGTCGTTTCAATGGGTTTCTGAAAGCATTAAGGCTATGGAAAAACTTCCCGAAGCGGCGGAAAAAGTCAAAGTTCCGGTTCTGCTTGTTCAGGCTGAAAACGATACTATAGTTGAGAACAAAGCCCGGGACCGTGTTGCCGCAAACTTTGAAAACTGCCGCAAGACCCTTATCGAAAAGGGGTTTCACGAGCTTCTGAACGAAGAAGATGAATTTTATGAAAAAACTCTCGCTGAGATCAAAGCTTTTCTTCTTTCCTGAACGCTATTATTGCCGCAAAACCTTTATTCCATGCACCTTCGGCGATATTAAGACTTTCAGATCATCTTGAATTTTAAGAAAAGGATCTATGTGATTTGAGAATAGTGTTTAGTGATAAAGATCAGACCGTATTTAGTGACCGGGGCCGCCCTGGTTGCTTGCCTGGCCTGCAGTTACGCTTGTTGCGGTACCGCCGCTGATCGTTCCTTCAGTGTTAAGAAGGATGTCATCGTAAAGTTCCGAACCTTCGGCAACTGTGAGTGTCGTGTCGGCATTGAACTGGTAAGCAGTCCCTTTGACAAGAGAGGGAGCCATGATGATCACGCTTGTTCCGCCTGCAAAGTCAGAGGGAAGCTTGAACGCTGCGATAGCATCCGAGCTGCCGGTCGCGGTGAGAGCGAAAGTCTTTCCTGCATAAGAGGAACCGCTTTCGCCTCCCATGCCGCCTCCCATGCCGCCGCCCATGCCGCCGCCCTGGCCGGGACCGCCCTGTGACGAAGAGCTGCCGCTGAGGGAAGTCGTTACAAAGCTGCCGGCAGAAACAGTCTGAGGAGAGTTGTTGCTGCCGCCGATGCCTATCATGATGCCGCCTTCGTAGGTAACATTCGAATTCATGTCGGAGTCGATACCGCCTTCAGGAGCCGTTGCACCCATAGCGATGAGGATGCCGCCTTTCAGAAGCATCGTGCCGTTGGAGTCAACAGCATCGTTCTGTGAAACGTAGGCGATGATCTTGCCGCCTGCTATCTCAACGTGGTTGCCTGCCTGGATCGCATCGTCAGTCGAGTAGATGCGGATCTCGCCGCCGTTGATGACGAGTGCGTTTTTGGCTTCGAGACCTTCGGGGCTGAGAGATGCCTTCGTCGTTGTTTCGTCACGCGGAGTTCCGAATGTTTTGATCGTGATCTTGCCGCCGTTTACAGTCATGTTCGGGGACGGGTTGTCGCTTGAATCGTTGTTGGTGTAGTCTTCATCGACATCCCAGCCGGCAGATATAGCCTTTGCATCGGATTCGATGTAGATCTCGCCGCCGTTGATCGTAACATAGCCTTTTCCTGCGCCGTAGAGGCTGCCGGTCGTGCTGTCGCATACTTCGCTGCCAGTGCAGGTGTCTTCCAGTTCGCAGGTAAGGAGGCAGTCCTGACCGTCAACTTTGAGTGCGCGCGATTCAAAGCCGTCGATCTCGTCTCTTGCTGTGATCGAAAGTTTTCCGTTATCCATAACGAAGCCGTTCGTTATCTTGATACCGAACCCCTTTTCTTCCCAGTCCATTGTGGAGGGACGCTCTACATTGACATTGATCACGCCCGATTTGAAGGTCATGACGTCGTCAACAGCGATACCTGTTTTGTATTTTGCATTTACTGTGAGTGAGCCGGAGCCTACAACTGTCATGTTAGCCTGGCAGCCGAGGACCTTCTTGCTTTCGGAATTTGCAGCACCCGTGATCGTGCTCTCTCCGTTGAGCTGAACGGTATAGGTGTTGCCTGCGTAATCAGCCGAGAAAGCCTCGTTGCTTGTGTTGAGCTTGAGGTATCCGGGGTAGGTCTCGCTTGTGATGGTCACGGAGTCAAGGATAAGGTTGACGTTGACATCCTTTTTGTTTTTGAACTTTACGCCGCCGCCGTAGCTGCCTGAAAGCTTGATGCAGGTTTCATCTGTCGAGCTGATCGTGACGGTGAGTTCTTTTGTGTTCGGATCAGATTCGGTGTCTGTTTCTTCGGCAAGCGCTACAATGTCGCTTGTGAAGCTTGCAAAATCCGAAAGGTTGATCTCGACGCAGCCTTCAGTCTCTTCGACTGTCGTGATGTCTGTTTCATCATAACCGGGATCGTCCTGGATCGCTTCGTCGTCGAGGTCGGAAGCGGTGTCAGTGTCGTCTGACGTCGTGTCAGCGGTGTCGGTGTCGGTGTCGTCTGACGCAGTGTCTGTTGTGTCAGTGTCATCGGTGTCTGTGTCATCCGATGTCGTGTCAGTTGTGTCGGAAGCGGTGTCGGTGTCATCCGAGGTCGTGTCGGTGGTGTCGGACGTTGTGTCAGTTGTGTCTGACGCAGTGTCAGTGTCATCGGCAGTTTCAGCGGTGTCATCATCGGTGGTAGAATCGGAATCATCTACATCCTTTGATGAGTCTCCGCATGCAACAAAGAAGAACAGTGCTGCAATGGTGAGGGGAATAAGAAATTTTTTCATACTTTTCTCCGTTCTGAAGTTAAATAAAACACCTTTAAAAACAATGAACTAGATCTGAAAAGGATAAAAAGATTCTTTTTCACCTTCAACAGGTTTTTTTATAACAGGTAAAAATGACTAATATTTTTTATCAGAAATTCTGCATGAAAAAAATGGTTTTTTATGAACACCTGCTGACACAGGAAGGATCGTGATCGATCGACAGATCTTTTACATCGCGGCAATATGGCAATTCAACAGAGCAAGATGCTGTTCCGGCGCAGACACCTGAACGGATCTCGTTTGCGAATTTCGGCAACAGCGGTTTCGGCTCAAAGGATGCCGGCAATGCGCTGCGGACCCTGGAACGGGCGATGCTTCTCTATCTCAGATACCCTGTAACGAATTCAGAACTTCCGATCGTTCCCGATATGAAGCTCAAACCGCATCTTCAGTTTCTGGATTCGGGCCTGCTCTGCGCATCAGTAGGGATCGGGACAATGTATTTCAGTGATGAGCCGCTTAGCGAAATATACTTCGGCAAACTTGCGGAACAGATCAGCGGTCAGGAACTTATTGCATCGGAAAGACCGAACGAACTCACAAAACCGCTTTTCTGGACAAGAGAAAAAAAGCAGTCGAATGCCGAAGTCGATTTTATCAGGATATACAAAGGAAAACTCTATCCGATAGAAGTAAAATCGGGCGCCACAGGAAGGCTGCGCTCGCTTCATTCCTACATAAACAATTCCGACTGCACAGCAGCGGTAAGACTTTACAGCGGAACTTTTTCTCTTGAAACCCTGAAAACGCCCCTCGTGAACGGCGAAGGCGGCAAAGAATTCAAACTTTTGAATCTTCCTTTATACTGTGCAGCGAACATAAACGCATATATCGAAAAATTTCTGTCATAAAATCAAGCTAACCGCCCGTCAAATCGATTATTTTCGGTCTATTCATTCTTTAAATATCACAAAAAAACTGCGCTAATAATTAATTTACCGTTGTCCACTTTCACCATTTCATTTTATCCATATTCCACAGCAGATACAGCGGCAGGCTGATCGTTGCGCACCCATCGCAATCTGTCACAGCAAGGTTTTTCAGCGAAAGTTTATATCCGGCAGCCGGTTTGAATTTTTGGCAGAACTGCCTGTAACTTTTTGCCTGTGTGTTTGCGGCAGCCTTAACTTCGACGGGAAATATTTTTCCATCTTCTTCAAAGAGGAAATCGAGTTCCGCACTGTTGCCGGACCGCCAGAAATAGGGGCTTTTACGCAGCGTTACAAGTTCATTCAGAACATAATTTTCAGCAATCGCACCTTTAAATATTTTCAGGTTATCGCCATCTCCCAGAATATCTTTGTAGCTTAAGCCGAGTCTGCGGCAAAGCAGGCCGGTATCAGCCATGTAGACTTTGAAATATGTCGCATCTGCGTTCGCCGAAAGAGGAATTTCCGCATTCTGGACAAGCTCCACAAGATGAACAAGGCCCGCGTTTTTGAGCCACTGCAATGCTGACTCCAACTCGTGGGCGCGTTTTCCCTCCTTCACATGGGAAAAGACGAATTTGTTGTTTTCTTTCGCAAGCTGTTTCGGAACAGAATCCCAGACAAGCCTGATTTTTTCTATTTCTGAAACCGGAGCGTGCTTTGAAAAATCGTCGGCATAGTCGCTCAGAATCGTATCCTGAATCTCCTGAACCGCCGCAAAATCCTTCGATGCAACATATTCGTTCACCGCTTCCGGCATTCCGCCGACAACGTAATATTCCTTCAGAAGACGTTCCAGCGGCTTCGCATAGACTTCCGGGATCACGCGGTCCGACTTCCAGCCGGCAAAAAGTTCAATATATTTTTCCTCATTGTTTGCCGCCAAAAACTCGTCGAAACTCATCGGATGCATCTGCATCCTGTTCACTTTTCCGACAGGAAAAGAGAAATTTTCCCTTTTCAGCGCGACTCCGAGAAGAGATCCGGCACACGCGACATGAAGATCATGTTTGTTTTCGCAGAAATATTTTAGAGCAGTGATTGCACGCGGAGCCTCCTGGATCTCGTCGAATATCAGAAGCGTTTTCCCCGCCGTTATCCTGCACTGCTCAAGCAGTTCGATTTCACGAATGATGCGTTCCACATCGAAATCGTAATCAAAAACAGAGGCATAAGCACTGTTTGACTCAAAGTTGATGTAGCACACATTTTCAAACTGCGTTTCTCCGAATTCCTTCAATGCGTAGGTTTTTCCGCACTGACGAACACCTGTGACAAGCAGCGGTTTGCGGTTCTTGCTTTCCTTCCAGGCGATTAAACCGTTAATGAAATTTCGTTTCATAGAGCCTCGTTTTTACAAAAGTCATGCCACTTTCGTAAAAGTTGTAACATTTTTCATAGGACTTTTGCAAGTTTTTTTGGGGATTTACCTTTCGCAGCCTTGCGTGATGTGGTTTGCGTCCATGTATTCCTCGAATTTGCGAAGGGCTTCCTGAGTTCCGAGATTCCACTTCGGAGCGATAAGGTATTCCGCAGGGGCAGTCGTGAAAAGTCTGAAAAGGACTTTATCGGGCGGCAGTTTCGCGATGATATCAGCCGTGATCTCAATATATTTTTCGACTGAAAGGAGCGGAAAGGGATTTTCTGCATAGATTTTTTCAAGCGGAGTGCAGTCGTGGATCTGCAGGTGATGGAGCTTCAACCCTTTTACGACTGGGCTTTGCGTGCTTTGCAGCACGGTATTCAGCATATCTTCCTCGGTTTCGCCGGGAAGACCTAAAATTATGTGGGGAGCGACTTTGATCTTTCCTTGTCCGTATTTTTCGACGTTTTCTACCGCCTTGAAGTAGCATGCCGCATCGTGGCCGCGGTTTATCCACTTCAAAGAATTGTCGTTCGTTGACTGAAGCCCTAATTCTATCCAGATCTCATCAATGTTTTTAGGCACTGAATCGAGGATAAGTGTAATCTCGTCTTTGCCTAAATAATCGGGGCGCGTTGAAAAGATCATCGCTACGACACCCTTTATCGATGCGGCTTCGCGGTACATTTTCGCTAAAATTTCCCTGTCACCGAAAGTGGAAGTCCCGCTTTGAAAATAAGCCGCAAAAAATTTGTTGCCGTAGCGGTTTTTGAGGAAGTTCATGCTTCTTTCAAGCATATCTAAACGGTCGGCTTTTGTCATATCGACTGAAACATTGGGCGAAAACGACTCCTTGCGGCAGAAAATGCACTTGTTCCACGGGCAGTCAAAGCCTGTGCTCATCGAGATGCGGGCGACTCTGCCGCCGAATTTCTGCTTCATGTAGCTGTTGAATGTAAAAATCTTGTCGTCAAGCATTTTGCAACTCTTTTTTTAAAGACTTCCGAGTATAAGAGGTATGCTTTCTGCCGGTTTTTCCGAAATGATGACGGCGTCTTTCAAATATTCTTCCGCGCTTTTGAGTCTCTCTTCTTCATCAAAGTGGATCGTGTAGAGAAGATCGCCTTTCGCCACTTTTTCACCCGCTTTTTTCGCAAAAACGAAGCCGACCGATTTGTTGACGCTGTCTTCCTGACGAAGTCTGCCGCCGCCCAAGCGGATGAGTGCTTTGCCGAAATCGAGAGCGTTGATCTTGTTTATAACGCCGCTCTCTGTAGCTTTGACCTCTTTTCTGAAGCGGCTTTCCGGAAGAAGCGACTGATTTTCCACCACTTTCGGATCTCCTCCTTGAAGTTTGATCGTACTTGCAAATCTTTCAAGGACTCTGCCGGTCTCAAGCATCTTCGCCGCCTTTTCTTCTCCTTCTTCGATGGACTGGGTCATCTTGAAAGTCTTCATCAGAACCGCCGCCATTCTGAGAGTGAGTTCCGTTACCTGCGGCACGTATTTCCCCTGCATTACGTCTAAGGATTCCTTTATCTCAAGCGCGTTTCCGACAGTGTAGCCGAGCGGCTCATCCATATTCGTGAAAAGAACGTCAACGCTCCTTCCGAAGCGTTTACCGATTGCCCGCATCGTCTTGGCCAGACGCGTTCCCGAAGCGAGATCCTTCATGAAAGCGCCTTCGCCGATTTTGATATCGAGAATAAGCCCGTTGATCCCTTCAGCCAGCTTTTTGCTCATGATCGAAGAGGCGATGAGCGGCACCGATTCGACCGTTCCAGTTACGTCGCGAAGTGCGTAAAGCCTTTTGTCAAGCGGCGCGATCTCGGGAGTCTGCCCGATGAGAGCCATTTTGTTGGTCCTTACTATTTTTTTGAAAGAATCCTTATCGATATTTACCGAAAAACCAGGTATCGATTCGAGTTTGTCGAGCGTTCCGCCTGTGTGACCGAGCCCGCGCCCTGAAATCATCGGCACATAAAAGCCGAGTTCGGCAAGAAGCGGAGCCAGAGGGATCGAAATTTTGTCGCCTACGCCGCCGGTAGAGTGTTTATCGACCACAATGCCTTCGAGGTCTGAAAAATCGAGGACTTCGCCGCTGTAAAGCATCTTTTCCGTCCATGTTTCAAGCTCTTCGCTGTTGAGAGAATTGAAAAATACCGCCATCAGCATGGCCGACATCTGGTAATCTTTCAAAGTTCCGTCAAGATAGCTCTGCAGAAAATCGGAAATATCCTCTTTTGAAAGAGCCTTTTTATCTCTTTTGTCGGCGATAATGTCGTAGAAAAGGCGCATGATTCCCTCCGTTGAACAATCAAACCCGTGAATTATACTGAAAAATCGGAAAAAGAAAAATCAGAAAACGGTGACGGAACATCCGGAAGAGGAAGATTCTTTTTTCTGTTCTTTTTTCGGAGTGCATGAGCCGTAGTCGCAATAGCCTTTTTTGCCGTCGGAAGTGGTGCAGTCGTTCCAGTTTTGCGCAATATCGGCGACTTCAAGGAAACCGTCCGACTCGTCGCATTCCGTTTTGCAGCACTCTTTTGCCGCCGGCATATCAACAGCTTCGCCTTCGCATACACCCTGCCTGCAGACTTCGTTTTTAACGCATAATTTCCCCGTGTTGCAAGACTGTCCTTCGTTTTCATTGACTGTTGTACATTCTCCGGTATCGGGATTGCAGGAGCCTTTGGTACATTCCGAATCAAGGTGGGAGCAGTCTTTTATGTTCACATCGGTGCATTTCCCGCTGAAACACTGTTTTCCTCCGACACAGGCGTTATCGGATGTGCCGCAGAAGGAACCGTCGGGCATCTGAGCCGTGCTGCACGATTTTGTTGCCTCGTCGCAGATGTTTTCTTCGCATTCTTTTTCGCTGTTGAGGCACGGTACGGAATTTTCCGATATCGTACAAAAACCTTCACTGCATACTTCTTTTCCGTTGCAGAAAATAGAGTCGTCGCAGTCACTGTCGTTTTCACACTGCTTCATGTTCAGACTCAGGGAAGGATCTCCGATGTAGTTCGTTTCATGTTTTGTCGTCAGCCGAACATCATAATTGGACCATTTTTCTTTGGTTTCGAAGAGAGTCTGAGCCGGAATTGCGTTCTTTACGACAGCATCGGTGAAAACGGTTCCGTATGCGAACATATCCTGCGAACTGAGATCGTAGCCGTCGAAAATAAGACCGTAAGAAACCTGAGAAGCTCCGACAACACCGACAGCGGTGTTTTTAAGAGTCTCATAGGCGAGGTTCCTGTCTGAGTGTATCGAACCGTTCAGACAGCTTCCCTGATAAACAAACGGAGAAACAGCTGTAACTTTTTTCATAAGGGAGTTGTCGACGAATGTGTCGCTGTAGAGTTCATATCTGTAAGTTTCCGGAATCCAGTTGTCGTTTTGGTCGTAGCGCCAAATAGTACGCACTGAATAATCGGGCATTCCGTGAGCCTGCCAGAAGACTGCTCCGTATCCTTTATTCATGTTTTCGAGCATTGAACTGTATGTCAGGGCGTCTTCGCTGTAAAAATCGGAAGGATCAAGACCGCTTTTTTCTACAAGCAGTTTTGATGAAAACGGCTCTTTTATCGAATCGGTTTCCTCCAGATATTTCGCGATATAAGCTCCGTCCATTTTCGGTATTCCGTACTGAAAATCCTGATTCTCGTAATATGAGATCGTTGAAGGAAAGAGTACCCGGAATCTGTAGTCGGCGGTTGACGGTTTCTCCTTGATGAAATCGACTGTTCTTGCAAGAATTTTGTCCGTATCCTCAACGTTTTTGTGATAAATCGGAATCCTGCCGACAATGAGTTCGAATGCGTAATGTATTCCGTCGCTTGATTCGCCGTAAACGCCGTTTTCGTTGCCATCCATATCTTCGGTAAGTTCGGCATAAAAAATATCGGTCGGAACATCGTCGTAATCCGGTTCGTCGGTTCTGCAGGGTGTCGTTACGACCATGGGAACTTCAGTTCCGTCAGGCTCGGTTCCGGCGATTATGAGAAGAAAATCGTAATTCATGTAAACTGTTTTCAGGTATTCTCTGATTTTTTCGACACGCTGGATCCCTTTAAGTTTGTCTCCTCCGTAATTCGTTTCCGTGGCAATATGAACCATGAAACCGGATTCTTTTTTAGCTCTGATGTAGTTCCAGATCTCTTTGGATTTCAACATGAAATATTCTGTCGTAAGGATGAGAATCGAATTTTTGCCTTGAGTATTTCTCATCGGAAGAAGAGTTTTTCCTTTTGTCGTGACTCTGATTCTGTCTATTTTTACGACCTCTTTTTCACCGACCGGTATAATCGGGTAAAAATCGAATCCGAAAAGCTGCTGCGAGCGTTTGAATGTCGAAAAATGATCAAATGTGAACTTTGAAAGCGAAGGCAGAATCCTTTCTGTCGGTGCAACTGCTTTGACTTTCCGCATATCGCTCAGCCGGTAGAGGGCTTCACCTTTTTTCAGCGGGGCTTCGAGCGTTATTTTGTGCTGCCTCAGTATTTCGACTTTGACGACTTCGCTTCCGAAAACCATTTTTTTGACAGGAAGAAGCGTGTTTTCCCCCGTTCCGTCAAGATAAATCCCTCTATTCTCGGAATAACAAAGCCGTTTTTTACGCTGAAAACTGCATCCGGTATGTCGATATCGACCGAATCTGCGAAAATGTCGGTAAAAAACAATGCCGTAATCAGGAAAAGAAAAACTTTCTTTATCATTTGTAACTCCATAAAAACTGTAAGCAAATCACTCTACACGATAACCGTTTTTTGTCAAAACGGTTAAGCCAGCTTTTTTTCAAAGCGGCCGTTGTTTTCGGAAAAGCCCATTCTCAGAAGATATTTGCGGTGAATTTCGGAATTTGTGCTCGCAAAGATTGCCGGAATGTGCTGTGAAGCGAGGTAAGCGTAAAGATGCTTTCCTGCAGAGCAGTCGCGGTAAACAGGTGTAGTGTAGTCGATTTTCACGTCGATGGAACCGTCGGATGCCGCATTGCCCAAAAGGATTCCAGCTGCGTCGGTGCCGTAGCAGACGAGGTATGCGCGGTCAAACTGCGAATTTTTGTCTGCTTCGGGGAAAAACTTTTTGATGTCTTCTTCATAAAGTCCGAAAAAGTGGCTTATAAGAGCGTTGTCGGGGCGTACTTTTATCACCGAATACTCTTTTTTGTTCCTGAAAAGTTTTATCAGGTTGTAAATGTTGATGAGAGCTAAGCAGAAGTTCATCGCTGCAGTCGGATAAGATTGAATCATCAGCGCGTAACCTGTAAATATCAGGCTGCCGACAGTGTTGATGAAGCGCAGCTTGACGACGGAAGTCATCAGCATCGAAATAAGGACCAGCGCGGAACCGATGTAGCCGATCGCTTCGATTATAACTTTTGGATCCATTTTTCCCTCCCAAAACAACCGCCTTTATCGTAAAAATACGCGGCTGAAAGGCAAATTTTATAAAAAGTCGGAATCAAAATTTTTTCTGCTAAACTATTCCGTTTTTTGAAAGGAGGATCTCATGGTCAAATTCATCGGCGCACACGTTTCGGCTTCAGGCGGAGTTGAAAACGCTCCGAAAAACGCTTTTGAAATCAAGGCTACGGCTTTTGCTCTCTTTACCAAAAATCAGAAACAGTGGTTCGCTCCGGCGCTTTCCGCCGCTTCGGTAGAAGCTTTCAAGAAAGTCTGCGCTGATTGCGGTTTTGCTGCAAATGCGATTCTGCCGCATGACAGCTATCTCATAAATCTGGGGCACCCGACCGATGAAGGGCTTGAAAAATCGAGGACATCTTTCACTGAAGAGATGAATCGCTGCGAAATTCTGGGGCTCGACAGACTCAACTTCCATCCGGGAAGCCACCTTCGCGAAATAACGGTCAGTGAATGTCTGACGCGCATCGCAGAATCGATAAATATTGCGCTCGACAAAACAAAAGGAGTAACTGCAGTCATCGAAAACACGGCAGGGCAGGGCTCCAACGTCGGCTTTGAATTTGAGCATCTTGCCGAAATCATCGAACAGGTTGAAGACAAATCGCGTGTCGGGATCTGCATTGACACATGCCACGCTTTTGCCGCGGGCTACGACCTTACGACTGATGCGGCGTGCGAAAAAACTTTCGCAAAACTCGATAAAGTTGTGGGGCTCAAATATCTGCGCGGAATGCACCTCAACGATGCGAAAAAAACTCTTGCAAGCAAAGTTGACAGGCACGAAACGCTCGGAAACGGCGCGATCGGCATCGACTGCTTCAAATGGCTCGTCAGACAGCCTTTTACCGACAACATTCCGCTCATTCTTGAAACCCCCGAACCTGAAAAATGGCCCGAAGAGATAGCGCTTCTCAAAAGTTTTGCAAAGTAAGGAGGAAAAATGAGGCTTCTCGTCACGATACTTTCCCGTCAGACCGTCGTTCAGGCTTCTCTCATCCGCGAAGCTGCGCCCGACGTCATAATTTTCGTTTCGACCGTGATGGCGGCTGAAAACGACTGGCACCGCAATATCCCGATGCTCATTAAGCGCGAAAACGGCGAAGATATAAAGTATCTCAATGTTTTTATTGAGAAAAATATGAATCTCGGTGAAATAATCGAGATGCTCAAAAGGCATGTCGGCAGCGTCGTTTCTGAATACGGGATCACCGAGATATGCTGCGACGCTTCGTGCGGAAAAGGCATCCACAGGATCCTTTTTGCAGAATATCTCAAGCGTTTTTCCGAAAAACACGAGATCGATTTTTCTCTTGTCTACTTTGATCTCGATACGAGACAAATCAACCGCATCGCAGTCAAGGATCAGGCTTTTCATGAATACCGCTCAAGCGTTTCGATAGACTGGCACTTGAAGGAGCGTCTTACTCTTTACGGCGCCGAACTTACCGATTTTCTGACAATTTACGATACTGGAGAAAACTATTTTGCTGAAAACGGCGAGCAGTTTGAAGAACTTTACGACAATTTGTGCAACTCCATGAATTTACGGGCGTTTTTCTCTTCATACGACAACATGAAGTCGATAATCGACCTCAAAAACGAGCTCCACGAATTCATGGTGAAAAACAACCGCGAAGAGCAGATCGACAAGTTTTTGCAGCGCATTTTCGGCGTCATGCCGCATCTTCGCCCTGAGATAAACGACGCGAAAAACGATATCAGACGGAAACTTACCGCCTTTTTTGACGAAATGAGCTCAAGAAAAGAGCTGCGTTCCTTCTCTGATTCGTTTGATTTCAGAACTACTCTCGCAACTTGTCAGAAAAGGTTCAACGCCGAAATGCCGGAAGCAGTCATAGAAAAGATCCTTCCGCTTGCCGGAGCAATAGACAAAGCCGACCTTAAAAGCGATGTCCAGCACTTTTTAGACGTTCTTTTCTCGAAAATTTCGGAAAAAATCACGACACTTGCCGATGTGCAGAATGTCGAAGTTTCGTCTGCCGTTTTCAACCGCTTCAAACAGAAATATGTCCGCGAAATCGAGCGCGAAAGCACACTCAACACCCGCTCGCAGATATCGATAATCTTTGAAAAACTGATAAGTTACGCCGTTTACCGCGCGATAGAAAAGTATCCGCTTTTGAAGGAATCCATCGCCTCGGTCTATCAGAACGTAAAACTCAGCGGCAAAGCGAGTTCTCTCATCGAGATCGATACTCTCGTCGTCTTCAGAAACGGTTATCTCCACATTCTGGAAGCAAAAAGCTCGCACGTCTCGAATAAAGACCTCAATTCACGCATCCTCGTAATGAAAAAATATCTCGGCGAAAGCGTCGGAATGGACATCGTTTTCCCGTTCACCGCGCATGACATTGAACTTTTCAAAGAGAAAAACGACCCATTCATCCGCAAATTCTACAGCAAAGGGCTGAAATCGGCGGCCGGCTGGGGCACTTTCTTCGCCACTACCGACAAGGAAATCACCCCGATCGACAAGATCGCAGGGAGACTGCTCGATCTGGCGACGAAATACAGCTAAATTGCTGTAAAAATTTAAATTAGATATTCATTTTTGGTGGTATGCTTACCACCTAATTCAGTGGTATGGAGGTTTTTATGGAAAACAAAAAACTTTTGAGTGCTTTGGAAAAATGGCAGAAGCTGCAGCCGCTTTCCGAAATCGACAAGGGGAGATTGAGCCGCCGTTTCACGGTCGATTTCAACTACAACAGCAACCACATTGAAGGAAATACTCTCACTTACGGGCAGACTGAACTGCTCCTGCTTTTTGACAAGGTGATCGGCACAGCTGATTTTCGTGAATGCGAGGAGATGAAAGCAAGTGATCTCGGTTTGAAAATGATGCTGAACGAGGCTGCGGAAGCACATCAGCCGCTTACTCAGAATTTTATCAGGGCTCTGCACAAAACTTTGATACGCGAGGATTGCGGTGTTTCGCGCACGCTTCCTGACGGGATGCAGGTAGGCTATACGGTCCACGCGGGGCAGTACAAGACCCGTCCGAACAGCGTCATAACCCGCTACGGCGAGCGTTTCGATTATGCATCGCCCGAAGAGACGCCGGCATTTATGGCGGATCTGGTGGACTGGTACAACAAGGCGGAACAGGAAGGTTTATTTTCGCCGGTAGATATAGCTGTTTTGTTTCATTACAGGTTTATCCGCATTCACCCGTTCGAGGACGGTAACGGTCGTATCGCGAGACTTATGGTCAACTATATTCTTTCAAGACACGAGCTTCCCATGATAGTGGTGCGCAGCCGTCTGAAGAAGGAGTATCTTGATGCGCTGCACAGCGCCGATCTGATAGTCGGTCCGATACCGTCAGACGGAGTAAAAGCCTCTTTGAAAAATATCCGCCCGTTTCACAAATACATGGTCGAACTGATAACGCATGAAGTTGAGAACGACATTCTGTTTGTAACTGAAAAAGATGAAAATGTGTGGTGGTATGACGGTGAGCGCATATCTTTCAGGACTCCTACAACGGGAAAAATTCTCCGTGAACTCCAGATCGAACCTCAGGCGACTCTGTCGTATCTGCAGAATGAAATCGGAATAAACCGTTCAGCTTTACAGAAAATGCTGCAGTCGCTTCAGAAAAACGGATACATCGAGAAAGATGACAGCGGATTCTGGCGTGTTTTCATGACTCCATCGGTATAAATCCGTAAAATCACAGCACAAAAAAAGTGCAAAAAATGACTAAGCGATAAATTGCTATTGCCTGCAAAAACACTATGATTGCCCGTTTTTATTGTTTGTTTGAACTTTAAATATCGGGAGGAATTCATGAAATTCAACGGCAAAGAGTACAAAAATTTCGTTTCGGCTTTTGACGAGTCGAATCTTTTCACCCATTTCGCTCCGAGAAAGACTCCGAACTTCATGCCGCGCGGCAAAAGCAAGGTAAAGACGCTTGACGAAGTTATCGAAATGCTTGAGGACGGCGATGTCATCAGTTATCCGCACTACTACAGAACGGGCGACAGAGGCCTTGAGGCGGTTGTAAAAAAACTCCGCGAACACGGCAAAAGAAACATCGTTCTTTACGGAAACGCGATTTTCGACCACACTGATCCGTGGCTTTATGAAGCATTTAAAGACGGAATAATTACAGGCATTTACGGCAATATTTACAGAGCGATGGGAAACCATCTCGTAGCCGGTGACCTTCTTCCCTGGGTCGGAGTAGGCCTTAGCCATGGCAACAGAGTCCGCAAGCTTCAGGTCGGTGAAGTTCACGTAAAACTTGCATTCCTTCCCGTACCGATGGCTGACATTCACGGAAATGCGAACGGCGTTATGGGAAATCCCGACGAATACTGCGGTCCGCTCGGTTTGGCTACTGCCGATGCAGAATATGCCGACTACACCTGCCTTCTCGCTGGAACGGTTTCGGAAGAGACGCTCATCCCGGCTGAGATCACGATGGAACTCACCGATTTCGTCGTTCCGATGGAAAAACCGGGACTTTCGGAAGGTATCGGCTCGGGAACGCTCGATTTCGAGAAGATCCGCTCCAACAAGTTCAATGCGCAGATCGCTGAGAACGTCACGAACATCATGAAGGCTGCCGGCGTCATGAAAGACGGTTTCGCTTTCCAGGTCGGAAGCGGCGCTGGTCTCATCGTTCTCGACAACATCAGACAGTACTTGAAGGAAAACAACATCACGGCGAACTTTGCTATCGGCGGGATCACTTCGATGCACGTTGAAATGCTTGAAGAAGGAACGCTGCGCCACATTTTCCACGGTCAGCTTTTCGAGCCGAGCGAAAAAGTCATCAAATCGCTTCTCATGAATCCGTTCCATATTCCGATTTCGACCGGTTTCTATGCATCTATCGCAAACAAGGAATGTGCAGTCAATATGCTTGACGTCGCGGTTCTTTCGGCTCTCGAAGTTGACAGAGACTTCAACGTCAACACCGTCTGCGCTTCCGGCAGGATCATCGGCGGTATCGGCGGCGGTCAGGATGTCGCGGCAGGTGCTGATCTCACGATCATGTTCGTTCCGCTCGCTACCGGAAAGGACGGCAAAGGTTTCCCGAAGATCGTCGAAAAAGTCTACACGAGAACCACTCCGGGAGAGGTCATCGATGTCGTCGTTACCGAAGATTACGTCTGCGTCAACCCGAAGAGCAAGTCCTCGTACAAAGAAGCGATCCTTGAAAACGGCAAAAAATACGGTCTCAACATCATTTCGATGGATGAACTTCTTGCAAAATCCAAAGAAAAAGCTGAAAGTTTCGGCGTAATTCCGAAGCCGAAACCCACTACCGACGAGGTCGTTCACGTTATCGAATGGCGTGACGGAACTCTTCTCGACACCATCAAAAAGGCAATGCCGAAATAGGACCTCTCAGGCGCTTTGCACCAGCTCCCATGCTTCAGGGGAGCCGAGTCCTGTGCGGCGGTCGGATTCCAAAAATTTTATCGCCGCTCCCTAAATTCCTTAAACTCCTTAGACTCCCTAAGTTCCCTACTGTCGGCGGCGCCTGGCACCGAAATTAAATATTGTCGATTTTTTCTATTCTGCGTTCGTGACGACCGCCTTCAAACGGGGTCGAAAGGAAGATTCTGAGCCATTCTTTCGCGTCTTCGAAAGCGGTGAATCTGCCGCCGAAAACGATGATGTTTGCATTGTTGTGCTGCCGCGAAAGGCGGGCGTAGTCAGGATTTGTGACGAGTGCCGCGCGGATTCCTTTGAAGCGGTTCGCCGCAATAGAAATTCCTATTCCCGAGCCGCAGACGAGAAGTCCTGCTTCGGCGCGTTTTTCAAGGATATCGTGCGCTACGGCCTGGGCAAAATCGGGATAGTCGACTGAATCGGGAGAATTTGTCCCGTTGTCGATGACTTCGTATCCCTCTTCGCGCAAAAACGCCGCAAGTTTGTCTTTAAGCTCGAAACCGCCGTGATCTGCTCCAACTGAAATGATCATTGTAAGCTCCTGATATTATTGTTTGTTCAATTCTTTTTCGATGATTTTTTCGATCTCTTTTTCATCTTCTTCGGTGATTCCGGTTGCGGAAGAAGTTTTTTCCTTTATCGACTCTTTTGCGTCTTCGGCAGCTTTTTTGGTCTCGTCAATTGCTTTTTTGGCAGTTTTTTCGGCGTCTTTCGAAGCGTCTTTCACGGCTTTCTGCACTTTTTCAGCCTCTTTTTTGATAGCCTTTTCACTTTTTTCAATAGTGTTTCCAGCCGTCGGTATCACGTTTTTCCACAAAGGTTTGCCGTTCCAGCAGAAATTTGCCAGAAGAAAAATGAAAACCGCGATTTTGACTATTTTAAAAATCAGAGAGCCCGAACCGCCTTTACTTTTTTTGCCCATTTTTCACCTCCTGAAAATCAAAGCGTGAGAGTATAGCACAAAATTTACTCTCTTGAATAAAATTCTGCATTTTTGAAGCGGATTTTTTTTCTCAAAGCTTTTTTCTGCTTTTCAGTGATTTTGTTTGGAAAGTGCACCGAAAGGACTTTAGTGATGCCGCATTCGGCTGAAAAACGCTCGATATTCGTGAGAAAATAGTTGTTGAAATTCGGGTTTTTTACATATTTGTCGAAAAAGATCCTTCCCGAAGTGACGCTTTCCTTGACGCAGAAGGCTTTTCCGTTGAACTGTTCAGACCTTTTTATTTCGTCAGTCGAAAAAATGCCGAAAAAGAAGAGAATCAGCAATAAAATATTTACAACTAATGATAAGTGTTTGATTCTACTGCTAAAGTATAACGCGGAGAAAAACGATGCCGCAAAAATTATTTTGACGAAAACTGGAACCTGAACAACAGGAACCGCCGTTTTTTCGGCAAGACCGGCAAAAAAAGAGATTAAAAAAGAGGCGGGAGAAATTAAAAAATCGGCAGTTTTCAGCATAAAGTGAGCCGCAATGCACGAAAACGGAATCAAAAACTGCGCCATGGTCACGAAAGGAACCGAAAGAGAGACAATAGGGATCACGAAAAAGTTCACGAAAGGCGCAAGAACTGAAAAAGTGCCTGAAAGCGCGGCACTTACGACAAGAAGAATATAATTTATGGTTGCTGAAACACAAATAAGTGAAATTGCTAAAGATTTCGGCATAACTCTCCAGAGTTTGAGAACTGTGGCAACGCACAGAGCGCTCATCAAAAAGCTCATCGAGAGCGAACTTCCGGGAATCAGCAGCGTTACGGCGGCAAGAGAAGAGAAAAAAATGAAAACGGGGTGGGGAAATGTGCCGGAAATCATGAAAAAATCGAAAAAAAGAATGAAAGCGAGCGAGCGCAGGGTCGGTATCGAAGCGCCGGTTATGAAAAAATAGTAGGCAGAAGCTGCAATTTTGAGAAAAAACATAATGATATTCTTGATATAGGGTCTTGTAGGCACGAAAAAGAGAAGCGATTTGAAGAAAATGCTGAAAATGAACACCATGATCCCCGTGTGAAAAGCTGAAATCGCGACAAGGTGCATTGTTCCTGTGACTGCGAGATCGTGACGGAATTTCTGGGAAAAATCGCGTTTGCCGGTTGAAAGAGCAAGAATAAATTCGTGATTTTTCAGGTTTCCGCCCTGTTTTTCAAGACGCGACTGTAAATTTTCAATAAATTTTACATTGTATGATTTGGGAAAACTGTTTTTGTAAAAGTAGATATCTCTGATGAATGAAAATAAGAAAACTGAAATTATGAGAAATATTGTAAAATGTATAAACTTAATTTTTTTCATCATGATAAAATTTTATCAAACAAAAAATCTGCAAAACGCAAAATAGCGGTAAAAAAATAAATTTCAACAAAAAAGCGCTTTTCTTCAAAAAAACTGCTTGTTAATTTTTCAATATCCGGTATAATCTGAGCCTGATTGTTACATATAATGTGTTTCCGGAGGCTCCGAAAGATGAAAAGATTTTTGAATTTACCGGTTGTTTTATTGGTTTTTCTTCTTTTTTCCTGCTCCTCGTCTCACTCTTCAAACGATTCCGACATGATTCCTGATGATAAGGATTTTGAGGCTCAAGACGACGATTCTGATTCTCAAGAACCCGATTCAGACGATGAAGAGCCAAACGAATCTACCGAGGAAATTTTTGAAAAAACCGAGCCGATCAATGGTTATGCGCGCTGTTACGATGAAATTCCTGATGATCCTTACGAGGGTTTTTTCGCCAACCCGAAGATTGAATATTGGGTGAAAGACAGCCTTGGATATGACCGTGATTATGAACTTAAAGAAGAGGATTTGGAAAAAGTTACGGAAATGGGACTGCCTTTCAAGGACATACGCGGGATCGAAAAATTAGTAAACCTTGAATCTGTCACATTCTTTAATACAGGCGGCAATGTTTACGATTTTACTCCTCTTTCGAAGTTGAAGAAATTGAAAAATTTAAGAATTTCTTTCAGCTCGCCGGAAGAAATAAATCCAAATGAAGAATTCATAAACATGACCTGTCTTGACGGATCATTCTCACTGCTTACGAATCTTGAATCACTCCGAATCAACTATACGGAATTGAAAGATGTGTCTCCGATAGAACAACTTGTCAATCTTAAAAGTTTGGATTTGGCATATAATAAAATTGAGTCCTTACCCAAAAATATCGGTAATCTGCAGAAACTTGAATTTTTAAACTTTATGAAAAATAAAGTGAATGATATAATCGTTCTTAAATCTTTAATAAATTTAAAGGGTTTGTTTTTTCATAACAACTATGTGAAAGATATTTCACCAATCGCTGATTTGGTAAATTTGAATAGTTTAGGTGGAGACGATAACGGGATAAAAGATATTTCACCAATAACAAATTTGTTAAATTTAACTTATTTAAGATTAGATACGAATCAGATCGAAGAACTGCCTGAAAAAATAGGAAATCTAAAAAAACTTAAAGAAATTCAGTTGGGGTTTAATAAAATAAGCAGGCTTCCGCCTCTAATCGGCTTGAAATCCATCGAAAAATTAGATTTGTCCCATAATGAATTAGACGATACAGCCCTGTTACAGTTAGATGGTCTTGAAAAATTAGTATTTTTATATGTTGCGGTAAACAAAAAAATCACCAAAGTTCCGGTTATGAAAAATTTAAAATCACTTCAGGAATTGTACTTAAATTATAATAGCATTACGGATTTGTCAGGTTTTGCAGACAACGATTCGTTTCCGGCACTCAGAAGATTGGATATAGGTTCGAATAAAATAAGTAATGCAGAAGCATTAAGAAAAAGAGAAGGTTTAACAAGAGTATCAATAGGAAAAAATTGTATTCAAGACCTGTCGCCTCTCGAGGAACTGAAGGAAAGAGGAACATATATTTCTGGTATGAATGAACAGCTGGAAAGCTGCGAAAATACAATAACTTTAGGAGATGGAGAGTGACATGAAAAGAAGTTTTATGTTATTTGCAGTGTTTATGGCATGTTTTAGTTTGTTTGCGGAGAATCATGAAGCACACTCGTGTCTTGAGTATGCAAAAGTAATGTTTCCAAATTATGATGAAAATCCTGACGATGATATTCTAGAGATTGTTTGGGATGATCCTGTTTTAAGTGAAGTTACCCAATTTGATGATGATTTTATTCCTGATTGGTTCGAACATTTTGAATTTGCTGATGGAAACTATGGTTACGATGAAGAATTTCTACAGGAGCACGGAGGACGAGTCGGGAAAATTATTTCTATGAATCCTGATTCGACATACGGTCTAGGCTGCAGCGGAACACTGATTGGAGAAAATTATTTTTTAACGGCTGGACATTGCGCCAACATCGCAAATGTTGGGGTGTTATTCGGTTATCAAATAGCTGATTTATATGAAGACAATGACGGGACTAATCATCCAACCTATCCGAGAGTTTCTCTGACAGGATATTTGAATGATAATGGCAATTATATACTATACGAAGATCCTGGATCAGAATATTCAGACGTTACGGAGCATCCGGCATATTTCCCCATAGATAAGAATTTTCAATATCGTTATAATGATGATTATTCTGTAGAAAACGGATTGGCTAAAGTTGGTTGGATTAGTGAAGAAGATAATATTGCCCAATATGCCGAAACAATTCTTTGGCCAAATGATGACCCTGACGGGGAAGAAATCGGGAAAATTGATTACGCTATCTATAAGTTAGAAAGTAAAATTGATTTTTCGCAATCGAATGAACCCATACCACCTTCCAAATGGCTTGATCCTTGGTCATGGGTATCTGAAAACAACCAAGATGACGAAATACCTGATAAACCATGGAGACTTCTTGACAATACAAACGGTAAAAGAGGTTGGGCAAGAGTCAATACCGGGGTTCTTCAAGAAAATTCGACATTAAGTATTATAGGTTTTCCTGGTGTAGCCTCTGAATCGGTAGGTAATATAAATTACTCAGGATTAAAAGTTGTCAATAATGGTAGTGTTGATAACGATCAATATCGTGGTTATGCGTTCTCTGGGGATTATGAAGAAGATCTGTTAATATTTAAAGACGCTGATATACAAACGTGGCATTCAGGGAGTTCTGTCATTGATTATTCCGGCAAACTCGCTGGACTTGTAGCATGGTTCGGTTGTGCCCCTGGAGGCTGGGATGAATGGTCTAGAATAATGCAGAATATTAAGAATGAATATATAACTCTTCAGAGACCTGCTACAAACTATGCCACCCCGATGTGGAAAATCTGCCGTGCTTCCCAGATAATCAAAAATGCGGCAAAAGACACAGACTGCAACGGAAGGATTGACTGGCAGGATTTTATTTTTGCTACCCGATTAGGACTTTCCCAATATATAAACATTGGAATAGATTTTAATTTGATAAAAAATTTTGAAATTCCGACCACTGTCGAAGAAATTCATATTCACAGATTTGATATGGATCAGAAGAAAGTTGTTACTGAAACAAAAGAAATACCG
>JAFQZM010000028.1 GCA_017405875.1 bacterium
CTTCGGTTTGTGTTGTCAATATCAGGCAAAGCGACATTTTCTTTACACCTTCACAAATCAAATGCGTCCGCGGTGCATCAGGAAGCGGCGGAAACGGTTCTCACAAAGGAGCCACAGGATTTTCCGGAGAGAAACTCAATATCAACTAAAAGATCTGCACAGGAGACTTATAAATGTGGAGACAGGCGACATCGGCACCGCAAAAACTTGCGGTAATCAACGGACTTCTCCCCTTAACGGCGAGTGAATACTTAAAGGCGCTCATCTTTTTCTGCGGTGATGAAGACGAAACCGTTCAGAAAGCAGCTGTCGATAAACTCAGGTTCACCCAATCGAACGAAATAAAAAAGATTATTACGCCCGAAATTCCGGGAAATTCGGTTAAAACTCTGACTAAACTCGCCGGTGAAAGAAGGGATTCTTCAATAATAATTTCCCTTCTGCTGACAGGAAAACTTCAAAGAGACTGGATACTTGAATTTCTTGCGACAAACGACAGGACTTTCTGGACCACTCTGGTAACACACAAGGATTTCGTCGAATTCACGCTGCCTCAGAAAGATGATTTCAAAGCACTTCTTTCGGCAATCAGCGACGTTTTACTCTCTCTTTATGAAGAACAGCTCTCCTACTTTGCAGAAAAAATCGCCGAACTTGAAGCTGAAAAACATAAAGAAAAACCTGAAGATGCGCAGACTGAAGAGGAAGAAGAGGATGAAGAAGTAGTCGAACTTGAAGACACAATTTTCGACTTTCCCGATTTCCTCACTTCCGAGACGGCTTTCGACGGTTTGAGTGCCGACGATATGCTTGAACAGCGCAAAACCATCGCGGAAGCGCTGAGAGACATGAATGTCGGTCAGAAAATCAAAGTGGCGATGCTCGGCAACCTCGAAGTCAGAAAAATTCTCATCAAAGATCCGCGCAAACAGATCGTAATGGCGGTTTTGGGAAACGCGCGAATCACCGACAAAGAGGTTGCATCCATCGCAGGCGATCCATCATCGTCACTTGATGCAATAAGTTTTATCGCTTCAAACAAGGCTTTGAGCAAAAGCTATGCCGTCAAACTCGCTCTCGTCAACAACCCGAAAACTCCGATGAAAACGGCACTCATGCTTCTCGAAACAATAAGGATGAACGACCTCAAAAATATCGCGAAAAGCCGCAATGTTTCAAACGTAATCAAGCAGAGAGCAGCAAAGAAAGTTAAATAATATCGTTATCTCGATATATCGATATTTCGAGATCACTTCTTTTCCGAAAGTTTTGTCAATTTAAATAAATACTGAACTTCTTCTTCAGTAAGTCTTCTGATTTCACCGGGTTTGAGTCCCCGGCACGTGATGTTTCCGAAAGCGAATCTTTCAAGTTCCAGAACGCGGCAGCCCAAAGCCTTGAAAAGCTCTTTGACTTCGCGTTTTTTCCCTTCGTGAAGAGAAACCGTGACATCGGAAACTCTGCCGCGCTTCGATGTTATGGAGACAGCTTCAGCCTGCATCAATACGCCTTCGACCACAATTCCGGACTTCATCATTTCAGCTTTTTCCGGTGTAAAATCGCCGAGAACTTTTGCGCGGTAGATTTTACGTACACCGAAAGAAGGATGTGTCAGGCGGTATGCAAGTTCTCCGTCATTCGTGAGCAGAAGAACGCCTGTCGTGTCGAAATCAAGCCGCCCTACCGGAACAGCATGCGAACCTTCAGGAAGAAAATCTGTAACGACTTTGCGCCCTCTGTCATCACTTGCGGCAGAGATTACATTTGCAGGCTTATTCAAAAGAAAATAATCATAACTACTTGGAACAACTAATTTTTTACCGTTATATTCAACAATATCCTTTTCCGGATCGACTTCGTCCGCAAGAACTGCAAGACGTCCGTTTATTTTGATTTTTCCGGCAGTTATGAGTTCTTCCGATTTTCGTCTTGAAGCTACTTTGCAAAGTGCGAGGAATCTGTTTATCCGCATCTATTTTTTCGACCAGTGATAAGTCATGCCGCCCATGAAATAACCCGCGCCGAAAGAGATCGCGCAGCCTCTCGTTTTTTCGTCTTTGAGCGGACGGCTTGCGTCTTTGAACCACGTTTCGAGAACGAACATCACGCTGGGAGAGCTGAAATTTCCGTATTTTTGGAAAATCGACTTCGAACGGCTTATCTGTTCTTCATTGAGTCCTAAAATTTCAGGCTCGGTAAAACGCATGAGTATCGGCATTCCGCCCTGGTGAAGCGACCATTCGTCGATATTTCCAGGCGTTACACCCAACGGTTTTATGATGTGGTTGTGAACTATTTCTGGAACTGTGTCTTTGAGATTGTCTTCCAGAACGAGTTTGCCTTCGTGCATCGAAAGCGAGCCGCCCGAAACAAAATCAGTAATAATTTCATCAACTTCCATCAAAGGAAGGTCGAATTTGTCTCTCAAATTTTCTGGGATCACCAGAATTCCGGCAGCGCCGTCGGCAAAAAGGAGCGTCGTTTTGAGGTTTTCCTTAAATTCGGGATCATCAACATCGTAAGTCGGGTTAACGATCCACGAACACTGGTCGAAAAGGAATGTTATCGCCGCCTTGTTGTGCTCAGCACAGTATTTTACCGAAGATTCAAGCGAAAAAAGACCCGCAGCGCATCCCAGATAAGCCATTTCCTGCGGCGGATAGTCAAGTTTTAAAGCGCATTTCGAGGCGATTTTGCTCGAAAGGCTCGGCAGAACATCTTTGTCACAGCGGATGTTGTAGGCAATCGAGAGGAATCCGACATCTTCCTTGGAAATGTTTTTTCCCTGCAGAAGTTCTTCTACCGCGCGGCTCCCCCACTCCAGCGGATGATACTCCGGAGTCGCCAGAGCCCTGTTCGGAAAAGCATCTCTCGAAAGTATCGTCGGGCGGTAGGTTATCCCGACTGCGCCGACCGAACGCCTTGCAAAACGGTGCGGGCGACCGTTGTCTATAGATTTAGGATAGAGAATGTCAACAACTTCCGAAGAAGAAAAGAGATGCGGTAAAATTGTAGTTATTTCAGCTATATAAACCTTGTTTTTCATCAAAAAACCTTCAACAACAAAAAAACAGGCACAAAAAAACAACGGCGATAATACCCATTTGACTTTTTCAGTCAATTATATGCGATTTTTCATCAACTTGACCTGATTAAACTTTACATAACGCGCCCCTTAAATAGAATAGCGCGTTTTCGTTCCGGAGGTTAAAAAATGAAGTCGAAATCCCTCTTTTTGGCTGTTGCGCTTCTTTTCGCATCGGCTGTTGTCTCGTGCGGCGGTGCGGAAAGTTACAAAACACCGCTCGTATATCCGTCAGATGTTTCACAAAGTGCCTGCATGTCAGCAGAAGATATTGAAAACACTGAAGAAAGTTATGATGTTTTGGTTTCAGGCAAAGATATCATCGTTCGTCACTACAACATTCAGGCGCCGAAAAACACAACTATGGGAATCGTTGACAGAGAGGGCAACCTTTCGTTTGAAAACAAGTACAACTACTACTATCTCGAAGCCGGCGACCGCTTCATATCGTTTCAGGAGGTTTTCCGCTATTCGTCTTCGGAAGAAATGTGCTACTACAACCTTTCGACAAGAGTCACTCACATCAGCGGCGGTATTTACGACTTCATGATTTTTAACGATAAAAACGAACTCGTCTACTCAAAAGAGGTACGCATAAGATGAACGACGGAAAAATCATCGTGCTGAAATTCGGCGGTTCTTCGCTCAAAAACAGTGATTGCATAAAGAAAGTTCTTGATATTATTACCGAAAGAGTTAACCATGGTTTTAAAACCGTCGTAGTCGTTTCGGCACAGGGAAAAACCACGGAAGCTCTGCTCAAAGAGGCTGCCGAATTCGCCCCGAACGGCAATCCGCGCGAAATAGACATGCTGCTCACTACAGGAGAGCGAGCAAGTGCCGCGATAGTCGCAATGGCACTGGAATCGAAAGGAATTCCCTCGATTTCACTCACAGGTTCGCAGGCCGGAATCATCACCGACGACCACCACACGAACGCACGGATCATCGAGATACGTCCGAGCCGTGTTCTGAGTTCGCTTTCGGAAGGAAAAACCGTTATCGTCTGCGGATTTCAGGGTGTCAGCTTCAAAAAAGAGATAACGACTCTCGGGCGCGGCGGCTCCGATACGACCGCAGTTGCACTGGCAGCCGCTCTTGATGCCGAAAGATGCGAGATTTTCAGCGATATCGACGGCGTTTATGATGCAGATCCCGCGATTCTTCCTTATGCCGAAAAACTCGAATCCCTGACATACCCTGAAATGCAGGAACTTTCCGAAGCGGGAGCGAAAGTCCTTCATTCGAGAGCTGTCGAATTTGCAAAGGAACACAATATCGCGATCCACTGCAAAAGCACTTTCGAGCCGAACAATCCCGGAACGGTGATCCACGGCTTCGAAAACAAAGGAAAAATCAGAAAATCAGCGGTTGCATACGAAAAAAACGTTCTGCTTTTCCATACTTACGAGCCCGAATCGGAAAATCTCTCAACAATAGCAAACGTCCTTTCATTCTGTTCCGAAAAAAATATCGCCGTCAAGCAGATCTCATTCCACCGCGGCTACAAAAACAGCATGACGGGAAGTTTCATCATTTCCAAGAAGGAAAACTACTCAATTGATTCGTTTCTCTCTGAAATAAAGGCGAAATTCAGCAATTCAGTCCAGATTTTCGATGACCTTTCGGCAGTTTCGATAATCGGAGACGGCATAACCGACAAACCCGACATCCTGCTTGAAATCACCTCTCTTTTCAGAAAAAACGATATCCGCATCGCCGGATTCCACACAAGTTCGTTCAGAATCAGCCTTCTGGTTCAGACCGATCTTTTTGAAAAAGCGCTCGCCCTTCTGCACAAATATTCAAAAGAAAGTTAAAGGTGATTATTCGATAATCTCGGCTTCGACCGAATCCAGCATCAGACAGGAGTTTCCGCTTTTGGGAACAATTTTGAAAACGTGGTTTCCTCTTGAAAAAAAGTGGTTTATTGAAAAGACTCTTCTTTCCTGAAAAGGCGATTTTGATGCAAAAGTTCCGACATTTTCGCCGTCAATAAAGAGGGTCGCGTCCGTTCCGCACTTGTCTGCGACATAGAAAAGATTGAACTCGTACTCGCCTTCTTCGATTACAGGATGGGTGAAATCGTAGTAACTTTTTTCGGTCAGTTCGTCGAAACGAATCGCAAAAACAGCCTCGTTAGAAACAAAAACCGAAAGTTCCTTAATCGGATAGAATTTTTTATTCTCTTCTTCGCTCATCGAGAAATTTACGCCGTAATCGGGCTCTCCCGTCTTCGGAAGGCGCTTGTTTTCAAATTCGAAAATCATCTTCCCGCGAGTTGCCTCAAAAAGCGGAGTTATCACGGTTTTGTCGGTAAGTTTCGGGTAGTAATCGACAAGATAAGCCCCGTCAAACGGCTTTTTATCCATAAAATACGCCGCTGCATAGAAGTTTTCTTCGCCCAGATCAAGGAGAATCAGATTTCCTCTGTCGTCGTAAGGCGGCTTTTTCATCAGATTCAGGAAAACACTTCCGTAAAGCGGCGGCACGAAAACAATGCTGTTGCTTATATTTTCACGTTCTATCGCGTGTTCTATTTCTCTGTCGGTCGACCAGAAAGAGTCAGAAAAATTGACGAGGAAGGGCGGCAGAATCGTTGTGACCAAAAACAGGAAAATCGCCGCAGGAAGCGCTGTTACAAACGGTTTCACCCACTTGTTTGCCGAATCTCTCATCGAGAAAAACGCATATCCGCACGGAATCAGAAGAAGAGAAGCAACCTCTGAAAAATAACGCGGTCCGAACAGATTGCCTGAAAGGTAAAAGAAAAAGTAACCAACGAAAAATATTAAGAAAAACATAGACATTTCGAGACTTTTCCTGAACGAATAAAAGAAGGAGGCTATCAGGAAAACAAAAATCAGCGGATGACCGACAAGGTTGAAGTTGAGCAGAGTGAGCCGCGCAAACGAAATCCAGAAAGCATACTTCGGAGTGAGCCCTTCTGCCGGAAGAAAATCGCCTTCGGTGTTCGGACACCCTTTTCCGAAGCCCATTCTGTGGCAGAATTTATAAGGTTCGCGGATGAAAAAATAGACATCCTGCGGGAAAAGCATCGGATTTCCGGTGTAAAACCAGTTGTAGAACATCAAAAGAAAACCGATAAAAATGAAAGGAAGCGTAAACAGAACCGCGCTTTTAAACTTCATTTTTTTGGAAAACATCAGAATAAGAATGCCGCCGTAGACAAAAAATGCGTTCTGCGGTCGGATAAAAAGAGTCCACGCTCCGGCAAAACCGGCCGCAACAAGCAATCCCGCTCTGTTTTCCGAGACCATAACAAGGTAAATCGCAAGAAGCGTGAGCATAAGGTTGAATGGATGCGTCATGTATGAAGCGCCCATAAAAAGGTAGAACGAGCTGAAAAGTGCGAAAAACATTGCAAAAAACGAAGTCTTCGCGTCGAACTGCCTATCCGCTATTTTTCCCAGTAAAAACACAGAGATACCGTTGCAGAGCGGAGTAAAGAACTGAGAAATGCCGAGCAGCTCGAAAGGAACGAGAAAAATCGAAAATCCCGGCAGGAAAAGCGAGAAATACCGGTCGTTTATATGGACGTTAAACGTACTCTGGTAGTATTCGTAAAGTTCGCTTTCGGGAAGATGAAAGTGTCCTGTCTCTATGAAAACGCGCGCTGTCCACAAAAAATGGCTCGCATCAATAACGTGCGGGATCGAATCAAAGACGAAAACGGCAATCAGCGCAGGGAACAAAAAACCTAAAAACGGAAAAATAAAGTAACGTTTTTCGACAAAAAAATCGAATATTTTAGCAGGTTTATCCTTTGCGAAACCGTCAAGCAGGAAAAACAGCACAGCCAAAACAAGAAAAATTATATGGAAACGCGGATAAAACGCAGTGAAAATGTTCCAGAACTTTCCCCGCGTACCCCAGAAAAAAAAGAGAAGCAAAAAGATAAGTGCCGGAAAAAAGGCAAGAAACTTTTTATTTTTCATTCCGCAAAAACACCTTTTATCTCAAAACCCATCTGCTCGGCAGCCTTCACAGCTTCGCTTTCAACCATGTTTTTCCTGCGTTTTTCAAGTTCTTCCATGCGGCGAAGCTCGTCTTCCGTAAAAATCGATTTGTTTTCACCTTTTTCAAAGTTGACTGAAAGCTCCTTTTTTCCTCTTGAAAAATTGTCGAAAAGAGATTTCAGACGTTTGGCGAAATCGTTGCCGTCAGATGCCAAAGTCACTGTTATCGTTACGGAAACCGACTTGTCGTCTTCCTGATACGGCCAGCTTTGAAGTCTGCCGTACAAAAAAGCGTCGCTATCTTTGAAAGTTTCGGTGAAATCGCGCCAAAGCCCGCCGTTTTCAACTTTTCCGGCACATTCCACAGCTTTTCTTTCAACTTTTTCAGGTTTTTTTTCCGTATTTACCGGTATTTCGGATATTTTCGGCTCGATTTTCGGTTGATTATGAGCCGTTTTTACAGGTTCAGTTGTTTTTTTTTCAGCAACCTGCCCGTTAGAAGGCATTGCTGCTGCAACAGAAGATATATTTTTGGCGAAAGACCTGAAATCGTTCATCGTCGGGAAAGTAGATGCCGTAATGACCGCGACTTCAAAAAGCATGAGGGCGAAATCGGAACTTTTGATCCCTTCGTATTCGTCGTTCCAGAAACGGAAAAGCCGCGTCCAGTCAGGAGTCGAGGCAAGTTCCGAACAAGATTTTATCCACTCGAGCTCTTCTGCCGGCGCTTCGATGAACTTTTCGTTTCCGAGTTCGCTGAAAAGAAGGATTCCGTGAAGAAGAGAAAGGATATCGCGCGCAGCCTTTTCGATCGATTTACCGCTTTTGTAGATGTCTCTGGCGAAAGTTACCGCCGCAGTTGAATCGTGTCTGGCAATCGATTCGATTATCCCGCGCAACTGATTTTTATCGGAAGCACCTAAAATCATTGAGATTTCATTTTCGGTGACTTTGCCGCCGCCGAAAGTGATAAGCTGCTCCAAAATCGTCTGGCTGTCGCGCATACTCCCCTCGCCTTCTCTAGCGATTGCGTAAAGCGCTTCCATATCGTATTCTTTCTGTTCCGCATCCAGAATTTTTGCAAGCTGATGAGCCACATCGTCAAGCGAAAGACGCTTTAAGTCGTATCTCTGGCAACGGCTGAGCACTGTCGTCGGAATTTTCTGCGGATCGGTCGTAGCAAGGATGAAAATGCTGTGTGCCGGCGGTTCTTCAAGCGTTTTCAAAAGCGCGTTGAACGCCGACTTGCTCAGCATGTGGACTTCGTCGATGATGTAGACTTTGAACTTCGATTTTACCGGAGAATAGGAAATATTTTCCTTGATGTCGCGGACATCGTCGACCGAATTGTTCGATGCGCCGTCGATTTCGACCACGTCAGGGCTTCTTCCTTCAGCAATTTCGCGGCAGCATTCACATTTGTTGCAGGGCTCGCCGTCAGGCTGAAGATCGGTGCAGTTGAGAGCTTTGACGAGAATTCTCGCCATCGTCGTCTTTCCCGTTCCGCGGATACCGGTAAAAAGGTAAACCGGAGCCGTCCGCTTGTTCAAAATCGCGTATTTCAAAGTCGAAGTGACATGATCCTGCCCTACAACTTCGTCGAAACGCTGCGGACGCCACTTTCTTGCAACAACCTGATAAGCCATTTTCACCTCCAAAAAGCGCGGAATTATACAGATTTGCGGTAAATAGTAAAGAAAATGTACTGTAATCTAGAATGCACAGTCAGTCGAATAGGTCACGTTCGTGCCTGAACCGTGAAGAGCGTTTACTGATGAATCTTCGGTGTTGTTGCTGAAGTCATAGAAAGCTATCGTGTTGCCGTCAACGGAAAGTTTTGACGGAGTAAACTCATCCTCATAATAATCTTTAGTTATTCTAAGCTGATCGATTTTGCCCTTGAAATATACTTTTTTAGCAGAATATCCGATTGTGAGATCATCATTGACACTCTGGGGAGCAATATTGGTATTCTGCTTTGTTTTCTCGGCTATCAGCCTGCCGTTAACATACAGACGCAGGTAAGCCTTGTTTTCTTGAAGCTTAACATAAAAAGACAGTGCTATATGATTCCAGCCGGGATTCAAAGCATCTTCCAGCTTCTCGTCGTCATTAGATCCGCTTTCAGCAGTGAACTCTTCATCTATAATATTTCCATTAGAATAAAAGCCGCCGTATAATTTTTTGTATTTCTCTAAAGAGAAGCTTTTTTTATCTTCATAAATCGCAGTCAGATAATATGAGGAATCCATCAGTCCGCCTTTTCTTACAATCGGAAGAGCACTGGTCGAAAGGTTGTTCAAATCCTGTTTTACCCAGGCTTCGATCGTCCAGAAATGTTCGAGATTGAGAAGAGCATTGTGCTGAACTATGACTTTCGAACTCGATCCGTTAAACCCGGCAGAACAGATAGGTTTGCAGGTATTGTCTTCACGGACAGTATTTGCAGCACATATATACTGGCAGATTTTAGGCTCACCGGAATCGTTGTATTCCGTGTTGTAGTTCTGTCCGAAATTCGTCCACTGTTCATCTTCCACATCGTAGTATTCAACCCAGCTCTGTTCACCTCTCCATTCGGTGTATTCAGGTTTCGGCTCGCAATCTACAATTTTGTAGCATCTTTCGTAATCTTCTTCGGCAAAAGAATCCCAGGTTCCGCCGGCTGCAACACACTTTGCCTCATCGGAATAAGGCTCAACAGTCGGATCTGTCGGATTCGTCGGGTCATCAGGGTTTGTCGGGTCATCAGGGTTTGTCGGATCGTCAGGATTCGTCGGATCGTCAGGATTTGTAGGATCGTCCGGATTCGTCGGATCGTCAGGATTCGTCGGATCGTCAGGATTCGTCGGATCGTCAGGATTTGTAGGATCGTCCGGATTCGTCGGATCGTCCGGATTCGTCGGATCGTCCGGATTTGTAGGATCGTCCGGATTCGTCGGATCATCGTCACTTTGAGACTCTCCGTCAGTTTCGGCTTCCGGAATGACTCTCGTCACACCGCCTTCACCGCAACTAATGAAAAATAAAAAGAAAAATACTAGAAAAAAATTGAACGATTTCATATATGCCTCCTCTAAAAAACTCACAAACATATTATTATAGGGGTTTGTAAAAATTTGTGTAGTTTTTATTTAGGAGCGGAAACAAAGTGTTGAGACGAAACTACTCTTTGCAGTCAGCGGAATATTCTATACTTGTAGGAGTAC
Organism: bacterium; assembly: GCA_017405875.1. Taxonomy (GTDB): domain Bacteria; phylum UBP6; class UBA1177; order UBA1177; family UBA1177; genus UBA1177. The sequence continues at coordinate 10,275 of JAFQZM010000028.1, forward strand.
CGATAATGCCTGATACAGAATCGTTTGCATTGTTGCTGAAGTCCCAGAAAGCAATAGTGCTGTCATCAGCGGAAAGCTTCGCAGGCTCGAAATTTTCAGTGTAAAGCGCAGTATCCGAAATTCTGATTGAATCAATCAAACCGGTAAAATATCTGTCGGAGTTTCTAGCTCCAAAAACAAGCGGCTCATTGTTCGGAACAAAAGTCGGAGCTCCGTTGTAATTAGCCGACTTAACCTGCTCGCCGTTTATGAAAAGAATCAGTTTATAGATTGTCCATTCATTTCCGCCGCCGTATTGAACGGTTTCCTTATTATAAACCATGGCGACATGACTCCAACCTTCCGGCAATGTATTTAATGTCGCATTGACCTGATTGTCTGCTGTTTTTTGCTGGTTGTACTGCTGCTGGTAGGAATAGTATGTTGAGCCCGTCAAACCGTAGCCGTTGCCGTTATATCCGTTGTAATATCCGCTAAGAAGATACTCTGCATTACTTGTGCTGGTTCCTTTCCTGAGTATGGGATAAATTGAGTAGGTCGGCAGATTTTCTGCGGATTGCTTTATCCATGCTTCGATCGTCCAGCTTTCCAAGCCTACAATGCTCGGCGCATCCTCTGAGGCGATTGTAATCATAGAATCAGTTCCGTTGAATTTAGCCGAACAAAACGGTTTGCACTGATTGTTTATCGGACCGTAATTCTCTTTGCAGACATAATGGCAGGGCTGAGGTTCACCGTCGCCGAACTGTGTCGCATAAGTCAGCGGTTCCCATGCTCCGGTATTGACATCGTAGTAGAGTTTGTAGCTCGAATCACCGTTCCATTCGGAATTCGCAGGTTTAGGGTCGCATGTCTCTGTTCTATAGCAGTTTTGAGCCGAGGAATCCCAAGTTCCGCCTGCCGCATCGCATTTTTCCTCATCGGTAAGAGGATTCGTCGGGTCGTCGGTCGGGTTCGTAGGGTCGTCGGTCGGATTTGTCGGGTCATCCGTCGGGTTTGTCGGATCGTCGGTCGGATTTGTCGGGTCATCCGTCGGATTCGTCGGATCATCGGTCGGATTTGTCGGGTCATCCGTCGGATTCGTCGGATCATCGGTCGGATTTATCGGGTCATCCGTCGGATTTGTCGGATCATCGGTCGGATTCGTCGGTTCGTCAGTCGGGTTCGTCGGTTCGTCCGTCGGGTTCGTCGGGTCGGTAGCATCCGAATCGTCTGTAATCTCCGAGCTGCCGTCATCTGTTTCATCAACAGGAACAAACCTTGTTGCTCCCTCTTCACAAGCAATCATGAAAAAGAACAAACAAACAAGAGCTGAAACTTTAAAAAATTTCATATCTGCCTCCTAATAAAAAAACTCGCAAACGCATTATTATAGGTCTTATAAAAAAATTGTAAAGATGATAAAGGAAATTTTGTCTTTTGCCGCCGTTTTCTGTATAAGTCGCAGGTTTTTAGGTTTTTGCAGAAGTGAGGTTTTTATGGCATCAAAAGTGATAAAAAACAGTTACTGGGTGATTCCGGGTGAAATCATGGCAGGCCCGTTCCCCGGGAGTTCCGAAGATTTCAACGCAAAACTCCGTGTCCGCTCTCTTTTTGACATCGGAATACGCGCTTTCATCAACCTTCAGGAAGAGGGTGAAATGGTGGCACGAGATGAAAAATACAACGAAAATTACTGGGATTTTTTCAGACTTTTCCTCAAAAACAGCGGCGAAGAGGAAATCGAAGGCGGCGCGATAAGACGGTTTTCGGTTCCCGACAAAAACGTTCCGAGCGTTGAACTTATGAAGAAAATCCTTGACGAGATAGATATGCTCCACGCGAAAAAAATCCCGATTTACATCCACTGCTGGGGCGGTATCGGCAGAACTGCGACAGTCGTCGGCTGCTGGATGATGAGGCACGGAATAGCAACCAGAAGCACCGTTCTCGATGAGATTTTCACTCTGCGCCAGATCGGAGTAGATCCAGCTTATTTAGGGCTGAGATCGCCTGAAACAGACGAGCAGGAGCGCTTTGTTCTTGCATGGCAGAAAGGAGAATAGTTATGGAAGAAAAAATAGAACTCGTAAAAAAAGTGTATGCGGCGATACACGCAGCCGCTGAAATCGCAGGCAGAGACAGCAGAGACGTGAGACTCGTAGCAGTCTCCAAAACCAAACCGGTTGAAGACATCATCGCTTTCCACCGCGTCGGACTTCGCGAATTCGGTGAAAACTATGTACAGGAATTTGTTGACAAATTCGAGCAGCTTAAAGATCACGGTCTGATTTGGCACTTCATCGGACACTTGCAGAAAAACAAAGTTAAATACATCGTTGACAAGGCTTTCCTCATTCACACCGTCGATTCGTTCGAACTTGCAGAAGAGATACAGAAACAGGCTGAAAAAAAGGAAATACCGTGTGTCCGTATCCTGCTTCAGGTAAATATCGGAAGAGAACCGCAGAAAGGCGGCTGCGATCCCGACGAAGTCTGTGAATTATTCAATAAAATAAGCAAGTTAGACAGATTGCAAATCTGCGGACTTATGAGCATTCCGCCCTTTATCGAAGGCGAAAAACTCCGTCCTTTCCACAGGAAACTTTTCGACCTGCGTGCAGAAGTCATCGAAAAATGCGGCGCAGACCCTGAAATTTTCAAAGAACTTTCGATGGGAATGTCGGAAGATTTTGACGTCGCGATAGAAGAAGGTGCAACGATAGTGAGACTCGGCACGATCCTTTTCGGAGCACGGGAAAAGAAGGTGGCGCAATGATAACTTTCAAAGTTTTAAAAGAGTGCGGCAAGGCGCGGCGCGGCGTCATTACAACTCCCCATGGCGATATCCAGACCCCGATTTTCATGCCGGTAGGAACTCAGGGAACTGTCAAGGCGGTGCTGCCCGAACAGCTTGAAAACTTAGGCGCGCAGATAATTTTAGGCAACACTTACCACCTTTTTCTGCGCCCGGGACATCAGCTTATAAAAGAGACTTTCGGCTCGCTCCACAACATGATGAAGTGGAACCATCCCATACTCACCGATAGCGGCGGATTTCAGGTTTTCAGCCTGGGTCCATTGCGGAAAATCAAGGAGGAAGGGGTTTATTTCAGCAGTCACCTCGACGGCTCGAAACGCTTCATTTCGCCCGAGATCTCGATCGAGATCCAGGAAGCACTGGGAAGCGACATAATGATGGCATTCGACGAATGTCCGGCACTTCCATGTTCCAGAGACTATATGATCGATTCGATGGAGCGCACTACCCGCTGGGCGCAGCGCTGCCTTGAGGCAAGAAAAAGCGACAACGCCCTTTTCGGAATAACTCAGGGCGGCACCGACCTCGAACTCAGAATGAAGCACCTTGAAGAAATGACTTCCCTTCCGTTCGACGGCTTTTCTATCGGCGGCTTAAGCGTCGGAGAAGAAAAAGAAGAGATGTATAAGACTCTTGAAGCGATCCCGCACCAGCTCCCTGCAGACAAACCGAGATATCTCATGGGTGTCGGCACTCCACGCGATATAATCAAGGGGATTTTGGAAGGAGTTGATATGTTTGACTGCGTAATGCCGACGAGAAACGCAAGAAACGGTCAGCTTTTCACCAGGTTTGGCACGATGAACATCAAACGCGCAGAATTTGAGCGTGACACAAGACCGGTGGATGAAAAATGCAGCTGCTACACATGCCGCAATTTCAGCCGCGCATATCTGAGGCATCTCTACAAAGCGGGCGAATACCTCTCCCCCATTTTAAATTCTATTCACAACCTCCACTTCTATCTTGATTTGGTCGCAGAAGCGCGCAAACGGATCGAAGAAGGGACAATATCTGAATTTTACTCAGAAATCTCAAAAGTTTATGAAAGATAACCGCAAGATTTTCAAAAACTTGCCTTTCACTCCTCTTTCCCTAAAATTCATGCGTTTTTTGTTGGTTTCGTTTTGAAGACGCATTGATGGCAACACAACACAACACAACACAACAC
>JAFQZM010000029.1 GCA_017405875.1 bacterium
ACCGAAATCGAGCTCGGAAATGTCTTTTCCGTCATCATCGACTATACGCAGAGCAGCAGGAAGTTTTTCCAGCTGAACATCGCCTTTTGACTGTTTGCCTGATTCGACGGTGATGTCACTGCTACTATCGCTGTAACCGGTTTTTGTCACAAAAAGCGTGTAAGTTCCGGTTGCAACTTCATTGAACTCGAACTGACCGTCACTGCCTGTAACAGTTTTCAAACCGACCGGCTGAAGCTCTACACCGGCATTGATTATGGATTCACCCGTAGCCTTGTCGGTAACAATACCGTAAATCGAACCGGGCTCGCCGGAATCGTTGCTACCTGAACCGCCGCTGCCTGATCCTTCCGAACCGCCGCAGGAAACGAGAATTAAACTGAAAATCAAGACTAAAGTTATTAAAATAATTGATTTTTTCATATCATCCTCCTTTATTTGATTTACCTCACACAACGGACATATATGGGGTATGACACAGTATTTCCGTTGCTATATAAGTTGACCGTTTTCTCACTAATTAAATGTCCGGTCATACCGATATTTTCGAAATTTATAAGCCATGCTTGACCATTATAATGATAAAAAAGGGAGGAAGACCAAAACCTGCCTGATGGCATATCGGGAAAATCAGAATAAGGAGAACTTAATTTACTATAATTCTCAAGAGAGGCCAATTCATTTTTGTTAGGTAATCTCCAGTCAGAATATCCTGCATAATTCAAATCTTCACAATATTTTAAAGCTTCTTGCCATTTTTTATTCATTCCATAAGTCTTCTGCCACATAAGTCCTGTAACAGAATCAACCACGACATCGTTATTAACCTTAAGGAAAGAACCTTTCGGCAGTTCATTTCCTCGAACACATAAAGCATGTTGGTTTTCTTCTTGCGTCGAAGAAATACTTCCATCATACATATTAACAGCATATTGAGATTTAGAAGTCCATACATAATAGAAAGGTACTTGTACTTGCGCAGTTCCAGTAGATTTCATATCTGGAAAATATGTTGTATCTACAGCTGAAGCATATCTGTTGTTATCAACAATTGAAAGAAGTTCTTGCGGATTTGGCAAACGCCAGTCATTATGTGCGCCATAATTTGAATTTTCGCAATAAGTTTTTGCATTTGACCAAGTAATTGCAGAAGAAAGTATTTGTTGCCATTCAAGATCAGTATTGTTATCTATAATTGTTTTTTCACTTGCTACAGTGTCGTCAATAGTGAAACTCTGAGGAAGACAATATCCGAGGGCAGCATATTGTGCATCCTGACCGTAAAAATCATCTGTTGAAGAGAACTGGCAAGTTGTTGCTGAAGAAGAAGCATTAAAGCAGCCTGTTTGTCCTGTACAGATACTGCCAAAAGCCTTTTTAACACACTTTGTTCCGTTCCACTTATACCCGTTTTTACATTCGCAAGAATAATCCTGCCACGAAGTCGCTGTGCAACCAGTAGAATTGGCGACTTCATCACATGGCTCATAATCACATGGGCTTGTGCATTCTGAATAATACCTATAATGCGTGCTGTCGCATTTATATTTACATTCATTTGAACTTGCTGTTTCGCTGTAAACTCCAATCGTTGACGGTTGCCAGCCGTTAGTACTGCTCCAAGTCTGGGTTATGCTTGAAACCGTGTTCCACTGCGCATTTGCCGGCAATCCTGTGCATAAAGCAGTTTTTGTGTTCGAAACGCACTGGTTGTCGTCACGGTGATAACTGTTTGTGCATTTGTAGCGGCATTCTCCTGCCGTTTCACTGTAACTTGATGCATAGCTTGCAGGAATCCACTCTTCACCGTTCCAAATCTGGGTAAATTTTCCCTCAGCACCACCGTCATTCCAATCAGTGTTGGCAGGTTTTGATGCACAATCTTCTGTTTTTGTGTTCGAAACACACTGGTTGTTTTCATGATGGTAATTGTCTACACATTTATATTTACATTCGTTTGTGCCTGCTGTTTCACTGTAACTTCCGGTCGTTGACGGAATCCATTCAGACCCGTTCCAAGTCTGTGTTATACTCGAAGCTGTGTTCCAGTGTGCATTTGCAGGAAGTCCTGTGCAGTTTGCAGTCTGAGTGTCTGCTTCGCATTTTGAATTTTTCAAAGTGTAGTTGGTTTTGCATTTGAAACGGCATTCCGTTTTGCTTGATTCTTCATTGTATGAGCCTTTTGCAGAAGGCTGCCATTCTTCGCCGTCCCAGCTCTGTTCGATTTCTGAAACAGTGTTCCATTCCGCATTCTCAGGCAAACCGGTGCATTCGCTTGTTTTGGTTGCTCCTTTGTTGAGAGTCGCCTTTATTGTAAGCTGTTTGTTGCCGTTGTTTGAGGTTACATGAAGTTTTGTAAGGTTTTCGCCTTCACGCAGCAGAGTTCTGTCGATTCCCACGATGATTCCCCGCGTGTCGCCGGCTTTAAGTTCTCCTGACTCCTCGCTTAACGATATTATCCATTCCGCGGTCCAAGTGATTTTCCAGTTGAGTGAAGCGGGGCTGTCGTTAAAAATATTGAACTGACGTGAAACATCAGCAATCTCTGCTCCAAAATCAAGCTCGGAAATGTCGTTCCCTGCATCGTCAACAATTCGCAGCGTGGCAGATGCTTTCTCTAATTGGACATCGCCTTTTGACTGTTTGCCTGATTTTACGGTGATATCACTGCTGTTGTCGCTGTAGCCGGTTTTTGTCACATACAGCGTGTACTCGCCGGCTGCAACTTCATTGAATTCAAACTGACCGTCACTGCCGGTAACAGTTTTCAAACCAATTGGCTGAAGCTCAACACCGGCATTGATGACTGGTTCACCTGTCGCCTTGTCGGTGACAACACCGTAAATTGAACCAGGCTCACTTGATCCAGAACCACCGCAGGAAACGAAAAATGCGAGAACCGCGAAAACCGCGGTCAAAATCGATAGTGTTTGTTTCATTTGAGACCTCCTGTTTAGTTTATCTTTACTATTTCAGCACTTGAATTCCGGTACTGCGGCATGCATTCGCCTACCGGCGCACCGATGTAGGTCGGATCGGAAACTACGAACTTTCTGCCGTCCAAATCGAAGTAAGAGCCGTAGACCTCTTCATCACCGAAGTTTACAGCTGTCGCCAGATGCTGCGGATAGTGAAGGAGCACGACTTCAAGCCCGAGAAGCTCTCTTACCAGAATCGCGAACAGAATAGAGCGGTCTTCACAGTCGGAATACGGATAATAGAAAGTTTCGTCGCCGAAAAGAGGTCTTTCATAGCCGAACTGTTCCTGATCTGTCTGGTATTGAAAAGCTGTCTGCACGAAATTCATCAGAATATTTGCCGCGTCAAGTTTGGTTTTGCCGCTTATCTGCGCTCTGAGTGCCGGATAGAGTGTATTTTTTATCTCTTCACTCAAGGAAGCACGGACATAATCGTCCCAGCTGCCGCTCACCGGATAATCATTGTAGAAATCGATCAGATTTTTGTTGGTAATTACTTCTGCAAATGTATCCTGATACCTTCTTGACTGGAAGATTTTGCCACTGCCTTTGGACTGCCCCAGTCTGGGTGTTCCGGGCATTTTCAGCGACGCTGTCTTTTCGCGCGGAAAACTCGTTTCATATACCTGGTAAGTACGGCTCTGTCCGCGGGCTTCTTTATCAAGAATGTAATACTTCTTACCGTCACCTAAAATAAAATATGGATAAGTGTACAAATCAGTTCTGAAAGGAACAAGCAGGATCAGCTTGTCGCCGCTTCTTGCAAGGCGTACTTTGTATCCTGACTGAGCCAGAACAAACATCTGCAGCAGAACTGCCTCATTGCTTTCTCCAAGGAAATGTTCACTCATAACGCGCAGCATATCGATATAGCCCCAGTCACCGAGTCTGAGATCATCTTTCAGATCGAAACAGTCTGAAAGCAGAATGTCGAAATCTTCCGATGACAACTGTTTCCAGACTTCAGCAACAGCTGCTTCTGAAACGTCAGGCAGCGAAAAACGCATCGAATCATAGAAGTGAACTTTGCAGCTTGCACCGTGATAAAGGAAATTATAATCTCTTTCATATTCTTCGATGATTCCCTCAGCCATGATCGGGTCACCTGCCGCATTGAATCTGCTGTGTTCAGTCGTCGCCATTATCGGGTCACCTGCTGCGTTGAACCTGCTGTGCTCAGTCGTAGCCATTATCGGGTCGCCTGCGGCATTCCTTCTCATAATCGGATCGCCCGCAGCGTTTTTCATGATGGGATCTCCGGCCATGATCGGATCACCCCCATCGTTAAACCTTGCGACGGGTGCAACAGGCTTCGGTTCGTCATAACTTTCAGCTTTTACAATTTTATTATAAGACAATTTGACGGCAGTTGTCCATTTATCATCCTTTTTCTCGTAGGGCTTTGGCGGCTCTTTGCTTTTTGGAACCGGAATCGCGGCATTTTTTTTGCGCGTTGCCCATTTCTTTTTCATCATGTCGGCGAACTTTTCGTTCACTGAACGCCTGTAGGCATCATATTCCTGCTGCTTTTTCGTTTTGTACTTTTTGTACTGTTGCAGCATATTCTGCTCGTAATCCTTTCTGCTTTTAGCTTTCTCTTTTTTGAACTCTTCTTGAGCTTTTGCCTGACGAGCCTTGTATTCCTGAAAAGTTTCGGAATATATCGGACTGATCAGAAAACATGCACAGACTGCAAATAAAATCATCCTTTTCATAGCACCAAACCTCTTGATTTATTCAGTTTCTATTCTTCAGCAGATTCATCTTTCTGCTTTTTAAACCTTTGTTGCATTTTCTTTCTGAAATCGTCCTCATCCTTATTGATTTTTTTCTTCTCTTCTTTTTTTACGTTGGACGACTTGCCTTCCGGGTCTTTTTCTTCCTGTTTTTCCTCCAGTTCCTCGCCGGTCTTCTTCATTTCTTCCTTTTTTTCTTCAGCGAACTTTTCACGTTCTTCTTCCGTCATCGGCTTGAAAGCGGGTTCTGCCGGTTTTGGCGCAGGTTCCGCCTTGGGCTCAGGCCTGCTGTTCCTGTTTGCGCGGTTTACTTTAACAGGCTCTTTTTTGACAGGTTCTACAACTTCCGATTCTGGTTCATGCGCAGCTTCAACTTCCGGTTCAGGCTCGTTTTCTACTTCAGCAGCAGGTTCCTGCTCAGGTTTTGCTTCAGCCCTTACCACAGGTTTGGGCGCTGTTTTTACTTCAGTTTCGATCGGTTTCTGTTCAACGACTTCTTCCTGCGGCTCTTCGCCTCCGAAGCACCCTTTAAAAAATCCGACTAATGAAACTCCTGTCAGTGCTGTTATGCACACAATTATCTGCAGGTAATTTCTGATTTTTTCGAGCATTTAAACCTCCTGAAAAAGTTAAAAAAGATATTGTCATAAAAATGTCCTATCTATATTCTCCCGCTTTCTCCGAAAAGACGGGAAAAATGATCAGTTAACGCTGGTTTTGAATTACTGAATTTCATCATTTTCCCATGCAAAAACACAGATTTACCACACGGCTGTTCCCACCCAAAGATGGGAACAGCTTCAAAATACCATCTGGAAATGCAGTCACTGAGATCCTCTCCTACCTTACACAACGGACATTTCTTTGCATCTCCTTCATAGGATATGTATTTGTAACCATAAAAGGAGTAGCCACAAATATTCCTGTTCCGAAATGGACAATGTGATGAACTGAAGAAGACCAAAATTCTAAACTTGGCATGTCGGGAAAATCTGATGCTGGAGAAACATTGTCATAATTTATAAGCGAAGCGAGTTCGTTTCTGTTAGGTAATCTCCAATCGGAATATCCGGCATACGTCAGGTTCTCGCAATAAGAAAGAGCCTCTTTCCAGGTTTTGCCTGAAACATAATCTTTTTGCCACATTAAGCCTGTTGTCGAATCTGTAAGAACAATATTGCTGTTTACTGTTGTGGTCGTAAATGAAGAAAGAGATAATAAATCCTTTCCCCAGACGCATCTAACCTTAACTCTATCGTCCAATGTTTTTGAAAGCGTTGATACAAAATCAAAAGCTGTGGTGATGGAATTCTCTCCCAATATCCATGCGTATTCCGGGTCTGAAACGGAGGTTTTTGAACTCCAAAGTGACATGTGTGAGATTTCTGTGAAATAATTTGGGTCATCTAATGCTACATAAATTGTTAAAAGTTCCTGAGGTGTAGGCAAGCGCCATCCGCTATCATGTCCGCCATAGTTTAAGTTATTACAGTAATTTACAGCTTCTTCCCATGAGTAATTTCCACTTGAAATTTCTTGTTGCCATTCTAGTCCAGTGTTGTGATCAATAACGACATTTTGATCAGAAATCGTTTCGACACTCAAAGTCACAGGGATACACTTTCCTTTAGCGGCATATTGTGCATCCTGACCGTAAAAGTCAGCACTGGGAGAAGTCGGACAAGTCATTGTTTGACCATAGTTGCCTCCGTTGTGACATACTGTAACACCAGTGCAAATATTACCTAAAGCTTTTTGTTGTTTACACTGTGGATAGCTCCAGTAATATCTATTGTCACATTCACAGGAATAATCCCGCCATGAAGTTGCATTGCAGACTGCTGTTGAATTGGCAACTTCATCACAAGGTTCGTAATCACATGGGCTTGTGCATTGGGAATTATACCAATAGTGAGTATTATCACATTTATATCTGCATTCACTTGAACTTGATTCTTCATTATAAGTACCTGTTGTCGTCGGAACCCAGGTTAATCCGTTCCATGTCTGGGTAATGCTTGAAACACTGTTCCATGTCGCATTTGTGATTAAGCCGGTACATGAAGCAGTTTTTGTGTTGGATATACAACTTGCTCCACCGTTTTCAGTATGGTAACTATCTGAACATTTATATCTACATTCTGAAGTGCTAGAAGTCGTATTGTATGTAGTTATATTTGATGGAGTCCACTCACTTCCGTTCCATGTCTGAATTATTGCTGAAACTGCATTCCAGCTTGCATTTGCAGGAATATCAGTGCAACTTGCAGTTCGTGTGTCAGCCTCGCATTTTGAACCGTCCCATGTGTAGTTGGTCTTGCATTTGAATCTGCATTCTGCACTGCTTGCAGTCGTGTTGTAGCTTCCGGTTGTTGACGGCTGCCAACTTGATCCGTTCCAAGTCTGAGTGATGCTTGAAGCAGTGTTCCACTGTGCGTTTGACGGAAGTCCCGTGCAGTTTGCTGTTTTTGTGTCTGCTTCACACTTTGAGTTCTTCCAACTGTAATTTTCGTTGCATTTGAAGCGGCATTCCGATGTGCTTTCGGCTGTATTGTATGTTCCTACAGGACTCGGCTGCCATTCTTCGCCGTTCCAGGTCTGTTCTATACTCGAAACGCTGTTCCAGCTTGCATTTGCAGGAAGTCCCGTGCAGTCTACTGTCTGCTTGCTGAATTCACATCTTGAGTTTTTCCAAACATAATTTGTGTTGCATTTGAACCTGCATTCCGATGTGCTTTCAGTTTCGTTGTAACTTCCAGCTGTTGTCGGCTGCCAATTTTCTCCGTTCCATGTCTGTGTTATGCTTGATGCGCTGTTCCAGCTTGCGTTCGCCGGAAGTCCGATGCAGTTTACTGTTTGAGTGTCTGCTTCACATTGTGAATTTTTCCAACTGTAATTGGTGTTGCACCTGAATTTGCACGCATCGGAATTTTCGCCGGTGTCAAATACAGCCTGATTCGACGGAATCCACTCCGTTCCGTTCCAAGTCTGCTGAACAGATAACGACGGACTTGTCCATGCTGCACTTGCCGGCAAGCCTTCGCATTCAGCAGTTCTTGTATTTGCTTCGCAGGTCGCCCCTTTCCATGTGTAATTGGGGTTGCATTTAAAACGGCATTCCGACATGCTTTCTTCTTCGTTGTATGTTCCTGCCGCTGAAGGTAGCCATTCTACTCCGTTCCATGTCTGCATTATGCTTGAGGCCATATTCCATGCTGCATTTTCCGGAAGTCCTGTGCAGGCTGTTGTTTTTGATTCAGGTTCACACGAACTGCCTTTCCATGTATAGTTGGTATTGCATACAAAACGGCACTCATCACTGCTCGGCTCTTCATTGTATGTACCTTCCAACGGTGGAACCCACTCCTGACCGTTCCAGCTCTGCTCTATTTTTGAAACAACGTTCCAATGAGAATTTTCCAGGAGCCCCGTGCACTTTGAAGTCTTTTTATTGATGCACTTATTGTCTTCCCAAATATAGCCGGAATTACATTTGAAACGGCATTCGGTCTCGCTGGATTCTTCATTGTATGTGCCTTGTGTCGAAGGTGTCCATTCTTCACCGTTCCAAGTCTGTTCGATTTCTTCAGCTTTGTTCCATTTCGCATTCTCTGGAAGATCTTCGCACACTTTTGTCCTTTTATTTGCGACACAGTTGTTGCCTGAATAACCTTCGTGGCAGATACATGAAAAACTTCCGTCTTCGTTCGCACAGTCGGAATGCTCTGGACATTTGTTCAGCTCAGGATCGGCGCATTCGTCTATGTCCGCGCATGTATTTTTTGAATTTATCTCATAGCCGTCGTCGCATTTGCATTCGTAAGTTTCGGGTCCTGTCGACTTGCAGGTTCCGTGACCGCACGGGTTGTTCCTGCAGGAATCAAAATTGGTCGCTTTTATCGTAAGCGCCTTATTGCCGTTGTTGGAAGTTACGTGAAGTTTTGTAAGGTTTTCACCGTCACGCAGCAAAGTGCGGTCAATATTGACAATAATTCCCAGCGTGTTGCCTGCCCCGAGATTGCCGGACTCCTTACTTATCGACTTTATCCATTCTGCAGTTTTGATGATCTCCCAGTCTATAGCAGCTGAACTGTCGTTGAAAATGTTGAAAGAACGAGAAACATCATCTACTTCACCGCCGAAATCAAGTTCATCAATATCGTTTCCTGCGTCATCCACGATTCTCAGAGTCGCAGATTCCTTCTTAAGCTGGACATCACGGCGAACCAACCTGTCTTTCACGGTTATAACAAAATCATCGATAAGGTCGGTGTAACCGGCTTTGGAAACGGTGATAGAATAGTCTCCTGATGCAAGATTCTGAAATTCAAACATTCCGTCTGAACCGGTCAGAGTCGTATCTCCGCCTGGACGAAGCTGAACATTGGCATTCGCAACGTCTTCACCTGTGACGAAATCTGTTACGTGTCCGTAAATCCCGCCTGTGCTGCCGGTATTAGTATTTCCTGAATCACCAGTTCCGCCGCTGCCCGTTGAACCGCCGCCGCAGGCAACGAAAATCAAACTAAAAACCAAAATCAAAAGTGCTGAAATAATTGAGCTTTTCATGAAATACCCCTATAAAAAATCACAATATCATAGTTTTAAGCTATCGTTGTATGTTATTTTATCTCCTGTTCTCATCTGTCAAAAATTGGCAATTTGTTATAACATCGTTTAGCATTCACATGTGCCAAAACATCTCCAGCAGATGTCAAAATAAAATAGGGAGAAATATTGTTCCACCAATGCTTTAATTCTGATAGTTTTTGGTAAGAAGAAAATTGTTCGTTGAATTTTTCTTCTATATTTTTTTGCAAACGGCTATTTTGTTCATACATACTCCATATGTCGTGCAAAGCTTTTCTTTGATTTTTATTGTATCTACCATCAATGGAAAATTTATTTACAATATTTAACCTAGTATAATCATTACAAAATTCATTATCTACAAGAATATCTTGAGGAATATTGTTGAAATCAATGATTTCCAAAACTTTTCTATAATTCTCCGAGCTCTTACGAATTCCAGTACAAATATATCCACCAAAATTCTCTCTTAAGCAATAAGGTAGTTTATTTATTTCGTTATATGGAAAAGTCCGAATCATTCCCAACAATTCTAGATGATCAATCCAATTATATCCTACGGGCAAATCCATGTACATTATTTCTCCAAATAAATAGTTTAATTTTGAGAGACAATCATTCATGGAAGAACCGGTCGGAACAAATTTTTTAACAGAATAATAAGTCGTTAAACCACAAAGCGCATCGTCATCAATTTGATCAAGTATTTCGACAACCTTTGTAATGCTCGCTTTTTTCTTAATACTTGACTTGTTTTCAATTCTATGCGCAAGCAATTCGGCAAGAATTTTATAATCATAACTTCTTTCTGTGCATGCTGCTGTTAACTGTGCCTTTTTTAAAAGTATTTGAAAAGCTGGATCTGAAAACGAGTTGAAATTTTTCTCAATTTTTTCTATGTCTGGAATCAGAATGCTTTTAAATTCATCCAATCGTTTATTGGCAATTTCCAAGGCTCCGGCTGTGTTCTCTTCGATTGCTTTTTTGGCAATTTCCAAACATATTTCACGTGCTCTCTGCTCTGAAATTCCTTGATAAATATTGATTATTTCAGCTTGTATTTGATGCGAATTGTCTCCAATCACTATTTGATTTTCTTCTGTTTTATTTAACATTTATCTCTCCGACTTGTGTTGAATGTGTACCATCCCCATTTGTTTTTTGTATCATCGTTGTTTTTTTTACAGTTATGTTTACCCCTATTTTATAACCAAATATTCCACCCAAAATCAATCCAACAACACCAGTTAAAATCGATGTCCCAATGCCATTAAAAACCCATTCATACCAATTATTCATTTTCTTTGTCCTGATTTTTCCATGTAAAAATTAGATCACTTCTGGGGACATTTTTTATCGAGAGGGAATAAGTCTTGCTTAACTCGTTGAATGTCTGCGTTATTGATGGAAGATTTTCGCTATCACTATTAATAAAAGTCGCCTTGCCGTTTTTAATAAATTGAGCATCTGAAATATCAATATTAACCATCATATATTTTGCGTAATAAGGAATGTGAAGCCCTATATTTCCCTCTTGTAATTTGCGGCTGACAATGACATCTCCAATAAAAAAAAGTGGTTCGTTATCAGGACCAGTAATTTCATATTTTAAAATGTTTCTATACTCTTCGAATTTGTCTTTGTTCAAAATTTTTTCTTTAGGTTTAAATTCATAGAAAAGAATTTTATCGTTCGAAGCTTTTACTTCGTCTTGATATTTTACAGGTCTGTGCGGTGCATCGACAAGAGATGAGCCGTGATATATTACTATCGCCATACCGTCTTCTGTCGGAGCCTTTTTTATCTTAATATTTACCATACCGTATTTTATTGTGATTTCATCTACATCTGGACTTCCATCATCATTAAAAATGGTATTTCTTAGATCTTGCGGGTTTGGATAGTCTTCATTTTTTGGAACAATAATAAAATTTGAAACATGATTTTCTGTCATATCTCTCTCCATCAATCAAATTATAAAATGTTAAAAACCTGTATTTTTCATCCGTTGCCATCCTTTTATTTGAGTTATCTTACACAACTTTCCCCTAATCCGCAGTTCTTACACAACGGACATTGTTTAATGAAGCCTTAGTGGTAAAACCATTATCTCCATTCGAGAAATCGACGAACACACCATCACTACCATAGGTGGTAGAAGACCAATAATAGCCGTCTTTAAAACTGCCTATCAAATTTCTGTTGTTATAAACAATTAAAAGTTCCTCTTTCGTAGGAAGACGCCAGTCGGTTTGACCTGCTAAAAAGGAATAGTTGCATATATCCAGTGCAGTAAACCAGGAACTCCCAACTCCTCCGTTTGCATCTTCCCGCGCAACTATCAGACCACGTGATTCAAGAATGACATAAGGCGGAAGTTGTGCTACAAAACTAACAATATTTCCGTAAACCATAAGTGTCCCGACTTTTGTATAAGCTCTGACATAATAGGTCGCTCCAGTTTCGAGATCGCTGACTGTGCGTGCATAAGAACCCGTTCCTGTTCCGGATGCACTTACCGTAAGAACTCCCTCCTCATCAAGGGTCGGAACCTGCATCTTTCCATAAATAAATCCGCGCTCGGTGTAAGCCGGATCACCAATGCTTTCTATCGTACCGTTGAATGTCGCGGTCGTATCATCAATATCAGACACTTCCTGAGTTGTTACAACAGGAAGAACCTTGCTGAAATCTAACGTAACTTCATTGCCGTAAGATATGCTTTGACTGCTCAGCGCATAGGCGCGAACATAATAGATTTTATTCATTTCTAGTTCACTTACATTCACAGAAAAATCGCCTGTTCCTGTGCCTGTGGCAACTTTCTTTGTGTCATCTTGTACCGTAGGATTGTGAACAGTCCCATATACAAAGCCGCGTTCAGTATATGCCGGATCTCCCACACTCTCTATTGCACCGTTCAAAGTAGCAGTTCCACCGCTTATGCTTATATTTGTTGGTTCTTTGGTCTGAACTATTGGTTTTTCTGCATTAAACTCCAATTTTACTTCATTTCCGTAACCAATTCCCGCCTCGCTTATTGCATAAGCACGAATGTAATAAATCGTGTTTATCTCAAGTTCCGTGACTTTGATGGAAAAAGCTCCCTCTCCGTTGCCGGTCACTTCTTTTTTGTTGTCGTCTTCCACTGCCGGGTTGTGATCGTGCCCCCAAACAAAACCACGTTCGGTATAGGCAGGATCGCCGATACTTACTATTGTTCCGTTGAATGTAGCTGTTCCGCTGCCGAAACTGATATTTGTAGGATGTTCGGTCGTCAGTTCCGGAAGACTTTGATGAGGTTTGAAAGTTACGACATTCGTGCTGTAAGCAACTCCCGCTTCATTTATCGCATAACCTCTGACATAGTATTCTTCACCGAGCTCAAGCCCTGTTACTGTCGCGGAATAAAGATTTTCTTCCGTGACTTTAGCCGTAAGCTGTGCGATCGTGTTTTCAAGTGTCGGATTCGACTCAAGTGCATACACAAAACCGCGCTCGCTATAGCTCGGAACGCCCTTCGTCAATATCTCGGCATTCAAAACTGCGGTGGAAGAAGTGATATTCGTTGTCTCCAAAGTGTTTAGTGTCGGA
Organism: bacterium; assembly: GCA_017405875.1. Taxonomy (GTDB): domain Bacteria; phylum UBP6; class UBA1177; order UBA1177; family UBA1177; genus UBA1177. The sequence continues at coordinate 12,899 of JAFQZM010000029.1, forward strand.
AGAACCGTGGCGTTTGTCGCCTTAACCTTGAGCTGCTTGTTGCCGTCATTGGATGTGACATGAATCGTCGTTACATTTTCACCGCTTTCCAAAAGGCTTCGGTCGATGTTCACGATGACACCCTGAGTGCCGCCCTCTTTAAGTTCGCCCGACTCTTTGCTGAGAGATGCAATCCAGTTGGCGGAAAATGAAATTTCCCACTCAAGTTTTTCATATCCGTCGTTGAAGATGTTGAATTGACGCGAAACATCGGAAAGTTTCTCTCCGAAATCAAGCTCGGAAATGTCTTTTCCGTTATCATCGACGATTCTCAGTGCTGCCGGAAGTTTTTCCAGCTGAACATCGCCTTTTGCTTGTTTACCGGATTCTACAGTGATGGAACTGCTGTTGTCGCTGAAACCTGTTTTTGTCACAAACAGAGTGTAAGTGCCGGCTGCAACTTCATTGAACTCAAACTGACCGTCACTGCCTGTAACCGTTTTCAAGCCTGTTGGCTGAAGTTCAACTCCTGCATTGATTATGGATTCACCGGTTGCCTTGTCGGTAACAATACCGTAAATCGAACCTGTTTCCCCAGAATCGTTGCTACCTGAACCGCCGTTGCCGGATCCTTCCGAACCGCCGCAACTGACCAGAAATGCAAAAACCGCGAAAACTGCAGTTAAAATCGATAGTGTTTGTTTCATTGAAAAGCTCCTAAAATTTATTCAATTACCATCTGACACAGCGGACGGAATAACTTTCCGTAACAGCATCGCAATCCTGACCATGGTTATAAAAATATAACGAGATCGCACCTTGATCGCATGAGGAAGAAGACCAATAGCCATCGTCCTCGCCAAAAATATTACCCGAAGCACCATATCTGTTAAGCGTGTCCAAGACATCTGCAGAAGGCAGACTCCAATCAGAATAACCGCCTTCTGAAAGTTCGTCACAATAAGTCATTGCAGAGTTCCAATCCAAATCCTGACGTGCACGTGCCGACCAAATGTAGCCGTCGTACTTGCAAGGAGTTTTGTTACTGGCACCACATTCTGGAAAAACAGCTCCGCATTCATATTCGTCATACTCTGTTGCAATACAAACTTCATTTCCGCAAGGATTGGAATCGCACGGAGAGACACATTTACCACTCGACATATAACCTTCATTAAAATAACCATCATCACAAATGCAGTTGTAATTATCGTCAACAGTCCTTGCCTCACAGGTACCATGAGTACCGCAATGATTTTTTGCACACTTATTGGCAATCTGGACATCACGGCGCACCATTTTGTTTTCAACTGTAATTACATAATCATCAATAAGATCTCTGTATCCGGCTTTAGAAACTGTCAGTGAATAGTCTCCAGGATTTATATTTCTGAACTCGAACATACCGTCAGAACCAGTTAGAGCAGTTTCACCGCTTGGACGAAGCTGAACATTTGCATTCGCCACATCATCTCCTGTATCATAATCTGTTACATGACCGTAAATACCGCGGGAATCACTTGCTTCACCGTCACCAGATCCTTCCGAACCGCCGCAACTGACTAAAAATGCAAGAGCTGCGAAAACCAAAAGCATTGAAATGATTGATTTTTTCATTTTTCTTTTCTCCATAACAAATTCCTTGTGAGACATTTTAGAAAACGTCTCTTTGACCCGAACAAAGAACATGCCTAAATAAAAAACTTCCGCCGCTTCTTTAAAAAAGCGGCGGAAAACCAAGAATCGGATCAGTCTTTTCTGTTAGAAAACTCGCGGTTTCACTCTGTTTTTTTGAGTGTTATCGTGATGTTTTCAGTTTCTCCTGCAACAGGTTTTACAGTCTTGCGGTTGGTAGAGTAACCGGTTTTCGAGACAGTAACGGTGTACTGCTGGACATCCAGATCAGAAAAATCGAAATAGCCGTCACTGCCGGTAAATGTGCTTTTGCCGCTAGGACTCAGATTGACGCTTGCTCCCTCGATCGCATCGTGGGTGTCAAGATCTATGACCTGTCCTGTAATGCGCGAAAAATTGCTGGAACTTACGGCGGGTTCGCACGAAACGAAAAATGCAAGAGCAGCAAAACAAAAAATAAGTTTTTTCATCGTTCAAAACCTCTAAAAATTAAGATTCATGGCAAGACCGAATGAATAGGGCGTAGCGCTTGGAGCAAAAACAATTTTTTTGCCGTTTTTGTCAAACAGAGCAGGTTTTCCCGGAGACACTATACCGTCAATAATGTTTGCTATGTAGAGTGCGGCGGCAGCACCTACGAAACCCCAACCTGCATAACCGGCGTAATTTGACCAGTCGGTATAACTCTTTTTTTGGCCTGTATCGTGCGTAGAATTAATTTTGCTTTTGTAATAAGATTTCATGCTGAACGATGCAACAATTCCGCCGATAAAAAGAACTTCTCCGCCGATGAACAAACCGCCCTTAACTTTTTGACCTTTATATATTTGCGCCATACCTGGAACAAAAACACGACCGGAAAATGGATACTCATCAGAGTCATATACCTCATCAAACAATTCCGATTTGCCGAGGTCTTTCGGCAGTTGGACCATAATATATACCGTATATTCATTCACACACCTGCCGTCTCTTTTTCTTACTGTTACTATAGGCTCCGATTCACGCAATGTCTGATAAGCCACAGTTCTGTATGTAGCATCATCACAAGAAGTCAGTTTGCCGTCTTTAACTATACAATCAAGCCCGATAAAACTGGCAGCAGCCTTTCCTATCTCGATTTCCGCATTTTTTTTTGCATCTTTATGATTGATTCCAATACCTTTAACAACTGTTATGATTGATTTCTGACCGCGCCAAGTTCTGCCTTTAGTCCATTCCGGGATTTCAGCTTTTTCAGAAATACATTCTTGAGCGGAAACAATTATTGCAAAAGAAATGAGACTCAGAAAAAGCAATGCCTTAAAGCAAAGTTTCATTTATGACTCCTTTTTATTCGAATACCTGAGTATTCTCTTTAGCGTGTTTAGCCTGTTCTCCAGCTTTTTCCGTTTTATAATTGCTGAGAGCTTCTTTCATCTCTTTCTTGAAATTATGATGTTGGAAATCGAGTTTTTCTTTCTCTTCTTCAGAAACCATATCCGGAGCTGCATCAGCTAAAGCATCTGCAAGTTTATCTCTGGAAATTTTAATTTGCAGATATATGGTTCCTCTGCCATATTTATCAGCTTTTTTCGATTGCTGAAGACAAGCGTCTTTTGTCTCTCCCAACATTGTATCTATAATGTGATTAAATCCGTTCTCCATTTTAGATGCAATATCATCACCCTTATTATTGCCGTAGTTGTTTCTATAGCTTGTCATCAATCCCTGAACAGCATGCTTTGCTTTCTGGGCACAGTCGTCTTGTGCATGTTGACGGGCAAATGTTATAGCATCACCGCGTCTAGCCTTTGTCGTTGTAACAATCTGCGTGCAAGAAAAGAAGTCGGTATCTGCATCAGCCACAAAACAAGGAATGCTTATGGTCTCTTCATCCCAACTCTCTTCGTCTTCTCCCTGCTGTCCAGCTGCTGATTGCGAAACCTTCTGCTGTGACGCACATGCCGCCATAAAGAATACGAAAACCATCATTGATACGAACATGAATTTTTTCATCTTTCTCTCCTTAAAAAAAGTTAGTAAAAAAAACCTAAACAAAAAAACTCTTCTTTTTACATTTTTGTTGGATATAGTCAACAAAATTTCTTTAAAAGGAGAAACGTTTGAAATCTTTAGGTAAATAGAAAAATACTTACCTGACGCACCTAATATCACCTAAGTTTTTGATTTTATTATTACAGTCATTTTTACCTTTAAAAAACCCGATGCAGGATGCAGAATCCGGATCTTTCTGAGAATCTGACGATGACCAGAACCAGAATTCGTCCGACTTGTCGATCCCGCAGATTTTCTGTATTTTATAAATTGTTTTGAGTTCTTCGATCGTAGGAATGTGCCAGTCAGTGAAGCCTCCCAATTTCAGATTTTTTGCGTATTCCATTGCATCATGCCAGTTCATCGGGGTTTCGGCACTTCCTTTTTGAATCATCCTGATCGTGCCCAAGGGCGGCACCACTTCAATATAGTCGCCTCGGTCGATAAAATTTCTTGAAACTTCCGAACTTGACTTATTTTCGGCTGCACCTTTTTTCCGTGCCAAGGTCTCCCTCCTTAAAAACAGCACTTTCACTTCAATATCGAAACTGCAAAAGTCGCTTTCATATATCATTTTTGTTGGATTTATACAACAAAATTTTGTTAAAAAATTCGGTTGGCAACATTACAATAATATGACGGTCGATTTGCTTTACACAAGAAGAAGTTCAATTATCTCGAACTCGCGATTTCTTTTGTATTTTTGCGGCGTTATCATGCTGAAACTCTTTGACATCCGGAAACGGATTATTATAATGCCTGCGATTTTTTTGCTTATTGAGGTCAAATATCGTGACAAATGCTGAAATTCGTGCTGAATTCGGAAAAAGGTTAAAGTTTTTGAGAAAATTCAGAAAAATGTCTCAATGGGATCTTTCCCGTCTCAGCGGAATCGACCGCGCATATATTTCGGAAGTCGAAAACGGAAGAAGTGCCGCTACGATAGACCTCATAAACCGCATGGCGAGAGCCCTCGACCTCTACCCTGCCGAATTTCTCGTATTCAGCAAAGAACCGCCGAAATGCTCTTATGAAGGCAATGAACTTGCCGTTTCCGCTACAAAATTAAAATAAAGCAGATTTACTTTTTCAGATTTTCTTTCGCTTTGAGCCACAACTCTTCAAGTTCTTCGAGCGGTTTGCCGCCTTCGACGAAGGTCGGGTCGATGTTTTCCATCTCATCGAAACGTGCTTTGAACTTTCCTGCGCATCTTTTGAGTGCTTTTTCGCTGTCGAGCCCGAGTTTTCTTCCGTAGTTGACAAGTGCGAACATGAGATCGCCGAACTCTTCTTCGATATGGTCAGCCTCTCCCTGCTGGACTGCTTCGACAAGTTCTGTTTTCTCTTCCTCGACTTTTTTCCATGTATCTTCAGCGTTTTTCCAGTCAAATCCGACACTTGCGGCGCGCGATGCATATCTTTGCGAAATCAGGACCGAAGGCATCGACTTCGGAATTCCGTCGAGCAGATGTTTGCGGCTTTCCTTGTTTTTCTTGATGAGGTTCCAGTTTTTAAGCACTTCCGCGCTGTCGGCAACTTTTTCGTCTCCGAAAACATGCGGGTGACGGGTTATGAGTTTAGCAGTAATCGCTTCTGCTACGTCTTCGAAGCAGAAAAGTCCTTCTTCGCTTGCTATCTGCGAAACGAAAACGACCTGCAGAAGAAGATCTCCGAGCTCTTTTTTGAGTTCGGCAAGTGTGTCTGGTTTGTCTCTATCGAATTCGTCAAGCGCTTCGACCGTCTCAAACGCCTCTTCGATGATGTAAGGTCTCAAACTCTGGATCGTCTGTTCCCTGTCCCACGGACAGCCGTGCTCTCCGCGGAGAGTCCGCATGACTTCAAGAAGTTTTTCTATTTTTTCAGTTTTCATAATCTTCTCCGAAAAGCTCTTTAAAAGCCTTGATGTAGCAATCTTTTTTGAAAGGAACTATGCGCTCTATCATCTCACGCTTCGTGATCCATTCAAAGGCGACGAATTCTTCGGTCTCTTCAGCGAGTTTCCAGCCCGAATCTGCGATTTTAAGATGGAAATAAACCTGTTCCTGACCGTCATATTTTCCTTTATTTGTTTTCCAGCTTACCGAGCGCGGGAAAAGGTACGAAACCTTTGAAGATTTTGCAATGATTTTAAGGAATTTACTCTCTATCCCCGTCTCTTCTCTGACTTCGCGCAGCACTGCATCTTCCGCGCCTTCGTCTTCGTCGATCCCGCCCTGCGGAACCTGCCACGCGCCTCTGATATTGCGCCTTTCGCATGCCAGAATCAGCCCTTCACTGTTTTCGATCACTGCCGCCGCATTCTGTCTTAAATTCACTTTACGCCTCGACTATTGCACATGATTTATCACTTTCCCAGACACTCACTTTTGACACTTTTACTTCTTTGTCGATTGCTGAAATCTCTTGTTCGGCAAGTCTGAAAATAAGAAGAGCGATGTTTTCGGCAGTCGGATTGACTGTTTCAAATTCTTTCAATGAATTCAAGTCCTTATGGTCAAGAAGTTCCATGATTTTCTTTAAAACGGCATCAAGAACCTTGAAATCCATGACGAAACCCGTCTCGTCAAGCTGATTTCTTGTTACGAAAAGGCGTACACGCCAGTTGTGACCGTGCATATTCTCGCATTTTCCGTGGTAGTTTCTGAGCCGGTGCGCCGAAGAAAACTGCACCTCGCGGTAAACTTCAAGTTTCATTATTTCTTCTCCTTCGGCTGTGGTCTTGCAACGACGCTCATTTTAACGATCTTTACGTTTTCGACCGGAACGCCCTGATACATGTTTTTATTCGTTACAGGTTTTGCACCGATTTTGTCAACGACTTCAAAGCCTTCGAGAACTTTTCCGAAAGGAGCATAGCCGTTCGGCTGGTCAAAACTCGGATTCGGATCGAGGTTGTGAGTTGCTTCCAAAGTGATGTAGAACTGGCTTGCAGCACTGTCGGGATCGCGTCTTCTAGCCATTGCGAGAGTGTATTTGTCGTGGCTTATAAGAAGTTTTCTGCCCGTGACTTTGCCGTTTTCGTCCTTAACTTCGGCACTCGGCGGCATTTCGAGTTTTATAGGTGCACGAGTCTCTTTTTCGTTCAGATTTTCATCAAGTCCGCCGCCCTGAATCACGAAACCTTTGACAACTCTGTGAAAAATGAGACCGTTGTAGAAACCGCGGTCAACATAGCCGATGAAATTTTCGACAGTGCCAGGCATTCCGTTGCCGTAAAGACCGAGCGTGATGTTTCCTTCGCTCGTTTCAAGCAGAACTTTGTGAGTGATTTCAAGCGGATCGGGCTTCTTTTCAGATTCGCCGCAGGAAACAGCAAGAAAAAGAGCCGCCAGAAACAAAAAAACAGGAATGATTTTAAGATTTTTTTTCATTTCAAACTCCCGAATTATATAGATTTAAGTATATCAAGAATCGAAGTTCTGATCGTTTGACCGAACATTCTGTAAAGGAGCGGGATTTCGATATTTATATCGATCACACCGTCTTTGAAAGTCATAAGTCCGGCAATTGTTTTTCCTTTAAATTCAACAATTTGCCTCGATTTGTCGACAAAAAGCCTGATATCTTCGGTCGGAACTTTCCTTTTCACCATTTTTTCAAGGTTTTCATCTATCCAGTTCCAGACATATTCTTCCGGTTTTTCCGGTTTGTAGCTGATATTTACTGTTGACATTATTTCTCTCCGTCTCCTCTGAGTGCTTCAAGTTTTGCGTCTATTTTTGCAAAGACCGAACCTTTCGTGAATTTGCCGTCTTTTCCTCTCGTTCCCGCCGGAACACCTGTCAGAATCTCGATTCCTTCGAGAACGTTTTTGATTGCGTAGATGTGGAATTTGCCGTTTTCTACTGCTTTTACAACTTCATCGCTCAAGTTGAGGTTTGCAACATTCTGGATCGGGATCATGACTCCCTGATCGCCGGTAAGTCCGCGGAGGTTGCAGATTTCAAAGAAACCTTCTATTTTTTCGTTTACGCCGCCGATAGGCTGGATCTCTCCCATCTGGTTGATCGAACCGGTGACTGCAATCGACTGCTTTATAGGAACATCGCCCAGAGCCGACATGAGTGCATAAAGCTCTGTCGAACTTGCACTGTCGCCGTCGACTCCGCCGTAACTCTGCTCGAACGCAATTGATGCCGAGAACGAAAGCGGCTTTTTAACAGCAAAGAGGCCGCCCAAATAACCTGCCAGAATCATTGAACCTTTATCGTGTATAGCACCTGAAAGCATCGCTTCGCGCTCGATGTTTACGATCTCACGCTGACCTGCAAAAGCCTTCGCCGTTATTCTCGACGGGATACCGAAGCTGAAATCGCCTATCTGATAGACCGCAAGGCCGTTGATTTGCCCTACTTTCGCCCCTTTGACATCAATCAGGATCGTTCCTTTCTTTATCGATTCAAAGTAGTGCTCGCGGAATCTGTCGTATCTTTTTTCACGGCTTTCTATTGCTGTGATAACCATGTCCTCGGAAACAACTTTTTTGTTTTTGCGCTGTGCCCAGTAAACAGCTTCGACAATGATTTCAACTATATCGCTTGCATGGACTCTGTATTTTGTCTGATCTTCGGCACGGCGCGAACTGTAGAAAAGAATCCTTCTTATTGCCGAAAGATCGAACGGAAGTTCGCAGTCATCGTTTACGATCCTCGAAATGAAGCCGATGAGAGTATCGGTCGTTGCTGCATTGACATCGACAACCGATTCAAAGTCGGCTTTGACTTTGAAAATGCGCCTGAACTCGGGATCACGCTCGTAAAGAAGATGGTAAATCTCTTCATCGCCGATGAGGACGACCTTGATTTCAAGCGGAACAGGTTCCGGATTCGGTGCCGTTATCACGCGGTATTTGAAATCGGCATCCATATCCTCGATTTTTATGAATCTGTTGCGGACAGCGCGTTTTAAAGCAGTCCATGCGTAGTAGTTTTTCAGAATGTCGTCCGCCTGGATTATAAGAAATCCGCCGTTTGCGCGGTGCAGAGCGCCAGGTTTCAACCTCGTGAAATCAGTAAAAAGCGAATTGTGGTTTTCTTCATATTCAAAGTAACCGATGATGTTCTGGAAAGTCGGGTTCGTCTCGTAAATTACAGGCGCACCTTTCAGATCCTTGTTGTTGATGAGCAGATTGACCTTGTATTCCTTGAAATCGGGAATAAGCGTCTTCATAGGATCGACTTTCCCTTCGAGGAAATCGCGATAAGTGAAAAAATCGGTGTAGTTGTTGACCGTAAACTCAGCAATCGAATCGAGATATTCTCTGATTCCTTCGTTTTTGCCGTATTTTCTCGAAAGGTCGTTCAGCGGCTCGGAAATTATCTTTTTGACCGTAGTGCGCTGAAGCTCGTTCATCTTTTCCTTGTATTCCTTTTCGGTTTTTCTGTCCTGATGAAAGTAAGCGATAAGTTTTTCCTGAAGCGCGCTTTCGTTCTGCCTGATTTTTTCCTTTTCGCTGTCGCTTAAAGATTCGTACTGCTCCTTGCCTATCGGTTTTCCGTCAACTATCGGATTCAGAACCAGACCGTTTTCAGTCGAACTCAGTGCGAAATCGAGTTTTGCAGCCTCCGCTTCAAGTTCATTGTAGCTTTTCTGCATCGCATCGCGGTATGTCTGGGCGACTTCGGCACGAAGGCTTTCGAAATTCTCGCTTTCCATCTGTCTCGGAATCTGCTCGATGAAGCCTTCCAGAAGTTCGTCCATATCCTTTATGAACTTTTCGCCGCTTCCAGCCTTCATGAAAAGCATATTCGGCGAATCGTAGTCTTCGAAGTTGTAGACATAAAGCAGATCGTCAGGAACAGGCAGATGCTTTGCCATATCCTCAATATACTTTCTTACATTCGAAGTTTTTCCGCTTCCCGGATCTCCGGCAACGTAAATATTGAATCCTTTTTTGCTGACATCCATACCGAAATCAAGTGCCTCGAACCCTCTTTTCTGGAATGAAAACAGGGAAACCGGCTTGATATCTTTGGTTGTTTTGCCTTTGTATTTGGCAAGTTCCGGATAGTATCTCAAATCTTTCGGTTTAAGTTCTTTGATCGCCGACTTCATTTTTTCCTCCTTCGATTCACAAAAACAGAGCACTTTATATTGTTTGAAAATTTTTACAAAGAAATCGGCTGAACAAAAATTCCGGAAAAACTCAATTTTAGAAGTTGTCGAAATATTCCTCGAAAGATGAGGCGACTGTCTGATCTTTCGAAATGACTATTATCTCGCGGTTCCGGTAACATGCCGAAGCTGTCCAGTTCATCGATCCGAAAATTGCCGTAATGCCGTCAATTTCTGCGAATTTGTGATGAAAAAGACGGTTGTCGGTGCTTTCCTGCTCGTCGTATTTCAGGTTTACTCCGATACTTTCAAGGTATGCGGCAGCTTTCTTGTTTACGATTTTTCCGTCGTCTCCGCGCCAGTTGTCAATAATCAGCTGCGTTTGTATGCCGCTTTTCACCGCTTTTTTAAGTCCAGTTATAAGCGGATTTTTCTGAGTCACAGTGTAAACAGCTCCTTTTATCGACTTTTCTGCGGCAAGAAATTCGTCGCGGACTTTGACGCAACCCTTTCCGGGATTGAAAATTATGGTTCCGATTTCTGTAATGCACCCGTCAGCGCATCTTTTTTCTATTTTTCCAGCAAAAACATCGTCAATCTCTGCTTTCAGTATTGCAGCAGCATCGGGAACATTTCTGAAAAGCACGGCATTATTTGAAGCGTCAACCGAAGAAGAGATATTTGCAGAAAGAATCAGCACATCCTTATCATCAAAAACGAAAAATTTAGGGTGATAGATCCCTTTATCCGTTTTTGCGAGCGAAAAATCGAACGACGGAAGAGTTTTATCCTTGTTTTTCCCCGCAGCAAGACGCACTTTCACCCCTTCTGAAGCCCGTTTTTCAAGGAGAGCAGTCACTTCGTTTTTTGAATATGTGTAAGTCGCCGCGTCTATCGTTTTTCCGGCGCTTTTTATCATTTTTTCAACTATTTCCTGAACTTCTCTATCGAAATAAACTGAAATTTTTTCTTCACTTTCAGGTTTTTCCGGCTCGATTTGAGGAGCTGTAGTTTCCGGTTCGGGAATCTTCGGAATTTCTTCTTTTTGAGGAGTTTCCTTAAGCAGAAAATAGAGGGAAAACGAGATGAGAACTATAATCAGAAATTCAAGTTTTCTTAAATATTTTCCCTTAGTTAGTGATTTTTCACCCAATCAAAGATTCTCCCGTAGATTTCTTTCAAAAGGTCTGCGATCTCACTTTTTCCAGCAGTTATCCGCTCAATGATCTCTTTTTCGCGGCTCAGATCGTCTTTGGAAATCCCAGCTTCTTTTTTCAGTTTCACGATCTTTTTTCCGATTTCTACTCTTCTCTGAATAAACTCGGAAATTCTGTCGTCAAGCGAATCGAGCTCTTTTCTTAATTCTTTGATTTCATTAGTCATTTTTTAAATATTTAAAAAGTTCGTAAAATTTTGGAAATGAAATTTTATAGGAGTCATTCATTTTAAAATAATAGCCGCTATCAATAGCTATCAGACTTGAAAGCATCTCCATTCTGTGATCAAAACTGTGCGGAATATCGCCTTTCAAAGCGTGTTTTGTCACACCAGAAACGCTGAAACCGTCGGCGAATTCCTCAGTTTCAAACGTAAGAGAAAACCTCTTTACGCTCTCGCTTATGCGGTCGCTCTCCTTGTTTCTGAGCCACGATGCATTTTTTACTGTGAATGTTTTTCCAATTCGTGCCACAATGAAGGCAACAAAAGGTATTTCATCAATGATTTCAGCAACTTGATTTTCTTTAACATTTATGTCGTGCGCTTCTTTGCAAAGCGGACTTCCCGAAACTTTGAAAGAATCACCCTCGTCCTCAATTTGTATGTCAAATCCGGCATTCTGAAGCAACAGAAAAGTCGTCATTCTTGAATCATCTTTATAAATATCTGAAATTTCAAAAGATTTGCCGAAGATCAAAGCGGCACATGCGGAAACAAAAGCAGACGAGGGATCAAGTTTTATTTCAACTGAATAGCCGTGCAGACGCCCGACCGGAGAAACTTCAACGGAGTTAGGTTTTTCAACTATCTCTGCTCCCGTTTTTGCAAGAAGATCTTCGGTATTGCGCCGTGTCCTGCTCTTAAAATGAACTCTCCCGCCTGATTTCAGCATCGAGATGAGGTGAAAAGACTTGAGCTGGGCACTCTCTTTCGTGAGAGTTGTTTCAACAAAATTTCCGTGATAAAGTTTTGCAGCCTCAGAAAAATCGCTGTGATTACGCGACATTAAGGATTTGTCACCTGTGAGTTCAAAATCATCTCCGAGATAAACCGAAATCCCCATCAGAATGTGCATCATCGTCGCCGAATTTCCGCAGTCGATCGGACCCGTCGGCTTTTTCGTTTTCCCTGAGATTTTGAAAACACCGCCATTTTGTTTTACAACTTTACCTAATAAATTCAAGCAGTTGAGAGCTGAAAGCACATCTTCAGGAAGCACGCTGCCGCAGATCACTTCGACATCATCATCAGTCAGAAGCGAAAAAAGAAATGCCCTTATCGCCGAGCTTTTATCTACCGGAATGAATTCGTCGAGTAGCATGATTCCTCTCTATCTATTCTCCCTCTAAGCTAGAATCAAGTTGCCAGTGGCAAGTTGATCCGGTGCCCGCAGGGCGAGGGCGTGTGTGGTATTTACGGGCGTGTATTGCATTTTATTCCTCAAGCGGGCATACACCTGTTTCATTGCAATAACATTCCCAGTCACGCATTATTGCATCTGTGGCTGCAATTTCTTTCCATAAATGCCATTTCCCCCAAAAGACATTGTAGCCCATTATGCTGTCAGGTAATGTTGAAGTCGTTTTGTCTACAGGGCAATAAGTCTTTTTCTTGTCAAAACGGTAGAAACAGCCGATGACATCAACTGTTCCATCTGATAAAGTGAAGAATTCCTGATACGAAGCTCTGTTTCCCAATAACATATCCATTTCCCATCCAAAAGCAGAAACCCTATTTTTTTCTGTTTCATATTCAGTGTATTTTGGATTTTCTAAATCTTTCAGATCTACTTCGACGAATTTCGGTTTTCCATGAATATTGTAGACAACACGGTATTCGTTTTCCAAATCAATTCTCGGACTGTGACCAAGCTCTTCTTCTCCAGATTCGTTTTTTCTGTTCAATTTGAAGCACTCGTCAATGTGTTTCGGATATTTCCGCAGATCGCAATAATAAAGCTCGCGGTTGTTTGTAATGAAAGTCAGGTGGTCTCCGACAATATTACCTTCTCCTGCATAGTTGTTGATTCCTGAAAGTTCATGCCATTCCCAATCTTTTGAAGAAGAATACATCGTTTTATCGCTACTCAAACGCAATAATGCCCAGTTCTTTCCGGCAAACGGCGGCATATTCAATCTGTCTTTGTAACCGTAATTATCGCGGATCAACTCGTAGTAATAACCGTTTTCTGTCCGCAATACAGAAACTGTAAAAGTTTTGTAAGTGTCTGGATTCTCAATTGGAACACGGTCATAAACCTCAAAAATATAGCGGCCTTCGTTGAATGCAAGATAGCGATTTTGTCCCAAAATTTTGTATTTATCTTTTTCAGGATCATATTCGAGTATAACACCGAAATGATAACCAAAATCCATTCCTGCAACACCGTCATACATTCCGTGAGTCCAAACAGTTCCCATACCTACAGTAAAATTATTAACCGTTAGCAATCTGTCGCAGCTGCTGATAAAAGCGTCCAAAGTTTCTTTTGTTTTTGCATGCATATCAGGTAAAACACATGGCCACGGATAACATTCACGCTCTTTTGTTTGTTGTGGATCTTTTTCCTGTTCCGCAAGGTAACGCTGATAACTTTCCCAATTCTGCCATTCCCAGATGTTGCGGACGCACTGCGGATCGTTTTCAGTCGGGGTGTCGCAGCCGGGGCGGCAGAAAGTCGGCTTGCCGTTTTCATCTTTGAAGGGAAACGGAGTTTTAATCGTGTTTTCGTTGTAGCGCAGATCAAGACATTCGACCTTTTCAGAGGTATCGGAATCGCTGTCTTGACCCGGCACTTCATCTGAATCATCAACGATTTCCGGATCTTGAATGTCAGAATCATCTTCAACAGTTTCTGAATCATGAGTGTCAGTGTCGGAATTAGGAACAGTGTCGGAATCATTCTGCGATTTCGATGACGAGCAGGAAACAAGAAGAAAAGTCAGAAAAAGTGCGATAATTTTTAAATATTTTGTCATTTCAGACTCCGCAAAAAACGAGGGAAAGTATAGTTTTTATTCGGAAGATTGCAAATAAGACAGACGCAAAAAATGCAACACACTCCACAGTCGCTTTGCGACAGCTCCCCTAGCTTAGGGGAGCACTTATGATTGTGCTCTTCTTGATTTAAAACAGCTTCTCACTATAATTTTGCGTTATTTTTTTAGTGGAGGAGAAAATGAAAAAGTTCTTGATTTCAATTTCTATGGTTTTGATCCTTGTTCTGACTGCATGCGGAAGCAGCAAAAAAGAGAAAGAGCCTGAAAACAACGGTGAAAAACAGCAGATCACCTCTGCAAAAATGACCGTTTCGGCAACAGACGGCGGAACGATCGTCACTGAAGACGGCACCGCTAAGATCGAGATCCCGGCTGGCGCTATTGATGAAGACACCGAGATCACGATGACCCTTTTTGAGAAAAAGAGTTTTCCGGATGAAGACAAACTAGTTTCAAAGGTCGTAACTTTCGAGCCGTCAGGCCTTGTTTTCAACAAAGATGTAACTATCACGCTCACTATCGACTCGACCTATACGACTGTTCCCGAAAATATGGCTGTAGTTCCGGCATTCCTCGCAGGAACGAAGTGGTCTCACCGCGAAGCAGGCGGCGATCCGATCATGGGCGGCGACCCGATCATGGCAGGAGATCCCATCATGGCGGGCGACCCGATCATGGGCGGTGACCCGATTATGGCAGGAGACCCGATCATGATGAATGCAGGACACTTCTCAAGCTACGCTTTCATACTTGTCGAAACCGGTTCGACACCTGTAGAACCGACAACTGATCCGACAGAAGAACCCACCGGTGAACCAACGGAAGAACCTACGGAGGAACCGACCGAAGAACCCACTGAGGAGCCGACTGAAGAGCCCGAATTGGTACAGGAATCCTACACTCTTTCCTGCACAGGTCAGACTCTCTGCTACGGAACCGACAACAAACCGCTCGAAGAGTGCGGCAGCGACCCTGAATCGGGATATTTCGGACAGGATGCACAGCGTACAGACACATGTGCGGCAAGAAACTTCACAACCGGCGGCACGAACACGAATCCGACCAACATCGACAGCAACACTGGTCTTGAATGGCAGAAAACCTATAACGGCACGCTTGCGACATTTGAAGAAGCGGTAAGCTACTGCGAAGGTCTTGAATACGGCGGCTACTCAGATTGGAGACTTCCGGAGATTCAGGAACTTGCAACAATAATCGATTACTCTTTCTACAATTTCGTCGATGAGTCAGTTTTCCCCGATTTCCCGACGAGCGGTGCTTTCTGGTCGAACACTCTCTATGCTTCAGGTTCCAGCACGGTATCCCGTCTCGGAATAAACTTCTCTCCGAACACTATGACAGGAATCAACGACTATGCTGAGACCAAAACCAATTACGCCGTATGCGTCAGAGGCGAAGTTTTCAGAAAAGGAACAATCGTTTTCAATGAAGAACAGATCGATGGAGGTCTGGTAATCACAGATACGGCAAGCGGACTTCAGTGGACAAAATCGAATGCAACTGGAAAGAAATGGCTCGAAGCACTTGAATACTGCGAAAACCTCACTTTCGGAGGCAATACAGACTGGAGACTTCCCAACATCAACGAACTTATTTCCATCATGGATTACGCAAAATATTCTCCTGCAACGGTTTTTCCGGATATTGACAGTATCACTCTCTGGAGTTCGACTTCAAAGACTCCCAAAAATGCGACAAGCTCTTCAACATCAGCTTGGAAAATGGCAACGAAAACAGGTCTTACAGCTCCTGCAACGAAAACCAGTTCATACAATGCAATGTGTGTAAGAGGAGGAAAATAAGATTTGCAAGTTGTTGATTTTATTACTTATTCTTTAGGAGCAGGTGCCGTTCTGGCATTTGCCGGAATTATTTGGAGCTACGCGAAAGGTCTGCGCAAAAGTCCGCGCGACATGTGGCTTCTTTTCATTTACAACATAATCGAATACACCGCCTACATGGCGATGAACCTCACTCTCACGCTCTGGCTCACGGCAGACTGCGGGATAAGCGATCTCGGCGCTGGATCATACATCATGGTGTGGTCGATACTCCTTTCGATCATCGGCATGCTGACAGGCGCCGTCGTTGACACGATAGGCATTAGAAAAACGCTCCTCATCAGCATTTTCTTCCTGCTTTTTTCGCGCTTTTTCATGTCGTTCGTCACCAATCCGGCACTTATTTTCGTCCTCGGCTTCATCCCGATGGCGGTAGGTTTTGCCGTTGTAGGTCCGCTCGTTTCTATTGCTATCAAGAAGTACACGACGAAAGAGACCGCGGCGATGGGATTCGGCCTTTTCTACGTTCTCATGAACTTAGGCTATGCGATAGGCTCGATGCTTTTTGACAAAATCAGAGGTTTTTTCTCTGTCACCGATGCGGCAGGAGCTGTCAACGAGAATGCCGGAACAATGTTTTTAGGATTCCATTTCACAACTTACCAGATGGTCTTCGTCATCGGTTTCGGCTTTACCATCATCAGCCTCATCGTCGCATTCTTCATCAGAGATCACATTGAAATCAACGATGAAGGCGAACTCGTCAAAACGCCGAAAAAAGAGCTCGGAAGCGGTCTCGAATCGGTCAAAAACTCGGCAATAGACGTTGCGACGATGCTCAGGAACGTCGTTGTCGAAAAAACTTTCTGGATCTACATCGGGATTTTAGCCCTCACACTTTTTGTCCGCTGCGTATTTTTCCACTTCTCCTACACTTTCCCGAAATACGGCATCAGCGTTCTCGGCGAAGGCGCTCCGATCGGCAACATCTACGGCTTTCTGAACTCGGTCCTCATCATTTTCGCGGTTCCGATAGTCTCCTACATCACGAAAAAGACTTCATCCTACAAAATGATGATCATCGGTTCGATCGTTTCCTCGCTTGCATGCTTCATCGCGGTCATCCCGCCTTCATTCTTTGAAGGTCTGACGAATACTCCGCTCGGTGAGCTTGTTTTCATAAAGTGGCTCGGCATCGTCGATTCTCCCGAAAAAATGTCGGGGATCACGGCAGTCGCCGAATACTGGCCGCTTATTTTCTTCATTTTCATTTTCACGATAGGCGAATCGATCTGGTCGCCGAGACTCATGCAGTTTACTGCTGAGATCGCACCCAAAGGAAAGGAAGGAACTTACATCGCCCTTTCGATCCTGCCCTGGTTTGCGGCAAAATTCTTCGTAGGACCGATGTCGGGACTGCTTATCAAAATCTACACTCCGTTTGAAAACGGTCATCCCCTTCCCGCTTCACCCGACCATGCAATGATCTGGTTCTGGATCGGCGCAATGGCACTTCTCACGCCTATTACGCTATTCTGTTTCGGCAAATTCTTCATGAGAAAACTTTCCGTTGAAGCGGAAAAATAGAACTTTTAGTCAGCCAGATTCTGATAAAGTCTTCTTTTTATCTTTTTAGTCGAAGTCTTTTCGAATTCCTGAGGATGGATTTTGATTTCCGATATTTTTGTAAAGGAAGAAGAAACTGCATTTAATTTGACTCGGTTTTCTTCCATGATTTCAGCAAGCTGTTCGTCAGTCACGCCGTCTTTTCTGGCTTTTGCCGTGTCGGGAAAAACAAAGGCAGAGAGTTTGTGTTCTCTGTTTTCGATAACAAGAGATTCTGCGACATAAGGCATGGTATTGAGTTTTGCCTCTATCTCTTCAGGATAAATATTCTGCCCCGAAGCTGAAAGAATCATGCTTTTTATGCGCCCTTTTATGAACAAAAATCCTTTGTCGTCAATAAACCCGAGATCTCCCGTGTGGAACCAGCCTTCGCCGTCGAACGCTTCCGCGGTTTCCTTCTCCATTTTGTAGTAACCTGTGAAGACGTTTTCGCCTTTTACACAGATTTCACCTACTCCGTTTTCATCGGGAGCATCGATTTTAAGCTGCAGATATTCGATAACTTTTCCGCAGCTTCCTACCGGACGACCGTCGAAATAGTGTGTATAAGCGATAAGCGGAGCACATTCGGTCATGCCGTAGCCCACCGTGAATCTGACGCCGCACTTCGCAAAAAACTCTTCGATCTGCGGATTGAAAGCGGCACCGCCGATAAGCAGTTCAAAATGGTTGCTGCCGAAAGCGCTGTTTATCTCTTTTCCGATTTTTGAATATATCACCTTGTTAAGAAGCGGGATTTTGATAAGTGTCGCCAAAAGCCCTTTTTCAAGAAGAGGCACGATTTTAGACTGGTAAATTTTTTCCAGAATCAAGGGGACAGTGACGACAATGACCGGATTTATCTCTTCAAAAGCCTGAAGGATTACTTTCGGAGTCGGGATTTTTCCGAGGAAATAGATGTGGGCGCCGCGCGCAAACTGAGACAAAAAGTCGTAAGCACAGCCGAAGCAGTGAGCGAGCGGAAGAAACGCAAGAACATTTCCGGGCTCATCTTTCATAAGGTTGTCAACGAAAAATTTCACATTCACCATAAGTGCGTTGTGAGTCAGCATGACACCTTTCGAAAAGCCCGTTGTTCCCGAAGTATACACTATAGAAGCCTGAGTGTCGTTTGAAACTGCTTCGAGATGGAAGTTCTCTTTAACAAGCGGATTTTGCTTGAGTTTTTCAACAAAATCAGCATCGTTTTTTTCTGCAGGCGTCTTTTTTTCTTCGTCTTTCACAAAGAAAAATCCGAAATTTTCAAGCGAAACCACAGCTTCCGTATTTTCAAGCGAGAGTTTTTTCGTCTTCTCGAAAACAGATTCAGCCGCGAAGAACAGCTTTGAATCTGAATGATTTACGATGTGAACGATCTCTTCGGGCGAAAAATCGACCAGAATCGGAACAATTACCGCTCCGCAGGTGACCGAAGCGAGATAAACTATCCCCCAGTTTGATGAATTTCTGCCGCACAGAGCGATCTTGTCGCCCTTTTTTATTCCGAAATATTTAAAAAGTTCATGTATTCTGACTATGCTTGCAGCAACACCGCCGTACGAGCATGTCGCCCCGCCGTAATCGCTGAAACAGGGATTATCCCAATTTTTAAGAATTGATTTTTCAAGCGTCTCGACGAGATTTTCTTTTATCATTTTTCCTCTCAACAAACAAAACTGTCAAAAAGTTTGACGCGGCAATGTATAGCAAAGTTTCCGACTATTCAATAAAATCTTTATCTTTTTTGTAAAATCATATCAGAAAGTATAAGACAGCCGTTGGCTTCCGGAACGATTTTCAGTTTGTTTCTGCCGCTCTGCATTGTTCCGTCAAATTCAAGGACATAAGGCGAACCGTCATTTCCGGTATCTTCGTAAGCATAAGCCGCTGATTTTATTCCGTTTATTTCAACAGAAAAATTCGGAGTGCATTTCGTCGGAATCATTGTGATTTTGACATTGTAAATACCTTCTCGTTTTACAGACTGTTCGAATCCGTAATAGTTTTTTCCCGTATTTTCGCCGAAAATGATGAAAAGACCCTGTCCGTCAAACTTGAAATTGTCGGAAATATACTTTCCTAAAATATCTTCCAGAATCTTGTTGTAGGAATTGTCAAGCACATAAACCATCTGAGGCTGCCCTTCAGCCGGAATCATTTTATGCCCGAAATTGGCGTAATAGATGCCGTCATCTTCAAGAAAAGAAAGTTTTTCGGCACGGAAAATTCTGTTTGCAAGAGCATTTCCTGCAATATCCTCGCTTACTATTTCCATTTTCCATATCGCTTCAAAATCTTTTTCCGAATAGTATTTTCTGATATTTTCATCGGCTTTTTCCCTTGAATAGATAATCAGGTTGCCGTGTCCGTCAAAAGGCGGATTTTTCTGGAGACGGAGAATCGATTCAAAATGGAACAGCAGATGGAACGGCAGCATAACTATCGAATTTTTTATATTGTTTTCTTCTATGATCTTTTCTATTACAGCCGGATTGTGGAGTCCCGGAAGTTTTTTCGGAAAAAGAGGAAAACTGAAAAACATGAAAAAAATCAGCGCGCCTGCGACAAAACCGTGCATCGAGACAGCCGCTATTTTCGGCAATTTATCTTTTTTGTTGATTAATTTATTATATATTTCAACAAAACCGCATGCGGCAGGAATCAGGATCATTGCCCCCGATTCCATAAGATAACGCGGTCCGAAATAGTTTCCTTCAAGAAAAAACCAAAAATAGAAACACAAAGCGCAAAGCGGAGTGAAATAGTACGGAAAGTATTTGTAAGGTTTTGATATTATTGCAGGAAATATAAAAAGCAGCATTAAGGGATGAAATGTTATCCAGTGAATGAAACCGTTGATTCTGAGAAACGAAATATGAGCCAGAAACGGGATCGTAGTTCCTTCCAGCGGAGTCCAGCTTCTCAGAGGAGCCACCATATTGCATCCTTTCCCGAGCCCCGGACGGTGACAAAAATCCTTTATATCCATTGTGTTGAAAAGGACATCCTGCGTGAAAATAAAAGGATCACCCGTAAAAAACCGGTTGTAAACCATCAAAATCAATCCCGCGACAACAAACGGAGCAGTAAAAAGCGCCAGTTTTTTCACGCTCTTATCTCTTGAAAGAATAAAAAACGCCAGTGCTGCATAAACATACAACGCATTTTGAGGACGCATCATCAGCGAATATGAAAGAATTGCGCCGGCGAACAGGAAATTCAATGATTTTTCGGACTTATGAATCAACAAATAAGATGATGCCAGAACAAGCATGAGCCCGAAGTGATGAGAAAAATAGAGAGCACCGTGCATGATATGGATCGGAGCAGCGGAAAACATGAGCATTGCAATCAGCGCCGCATGCCTGTTTTTCATTTTTTCGGCGTGGATTCCGACCAGAAAAGTGTTTATTCCGGCAATCATAGGATTAAACATATATTCCAAACTGAGTTTTGCGAAAGGAGCAAGAGCTATACTGTATCCGGGAAGAAAAATCGAAGTGTATTTATCGTTATTCATAAACATGAACAGAGTGGAATAATGCTCTTCAAAATCGGGCAGAGGAAGATAAAATTTACCACTGGCAATAAGTTTTGCCAACCAGACATAGTGTGCTCCGTCATCAGGCATTTCACTGACGATAAAAACGCGGTTTACGGCAAGAGTTATAAAAAACATTGCGAAAGGCAGAACTGTAAGGGAATATTTGACGGTTATTTCACCGATTTTTGCCGGAATGTCTGGTTTTATCAGATATATTGCAGTAAAAACAACAATTGCAGCAGCAGCGCTGATATGAAAATCAGGCCAGAATACCGTAAAATATGTATAAAAACGCAAATCTGTTGCGATAAGAATGTATAGTATGAAAAAAAGAAACGCGAAGAAAAAAGCTGTGATTTTTTCTTTCATAGACCTAAGTCAAACTAAAAAACTATCTGTCGCTCAGGAAACTGATGCTCTGAACATTGTACTGGGAGCTGTTCTGACGAAGTTTCTGCAAAGCCCTCATTTCGACCTGACGGATCCTTTCTCTTGTCAGATTCATGATCGTTCCGACTTCTTCAAGCGTGACACCGCCTTTATCTGCGACATCAAGCGCGCATGTTTCGCGGAGTTCCCACACTTCTTTGCCGGGGAAATTGAATTTTATCGACTTCGTTTCGGGATTTACATCAAGAAAAAGATGATATTTGCACGAAACAAAAAGGCACGGTCTCTTGAGTTTGAGACATTCCGAACGGTTTTTCGGCTTCTGATACGACGTGATATCGATCAGATCCCAGTAAATCGAACCCTCTTCGAGCTTTCCCTTCTGCTCCGTGATGACCTCGGTGTAAGGTTTCTCCTTCTTTTTGGATTTCTCTTTCGATGCCATTGCTTTACTCTGAAAAAAGTTGGTAATGTTGTATATTCAAACGGTTAAATTCTGTCATCCCACTCACAAAAAAACAAAAACGGCGCTGAATAATAGAGCTCATAAGCAGCATGTCAACACTTTTTAGTTCAACTTATTGATTCTATTAAATATTTTATTCATTTAAAAAATCTTAAAAAAGCGAAAGATACTCTTTTCTGACTATCGTTTCGTCTCTGCCGGGACCTACCGAAATTATTGAAACGGGAACGCCCAGTTTTTTCTCGATGAAAGAGATATATTCCTTTGCTTCCGTCGGCAGATCGTCATATTTTCTGATTTTGGCGATGTCGCATTTCCACCCTTTAAGTTCAACATATTCGGGTTCGATTTTTTCGCAGAGTGCGATCGATTCCGGGAAAGAATTGAGTTTCCGTCCTTCGGCAGTGTAGCCGACTGCGACTTTTATCGTGTCAAAATCGTTAAGAACATCAAGTTTGGTAAGGGCGATAGAAGTTATCCCGCTCATTTCAAAGACGTATTTCAGAGCAACTAAATCGAGCCAGCCGCATCTTCTCGGTCTTCCGGTCGTCGTTCCGAATTCAAAACCGGTCTGCCTTAATTTTTCACCGTCTGAACCGTGGTCTTCAGTCGGGAAAGGACCTGCACCGACACGTGTCGTGTAAGCCTTAACCAAACCGATATTGTCAGCGACTTTGTTTCCCGGAAGTCCGCAGCCGAGCGCGAAATAACCCGAAAGAGTGTTTGAAGAAGTTACGAAAGGATAAGTTCCGTGGTCAATATCGAGCATCGCTCCCTGCGCGCCTTCCATGAGGACTTTTTTTCCGGCTGAGAACTGCGCGAAGCTGAAATCGGTCGGAGCGATATACGGGGCAAGGATTTTGCCGTATTCAAAGTATTTGTCTGCAAGTTTTTCGGCATCGAAAGGCTCTGTGTGATAGAGGTTTACAAACATCGTGTTTTTCTCTTTGAGAGCCGCTTTTATCTTCTGGAGAAGAAGAGCTTTGTCGAGCAGATCAGCCGCACGGATTCCGATTCTCGAAACTTTGTCTTCGTAAGCAGGGCCTATTCCGCGTCCTGTCGTGCCGATTTTATTGTCCTTTTTCGCCTCTTCACGGCATTTGTCGAGAACTTTGTGGTAATCCATGATGATCGAAGTTTTCGGCGAAATCATAAGTTTTGCGGGAGTAACCGAAACGCCCTTCTCTTTGAGTTTTGCCGATTCGCTTTCAAACTGCTCAGGATCGAAAACAACGCCGTTTCCTATAAAACTGATTATATTGTCGCGGAGAATGCCCGAAGGAATCGCGTGAAGGTCATACTTTACACCGTCTGCGACGATCGTATGTCCCGCGTTGTTGCCGCCCTGATAACGGCAGACGATGTCGACCTGCTCGGTAAGAAGATCAACGACTTTTCCCTTTCCTTCATCACCCCACTGAGAACCTGTAACGATGTGAACTGTCATTTTAACCCCCTCGATAAATAACGAACGATTTTATTTATCAGCCGTTTATATACAAGTTTTTTGCCTGATAGCCACTCTCAAACTTTATCATTTTTCTCTTTAGGCTTAAAAAGAATCAAACTCGAAACTATTCCCATTGCGATAAGTGTTTTGATCCTCGCGATGAATGTTATGACACCGCCGTCCGCCCCCGAAAATCCGACAAAGTTGAAGATGACGTATCCTATTCCCTCGCCCACTCCGAGCTTCATCGGAATGAAAGCAAGAACGTAGTTGCCGAGCTTTATCGCACAAAAGGCAAGCATGATAGTCGGAGCCGGATAACTGTCGAATCCTGCGAAACGGATGCAGAGAAAATATGAAAAAAGCGCAACCAGTCTTGCAAAAAACTGGATCCAGAAAACTTTTTTATAATCGGAAGGACGCTCTTTTTTGAAAAGATTGAGGTCTCTATCCATTTTTTTCGCTTTTTCAATAAATTCGTCAGGATTCTTTTTCCCGAAATATTTTAATATCTTAGCGACCTTTTCCGAAATATTGAGTTTAAGAAGTATCATCATTCCGAAATACGGCAGATACCCCAAAAGCGCACAGACTGCGACTATCATGAATATTTCCGCATTGAAATAAGGATCGTCAACAAAAAGATATACGACAAGCGAAAGAAGAACTATGGAAAAAAGAGCGCAACCTTTTGAAAGTTTATAGATATAATTCCACAAAACCACGCTTTTTATCGAGTTTTCGGAACCTGTGACCTCTTTGATAAGACCTACCTTTACCAGTTCTCCCACTTCCCATGGAATTATCTGATTTGTAAGCGAACCAAGACAGTTTGAGGGAAAAATCCTGAGAAAATTCTTCTTTTCAGGAAGAGTGTAATAAAGCGCCAGCGCATCGGAGCCGTTTTCCAAAATCTCACAGGCAATAAGTATCAGCATCCCGCCGAATCCGACTTTGACGAAAACCTCGCCGACTTTGTCGAAACCTATCCCTTTTAGAAGGAAAAACAGAATGACAAGCGATGTGACAAAAAGCAATATTCTTAATATATTTCTTAACTTAGCTTTCGTTTTAGCTTCCATTGATAATCTCTCGAACAACACAAAAAAAGCGGTGTATATTATAGTTTTACCGGCGCTTGTCAATTTGAAAAAGTGTGAAAAATTTGCTTCGCCGCCGTTTATTGTTAAATTCCGTCTGCGGTTGATTTTTTAAGGTGATCCGTGTTCATACCGACTACAAAAAAAGAGCTTGACTCCCTCGGCTGGGAAAAGTGCGACATCATTTTCGTAAGCGGAGACGCCTACATCGACACATACTTCGACGGTTGTGCTCTTTTAGGCAAGTACCTGATAAAACACGGATTCCGCGTCGGAATAATATCTCAACCCGACATAAATTCTCCAATAGACATCAGCAGGCTCGGCGTTCCCGAACTTTTCTGGGGAGTAAGCGGCGGCGCGATGGACAGCATGGTGGCGAACTACACTTCGCTCGGACTCAGGCGCAAAGAAGACGATCTTACTCCCGGCGGAATCAACAACAAACGCCCTGACAGAGCGGTTTTGAAGTATGTAAACCTGATTCAGCGCACTTTTGCCGAAAAAAAGCTGATAACGATAGGCGGAATCGAAGCGTCTCTGAGGCGGTTCGCTCACTACGATTCTCACACAGACAAGATCAGAGGCTCGATATTAGCCGATTCAAAGGCCGACATCCTCGTTTTCGGGATGGGTGAAAGAGCAAATTTAGAACTTGCCGAAACTCTGAAAAGCGGCGGAAACATTGAAGAAATCCGCGGGATATGCCGCATGTCAAAAGTTGCACCCGAGGGTTTTGTGCAGCTTCCCGATTTTGAAGAGTGTGCCGCCTCGAAAGACAGATTCCTCGAAATGTCGAAACTCTTTTTCAGATCGTGCAAGCTCAAAAAAGGGATAACTCAAAAACAGGCTGGAAGATTCGTCGTGCAGAATCCGCCGGCGATTCCTCTCACAAGTGCCGAACTCGACGAGATCCACGAACTTGATTTTGAAAGAAAAGTTCACCCCTACTACGCTGCAATGGGTGAAGTGAGGGCTCTCGACACGATAAAAACTTCGGTTTTGACTCACCGCGGCTGCTTCGGCGCGTGCTCATTCTGCTCGATCACGGCTCATCAGGGTGCCGACATCGTTTCGAGAAGCGAAGAATCGATAATCAGAGAAATAACCGAAATTGCGAAACGCCCCGATTTCAACGGCGTGATAAACGACCTCGGCGGCCCGACTGCAAACATGTACGGCATGGATTTCGTCAAAGGCAAAAACGGTCACTGTGCATTGAAAGAGTGCCTTTTCCCTGAAGTCTGTAACAAACTTCCCGTTGACCACTCGCGCCAGATCGCCCTTTTAAAAAGAGTTAGAAAAATCAAGAATATCAAGCACATATTCATTTCTTCAGGAATACGCTACGACCTTATTTTAGCCGACAAAGTCCACGGAACCGAATATCTGACCGAAATTTTGACGCACCACATTTCAGGGCAGATGAAAATCGCGCCCGAACATATAATCAAAAACGTAACCGACCTTATGAACAAGCCTGACGGCAGAAATCTCAAGGAATTTAAAGAGTTGTTTGACAGAACCGTAAAAAAGCTCAAAAGTCAGCTGTTCCTCACCTACTACTTTATCGCTGCATTTCCGGGCTGCTCCGAGCGCGACCAGATAGAAGCAAAAAAATTCATCTCTCAAGTCCTGAAAACCAACCCGAAACAGGTGCAGATCTTCACGCCCACCCCTTCAACCGAAGCGACCGCGCTCTACTGGACAGAAAAAAGTTTCGACGGCAGAAAGATTTTTGTCGAAAAGAATTTCTCAAAGAGAAAACGTCAGAAAGAGATTATCACAGAAAGGAAAAAAATCTGACTCAGCAATCAAATTCACCTGCGATTATCCTGAGCACCGCGTGAGCCTGATGCGCCGCGCAGACAAGGACTCTCGCTCCGAAAAGGCCGTTTCCTGCCGCGACATCGTTCGTGAGATCGCCGCAGAGATAGAATTTGTCAGTAATTTTTCTTGTTTTTATTGAGTTTGCCGAATTGAGACTCGCCATTCCAGAACCTGAAACAAGATAAGTTTCTGGCATATTTTCCAGTATCGCGTTCACGAGCATCGCTTTTGCCTCGGCCTTGTCGAAAGCCTCGCAGACTACAGTAAAGCCTTTGAGAAGCGACGCGACGTTTTCTTCAGTAATTTTCGTAACTTCCGCCTCAACTTCGCAGTAAGGAGCTATTCTTGCCAAATTTTCTTTCAAAGCTTGAGCCTTGAACAAGCCGATCTGGTCTGCAAAATACTGCTGACGGTTCAGATTTGTGATCTCGATTTTGTCAAAATCAATGATCTTGAGCCGCCCTACTCCCGCTCTCGCCAGAGCGATCGCGATATTCGAGCCGAGCCCGCCCGCGCCGCAGACTGCAACAGAAGCTGCCTCGAATTTTTTCTGAAGCTCAAGCCCGTGTTTTGCAGCAAGGCCGTTGAAAAACTCTTCTTTTGAAGGGATCATCTAACCGCCTCCCACAAAACTTACAATTTCAATGACATCGTTCTCTCCTGCGACAGTTTCTGCGTATTTCGCTTTCGGAACGATGTTTCCGTTAAGTTCTACCGCCACTCTTGCAGGATTATAGCCGAATTTTTCAACTATCTCGGCTATATTGAGACCGGTAACGGCCTCGGTCTTTCCGTTTACTTTAGTCATATTACCTCCAAGAAGACCAACACGCGCCTTTATCGCTTATTTTTCAGGATTTGGCAATTTAATGAAGTATTTATTTCACGACAACGAAAGTCGCGTGCCTTTTCTCGGTCTTGTCCCTGCGGTATGAGAAGTAGCCTTCGCCGCAGAAAGTGCATTCAGACTGGTCGAAAATATCAGTGACTCCGCCGTTTTGAAGCTCGTTTTTAATAGCGGTCTTAAGGTCGGCATAGAGCTTTCCGCCGCGCCTTTCCGTGGGAATTTCTGCGTTTTTGAACCTTTCTAAAAGTTCTTCTCCGATCTCAAAGCAGCAGAAACCGATCGCCGGAAAAATCACCGCTGAAATGTTTCTGCAGTCGAGTTCTTTCATCTTTTTGACACCCTTTGAGACGATCTTGAGCTCAGTTCCGCGCCAGCCGCTGTGGAAAACTCCGGCGATATCCGCAACTCTGTCAAAAAGGACGACAGGCACGCAGTCAGCCGTTCTGATGAGTGCGATCGAAGGTTTAGTGATGATTATTCCGTCGCCTTCCCCTTCCCCATCCACAAAAATCGTGTTGCTGTGGATCTGATGAGGCCGCCACAAAGTTTCGAGAGAGAATCTTTGCTTCAACTCAGCCGCGATCTCATCAAGTTCAGCCTTTGCGTCGCGCTCTTTTATGAAGCCGAAATCAATCATTGAAGTCCTTTCTGCCTAATTTTTCGGGATCGACCGACTTTTCGCCCTCTTCCGTGAGCACGCGGATCTTGGTCTGGGCGTCTTCGAGATAGGTCTTTATCGAAACCGAGAGCTTGACTCCTTCTTCGTAGAGCTTGACAGCTTCTTCTATCTCAGGATTTTCATTGAGTTTTTCGACGATCTCCTCAAGCCTTTTCATTTTGGCCGAAAGATTATTCTTTTTTTCCATTTTTGCCTCCCTAAAAAACGAAAAATAGTATCTACAGGAAAGCCAAAAGTCAAAAAGTCGAATTTTTTTTAAAAATCACTATGATTCACCGTTTTTTGTTTGTTTCGGACTTTTTTAAGGAGTGAAAAATGGTCGAAATTCCCAATATCAAAGGGCTAAACGAAGAGGATTACGAGCTTTTCAGGCACGATATGGAGATAAAGAAGCTGGGTGCGCAGAATTTCATGTCGCCGCTCACCTCGAATAAAAAGATCTACGAATCGCAGATGATCCCCGAAGACGAAAGAGTTCTCGCATTCATCGACAAAAGCGTGGTTGAATCCATTCAAAATCAGGGGCTCAAGGTTCCGTCGTTTGAAAAGGCAGGCCCAAGAACGAAGCTCTTTTTCGAGCCGGGAGAAACCACTTCTGCGGTCGTAACCTGCGGCGGTATCTGTCCGGGACTCAATGCTGTAATCCGCGGGATCGTCGTCATGAACTACTACCGCTACAACAACCAGCGCACACTCGGAATAAACTACGGCTACGCGGGTTTAGTCAAGGAATTGGGCTATGAGATCAAACATCTCACTCCGGCAATGGTCGAAAACAAGCAGCTTCAGGGCGGCACCTTCATCGGCACGAGCCGCGGAAACCAGGATGCCGAAAAAATGGTCGACAGGCTCGACGAGCTCGGAGTCAACATCCTCTACACGATAGGCGGTGACGGCACGCAGCGCGGCGCGATCTCTCTCATAAACGAGATCGAAAAGAGGAATCTCAAGATCTCGGTCATCGGAATTCCGAAGACGATCGACAACGACATCAACTACATAGAACGCTCTTTCGGGACCGAAACGGCATTTTCCGAAGCGTGCGAATCGATAAATTCGGCCTACACCGAGGCGACTTCGATCCACAACGGCATCGGAATCGTCAAACTCATGGGGCGCGAATCGGGCTTCATCGCGGCAAATGCGACGCTTGCGACGAACCAGGTCGATTTCTGCCTCATCCCCGAAATGGATTTCAGAATGACGGGCGAAGGAGGTTTCCTCGATTCAGTCGAAAAGAGGCTTCGCCGCAAAAAATTCTGCGTCATCGTCGTTGCAGAAGGTGCAGGTCAGGAATACGTGAGAGACCCTGAAAAGATCCAGTATGACGCTTCCGGCAACGCGAAACTCGGCGACATCGGCATTTTCATCAAAGACAAGATCAAAAGTTATCTCACCGCAAAAGGAATGCTTTTCGGCATAAAATACATCGATCCGAGCTACATCATCCGCTCCTGCCCGCCTACACCGAACGACTCTATTTTCTGTTCGCAGCTCGCGCAGATGGCGGTCCACGCCGGAATGAGCGGCAGAACAGGAATGGTCGTCGGATACCTCAACGGCCAGTTCATCCACATCCCGATGGATCTTGCGACATCGAAACGCAAAAAAATCGACATCAACGGTCCGCTCTGGCTCTCCGTCCTCGAAGAAACCGGTCAGCCGCCGGTGATGTAACGGTGGAACCATGCCTAACATAGTTTCAGTTTCGGGTGTGACCTGCATCAAAGCGGAGCGGGTCCTTTTCAAAGATATTTCTTTCGGGGTCGAAAGCGGCGAAAAGGTCGCACTCATCGGCGTGAACGGCTGCGGAAAATCTACTCTGCTCAAAATAATCGCAGGTCTTGAAGAGCCCGAAAGCGGAACTGTTGCTATAAACAAGTCGGCTGCGGTCGCTTTTTTAAGCCAGATTCCCGAAATAAATCCAGATGAAACGATCGCCGATCACATATTTTCGGGAAACGATGAAAAACTGAACCTCATCAAGCGTTACGAGATCGCGTGCAGCGGCTTTGGCACTGAAGATGCTGCGGAACTTGCCGAAAAGATCGACACTTTGAACGTGAGAAGCTACGAATCTGAGATCAAATCGATCCTCACTCGCCTTGGAATAAGCGATCTCACCCTCAGAATGGGCGAACTTTCGGGCGGAATGGTAAAAAAAGTGGCTCTGGCGCAGTGCATCGTCAAGGATGCGGGACTTTTGCTGCTTGACGAGCCAACTAACCACCTCGATATCGAAACGATCGTCTGGCTTGAAGAGTATCTCAAAGAGACGAAAAAAGCGGTCATCATGGTGACGCACGACCGATATTTTCTCGATTCTGTGTGCAGCTCGATTTATGAGATCGAAGGCTCCGACCTTTTTCACTACAAAGGTTGCTACGACTACTATCTTGAAAAGAAATCAGAATATTTTCATTCACTTGTCGCAAATGAAGAAAGAGTAAGAACGATTCTAAGGCGCGAGCTTGCATGGCTTGCGCGGGGACCGAGAGCGCGTGCCACAAAATCGAAAGACCGCATCGAAAATATCCAGAAAATGATGCAGCGAGAAAAGCCTGAAGAAGAAAAAAATATCGAACTCGCAGTTCAGGGAAAAAGGATCGGTAAAAAGATACTTGAGCTCAAAAACATCTCATTTGACTGGAATAACTCCCCTATTCTGCATGATTTTTCGTTTGCCTTCAAAAAAGATACGAGGCTAGGAATAGTCGGCAACAACGGAAGCGGAAAAACCACATTTTTGGATATTCTCACCGGCAGACTTCAACCCAAAAGCGGCGAATACGACCTCGGCATCAACACCGAATTTTCATATTTCGACCAGATTTCACGCGAACTTCCGGGAGATATGCACCTCATCGATTTCGTAAAGTCGAAAGGAGAAAACATAATTCTTGCCGACGGCTCCAAACTTTCGGCGGCCCAGATGCTTGAAAGATTTCTCTTCGAACCCTCGATCCACTACACAAAAATCGAAAAACTTTCAGGCGGCGAAAAACGGCGGCTCTATCTCGTAGCGATACTTATGAACAATCCCAATTTCATCGTCCTCGATGAGCCGACTAACGATCTTGACATCAAGACGCTTTCAGTGCTTGAAGATTTTCTATCTTCGTTTGCCGGACCGATAGTTGTCGTAAGCCACGACCGATATTTTCTCGATAGAACAGTCGACACGCTCCTTATTTTCAGAGGCAGCGGCGTCATCGAAAGTTTCGTAGGCAAAGCGAGCGAATGGATCGAACAGGAGCGGAGAAACTCCAGAGCAGAGCAGAAAAAAGCGGCAAAACCCAAAGAAGATGCCGTCAAACCGAGAACATTGCAGACTGACGCACCCAAACTCACCTACTCCCAGCGAATCAGGCTTGCCGAGCTCGAAAAACTCATCCCTGAGACCGAAAACGAGATCGCCGGGATAGAAAAAAAGATGGCGAACTACGAAGAAAGCAAAAACAACATGGCAGAACTTTCGGCGAAATACAGCGAACTCAAGTCAAAATACGACTCTATGTTTGAAGAATACATCGAACTTTCGGAGAAGGAATAATCAATTTCCCAATTGAATCTTCAATTCTTTGAAATTTATCGCGCTTGAATCGGGTTCACCGCTGTAATCGAATTCAACTTTTTTCTTTGAATTTGGAAGAGCGAAAAGACTTTTAAAAAAACCTTCAGCGTTTTCCAGCACGATCTTGTTGACGTATCCGACTTCATGCCCCTGGTCGCAGTTGTTGAAAAAATCTTCTTTCGCCTTGTTGCTGAGCAGAGTAAACTGTTCGTAACCCTCTTTGCGGTATTTCGCCTTCACGTCTTCGAACTTCGTTTCGTCCAGCACTTCTATTTTCCTGCCGCTTGCATCTTTGATTTTTTTGGCCGGATAGCGGATTATCGTGGTGTATTCTGTCTTCCACTTTTCATTTGTCCGCTTCGGACCGATGACTTTAAGCCCGTAAATCACAACTTTATCAGAGTCTTCCTTGATGAAAACGTCCTTCAGATCCACGCTGTATGTGGCGTCAAACGAAAATGTCGCAACTTCTAGATAGTAGTCGCGGTAGTTGTCGCTCCACGGAAAAAAAGTTTTCTGAATGCTCTCCTGAAGCGGCTCTTTGATGAATTTCGTTCCAGAGATCTCGACATTGACCAGCCCGAGTTCAAGAATATTGTGGAGTTTGCCGAAATGCAGCGTCGCGTGCTCAGAATGCCGCATCTTCTCTTCAAGATCGCTTATCCGAAGCTGGGCCTGGGAGAGCGTCTCGGCATCTGCTTTTTTGTCACCCCAGAATTTAAGCAGCACTACTCCAGAGCCTAACAGGATCAGCAGAACTATCGTGTTTATAGCAACAATAAATTTCGAAAACATGAATCACCTCACGAAAACACAAAACACGCTATTTTAAAGGTGTTTGACTCTACGGCAAGTTTTTGATACCGTGCGGCGGCTTTTCGGAGGTTTTCATGCTTTTGCTGAAAGGGATTTCAAAGCAGTTTTCAGGTCAGACGATTCTCAACGACGTGAGTCTGCCGCTCTCAAAGCACATAACGGCACTTGTCGGTAAAAACGGCTCGGGAAAATCGACTCTCATGAAGATAATCGCGGGAATCGAATACTGCGATTCAGGCGAGATCACTTTCAAGAAAAACGCAACAATAGAATATCTGCCGCAGCAGGCAGTCTACAATTTCAAGGGAACGGTTTTTGAAGAAGTCTCTTCCGCGCTCGATTCGGGAACTTACGATTCTCTTCTTTTAGAACAAGCTGAAATCATTAAGAAAATCGAATCTTCAAAAGATCCTGACGAAAAGCTGCTTTTAAGGCTCAACGAGATAGTTGAAGAGATCCACAGGATAGAAGTTAAGACAAAACAGAAAAATTCGGTCGAAACGATCCTTCTCAATTTAGGCTTCCGCAGAGAGGACTGGCCGCGTCCTGCTTCCACTCTTAGCGGCGGCTGGCAGATGAGGATCGCACTCGCCCGAGTCCTTGTGAGAGAACCCGATATCATCATGCTTGACGAGCCTACAAACTATCTCGATATCGTCACAATAGACTTTCTTACCGACTGGCTCAAAAAATTTGATGGACAGGTGCTCCTCGTTTCGCACGACCGCGATTTTCTCAACAATGTTGCGGAAGAGACATGGGAAATTTTTAACGGCGACATTTCGGTCTACAAGGGAAACTACGATTTTTATCTCAGGGAAAGAGAGGCTAAGACCGCACTTTTAGAAAAACAGCGCGAAAAACAGCTTATTGAAATAAAGGATCTGCAGGATTACTACGATAAAAACCACACGAATGCGGCTCATGCGGCCTTGGCGCAGTCGAAACTCAAGGCTCTTGAAAAACTCAAAAGCGAACTCATCGTGCTTCCGAAAAAAGCGCCGACAATGACTTTCCGCCTTCCCGAACCCAAGCGCGGAGGCGAGATCGTTGCGGAACTCACCAACATTACTCAGAGATTCGGCGATCTTGAAGTCATTTCAAACTACAAAAGGATCGTGAGACGCGGCGAAAGGATAGCACTCGTCGGAAGAAACGGTTTCGGCAAATCGACCCTCATCAACATCATCGGGCAGGAGCTCGTTCCCACCGCCGGAACCTGCAAAATAGGCGCCGGAATAGATATCTGCTACTTCAGGCAGCACGAGATCTCTAAACTGCCGACCGACATGACTGTTCAGAGTTTTGTCGAATCGATTGCCCCCTTTGAAATGATGACTAAGATCAAGAACATCTTAAGCTGCTTCCTCTTTTTCGAAGACGACTGGGACAAGAAAATTTCGGTGCTCAGCGGCGGCGAAAAAGTGCGTCTCGCCTTCATAAAATTCATAATGACGCCGGGCAACCTTCTTCTTCTCGACGAGCCGACAACACACCTCGACATCGATTCGAAAGAGATCCTTCTTGACACCCTGAAAAATATTCCGGCGACCATAATTTTCGTTTCGCACGATTCCCACTTCATCAATTCTCTCGCAACCTCGGTCGTCTACTTCAAAAAACGCGGCGAGATCGTAAATTTTGAAGGGACTTACGAAGAGTATCTTCAGATGTACGGTCACGAGATCATCACCGAAGAAAGCGAAGCAAAACCGGCAAAAGTAGCTGCCGAACCGAATGAAAATCAGAAAGGAAAAGTAGATTTCGCGCAGCAGAAAGAAATGCGCAACCGCCTGAATAAATTAAAGAAAGAGATCGATTCCCTTCAAGATAAAATAGATGATCTGGAAAACGAGAAAAAAGATATCTGCGACAAACTTTCAACTTCCGCTTTTGATGCCGCCCTCGCCTCACGACTCAATAAAATCGAGGATGAACTTCTTGAACTCATGGAAAAATGGGAAGAAAAAAGCATCGAACTTGAGAAAATCTCGGAATGACCTTTAAGCTTTCCTAAAATCGAACTTCTGCACCTCTTCCCAGTTTCTCTTTTCGCACCAGTAAACAGTCCTTTCCGTCACGTCGTAAACCATTGATACGACTGTCGGACACATTGTCTGAGAAACTTCCCTGAGTATCGAAAAACAATCATTGACATCAAAGTCGTCGTCTGCCGCCTCAAGCATAGCAACCGCTTTCTGATAGCGGTCCCAGCCCATCCACGGATGAGTTTCGCTATCCATTTTGTAAGGCGAAAAGTTCGTCATCACCTTGTATTCCGGCTTCTGGAAATACATGCTGCCCTGCCCGGGAACTATCTGCAGGAGGTTTCCTTCCGCATCGGAAAGCGACGACATGAAAGTAATGCCTGGAACACTGCACACCCTGTCAGATTCCGAGATCTCTTTGATTTCATTAAGCGTTTTCTTCATCAAAAGCAGATCTATATCAAGCAGAACGATGTGGTTTTCCCCGCCGACCGGATCACTCCTTTTGTCAAACGGCCAGCATGTCGGCATTCCCACAAAATCACCGCGAGAATTCGCCCCGAAAAGCGGCATCCACCCTTCTTTTGCGTCGTTTATTTCGATATATACGCCGGGTTTGTCAGGCCGCACGCGGTATTCCATATCGAGAATATCGAGGTTCCAGCCGACTATCGTCTTTTTTCTGTTTGAAATGATACTTGTGCACATATTCGCCCTCCCTTAACAGAAACGCTGGATTGTAACTATCATTTTGCCGAGGTCAACAAGATGATTCGGTTTCTGACCTCATCCCTGACCTTCTCCATTGTGGCGAAGGGAATAAATTCAGGCGGTTTTTGTCCGCTCGCCCGCTCGTCATTCTGAGCGTGAGCGAAGAATCTCCGAGATCTTTCACATTCGTTCAAGATGACGAGGGCGTGTGTGGTCTTATTTTCCATAATAAATTCATGATGTTACAGTTAGCAAGCGCTTCCCCGTCCTTTAAATCCAACTTTATCAATTTATAAACTTGAATAAAACACTTTTCTAATTATAATACCAACCAACTTTTTGGAGGTGATCAATATGGATAAAATGCAAATTGTAAAAATTAAAGAAAATTTTGATGGCACGATTCACAATGTAGCGAATTCAGATGTCGAATTCTGGTATGCACGAGAGCTTATGCCATTATTGGGTTATGAGAGATGGGAAAATTTTGAAAAAGCTATCAAGCGTTCAATGGACTCGTGCGAAACAGCCGGAATAACAGTTTCAGACCATTTTCGTGAGGTCACGAAAATGGTCCAATTAGGCAGTGGTTCACAAAGATCTGTCAAAGATTACATGCTTACTCGCTATGCCTGCTACCTGATCGCTCAAAACGGAGATGTTAAAAAAGAGGAAATAGCCTTCGCTCAGGCATATTTCGCAGTACAGACACGGAAACAGGAGTTGATCGAGGAACGAATTTCATATATCGAACGGTCTGTAGCCCGCACAAAATTGAAAGAATCAGAAAAACGGTTGTCGCAAAATATATATCAGCGCGGAGTTGACGACATGGGGTTCGCCAGAATACGTTCCAAAGGCGATACAGCTTTGTTCGGAGGATGCTCGACACAAAAAATGAAAGAAAAATTGGGCATAAAGGAAAACCGCCCGCTGGCTGATTTCCTGCCGACACTGACGATAGCCGCCAAAAATCTTGCGACCGAAATGACAAATTACAATGTCGAAGAAAAGGATCTGTTCGGCGAAGGTGACATCACGACTGAGCATGTTCAAAACAACTCTTCTGTCCGTTCCATGCTTGTGGATAGAGGAATAAAACCCGAAGAACTTCCTCCAGCCGAGGATATAAAAAAATTGGAAAGACGCACGACATCTCAAGACAAAAAACTGGCTGAAAACGCAGGCAAGTTACCGACTGACGAGGAAAAATAATTGTATCTCGCAAGTGGTGGTCACAGAATTTGCGACCTTGAAATTCCCCAATAAATTCAGGCTGTTTGTCGGAGTTCAGGTCCGCTCGCCCGCATTTTTTTGTTTTAAAACAGATCCGAATGAGTTCCGGTTCTTACTTTTCGTCAAGTGCGCTTTTGAAAGAGGAATATCTTTTGTACTTTTCGGGATGCAGAAGCATTTCCTGATATTCGCCCAACGCGGCAAGTGTTTCCTCATTGGGAACTTTCGTTACAGGAAAAGGTAGGCTCTGTGTTCTGACAGCCTGCTTCAGAAAGATCGTGACGGCTGTCGTGAGATCCATCCCCAAATCAGCGAAAAGCAGCTGTGCACTCTTTTTCAAA
Source organism: bacterium (assembly GCA_017405875.1). Lineage (GTDB taxonomy): Bacteria > UBP6 > UBA1177 > UBA1177 > UBA1177 > UBA1177. The sequence goes on from JAFQZM010000029.1 coordinate 49,200, forward strand.
TCGCTGTCCAAATTGATGTTTGTGCTCACTCTGGTCATTTTGTTTGCCTCCAAAACGTAAAAACAGCAATATTATGCTTGTTATATGTGTTTTGTCAATATATTACGCGCAAAAACCGCATATATTTATCAAAAAAATGGGTTGCTGAGCCTGGTCGAAGCAACAAGATGTCGTCATTCTGAGCGTGAGCGTTGAATCTCAGAGATCTTTCACATTCGTTCAAGATGACGAGGGCGTGTGTTTGAAAATACAGGCAGGTTTTGTCTGTCTCGCCCGCAGGTTTTTTTGAGGTTCAGCTTTCGCCGGATTTGAGTTTAGAAAAAGGTTGAAAATCCGTGTTTTTTTAGTGAGTTTTGAGAAGAGTAGAAATTTTAACGGTTTAGCAGCCCTTTTGTTCTTGAAAGGCAGTTTATTAATCTACAATAGTAGAAATTTTAACGGTTTAGCAGCCGCTTTGGGATTTAGAGGAGCAGAGGAAAATCTACAATAGTAGAAATTTTAACGGTTTAGCAGCCTTTTAAAATTTCACCAAAAAGAGAAAAAATCTACAATAGTAGAAATTTTAACGGTTTAGCAGCCCATCTTCGATATTCTGAGCGTTCACAGATCTACAATAGTAGAAATTTTAACGGTTTAGCAGCCTCATACCAGCGGCGAGCGCATCATCTGCATCTACAATAGTAGAAATTTTAACGGTTTAGCAGCCGTATGACGCAATAAATCAGAGTTGGCTATCTACAATAGTAGAAATTTTAACGGTTTAGCAGCCTACACCGTCATCGTCGTAAGTGTCAACAATCTACAATAGTAGAAATTTTAACGGTTTAGCAGCCGCCCCGGTCGAGAGTTCTTTTTCAATTCATCTACAATAGTAGAAATTTTAACGGTTTAGCAGCCCTTTCTTAGGGGGTGAACAATAAAACTTATCTACAATAGTAGAAATTTTAACGGTTTAGCAGCCCGAAAATCAGCGAAAGCAGTCAGCATGATCTACAATAGTAGAAATTTTAACGGTTTAGCAGCCGAATGAAACGGGCTTGCAACACGCATCTATCTACAATAGTAGAAATTTTAACGGTTTAGCAGCCGGCGCGATAGCCGAAATACGATACTTGATCTACAATAGTAGAAATTTTAACGGTTTAGCAGCCAAGCCGTTTGTCGTTAGTCCAAACTTCCATCTACAATAGTAGAAATTTTAACGGTTTAGCAGCCAAAATACAGCCACGCGGAAAAATGCCCAAATCTACAATAGTAGAAATTTTAACGGTTTAGCAGCCGCACGAAGAAACAGTAGAAAAATGCGCATCTACAATAGTAGAAATTTTAACGGTTTAGCAGCCATGAGGTGAAGAAAATGAACAGAGACGAATCTACAATAGTAGAAATTTTAACGGTTTAGCAGCCGACTGCTGCAATCTGTATGACACGGGATCTACAATAGTAGAAATTTTAACGGTTTAGCAGCCAAGAGAGGCGGAAAAACTCGCCGAACTTATCTACAATAGTAGAAATTTTAACGGTTTAGCAGCCTTTATTTCACAAAAAAGTTGGATACTTATCTACAATAGTAGAAATTTTAACGGTTTAGCAGCCAATGGTTTTTTCAGGTTGTTCTTCTCTTATCTACAATAGTAGAAATTTTAACGGTTTAGCAGCCGAGATATTGCCGAAAAAACGGAATCAGATCTACAATAGTAGAAATTTTAACGGTTTAGCAGCCATGAAAAAATTTACTTTGTGGAGTGATATCTACAATAGTAGAAATTTTAACGGTTTAGCAGCCCCCTGTTTTCAAAATGCGCTACAAACACATAATAAAATCAAGATGTTGCGAAACCAAATTTTGGATATCTTTTAGGGGGTGTATCCCATTAAAGATCAAAAAAAATCGTGCTAAACCCTTTGTTGAAGCGGTTTTGGATAAAAACCTGCTTTTTTGGGAAGACTGCGGTTTGCTAAAAACCTATTCTATTCTCAGTTGTGAATGAACCGTCGATTTTTACTACTAAACCGCGAGACCGAACCTACATATTTTATGAAGCGAAGTCAAGACCTCATCATCACAAATACACGATATCCTGGTCTCGATGAATAGCATTTCCGTATTTTTTCAGTTTCACCGCGGAAACATCAAAAATAATAACGCTGTCACCGCCTCCGAATTTTCTGGAGTATTCATCTTCAATTTTGAGGACAATATTATCCATGACTCTGTTGGAATTATTTACCTCGTAAACAGAATATTGAAGACGGATCGCACCGTTTCTTGTCAGCATTTTAGCAAATCTGCAGCGAAGCTTGTCATCGCTTATGTCATAACTTATCACCAGCATCAGGCACTGAATTCAGGATAGTTTGTTATCGATTTTTTCTGCATGAAACAGCGATAATAATCCTGCACATACTTGAAAACTTCCATTTTGTAAGGAATCAGTGCGTCGAAAAAGACGCGGTAATAATCCTGGTTCTTTTCCAACTTCAAGAAATATTCACCCTTGCGGCAGTTAAAATCTTTTTCCGAGAATTGCTTGCGGTTAAATGCTGTCCGCACAGCCTTGTCCACAATACAGCGAAACGGCTCCATAATATCGCAGACAAGCGATTTTCGCTTAAACCAAGTCCGGTGAAAAATGCCGACATAAAGATCGAAACCGAACATTCTTAAAAAAGATTCAATGTAGTTGAAAAGTATCGTGTATCCGATATCAAGCGTGACATTCATGACATCGCACTTTGTTCTTGGTCTCCTCGCGACCCAGTTCTGATTTTGAAAGTATGCCGAGAAATAGAGTTTGGAAGCCGCACCTTCGCATCCCATCAATTCAGAATAATCTTCGATATTTTCAACGTTTTTCATAATTGTTGACAACTGCGACTTTGCCTTTTCGGTAAGCTCGTCCTTTTTCCTTGTATCCTGCAAATTTTTAATTTGATTGGCGATCTTGTTTGCAACAATGATTTTTGCGATCGAGATGTCGTTTTTATCGAATTGATACTGTTTCTGGTGAAGCAAAAAATTCGCTTCGGCATAGTTTGCCCAAAAGAAAACAGCTCTTAAATTCGGTTTCATGACAACTAGCGAAACCCCGTATTTCTGGCACTTTTCAATCAACGGCGTGGTTATATGAATATGACCAATGACAAAAAGAGCCAGAATTTTTTGAAACGGCATTTTTGTTAAAGTTTTGGTTCCATCGGAATTTTCCACTTCTTCCTCAAGCAGCAGTTCCCCGTTGGAAACACGCAGATTGCGCTTGTTTACGCAGTTGATAACAAAAATTGTTCTGTATTCCAGATCTTTATGAGTAAACATTTTCCATTTCCGTTTTGTCGCAAAGGTTACAATAGATACAATGCTCGCATTTGTTCGGGTTCGGCGTGAAATTCTGCGCAGGGTCATAGTTCCTGAAGCGGGTAATAAACTCTTCAAACTCTTTTTCGTCCTCAGAATTTGGCATATCAACAGGAATCATTTTATTTGTGGATATTTCATAAAATGCAATGCTTTCAACCTGATAGCCCATTTCACGCATACAAAACATCTGTGCCCAAAGTTGATAGATTTGCCCCTGAAATATCTTTTTCAACTGGTATTTCCGTTCTATCAGCCTTTTTTCTTTTACCTTGTACTGATCGATTTTTCCCATGATACCGAAGCGCTCAGAGTAAACAGGCAGAGATAGCAGAACATCGGAACGGTTGGTTGAAGTTTTATTGTCCGTAGCCTCGTGGGCCAGTTTTCCTCTTGTCTGAGGCGATGCATGATACATCGTCTCATCTGTCTCCATATAGACATTATGAAGATATATGGAATAAGGACAAAAGATGAAATCATTTAATGTGGAAATTGAAATATACTCTTCCATTAGCCTTTTTTACGAGCTTCTTCCTGAACGAACGAAAGCCATGCTACATTTTTTATTGGTTCAATTTTGAATTTTTTCCAGTCGCTTCCTTCAAACTGCTTGATCTGACGAATAAGCCAAAGCCCTTTTCTCGCAATATTGTAGGCTCCGTTTGCGTCTGCATCCTGCGGAAGAGTTTTGTCGGACTTCCTGCTGTCAAAGTGATTGCCGTTTTTATCGGCGACAGGAGAAATCAGATAATCGGTTGAACTGTTCGTGATGCTGTTTCTCATCTGCACCGTCAATTTGAACAGATAAAGCAGTCTTTGGAAGAAATCTTTGCTTGTCTGCCTTACAATTTCGGCTTTAAGATCGCTGTTCAATGCGATTTTATAAGTCTCGAAATGCTTTTTGAATTCGAGTGTCAGATCGATTTCACGATTATCCCAGTTGTGATTTTTCTTTTCATTTCTGAAAGTTTCGATTCTTGAACCGATTGTGCAGACGCTCCATTTTGTCTGAGAATCTCCTGCTTTCACAGTGAAATTTTTATAGTCGAAAGCAAACTCAAAATGATCTTTTTGCGGATTGTAGCAGATAGAATCAAACTTTGAGAAGAAATCCTTTGCCTTTTCGATGGATTCATAGCGCGTATTAAAGAAGTTCACAAAACCTGTGACGGGGTCGATTTTGCTTGTATTCCAAGCCGGAACATAGAAGAGCATCCCGCTCTGTTTTCCTAATTTCTTGAAGCTCTCGAATTTGCCGGTTAACTGATATGCATGGAAAAGTCCGCCCGGCTCATTCGGGTCTTTCACCTGTTTGTCTACAAGGAAATTCAATTTGTCGATGAGCTTCTTTTCAAACTGCTCATAGACACTTTTTTCAACCTTCTGGCGACCGCGCATAAAGCCAGCGTTGAGATCTTCAAGAACAACAATCGCTTTGTATTTTATCATCAGCTGCGAAATTTTATGAATGACCTGACTGAGATAGCCGCTCTTTAAATCTTTAATGTTTTCAACTGATTGCCAGCTTCTGCGTGCAGCGTCTCTTTCTTTTTCCCTGTTATCAAGGAGTTTATGATAATCTGTGCGGTAATCATATTTGTTTTCACTGACGATTTCATTGAGTGAGATTTGTTCCTTTATGTTTCCGTTAAGGTCGATAACTGTTACATAGAGCAGATTCCTTTCACCGCGGTCAATTCCAATAATGTTCAGATCATCAGACTCTTTGATATAGTCGCAGACAAGAGCGTTTATATTGTCACGATTTCCGGCTTTGAAATTGATCGTCATCGGCACATGGAATTGAAACTTATCTAAGGAATAGCGGCGGTCTTTAATGATTGGATATGCAAATTTATCTTTCAATTCTGTGTAGTGGTGACCGTGTTTCTGAATTTCATCATTATAGGTTATTGATTTCTTACGGAAGAAAACTTCAGCTTCGCCGTTGAGTTTGTAAACGACATCTTTAAGGTTGCTGCTGTCAAAAAGCATTCTCCAGTATAGCGTGTGTATATTCGGAGTTCCTTTGCTGTAAGAGGAAAAATCCTTGTTGTAGATCTGGAAAAGATAGAGTTTTCCCTCGTCAACGAGCTGATTGATATATGATGTTGATACGTTTACAAAGGAGATTTTGTATCCCTGCTGCTCGACCTCGCGATAAAATTGACTTATATCTTCATAAGATGAGGTGTCTGAAAAATGGAAGTCGAAATCTTGCCAGTCCTTATTCTTCCTGAGGGATTCCTTCATGAAGTTGATCCATTTGCGGAGATCTTCCGGCTTAACATTCGGACCTTTCTTGAAAGTCTCTTTCTTTCTGATTTCTAAAATTTCATCACTCGGGGCGAATTCGTTGATGCGTGATGCTGCAAAGAAAACCTTGGGAAGCATTTTATTCGGACCGGGTAGAAGTTTATAAACCATTTTTTCATAGCAGTCGCCATCTGATTTTATCTCTTTAGAAGCAAAGATTTTGTTGTTATTTTTGTCCATGATTCCGAGATAATACATGCCATCCTTTCTGAGAAGAACACAAGTGTTGTCTGACTCTTTGTTCAGATCCCAGCCGTTCAAAAGAGTCGAATTTTTAAAGTTCAGCTTGATCTTTTCGGTCGAGTATGGCTTTCTCGTTAAATAGTTGCGGACTTTGTTGTATAACAGTGTAAAATTATTAAAGTTTTCATATAGCGGAGAAAATTCGCCGTAAAACTCGGCATTTTTGTCTGATTCGGTTCCCGAGCCGACCAGAGGTTTCACAAATCTTTGCAAATCCTTGATGGCATCAAGAAAATTCTTGATTTTTTCAACATTCTGCTTGTCGGCAGCAAGTTTATTGCCTTCTGGATAACTGCAATTCAAAAGGTCGCGAGTGTTGAGATATTGCTTTGAAATTTCAGCAAGCAGGTCGTTCCGGCTATTTTCAGGCTCGCCGCAATTCGCAAAGTATTGATCAACTCCTTTTTCTTCACCGGCTTCCTTGAGACATTCGTTGATAAAACCAATCGAATAGCTCTCCGCATTCGTCATCTTTTTGATGCGCTCTTCATACTTTTCAGCCTTTTCTTTGCTTTTTGGCGGATTGTTGCGTTTGAACCATTCCTCGATCGCATTGGGAATAACCGCATAAGAACCGAACATCTGCTGAGAAATGTTTGTAAGCTGCAAATCGTTGCTTATGTAAATTGTTTTAAGGTCAAAATCTCCAGTTCTTTTCAGAAGCCTACGAAGATTCCCGAAAAAATCGACTTCTTCGCTGTTTAGCTCTGTGTAGCATTTTTGAATTTGTTCCAAAACTTCATTATCTGAAACAAAAGCCTCCGGAATCCATGAAAAAGCATTTCGGTCACTTAAAATCTGCTTAAAAAGCGGCTTGAATTTCGGAAGACGATCCTTTTTCTCGCTCTGCTGCTGGTTATAAAGGTTTATGTATTCATTAAGACCCTTTGTCTTTTCGCCCTGTTTCGGGCTTTTTCCGCCAAGAATAAGGTTGTAAGTTTCGATCTGCGTCTGAGTTAAAAGTGAACCGTAAAATGACAGCTCAAAAAATTCTGCAACCTTAGCTCCATTCAGCTCGCTGCTTAAATTTTTCTGCAGCTCTTCAATGTTTGATCTTATCTCATCAATCTGCGTGATTTTTTCAAAGATTTTCATATTGTCGATAAACTTTGGCAGATTTTCATTGATAAGTCGATAAGCAATCGCTGTCGATTTTTCCTCTGCGGAATACATGTTTTTTCTGTTTTCGTTGAAGCCGGTAAAATAAGTCGTGAAATCATTGAACTCGCCGATTAATTTGCGTTCTTCATCACTTTTTACCGCTTTGATAAGATCCTCGCGGATAAGCTCTTTTCCGAAAATGCGTTCGAAAGTCGCTTTATTATTTTCGTTTTTAAAAATACCGGCAATATGTTTTCTGAGGTCAGCTACACAAGTGACGAGCTCATCTTTTCTGTTGCTGTTGTAACATTCAAAATATTCATCAAGAAGTTTCTTCAACCCGTCTTTTTCTTTTTCAGTCAAATTTGAAAGAGCGTTTTCAATGAAAGTCTTGTGATACTCATCAATCAGCTTTTTCACTTTTTTATAGCTTTCAGCTCGCTTCTCGTCTTCAGCCAACAAACCCTTTTTCTCTATGTTCTCAAGAGTTTTCCCAATAGGTTTAAGCTCAAACCTGAGAGTTTTGCCAAGCGAAAAAAGCCCTGTGAAATCAGAAAAATTACTCATTTTTTCCTCCATTTAAATATATATTTGCCACCATGTTTTTATCCATACAAACTTCAAAGAACCAACAAAAGATTTTCAATTTTACTCGCCAACTAAGGCATATACCGCCGAAGTTGGAAAAAATCATGTTTTTATAAAAGAAATCTTGCTCAATCTCCCCGCACTATACCCAAACTCATGCCCTTTTCAAGAATAACCACTTAATTTTATTAAATAATTTTCCAATTTTAATCTATGCAGAGTTAAATAAAAACGCTTGATTTTGAGGCGTGATTTTAAACACTACTTTATAATTTGAAGATTAATATTAGATTTTTTACATTGACTTTGTTGCGTGAATATTTATTATTTGTTTGCAAACGGTTTATTTGGTAAAACGAGATGGAAAATGAAATTGTGATTCACAACGAAACAGACTTGCAGTCAAAGATTTACACCATTCGGGGAACGGAGCAGCTGCACGATCTGATCTGCCGATTTCTTCATGATTCCGCTGACGTCAGCCCCTTGAATGTCGAGCCCTTCAGCTTTTATGCAGAGAGTGTTTTTTATTCCGAAAAGGTCGGTGCAAAGCTGTTTCACGTAATCGTATCCGTAATTGTTTTCAGGTATGAATCCGCCTGCTGTCGTGACGTAGATCAGTCTCTCTGCTTTGCACAAGCCTTCAGGGATTCCCGCTTCATTATAGACAAAAGTCAGTCCGTTCACGCATATCGCTTCGATATAGCATTTTAAAACTGCCGGAAAAGAGAGATCCCAGTAAGGAGCGGCAATGACGATCTCGTCTGCAGCACTGAACTGTCTGGCAAAACGGAACATTTTATCCGAGTAAGAGCCTTTTTCTATGAATCTGTCGCGTTTTGAAAGCTCGTCATAGTTGAGAGGTGCAATATCTTCCTCGAACAAATTCAGGATTTCAAAATCACCGGATATCGTCTGCAGTGCTTTTTTGGCAAGACTAAGTGTTCTTGAATCAGGTCTCGCACAAGCATTGATTAACAAAATCATTTACTTTGCGCCGTAGATTTTGTAGTAGTCTTCGATCCTCGATTTCATTTCATCGTCAATGAGGACTTTGCCGCCGACCTTTCTGCCGTAGAGGTATTCAACGACTTCGGCCATTGTGACGATGGAGAAGGTGTTCATTTTGAAATCGTCTCTGATCTCGTCAAGTGCGCTCTTTTCGCCCGTTCCGCGTTCCATTCTGTTGACTGAGACCGAAAGTGCCGCAAGTTCGACATCAGCCGCCGCCTTGAGGAGCGGAACAGTTTCGCGGATGCTCGTTCCTGCCGTCGTGACGTCTTCGATTATGAGGACTCTGTCTCCTTTCTGGAGTTTGTGACCGATGAGATTCCCGCCTTCGCCGTGGTCTTTCACCTCTTTTCTGTTGAAGCAGAAAGAGACGTTTTTGCCGTATTTTGCGTTAAGCGCGATAGCGGTGGAAACTGCAAGCGGAATCCCTTTGTAGGCCGGCCCGAAAAGGACGTCGAACTCCCCTTTCGTGTTTTCCATGATCGATTCGGCGTAAAATTCACCGAGTTTCGCAATCTGCTCGCCCGTTCTGTATTTGCCGGTATTTACGAAAAACGGGGTTTTTCTGCCGCTTTTGGTGACGAAATCACCGAAAGTGAGGACTTCACACGCCACCATAAAATCAATGAAATCATGTTTGTAGTTATTCATTATGACCTCTGACATTCAATCTGTAATTCATATTTACCTCCAAGAAAAATTAAACTTGCGAATTATAGTGAAAATGGAATTGAAAACAAGAAGTCTGAGGGTTTTAAATCAAAGAATTTAGAGAAACAGCATCGAACAACCGTCGGACTTGCTTTCTTCTTTTTCAGCCGGAACTTCAGAATCGGTTGCGGGTGCGGAATCGCCGTCAGCGGTATCTTCAGGTGTTGTTCCGGTTGTCGGAGCTTCGGTATTTGCGGTGTCTTCGTCTTCCGGAGCCGGAGAAATAACATCGGTATCACTTTCGTTGGCTCCTTCCTCTCCTAAATAAGCAAGCTGGACATCACATGTTTCGCAACATTCTTTGTTTTCACAACTTTCAGCCGCCTCAACACACTCGAATTTAGTCTTATAGATGTTTCTCATGACCTCGTTCAGACAGCAGTATGCAATATCTTCAGCCAATCCGCTTTCCCTGCCGACACTGTTTACCGGAGTATCGAGGATTGTTTCGATTTCTTCTTCAGTGACAGGTTCAAAGCAGGTATTTGTGAAAGTCATTTCATAAGAAACGCATGCATTGAGAATTTCAGAATCGGTGCACATCGTTCTTGGAGTAGTCGCTAATTCCATTCCACATTCTGTTTCCAAAGCTGCCGTACAGCCTTCCGCACTGAAATTTTCGCTTGTTCCTGTTTTAGTTTTAGCTCCGAAAACACCCAGCAGACAGGTGCAGAAATATTCGCCGTTTGCATGCAATGTGCAGTTTCCTGCTTCGTTTTCGCAAATGTAGTCAGCATCGTGACAATAATCTCCGTCAAGCTGAGCCAAGCATTCTTCATCATCCGGGAAAAAATTTGTTTCTTCCGCATAAGAAATTTCTTTGCCGTTGCGGCAAATACATTCAATGTCGAGCATCTCACCTGAACGCTCGAAACTGCACTTTCCACTGTCTGATTCACACGAAACTTTTTCGTTTTCAGCAAAAAGAGTTGTCGCAAGCGCAAGCATTGCGATAAAAATCAATGATTTTTTCATTGTAGTCTCCATTAAATAAATTAATAAATAAACAGCAAACAGCAAAATTTGTTTGCCCACATTTATTTAGTTACATGAAGTACTGATTTTTCTGACTCAAAAATAAAAAATTATTCAAAAACGATCTCTCCGTCTATGATTTTGTAATCATCGCCTTCAACGAAACCTCTTTCCTCCAAATATTTCAAATATTCTTCACGCAATTTGGCTTTTCTTTCTGCGGTGTAATAATTATTCATGACTTCTTGTTTACGACTCAAATGTTCTGCTTTTTCTGCTTCTGTTGTTAATTGGGTGTATTTTGCTCCTGAATTCATCAAATCATCTAAATTTTCTGCAAGAATCACACCGTTAAGACCGAATATTGGGCTGTTTTCAGAATCAATACCATCTTCTCCCTCGTACCCTAGCCCCATTATTCCGGCAGAATTAAGACTCAAAACTGCCCACTCATCAAATGTACAGTCACATGTTGGTTGAGCATAGGGTCTTGTGTCAACACATGCTTGTTTAGGCGATTGGTTCGCTTCCGCAACAGAATTAAGACAACCATTTTCTCCGGTGTTAGCCCAACCTTGTATTACGTTATTGTAATTCCAATCAAGCTCTTGCCTATTTGACGAATTATCTGTTGAATATCTCCAAACACTATCAGCAATAATATATGGAGGAAAAGAAAACTCTATATTTCTAGGTGCCCCGGAGAATTGATACCTATAATTCATTACGCTACGATGGATTTCACTTTTACCACTTTGATCATTACCGTTGTGTGTCAGCATAAAAGCATGCCCCATTTCATGCATAGTTGTTCCGGTATATTGTTCTTGGGTAGCAGGTGAAATGATCCCATTAACATTATGTGCTACATAACCTAACGAAACAATAACCCTATCAGTTCCTATGCCGCTTCCAGTACTACCGCAAGATATTCCTGAAGATGTTTCTCCTTCCTTGGTATGTCTGTTTGTTGCAATAACCCAATAATAAATACCATCACGTGAAGATGTAAAATCCACACTTTTTTTATCATATGTGTTGTAAAAATTATTAATTGTCCAGTTCGGATTATCTGCCTGATTAAAATGAGAAGATTTACACAAAGCTCCTTTAAGAGATGCGCTATCTGACATTTCTCCAAGATTGTCATCTAGATCTATATGAAGATTAATATTTCCATATCTCATAAAGGAAGCAGAAAGTTCTGTTTTTATAAAAGTTTCGTAATCCTTGAAAAAATATACCCAATTATTATTTATCTGTCTCTTAAAATAATCCACCTCTACGAACACATCTTTCTGAGTCGGACTAGCACCTTCCCAAGGAAGAGGTAAAGCCTCATATCCAACAGTCTCAATATAATCATTTAAACCGTCTTTGTCAGTATCTCGAGCGGAACCGTTTAGCATTATAGAAGCTGTTCCCAAAACTGACTCAAGTGCATCAGACAAACCGTCATGATCCAAATCACCCAAATTAGTGTATGGATCAACTATAAGTCTTGCGTTGCCTTCAGACGCAGCATTGTAAGCTCCTCCATATATGTAACAACCGGAAGAACACGAACCTGTTGTTTTTGTTATTTTAGAAGTTAATCCTGCGCCAGCGTCATGATCGTAAGCCACAATTGCATTATTTGAAACAAGATACAACACGTTGCTTGCCGCTGATGCTCCACCGCTTGCATTCTTGTCTGTATTGAAATAATAAAAATAGAGTTTTCGCCAAGCAACAATCGGCGATGTCTGAGAATAAGCATCCCAAGCAGGAATACTTTGCTTTATTCCGCCTAAAGGAGCATTGCTAACAGATGTTCCCAATGTTCCATCAATATATTGTTTAATATTTGCAGTAACTCCAACTTGTCCGGAAAAATAATTTCGCATAACAAGATTATAAGTTCCTGTTGTCGTAGGTGTGTATGTGAGTGTCGAATCATTGCTGTCCTGTGTTGATAGACAGTCTGAGCCGCAGTCATCATTCATAGCAACCTGAACATTACTGCTGTTCAAAAGATAAAGAACCGAGTCTCCGCTGGAAAATGTCCTGAATTTGTACTGTTTCCCTGCAGTTAAGCTAAACTGTCTTCTGTAAATTCTGCTTGAATTTGCAAAATCATTAACTTGCGGAGTGTTTGCCGCCGATACAAAAAACGGCATGAAAAATGCGCATAAAATCAGAAGTTTTTTCATGATTACTCTCCCCAAATTTGTTCTTTTGTTTTTGCCAGTTCCTCGTCGCTTATTTTACGTCCCGATTTTTTAATTTCTTCAAGATAATCAAAGTATTTTTGTTGTCTTTGTTTCTGTTCTTCAGTAAGCTCGGTTTTATATCTGCTTTTTCCTACCGTGGCGAAAAACTTATTCTCAACATAATCCCGTTCTCTGGTATACCATTCTGGAATCGGCGGCAAATCGGGGTTTTTCTTAATTGCAAAATCAAGTTTGGCATCCAATTCTTCATATCTTTTTTGCAAAGCCTCTCCTTCCAGTTTTTCAACTTCGTTAAAAGGAAGTGGTTCCAAACCTGTCTGCTCGTTGAAAATTTTCTCGGAATCGACAGGTTTTAACGATCTTTTCAAAGCTTTTGTCATATCAGAAATTTGTTTTTCCTTTTCTATCTGTTGTGCTTTGATATCGTTGCCTCTTTTTGGCTCATAAGTTTGATCTTTGGGAGTATAACCCACTAAAAAAAGTACGACACCGATAAAAACTATTACCGCTAAAATAATAATTATTTTACTTTTACTCATTGAAAACACCTCTTTTTCCAAAATAACGGAATATTATACAAGAAATCGAATTGCTGTAAACACTAAAAATAAACGGAACGAGAAATTAAAAAGTCGCCGAAAAAACGATTTCAGAAAATTGACATAGAGAAAATAATCGGAAAATATCAGTCAAGGAATTATTTCTTGCCGAACTTTTCTTCGTAAAGTTTTTTGGAATCCCTTGCAAGAACGAGCTCTTCATTTGTCGGGATGACCATAACTTTAACTTTGGAATCGTCTGTGCTGACGACTGCTTCGGTTCCGCAGATCGTGTTGTTGAGCTCTTTGTTCATCTTGATGCCCATGAACTCAAGACCTTCGACCGATCTTTCACGGATCTCACCGACGTTCTCGCCTATTCCGCCCGTGAAGATGACTACATCGACTCCGCCCATTGCAGCAGCGTAGGAAGCGATGTACTTCTTGATTCTGTAGGTGAACATTGCAAGTGCAAGAGCAGCGCGTTTGTTGCCCTCGTCACGAGCCTTGCGGATGTCGCGCATATCGTTGGAAATGCCGCTTACACCGAAAAGACCGCTGTTTTTATTGAACATTTTATTAACTGCCTGATGTCCGCCCTCTTTGTCAGCAAGGAAGAAGATGACGCCAGGATCAACGTCGCCCGAACGGGTTCCCATCATTACGCCTTCAAGCGGAGTCATACCCATCGTGGTATCGATCGATTTTCCGCCGTCAACTGCAGCCATCGAGCAGCCGTTTCCAAGGTGGCATGTAACGATCTTGAGGTCTTTGATGTCTTTGCCGAGCATTTCAGCGGCTCTGTTGGAAACGAAGAAGTGGCTCGATCCGTGGAATCCGTATCTGCGGACTCTGTATTTTTCGTAGTATTTGTAGTCGATCGGATACATGTAAGCGTAGTCCGGCATCGTGTGATGGAAAGCGGTGTCGAAAGTTCCCGACATGAAGGTGTCCGGGAAAAGTTTCTGGCAGGTTCTGATGCCGATGATGTTTGCCGGAATGTGAAGCGGTGCGAGGTCGTTGCATTCCTGGATTCTGAAGACGACGTCGTCCGTAACTTCAACGCTGCCGTGGTAGTATTCGCCGGCGTGAACGAGTCTGTGAGCGATCGCCGTGATCTCCGATTGTCTTTGATAACGCCGTTTTCGGTCATCATATCCATGATTTTGTTCAGAGCGACCGAATGGTCTGCAAGAGGAAGATTGACTTCGATTTTGTTTTTCGGGTTCGTGATCTTAAGTTCGATGTGACCTTCGGGGTTTCCGATCTTCTCTGCAAGACCTTTCGCGATGACGGTTTCGTCCGTCATGTCGAAAAGCTGGTATTTGATTGAAGAACTTCCGCAGTTGAGAACAAAAATTTTCATGAGAGCCTCCTAAAAAATTGTTAAAAGAATCCAAAGACGGGCGATAGTAGCCTATCGGATTTTCATTTTCAAGAAAAAATCTTTCTCAGAGAAGCCTTTCGAAATTGGCAAAATGAGTCTTTGCGATTTTGTTAAATATATCATGACCGTATAAAGCCGAAATATCTTCAAGAAGCTTGTCCGATTCGGAACCGCTTCCCGGAATGAGGCTGAACTTGTTTTCAAGAACAGTTTCGCTTATCTGGCGCAAAGACAAAAGATAGCCTGCCCTCGCTATGACTGAGGCAATAGCTACCGCCGGATCCTGCTCTGCCCTGACTTGAAAATTGACCGGAATTTTGCCGGCAGCCGCGATTATTCTCGCATTTGCGGAATATGAAGGAGTGAATTTATCGACTAAGACACGTTTTATGTCGTCTCTTTTAGCAACGACGTTGGAAATCGCCTTCGAATGCGCCCAAGCCAAAAGATCGGTGAGATTTTTCCCCTGCTCGGAAAGATTCTGATAGAAGGAATTGTATCTTTCGGGCATTATGCGGACCATTGAAAAAGAGTCGCGGAAATCGGCATCGATTTTTTTATAAATATCTAATATTTCTTCATTTTTCATTCGTTTACTGTCTTTTGCGCCGAGTTTCAGCAATACTTCTTCCTTTTTTCCGAGAATAAACGAGCATACGACTAAAGGCCCGAAAATATCGCCCTTCCCTGCTTCATCGCTGCCCAAAGTACCGACATTCGTGATAAGCGAAAGAAGGATCGATTTTATTTCAGGATCAGTAGTTACGACTGAAAATCCCTTCTTTTCGGTGTGGTATATCGCCGCGGAGACGAGATTTGCCTCACTTTTGCCGGTTTTCAGCGTCACGCCGTAAGGAATTTCCTTAATGTATTCGCTGTTTACGACATACCCCGCTTCAAGCAGCCGGATGTATGCCTTTTCAACAAAATCAGAAAGTGCCTTGTCTGAAGAAAACAAGTTCAAAATGACCTCTTTTACAAATAAAATTGAATGGTTTCCAATATCTTGTCGTAATCGACAGGCTTAATAAAAATGTCGTCAAAACCAATAGCCTTGAAATTTTCCTTCTCTTCACCGAAAGCGTAAGCCGTCATGGCAAAAATCGGAATGGAAATTCCCGTCTCCTCTTCTTTTTCCCTCATCTTGCACATCATTTCAGTTCCGTCCATGCCAGGAAGCTGAATGTCCGTTATAACCGCGGACAGATTATCGGCATTGTCGTATATTTTCAAGGCTTCGTAAGCATCAGCCGCAGCGAGAACTTCGACCTTTCTGCGCTCCAGACTTTTTACCGAAACTATCAGATTAGCCGGATCGTCTTCGACTATAAGGATTTTCAGTCTTTCAGCCATTTCCATCTCCAAAACCGCCTGATATTAAGCATATAACGATTTTTTTCAATGAAAAAGAATTTAACGCCACGCTATTTCGTCAGCTTCTCATACATCTTGAAAAGCTCGGCAACGATTTCCGACTCACTCATTTTCGGATTAAAGCCGTAAGCAGCCATAACAGCTTTGTCGTTTTCCTTGTGTGCTTTGCGGAGTTCAGGCGGCATCGTGGTTTCATCATATAAATCGGCAAGTGACGAATCAGGGTATTTTGCGCGGGCATCTAAAATTGCCTGTGCAGTCTGCTCGATTTTGGATTTAAGGTCATTGAGCCTGTCGAAATGAATTTTGCCAGCTTCAGGCCATGGAAAGTTGTTGTAAACTATATT
The DNA here is from genome assembly GCA_017405875.1 of bacterium. Classification (GTDB taxonomy): domain Bacteria; phylum UBP6; class UBA1177; order UBA1177; family UBA1177; genus UBA1177. Next base: position 65,363 of record JAFQZM010000029.1, read on the forward strand.
GACAGAATATCGGTATCGCATTTCGAGCCGTCCGCAGACAACCCTCATCCAAGCATTATGAACATTGCTTGTAAGAATCCCGAAGTGATAGAGTGTTGCATTTGGAACAAAAGAAGCAGCATTGCTTGCAACCACATTTTTATCAAGATAACCTATCGGGATATAACGACGGTTTTCAGACGATGTCGCAGGAATCATTAGATAGTCACCTTCAGGCTGTTTGATCTCCATGAATTGAGCGGGATAATTTGCATATTCACGGGTTGCAGCTTTTACACTTGCAAGTCTGAATTTACGAACTTCTTCAATCCGTTTCATAACTTGAGGCATTGCTCTAAGTTCATTAGGTGATACGCCGAATAGCCATAAACACCATCTGCTCAGACCATTTATGAAATCATCAGAACCCATGAAAGGTCTGAAATATTTCTCAGACTTAGGTTCTTTTTTCAGAAACTCTATTTTTTCTTCTTCAGTAAAAATAAGATGTCCGCCTTCAACAGGTTTTCCCCCGCTTGACATTTGAGGAATATTGCTCAACGGAAGAGAACGGCTTTCTACAAAGACATTTGAACAGTCAATTAGATAGGCATTGATATTTTCAGCTTTTAACTGTTGCAAATCATTAGAAAAAATTATCTTTTGTTTCTGGCTTTCGGCATTGCTGAATCCGATTATAACGCAGTGAACGGCAGCCATATTCTTTTTATCTGTGGTTTCATTAGACCATTTGAATGTCCGGTAAGCAAAGTCTATATGAATTTTAAAACGTTCAAAAATCGGTTTCCATACAGTCGAGACCTGTTCTCCCTGCGTAATCGAGTTTGTGGAAACAAATGCACAGCGTGTTTTTGTCCCCAGAATCAGTTTTGCAGCTTTAAAATACCAGTTCGCGACATAATCAATTTTCCCTGCTGATTTGTAGGTTTTGCCGTTTTCGTCAACGTAATTTAACAGAGTATCTTCTTTTTGTCTTTCAGACTGAAGGCTGTAACCAACGAACGGCGGATTTCCGATGATGTAGTCATAAATTACAGACTTTTTATCATCTTTTTCCGGAAATTTTCTTTCTGTGATTTCAGGAGTCACGACATTCAATTCCGTATAATGAGCATCGTACGGAACTTTAGGTTCACGTACGGTGAACATTCCAAACTTTTCGTTGATTTTGTAGACATTCAGCCTGTCAGCAAAGACAAAATCGTTCTTTGCTTCGGTTTCAAGCGTTGTCCAGTCCATTCTGAGAGCATTTCCTTCAACGATCGTTGCGCTCGTTGAAAGAGGAAGAAAATCCAAATCCCGTTCGACGATTTCTTCTGTTTCACGCATCATCTGGCTTTCTGCTATCCAAAGTGCGGTTTTTGCAACCGTTACCGCAAAATCGTTGATTTCAATACCGTAAAACTGCGATATTCGGACTTTTATCGGCGAAAAATCCTTGCTAGACAAAAGCATCTGTGAGCCGTGAATAACTTTCAGACACTCATTTTCCAAGCGTCTCAGCGAAATATAGGTCTCGGTAAGAAAATTTCCGCTTCCGCAGGCGGGATCGAGGAATTTCAAGTTGGCAAGTTTGTTGCGGAATTCTTCCAATTTTTTTATTTTTTCTTTTCCCGCTTTTTTGCATAACGCAGCAAATTCCGCTTTCAGATCATCCATAAAGAGCGGATCGATAACTTTGTGGATATTTTCGATCGAAGTATAGTGCATCCCGCCTTTGCGCCGCGTTTCAGGATTGAGTGTTGATTCAAAAACGGCTCCGAAAATTGTGGGCGATATTTCTGACCAGTCAAAACCGGAACTCGCCTTGTTTATAAGAATATTGACTATCTCCTCATTGAATCTTGGGATTTCTATTTCCAGCTCGGCAAAAAGTCCGCCGTTGACATAAGGGAATGCAGCAAGATCGTCACTTAAATAGGGATCTCTGTTTTCAGGTTTTGTATTTAAAACCGCAAATAAACCCAAAAGTTTTTCGCGTGCTTCCTCCGGCCTGAACTTCGCCAGATAACGCCCGAACATATCTTTTTCAGGGAAGATCCCCGCATCTTCGGCATAAAGCAGAAAAACAAGTCTTACGCAGAGAATATTCAGAGATTTAAGAGTTTCGGCGCTTTCAGGATTTTTATACTGCTTCAGAATCGCGTCGTAAAGCTTTCCGACAAGCTCTCCCGCTTTGAGAGAAACCTGTTCTTCCGGCGTAATAGAAGTCTTTTTGGAATCAATCATGAACTGCAGAGATTCGAATTTATCCGGCAGATCTTCAAGCAGAATCTGGGCAGGTTCGTCATGCGGCTTTTCCATGTCGTAGATCAGGAATTCACTGAAATTGCAGGTAATTATCCATCTGGGTCGGCTGGAATACGGCAGTTCTGAAGAGTATCTTTTCGCCTGCTGAAAAGGCGTAAGGGTGCTGCCGTCGCTTTGCCTTATCGGTTTTCTCAAATCTTTCCCGATACTTTTCTGTTCGATCATGACATGCGTCGAAGGAATATAGGCATCGATAAAACTCGTATGATCAATGTGGACCTTATCTTCGAAAACAATAAAATCACTAATATTCTCAACATTATATACTGTTTGAAGCAATTCAATCCAAAAGAGCTGGCTTTCCCCTTTTTCGTAGCCTTTACCAAGCCAGCGCGCAGCAAATTCCTTTGCCGCTTTTTTGCGATTTATTGATATTTTCGCCATCTTCAGCCTCATTAATCACAATTAAAGCACAAGATTATAGCAGATAGAAAAACAGAAAACAAGTTTTAGATGAAATTTTATTATCTAAGTTCACGAATTCTCAAATTTGCAAAATTCCCCTTTTTGTGGAATCATCGGGCGTCTGTATTTGAAATTTGGAGGAATTCATGAAAAAGTGTTTGATTTTACTGGTTCTTTTTTGTTCACTCAGTGTTTATGCCGACATTTACAAAGACGAGGCAAAAAAGATAGCGGCAGATAAAAAACGGGTCGAAGAGATCGAAAAGAAGCTCTCGAAAGATGAAAAAGCGTGCGACAACCCGTCTCAGAACGACCTTTCGAGAAATGTAGTCACCGAACTCAAACTCTACTGTGAAGCAAAAGAGTCGGCTAAATCGCGCATTCCCGACCTAAAAAATCTTCTTGCCGAATATGAATCCCTTCTTAAAAACTACATCGAAGAGTGCAAGACAGTAGATACCGACGAGAAATATTCGAAATGCGAAAACCTTGACCGGCAGGTCGCGGCCGCTGCGGAAAAGCTGAATGACGAAAAGGAGAACTTCAACAGCGACATCGATACGATGGAAAACGCCGCAGAACGCGCTAAAGACTACAACGCAAGAAGTAACGACGAAGGTAAAAAGGATTTTATAAAAGCGATTTCTGCCAATCTGAATGCGAAAAAAGAACTCGTTCAGGCGATGCAGAAAGGGCTTGACGAGGACAAAAAAGTTTTCGACAAATCAAAAGCCTCACTCAATCAGTCGCTTAAAGGAGCTTCCCCCGATTCGGCAAAGATAGGCAAAGAGTTTCTGGGCGGGCTCAACAGCATTCTCCTGCAGAACGGTGCTCTGCGCCAGACCTGCGCTTCAATGCTCAAAACGATAAACGAAGCGAAAGGAGTATGCGTCTCAAAACTCAACATGGAAAAGTGCAAAGCGGCGGAAACCAAAATGGAGAACCTTTTCAACGACGGAAACTCGAAACTTGCGGCATACAAAGACGAAAAATTGAACCTCGTCGCGGTCGAAAACGACTATCACAAAGCAGGAATGGGAAACATCCTTGCAAAAACCGAAAACGCGCAGAAAACAATAACGAACTATCTGCAGGGGCTGAAAGAGCAGAACGCATTCCTTAAACAGCAGATCGATTTCAGCCCGAACAACACCGAAGCAGTCAAACAGAGAAACAACAAAAAACTGCTCGATACCTATCTCAAACTCGTCGAAACGATGAAGGAACTTGAAAAAGAGAGCTCGGACTTTATCAGATTTTATGAAGAATATCTCAATAAAATCAACAACTTCAACAAAACCTGTGTCGAAGGAAAATCGGAGTTCACCGCAGAATGCAAAATCGAAGGCGACAAAATCGTAGACGACATCAATTCAAATGAACCCAAGATCATGAAATACGGCGAAAAGTTCAACAAACTCAACAAAGATCTTGGCGATTTCTTTAAGAAATTCAAATAGGATCAGATATTAAAAAAGAAGCAGCGAACAGCCGCCTTTTCCGCCTTTTTCTTCATCCGATTTATCATCTTCGGAAGTATCACTTGAATCATCAGAATCAGTTGAATCCGAACTGTCGGATGTGTCTGAAGTATCGGTAGAATCGGACGGATCTGAACTATCACTTGAATCCGACGTATCGGTCGGATCAGTTGAATCTGAGGAATCGGCATTGTCTTCGTCCGGATTTTCATTTCCCGTGTCAGCAGTATCTTCGTCAGGAGTGTCATCGGAATCTGAAGAATCATCGTCTGGAGTGCCGCTGTCGGAATCATCATCGGGGTTTTCTACCGGATCGTCCGGGTATTCTCTCGGCGAAATCTCAAACTCATCCAAAACTTGCTGTAACATGCTTATTTTATTATCCTTTTCAAGAACAGTCTCAAACGGGAATCCGAGAACGAAAACTTTTTTGTCATCTGTTTTCGTCAGAATTCCGGCACCAAGCGTCTCTGTATTGTCGTAGAAAAGAACCGTTTTTCCGACACTTTCGTCAAAAGGAGCGAGAACATCGGCGTATTCAGGCTGAAAAATATATGTTCCGTCGTCAAAAGCACCTGATATTGTTGAAAAATCATTTATTCCAAAGAAAGTGTAAAGCCCCGATTCGTCAACGACATACTTAGCATTCAGAGTTTCGTTGAAGAACGCTTTGTCGGACGCATCGCCTTTGTAATCGAGATCCCAGCCTATTTCAGCACCGCTTACGAAAAGCGCACCGCCGTTTCCGATAAACCCGGCGATTTTTGTCTGCTCGTCAGCCTTGAAAGTCTCGTTTTCAGTACTCTGCTCGCCCAAAAACCAGATAACCATGTCATAATTTGATAAATCCATACCGGAGACATTGGTTCTCTGCGTAAAATCAAGCGAATATCCGAGTTCGGAAATAAGCGGAGCATAATACTTCGCATAATCAAAACTATTAATGTATTCAAGGATATAACGGTTATTATCAACATTGTTGAAACGCGGCATGTAGTTGTCTATTCTTTCAAAACCGTCGACAAGGAGGATTTGAGAACCGTGTTTTGCAGGAACAGCCGCGGCAACTGCGCTCGGAAATGAGACTCCGCCTGCATTGTATGCAACGACTCTGAAGTAAACCGGCTTACCCTGTTCAAAATTACTGGTGAACTGAAGCACGTTTCCGACATCGACTCCGTCATCGAAAGCGTTTCCGTCGGTAGAAGTCTGCACATAATAACCTGTCGCCGGATGACCTTTGTAATAATTGGGAGAATCGCTTTCCGGAGCGTCCCAGGAAAGCGTTACCGAGCCGTTTTCATTTACTTTTGTCCTCAAATTGCGCGGAACATCAGGCAGAAACACAGGCGTTGTGCCGTCTTTGTCAGCATAATACCGGACAATCGCCTGATAAGCCGCACGCATCGCAATATCGCGGTATTTCGGGTTTCTAAGCATTTTAGAATCGCTTTCAAATGTGTGGAAAGCGAGTTCAACAAGAACTGACGGCATTTCGGGATTGTTATTTTTATTTATTTCGCCGAAATATGCACTGTAAAGCCCGTTTCCGTATACTTTATAGTTTGAATTAAACAATGCTTTGACAGAATTGAGAATCCTGTTGTGGACAAGTGATGCAAGTTCTTCGCTTCCTTCGGCAGCATAGCCCGGCGTATAGCCGACTCCCCCGCTCTGCCCCGGACTGTAAATATAAGTTGAAAGCCCGGTAACGCTTGTATCGCTGACAGCATTGGAATGGATTGCGATATAAAGCGAATCATCACTTTCCTCATTTTCCCACGCAGCCCAGCGGCTTCTCGTCGAGACATCGTCATCTCTGTCGTTGTATGCCGTATCGGAACGATGATAGACAGAACCGCTCGTTCCGCCCAAGAACTGTACATTGTGGACTGCCGACTCTTCCCAGCGCGGCTTGCCTGAAACTGTCGGAGTCTTGGTTTTTCCGCGCTTGATAAGCCCCGTTCCGCCGCCGAAACGAACTGCATCTGCGATCAGATAAGCACCGCTTTCGCCTGAATCGCTCAAAGTTACAGAGCCGTTTTCCTTGGACAAACCTTGACGGAAATAGTATCTGCCGAGGTCGATCCAGGTAGATCCGTGATGCTGCTGGTTTACCGTGACTTTACTTGTGCCGCCGGCATGTTTGATTGTGTAAACCGCCTTATCGCTTCTGTTCTCACCTCTTCTGTAAGCGACATAAACATGATAAAATCCGTCTTCGGGAATGTTTGCCGTCCAGCGGGCCCAAGCTCCGTTTCCGGTCGCTGCAAAACGGTATTTGCCGCTTCTCAGAGGATTGACATCGATCGCGATCGGATATGTAGTCCGACCGTAACCGAAACCGTCACTTCCTTCGTCTGACCAGCTGCCGCTTTCTTCGTAAATTCCGTCAGAATCTGCGTAATTTGTTCCGTCGGCTTCGTCGATTATCACCATTTTTTCCTGACGGTCCCTTTCGCGTGCCGAAAAAACCATACCTCCGGCATTCTGAAGATAAGGAATCAGAAAATAACTCACCATTTCGGCATTTGAATCGTCTTCGCGCATTCCCTGCGAAACATCGCGCTGAGTCCGCCAGCCTGGTTCGCTTACAAATGCATCCGAATCATCGTAGTTGATAGTGTAGGTCCATCCGTGCCCGGCGCTGACAAAAAGGGTTTTTCCCGAGAGCGCGCCGGTGATGTTTCCGTGCTGCACCTGAGGAGAAAGAGATTTTATCTTTTTGGTTTTCGGCTTCACACCGCCGTTTTCTTCCTCTTCTTTTGTGACAACAGGAGGTTCTTTCGGCAGAAATTCGGTAACATATTTATATTCTCCGTCTTTTCCGGTTCTCAACATAATGTTGAGATGCATAAAATTTATGTTCAGTGAAATCAAAGAGTTAAGATATAATCTGCTCAGCTCTTCAAGCCTCAAGTCATCGAAATCTGCCAGATAATTTTCGGAAACCGTAATGAAAACTGACACTTTTTCAGCATCGCTTTCAAGCGTTATTCTGTCAATCGAAACGCCGCTTACCTCAAAATTTTTGAGCGGAATATCAAGTTCGGCCGCAAAAAGAGCGGAAAGACAAAAAAACATAAAAACAAGAATGAAAAATCCTTTTTTCATCACCGCCTCCATACCAAGAGCTATATTCTAATATAAAAAAAAATCCGTACAACACACAAACGTGCATTGTACGGATAAAATGAAAAAAATCAAGCGGTTAGATTATTTCTCGTTGAGGAAAGCGTAGGTGTAGTCAAGCGGAGAAACAAGGCTCTCTTTGATTGCTCTCTGGCTTGTCCATCTGAGAAGGTTGACGCTGCTGCCCGCTTTGTCATTCGTTCCGCTGCCTCTTGCGCCGCCGAAGGGCTGCTGACCGACAACTGCACCGGTCGGTTTGTCGTTGATGTAGAAGTTGCCTGCGCAGTGTCTGAGTGCGTCTTCAGCCATAGCGACAGCTTTTCTGTCGTTTGCGAAGATCGAGCCGGTAAGTGCATACGGAGAAGTTTTGTCGCAGAGATCCATCGTTTCAACGAATTTCTTGTCGTCATAGACATAAACCGTGAGAACGGGTGCGAAAATCTCTTCTTCCATCGTTACGAAGTGCGGATCAAGCGCTTCGATTACGGTCGGCTGAATGAAGTATCCTTTTTTCTTGTCGCCGGTTCCGCCGATGAGGATTTTTGCATCTTTCGATTTTTTAGCAATGTTGATGTAGTTCATCGTGTTGTCGAAGCTGTTCTCGTCGATGACTGCGCCCATGTAGTTTCTGAAATCGGTTACATCGCCGACTTTGATCGTGTTGATCATGTCGCACATTCTCGATTTGATCTTCGGCCAGAGAGACTTCGGAACGTACATTCTCGAAGCTGCCGAGCATTTCTGTCCCTGATATTCGAAAGAGCCTCTGACTGCCGCAACTGCGACTTCGTCAACGTTTGCAGAACTGTGGACGAATATGAAGTCCTTGCCGCCTGTTTCGCCGACTATTCTCGGATATGAGCGGTATTTGTCGATGTTGTTTGCCGATCTCTTCCAGATCGATTTGAAGACTGAGGTCGAACCGGTGAAGTGAAGACCTGCGAATTCCGGAGAATCAACAGCCGGATCGCCGATGCTGCCGCCGCGGCCAGGAAGGAAGTTGATGACGCCGTCGGGAAGTCCTGCTTCCTGAAAGATCTTCATAAGGTAGTAGTTCGAAAGAAGAGCCGTTGAAGCCGGTTTCCAGAGAACTACGTTGCCCATAAGAGCCGGAGACATCGGAAGGTTGCCTGCGATAGAGGTGAAGTTGAAAGGAGTTACTGCGAGAACGAAGCCTTCGAGAGCTCTGAACTCTACTCTGTTCCATGTTCCTTTATCGTTGTGAAGATCCTGTCTGCGGTAGATTTCCTGCATATAGTGAGAATTGAAACGGCAGAAGTCGATGAGTTCGCAAGTCGAGTCTATCTCAGCCTGGTGGCAGGTCTTGCTCTGGTTGAGCATCGTAGCCGCGTTCATTTTGTAGCGGTATCTCTGCGAAATGAGCTCGCCCGCCTTCATGAAAATGGCAGCTCTCTGGTGCCAGTCCATGTTCTCCCACTCTCTTTTTGCTTCAAGAGCGCATTTGATAGCCTTCTGGACTTCTTTTTCGCCGCCAAGATGGCATACGCCGAGAACGTGTTTGTGATCGTGCGGAGCAACGACTTTCATCGTTTTGCCCGTTCTGATCTCTTTGCCGCCGATGATAAGCGGGATCTCGACTTCCTGTTTGAGCTGTGCAGCAAGTTCGTCTTTCAGAAGTTTCTTTTCAGCAGAACCCGGAGCATAAGCGTAAACAGGTTCATTCTGCGGACGCGGAATCGAATAGATAGCGTTTGTCATTTTCTTCTCCTATAAGTTAAATTTTGAAATCAATGCCCTGTGCCAGCGGAAGCGTTTTGCCCCAGTTGATCGTATTTGTCTGACGGCGCATATAGACTTTCCAAGCATCGCTGCCCGATTCTCTGCCGCCGCCCGTCTCTTTCTCGCCGCCGAATGCGCCGCCGATCTCTGCACCGCTCGTTCCGATGTTGACATTTGCGATTCCGCAGTCTGAACCTGCGTGTGAAAGCCAGAGTTCAGTGTTGGGAAGCGATGTCGAGAAGAGTGCCGAGCTGAGTCCCTGCGGAACTTCGTTGTTGTAAGCAATAGCGTCTTCAATCTTATCGAATTCGATTATGTAAAGAAGCGGAGCGAACGTTTCGTGCATAACTATCGGAAGGTCGTGTTTTACTTCAGCGATAACCGGCTCAACGTAGAAACCGCCTTCGCAGCCTTTAACGGTGACTTTCTTGCCGCCGTAAAGGATCTTGCCGCCCTGAGCCTTTACCTGTTTGATCGATTCCATAAGGTCGTTTACAGTCTGTTCGTCTACGACCGGTCCCATGATGTTGCTGTCGTCAAGCGGGTTGCCGATTTTTACCTGTTTGTATGCGTTGATGAGCGATTTTACGAATTTCGCCTTGACCGATTTCTGGATGATGACTCTTCTTGTCGTGGTGCATCTCTGGCCTGCAGTGCCGACAGAACCGAAAACGACAGCTCTGAGAGCCATGTCGAGGTCAGCCGTTTCGTCGATGACTACAGCGTTGTTGCCGCCGAGCTCAAGAAGCGATCTTCCGAATCTCTTTGCAACTGCTTCGCCGATCTGACGACCCATCTTCGTGCTTCCCGTCATGCTGATAAGCGGGATGCGCGGGTCGTTTACGAGCGTGTCGCCGACATCGCTGCCTTTGCCGATAACGAGCGAGAAAATGCCGTCGATGTCGTATTTGTCAACGATCGGAGCAATGATGTTCTGAACTGCGATCGCGGTGAGAGGAGTCTTTGAACTCGGTTTCCAGATTACAGCATCGCCGCATACTGCTGCAAGAAGAGAGTTCCATGACCAAACTGCTACCGGGAAATTGTAAGCGGTGATAACGCCGACAACACCGAGCGGATGATACTGGTCGTACATTCTGTGGTTTTCTCTTTCGCTGTGCATGGTGTAGCCGTAAAGCTGGCGGCTTAAGCCCAGTGCGAAATCGGAAACGTCGATCATTTCCTGAACTTCACCTTTTCCTTCGACTGCGATCTTACCCATTTCGAGTGTTACGAGAGCACCGAGATCGCTTTTGTACTTTCTCAGAGCGTCACCGATCTCGCGAACGATGAGTCCGCGTTTCGGAGCAGGCATCATTTTGAATTTTTCGAATGCAGCTTTCGCTTTCGCAGCAACTTTTTCATAATCTTTTTTCGTTGCCTGAATGACAGTTGCAATCACTTTGCCGTCGATCGGGGAAATGCTGTCAAGCTCTTTTCCCGTCGTTTTGAGCCAACCCTTCGAAGAACCGGTCGTTGCACCGTAGTTTTTCTTCTTGATTCCAAGCCTTTTCAAAAGTTCCTGAACATTAACTGATTCCATGTTTCCCCCTTGCGAAAACGCAAAAAAATTGTCATTAAAAACACAAAAAACGGTGTTGAGTAGCACAAAATGAAAGAAAAGTAAAATTGTTAGAGGTTTTTAAACAGATTTTTTAGAAGATTTTAGAAGATTTTTTTTCTGAGCAGTGCCAAACCGAGCATTGCAGCCGCCGAAAGAACCGCCACAAGAACGATTATGCCGGAATTGTCGGACTCGACTTCGAGAACCGCACAGCCGCCGCTTTTCTTTTTCTCAGTTTCGCAGGAGCTGTCACCTTCCGGACAAGCATAAGTGAAAACTTTGGAGTTGAGAGGAAGTTCATAAACGCTTGCCGCAGGGTCTTTAAGCATGATACCGCCTTTAGGAACAATGATTTTGCCGTACATTGCAGGTTCAGCTTTAATCATATTGAAATCGACTTTGACGACAATATATTTTTCTTCGTCGGCATTGTATGTCAACGGTTGTGAGAAATCGGAAGCCTCGAACGTGATAGCCGATGATTCGCCTGCTGCGAAGCTTGTTTTTTCGGCAATTTTGATATCTCCCGCTCCGTCGTTGTTCGTGTCAAGCCAGAGTGAAATACCGGTGATACCGTTCTTTTCGCCGAATTTTACAGAGCTGCCAGAAACTTTGACTTTGAATTTAGTAATCGAATTGGCCATACCCAGCGACTTCGTTTTGATCTGCATAACCGGAATATTGCTGTTCATCTCGGCAATCGCAGGAACAGCCGGATCGTGCGAACCGCTTGTAACGATGAAGTAATTTCCCGTCGGCTCAAGGTAGAATGTCGCAAACTCGAAACCTTCGTCTCCTGTCTTAATCTCGGCATTTCCGCCGCTGCTTACTTTAACCGCACCTTTTTCAAGGTAGAAATTGAACGCCGTATTTGTCGGAATCTCAGTGTCCTTGTAATTTACTTTCGCGCGGACAATGAAGTAATTGAGCGATTTTCCGACGAACTTCTTTCCGTCTGTTTTAAGCGCCATATAAATATAATTTACGTTTTCAGTCGTCGAATCGGGATTGCTTACGATTTTATCACTGCCTTCGTCATAGACACCGTTTCCGTCAACATCCCAGATCAGCTCGAAATCGGAGAACTCGATCTTGGTATTGTTCCTTTTGTTGAAGTGGACACGGATATTTTCGAAATTGAAAACTTTTTCATCTTCGCAGCCTGAAGCCTGAAGCGTGAACTGACCGAGAACGAGAGGCTGTCCACCGTTGTCTTTCGGGATGATTATCGTATTTTCCGACTGCGGGGTATTTTTACCGAGAGCAAGCGTTAACTCTGCATCGCTGCACATCTTATTCGGATCATCCTTGCATTTGAAGTTCTCGCAGATATAACCCGTTGCGCACTCCGGAAGGTCATCTTCTCCGCACTCTTTGTCGTCTTTTACACCGCCGCACATTTCAGCAGTCGGAGAATCGCATTCAGCAACGCAGTTTCCCGGTTTAAGTTTAAGAGGATATGAAGTATTGGTTTTGTACGGAGTTTCGCTCTTTTCATCTTTAATGAGAGCTATGTTGGAGAAAACGTAGTTCTTTGCGATTCCTGTCTTCGGACGAACTTTGTATCTTACAAGAATTTTGTTCGGGCAGGAATTTTTGTCACACGGCATCATTTTGTCTGCAAGTTTGAAACCGCTGCCTGAAAGCGGGAACTTGTTGCCGTCTTTATCCGGAATTACCATCCAGTTGGTTCCGTCACCTTTGTCGTTGAACTTGGTAGCGTATTCAGTTGTTCCCGGAACATAGTCAAGCTGTGCATCGAGTTCATCGGAAATCGTAACAGCTTTGGTTTCGTCCTTGCCCCAGTTCTGAACTTTTACCAGATAGTAGAACTCTTTACTCTTGTTTACATAAGGACAGTAGTAATCTTTCGCGTTCGGATCGGAAGCCGGGCATGCGCAGAAATACTTTTCATCCTCGTCAGGAATATCGAAGTCGGAACCTTTGATGTCAACCGAAAGAACCATGTAGTTCGTGAAAATAGCATCCTGGTTAACCGAAAGTTTGATATTCATCGAAGTATTTCCTTTCTCAAGATGCTCCTGAAGGTTGATCTCTTTTTCGCTGTCGAGACGGAAAGTATCGACGTCAACACCGAAATTGTATTTTGTGTGAGATTCGCTGTCTTCTACTCCGCCTTCGATACACTGTATCAGATTGTCTTTGTCAGCATCCGGATCCCAGTTTACAATTGAAGATTTTGAATTGTAAACTTCAACATAAGTGCTGGTTATGGGGTTACATTTGTTATTGAGCTTATAACTGCTGGTTGCATTCTGACCGCGGAGGAAAATACCTTCAAGCGTCTCAACATTCGGATCGGTAAGACTCGGGTCGCCTTCTGCAATCATTGTCGTAAGACGGACAGCCGGGTTGAGCGGAAGTTCGAAACCGCTTACTTCGATATCAGATGCTTTACCGTAAACATAAGCAAGACCGTTGTAGAAATAGATCTTTTTCGGTCTGATGTTTTTCGATCTGTAGATGAAGAAAAGCGACCATGCGCTTACCATCGTGGTTTTGCAGAGATAAGCATCGTGATCAGTGCAGTCAAGATCACTGAATGTGTAGGTTCCGTAATATTCGCCCGTACCTTCCTGATGTCCTGCATTCTTGTTTATTTCGTAAATTTCATTAAAGAAATCAGTAACATCGACACGGTATGTGAAGTATCCGATTTCCATCTCGGTGTTTTCAATCTGGTCTTTTGTACAGCCGAGTGTGACATCCTGTTTGAATCTGATTCCCTCGAAATCGAAACTCGGCGCAGTATTGAGTTTTTTACCTTTTCCTTCTTCGCCGGAAAGAATATCATTTGCATATTCGACATTCGGATCTTTCGTCTGCTTGAAAGCGAGATGAACCTTGTTGTCGGTCGGATCATTCAGTTTGGTCGGATCAACAGCTCCCATCCAGACAAGGTAAGCCTTTTCGATGATGGCATCTTCCGGAATATGGAAATTGTTCAGCGTGAAAGAGCTTGAGTCGAGGCAGGTATCACCCTGCGGGTTGGTCTCTTCATCATCGGAAAGTTTGATTTTGTCGTCAAGGTTCGAATTGAACATAACGAAGAAATCCTGACCGCCGTCTTCCCAGCTCATTGCCGGTTTTCCGCCGATCATCTGACCTTCGCCGTTGCTGACACCGGGATCCTCATCGCCCGGCTCATCCTGATCCGTAGTTTCAGAATCCTGATCGGCAACTTCCTGATCTGAATCTTCCTGGGTCACGCTGTCCGGATCGGGGGTTTCAGAATCCGGTTCTTCCTGAGCAAAAACCGTCCAAGAAACAAAAATGATTAAAAAAAGCACTAATAATTTTGTGTTTTTCATAATTCCTCCAAATTTTAAAAAATCAACGTACCGAAATCACTTCGATCAAAATTGGAGTATTTTATGTAAAACCAAGTTAAAAAGCAATTTTAATTTAGCGTGCCTGATCTTGCCGTTTTTTCCATATCCCGTTATTCCGGCAATACCAGGCGCGGCGGCAAAAGATGGACTTTTTCAGGAAAAGACTATAATTTCCGGCAATTCTTGATTTTTCGGAGGTTTTTTATGAAAAAGTTAATGTTTTTTCTTGTTTTGGTTTTTCCTTTCATTTTCTTCGTTTCGTGCGGCAGCGGCAATGACAAAGAAAACGGTGATTCCGACATTGCCGTAGAAAGCGACTCTGATGAAATTTCCGATGAAGACCTCTCTGAGACAGACACTGATGACACGGAAATTCCAGACGGAGACGATACCGCTGCCGAAAATGACGAGCCCGAAAAAACAGCCGAAGGATGCTACATTTTTACAGTTGACGAATCAACTTTCGGCAGCGTTTACAGAAACACCTACTACGGCGACATAAAAGACAACATTTTAGGCGACAAAACCGAACGCGACGTCTTCGGCATCGACCTTTTTCAAACATTTGACGGCACGGCTATCGCAGGGACTTACGACTTGAGCGCCGGCACGAACAAAAGCTATCTTGACTGCACTGAATGCGTCAGAGTCTGGCAGGATCACGACAATAAAGACAAGGTCAAAATCTTCTTTCAGGAGAGCGGCTCTCTCGTAATCGAAGAAGTCGATTATGAAAACGAAATCAGGGGAACCCTCTCTGCCAAGCTTATCGAAGTCACAGTCGATCCCGACACGAGAGAAGCTACTCCGGTAGCAGGCGGAGATTGTATTGCGATCAAAAACTGGACTTTCGACAGCGGTGTCTGTGTTCCCGACTGCACAGACAAAGTGTGCGGAAGCGACGGCTGCGGCGGAACCTGCGGCGAAGGCTGCAGCGGAGAGCTAACCTGCTCGGAAGACCAGAAATCGTGCGTTCCGTTTGAATGTGAAGAAATAACTCTCGGTCAGATCACCTTGGGCAATAACGGCGACAAAGATTACTACGAGGCTTATGCCGTCGGCAGAAGCGCAGGCAGCACCGAGCTGGACGACATTTTTCAACTTTACTTTTACACCGAAGACAGCAATGACGCCGACACGATCACTCCGGGAGTCGCAGATCTCGGTTCCGGGTATAACGCCGAATTTGCGACATGCACCGAATGCATCCTGTTCTACGAAGATATTGATGACAGTTCGGAAGCAACCGAGATTTACAATAAGTATAATAAACTCTACTTCCAGCAGAGCGGAGAACTCGTTTTCGAAGAGGTTAAGGAAGGAACCTTGGAATCAAGAGGTCACGGTCATTTCAGAATTGTCGAAATTGACGACTATGATTTTTCTCCTGTTCCGAACGGGAAATGCTATGAAGTGAAAAACCTTCAGTGGAATACGATCCAGCCTTAGTTTCCGTCAGCGGACGCATCGGAAAAAAACTTTCTTTAGATGAAATTTTCACTATAATTTTTCGTTTTGTTTATTAAAAATTGGAGGCTTTTATGAAAAAATTTCTCACTATCACACTTTTGACGCTTGTGATGATGGTCTTCGTTGCATGCGGAGGCAGCAGCAAAAAAGAAAAAACTGATCCGACAGATGAACCGACCTCTGAAGAGCCGACGAATCAGGCAGAGGAACCCTCGGAAAATCCTTCCGAACCTACTGCTGATGAAGAAGATGACGGCTGCACCGGTATTTCGGTCGACTGGAGTCAATTGACAATGTATCAATCAAACTTCTTCTACCTTGGCGAAGATCCTGCTGTTTACCTTGAGTTCTACCAGAATGAAAATTACACTGTATCAGCAGGGACCTACGACCTCGGCACAGAAGACAACACGAACTACAAAACATGTTCGGAATGTGTCCGCTACCTGACAGATTACGTCGAAGCAACCGATACCGAAAACGGTCACTACAATCACATTTATTTTCAGAAAAGCGGAACTTTGACGATTGACGGCGTTGACGACAACGGCAACATCAAAGGAACAATCGCTGCAAAACTTATCGAAGTCACAATTGATCCAGACGAGTTCACTTCTACTCCTGTTGAAGGCGGTGCATGCTTCAAAATCGAATCCGCGACATTCGACAGCGGCTGGGAAGAGCCGTGTGTTCCACAGTGCGACGGCAAACAGTGCGGAAACGACGGTTGCGGCGGATCATGCGGAACATGCAAAGGTCAGGCTTGCAGCGCTGATTTCCAGTGCGTTCCGTTTGACTGCAAAGACATTGAGTTCGAGGACGAAGCTTTTGAACTGACCGGCTCCACATCATATTCCGCAACCCCGCTCACCACTCTGGGTTCTCCGGAACTTGAAGACTCTCTGCAGCTCAGATTCTACAACGAAGGCATCGAGAAAGGAACAATAGACCTCGGCAGCGAAGTTAATTCCAACTACAAAGACTGCACCGAATGTTTCCTTCTTTTGGAAGACATTGATGAAGACGGATATCCTTCAAAAATATTCTTCCAGGAAAGCGGCGAACTCGTTTTTGAGGACGTCAAAGAAGATACCTACGAATCAAAAGGACACGCTAGTTTGAGACTTATCGAAGTTGAAATCAACTCCTCAGATTACTCCTCAATTCCTGTAGCAGGCGGAAAATGCTACAATGTTACGAATATTACATGGGATACGATCTGCGTTCCCCAGTGCGACGGCAAACAGTGCGGCTCCGACGGTTGCGGCGGAACCTGCGGAATATGCGACGGTCAGGCTTGCAGTGCTGATTTCCAGTGCGTTCCGTTCAACTGCGACAAAATTGATGTAAGCGAATTCGAGTTAACAGAGGAAGAAGACTGGTTCGGCGGCATTTCTTACTACTATGACGCTTATGCAACAGGAAAAGGAATAGGCAGCGAATCTATTCCCGATCTTCTTGAAATCGCTTTTATTGCAGATGAACTTGAAAAAGGAACTGTCACTCTCACCGGCGACACCGAAAACATCGGCGACGCTTATGTCATCCTTTATGAAGATTACGACACGGAAAACTACGAAATCGGAAAATACTACTTCCAGGAAAGCGGAACTCTCGACTTCACGGAAGTAAAAGCAGGAACTTTCGAATCAAAAGGAACCGGTTCTTTCAGACTTATTGAAGTTGATGACAATTTCTTCGCTGCTGCAGGCGGTAAATGCTACGAATTTGAAAACATCAGCTGGAACACTATCAAGTAGTTCTATCCATTGATAAAACCATTTCCATTTTAAAGTCCCCTAAAAACTTTTCTTAAAAGATAAAGCCGCTAAAATTCATTGTTTTTTTGTCTCTTTTCGGAGGTTTTTATGAAAAATTTACCAAAATTCGTGTTTTTTTTCATTTTTGTTCTCATTTTTGTTTCGTGCGGAGAAAAAAAGAGCGTTTACGACGAATATCCCGACCGAATCAACGATGAAGACAGCTCTTCGACAACGGATCACGACAGCTCAAACGTCAACGACGACCGAACCGAACCTGTTGAAGATGCCGAATCCGGCGATGATGAGATCAACGACACCGAAACTGTCGGCGATGATGACGTTACACCTACTCCGGATGAAGACATTCCGACCGATGAAGAAGATAATCCAGCAACAGATGACGATGCAGTAACGGACGACGACACGGATGAGCCGATGAACTGTACCGGTTTTTCACTTGATCCGAACGACGAACTTTTAGGAGATATCCCATCAACAACATACCACATAAAAATTGCAGACAATATTTTGGGAGACCCGAATCACGAAGATATTTTCGAACTGCGTCTCGACCATAAACGTTTTGAAGGAGATCCCTATATCGCAGCCGGAACTTACGATCTAGCCTACGGTTACAACGGGCACAACTCAAACAATTGGAGATGCTGGGAATGCGTTTCCGTCACTCAGGATCACAAAACTGATTCGGAAAAATTCTATTTCCAAAAAAGCGGTACTTTGACCATCGAATCGGTTGACGAAGAGTATAATTTCAAAGGAACACTTTCCGCGGTTCTCGTCGAATCCACAATAGAAAACCTTGTCTCATCTCCTGTGGAAAACGGTGACTGCATCGAAATCGAAACATCTTTCGAAGCCGCTACAGCATGCCAACTCGGTTGTGAAGATGTGATATGCGGTCAAAAGAACGCTTGCGGGAAAGTATGCGAAACCGGTTGCGTTTCCTTAAAATAGGAATTTCTGTAATTTTTTTCCAAAACATATTTATTTTTAAAATTATGGGTATAATATAGCGTTTGATTTTCGGAGTCTGTTATGAAAAATATTAATTTTAGACAGCAATTAGGAGAAAAAAAATGAGAAACTTTACGATTTTATTAACAGTCATTGCATTAACGGCACTTATCTCGTGTTCGGGAGCTGAGGAAGCTTCGGTGTATGGCGGCTACGATGACGACGCAGACACATCGTCACAAAACGACAAAGGCGATTCAAGTGCTTCGTCCGACACTGACACCGACAAGACCGACACGGCTGACTCGACCGATCCTGAAGATCCCGATACGGCTGACACAGTTGACACAGCTGATACCGGCGCTGATACTGCTGATACCGCTGCAGACACAGCTGATACCGGCGCTGATACTGCTGATACCGCTGCAGACACAGCTGATACCGGCGCAGACACAGCTGATACCGGCGCAGACACTGCTGATACCGGCGCAGACACTGCTGATACCGCTGCAGACACTGCTGATACCGCTGCAGACACTGCTGATACCGGCGCAGACACTGGTGCAGATACTGGCGACACTGATGAGGTCTGCACTCCGAACTGCGAAGGCAAAGTGTGCGGCGATGATGACGGTTGCGACGGAAAATGCGATGCATGCGAAGAAGGTAAATTCTGCAACTATCATTACAACTGTATTCTGACCGAATGTGCTGAGGTTACAGAAATCAATCTGAACACCAGTCTGAATCTGGATGCTGACAGTATCGACTATTCGTCTGAATCCGCAATATTCACGACAAGCTACACACCCAACACCGGTACGAACGCGGCAGACACTTTCTTTATCAAGTTTGCAAACCTCGAAAGTTATAATGGAACATTTTACCTGGAACATAAAAATTTTGGTGACTCGAGCGGATTTTTCCTTTATGTCAAGGAAGACGGCGGTAACAAAATCTACTTCCAGAAAAACGGAACTGTTGAAACGTATGGCAACAATTACGACGACGGATGGTCGGAAACAGAAACGATCACCGCAAAACTTACAGGCGTAATTCTTGAGGAAGTCACAATCAACAGTGCAAACGAATCAAGCCCCAAACAAGGCGGTGCATGCCTTCAGGTCAAAAATACGACAGTTGAATTCAAAGATTCGGATAACAACGGCTGGTTGTCTAGATTATTAAGAGAATTGTTTGGCGACGGCTGGAACTAAAATCTACTGTTCTAATCCCGTTTTTTTATCTTATTAGGAGAAAATAATGAAAAAAATCTTTATTATTTTATCTCTGATTGTCTCGATATTCGCTTTCGTTTCATGCGGTGATGAAGGTAAAACAATCTACCACGGCGATACTGAACATGAAGACGATTCCGATGTCGCAGACACCGGCACTCAGGATTCAGATGTTTCCGATTCCGAAACACCTGATAACGATTCTTCCGATTCTGATGTTCCGGGCGGAGACAAACCCGACACCGGAGACGATTCTGACACAATGGACGACACCGATACTACAGATGACACCGACTTCGAACCGGTTGATCCGGCATGCCAGCCAATCGTTTTCGACAAGATCGCATCGACTCATGAAGACGGGATATATGCTTACGTGGTAGATCCTGAAGATCCGGAAAACGCTTTATTCTGGCTTGACATAATATTTTATGAATATGATCCCGAATACAATGAATTGGTTTACAGAACCGATCTCTCGCCGTTAAAAGGAAAAATGATCATCCTCGGCGAGGGTGCGAATGCAAATTATGCGACAGCGACCGAACAAGTCATCCTCTACAAAAATATTTACGATGAGGAAGGCTACATGACGACAAAATACTATTTTGCAAAATCGGGAGCAATCAAAATCGAAGATGTCATCGCAGGAACAAACTATTCGAAAGGAAAAGGTGCTTTCTCGCTTTACGAAGTTACACTCGATGAAGAAAATAATGAGACTTCGACCTATGTTGAAAACGGAGAGTGCTTTGCCGTTTCCGATTTCGCATGGGACAACGTCTTTGCAAATCCGCCTGAATGCATGGAAGATAGCGACTGCAGCGAAGGTAAATTGTGCGATGAAGGAATCTGCGAGTTTCCAGAAGACTTCTACGAATGTATAGAAGATGAGGACTGCGGCGGATTCGGTGTCTGCCTTGACAATTCATGCGCAGAATACCGTTAAAGAATAATTCACGAAATTCAGAAAAACTCCCAAACGCATATCCATTGAATTATTTTTAAAGAAAAAAACTATCTTATGCAGCGGACGTAGTATTTTCCCGTTTTGATTCCGTTGCTGGTAAAACCGGCGTGCATACTGACGCGCCATGCATTGAGGCCGCTTGCACACTCTGAAGACGACCAGAACCAGTCGTCGAGTTTGTTTATGCCGCAGACATCCTTGATTTTATATATTACTACAAGTTCTTCCATCGTCGGAACGCGCCAGTCACGATATCCGCCTTTCATTACAGTCTGTGCATAAAGCATCGCGTCTTTCCATGCAAGGAGAAAACCGAAACAGTTTTTTTCGATCATTCTGATATTTTCTATCGGCTTTACCAATTCAATATAGTCGCCTCTGTCTCTGAAATTTTCAGGTGAAAAAAGCCTGTTTGACTCAGCACCGTTCAGGGTTGCGCTGCGGTTTACGAAAAAAGAAGGTTCATTGCCGTCATCATCGTCATTGTCATCATCTTTCCATTCCATGCCGCGCAGCTTATTTGCCGCAGCTTTTCTCTCTTCAAGCTTTTTCTGAGCCTCGATTTTCTCTTCTTCCTGCTTTTTTTTCACCTTGTCTAGCTGCTCATTCATCCATGCGCCGAGCTCTTCGTTAGCCTCTTTGTTTTCAGCCATGAATTTAAATATATTCCACTTCAAATCTTTACTCCATCAGTCCAAGATGAAAAAGTAAACCGCTGCAATCTACTTAAAAAAAGATGTTTTTCAATAAAAAAACATTTTTTTCCAAAAAAGTCATATTATCCCCTGTTTTTCAAGCCGTGTCATGATTTTTTTTGTAAATTTTTTTTCATTTTTATCTTGACAATTAGTCTTTGCTAATTATTGTTAGTTTCAGCTAATTTGATTTTGCTCTTTTAATAAAATGAGTTTTGGGACATTAAGCAGTTTTTAATGGAGAAAGCATTGATACCTTTAGTTTTGGCGTCTTCCGGTGAAGAACAGGTGATAAAAAAAATCGGCGGAAACGACGAAGTAAAGCACCATCTTGAAAATCTCGGGTTTACGGTCGGATCGACTGTCACAGTCGTAAATTCACTTGCGGGAAACATTATCGTCAAAGTCAAAGAGTCGCGGGTCGCGCTCAACGAGGATATGGCCCGTAAAATCATGGTTTGAAGTCTAATTTTTTGGAGGTATAAAAAATGAAAACACTACGCGAAACAAAAATCGGTGAAACGGTAAAAGTCGTCAGACTTCACGGCGAAGGCGCCGTCAAAAAGCGCATCATGGACATGGGAGTTACGAAAGGAGTCGAAATTTTTGTCAGAAAAGTCGCTCCTCTCGGAGATCCGATCGAAGTAACAGTCAGAAACTACGAGCTCTCTTTGAGAAAAGAAGACGCTGAAATGATCGAAGTTGAGTAGGAGGAAAAAATGGCTGAACAAATCAGGATCGTACTTGCTGGAAACCCGAATTCGGGAAAAACCACCCTTTTCAATGCTCTCACAGGCTCAAATCAGTTCGTCGGAAACTGGCCCGGAGTCACGGTAGAAAAAAAGGAAGGAAAACTCAAAAAGCATGAAGGTGTTATCATCACAGACCTTCCCGGAATCTACTCGCTTTCACCCTACACTCTTGAAGAAGTCGTCGCGAGAAACTACCTCATCGGCGAGCGTCCAGACGCAATTTTGAACATCGTTGACGCGACCAATCTGGAAAGAAACCTTTACCTCACGACTCAGCTCGTAGAACTCGGAATTCCGGTAGTGATCGCCCTCAACATGATGGATCTCGTCAAAAAATCGGGCGACAAAATCGATATCGACGAACTTTCGAAGCAGCTCAAATGCAGAATCGTCGAGATCTCGGCTCTCAAAGGAACGAACATCGCGGAAGCGGCAGAAGCTGCGGTAAAAGCGGCTAAAGAGACAAAAACCCTTCCGCAGCACTCGTTCTCAGGCCCTGTCGAGCACGCTATAGCCCACATCGAAGAGGCTGTCGTCCACGGCATGCCCGAAGAGCAGCAGAGATGGTATGCTATCAAAGTTTTCGAGCGCGATGACAAAGTTCTTGAAATGCTCAAGATCGAAAAAAGTACTCTCGATCACATCGAAGCAGACATAAAATCGGCAGAAAAAGAGCTTGACGACGACGCGGAAAGCATCATCACGAACGAAAGATACATCTACATCGCAGAGATCCTGAAATCGAGCTACAAAAAGGCGAACTCAGGCGAACTCTCAGATTCGGATAAAATCGACAGAATCGTAACGAACCGCTGGCTCGGACTTCCGATATTTGCGGCAGTGATGTTCCTTATTTACTGGATCGCGATGGTCGGGATCGGTGCAGAATCGACCGACTGGGCGAACGACTGTCTTTTCGGCGACGGCTGGCACATGTTCGGGATCGGAACTGATGCTTATGAAGAAGAAGCCGAAAATTACGGTGCGGCGCATAACGCATTCGACGCTTACGAAGTCATCGTGACGACCAAAAACGAAGATGATGAAGAAGAGATCAATGCGGAAGAAACAATGAAAGCCGCAAAAGAACTCCAGCCTGAAAAACCGTATGTCGCTTACGATGTTGAAGACGAAGAGACGCTTGAACATTCGAATATCAATGTTTTCTACGACGGCGAAGTCAAAGTTGCTGAAGACGACGCTGAAAACGAAGCAAACGGAATGTCTTTCAAGGAAGCACTTGCCTACTTTGAGGAAAAAGGCTTTGATGAACCCGATCCCGCAGACTACGGCGCATGGGTCCCCGGCATTCCCGTTCTCGTTGAAAAGATCCTCGATGCGATCGGCTGTGCTGAATGGCTCAAAGGCCTCATTCTCGACGGTATCGTAGCCGGTGTCGGTGCAGTTCTGGGATTCGTTCCGCAGATGCTCGTCCTCTTCTTCCTGCTCGCATTCGTCGAAGCGTGCGGATACATGGCGCGTATCGCATTCGTCCTTGACAGACTCTTCCGCAAGTTCGGACTTTCGGGCAAATCGTTCATCCCGATGCTCGTGGGAACCGGCTGCGGCATCCCCGGCGTCATGGCAAGCAGAACGATCGAAAACGAGCGCGACCGCAGAATGACGATCATGACGACGACATTCATTCCGTGCGGCGCGAAAGTTCCCTTCATCGCAATGATTGCAGGTGCAATCTTCGGAGGTTCTGCCTGGGTCGCAACTTCGGCTTATTTCATCGGTATGGCGGCGATCATCATCTCCGGCATCATGCTCAAAAAGACAAAAATGTTCGCAGGAAACCCCGCTCCTTTCGTAATGGAACTTCCTGCTTACCACATGCCGACTCTGGGAAACGTCCTTAGATCGATGTGGGAGCGCGGCTGGTCGTTCATCAAAAAAGCGGGAACGATAATCCTCGTTTCGACGATCCTCGTATGGTTCACATCGTTCTTCGGCTGGACTGAAGAAGGCTTCGGAATGCTTGCCGAAGACCAGCTCGACTCCTCTATCCTCGCATACATCGGTAAAGGTATTGCATGGATCTTCGCTCCGCTCGGCTGGGGTAACTGGCAGGCGGCAGTAGCCTCCGTCACCGGACTTGTCGCAAAAGAAAACATCGTCGGAACGATGGGAATCCTTTACGGCGCTGGCGACATGACTGCATGGGAAGCTATGGCTCAGGCTTTCACCGGGATCACCGGATATTCATTCCTCGTCTTCAACCTGCTCTGCGCTCCGTGTTTCGCTGCGATCGGCGCAATAAAACGCGAAATGAACAACACGAAATGGACATGGTTTGCAATCGGTTATCAGTGCTGCTTCGCTTATGCCGTAGCGCTCATGATCAACCAGTTCGGCAACCTGTTCACCGGCAATTTCTCGGTATTCAACGTGATCTTCATGATAGCGGCTTTCGCTTGTTTCGGCGGCATGATCTACATGCTTTTCTTCAAGAAATACAGCGAAGCTACCAAACTTTCAGTTAAAGAAGGTAAATAATGGGAACAATCCTTGTGCTGGCAATATTGATGGCGGTTGTTGCCGCCATCATCCTCAATCTTGTCAAGAACAAAAAACAGGGAAAATCCTCGTGCGGTTGCAGCTGTTCATGCTGCCCGATGGCCGGCTCGTGCCACAGTTTTAAAAACGGAAAAGCCTCACCTTCGACTCATACGACACTCCTTGAAATCGACGGGATGATGTGTCCGATGTGCGAATCACATGTGAACGATGCGATCCGCAACAATTTCAAGGTAAAAGATGTGAAATCATCGCACAAAACAGGCCTCACGCAGATACAAAGCGATGAAGTGCTTGACGAGGAACTGCTCAGAAAGGCAGTCGAAGAAACAGGCTACAAAGTCAAAAGTGTAAGCATAGTATGAAAGACAGTGACTACAAAAACTTATCGATAAAGGAATTTTCAAAAGCGGCAGATGTTTACGAAACGGATCAGGCCGGTATCTACAAACTGTGCCAGAAAGACTATCCTGACGTGCTTGCCGAACTGGAAAAAGAGGATTTTAACGATCTTCTGGACTGCGGATGCGGCACCGCGCCTATGCTCTCTCTGCTGAAAGAAAAATATCCGGACAAACACTATGCCGGTATTGATCTGACACCGAAAATGATCGAAGTCGCCAAGGCAAAAAACATGCCGGATGTTGAACTTTTGGTCGGAGACTGTGAAAATCCGCCGTTTCCTGACAATTCATTCGATGTTCTGATCTGCTGTCAGAGTATTCATCATTATCCGAATCCGCAGAGATTTTTCGAGAGCGTTCAAAGAATCCTGCGTCCGAACGGCCGCCTGATTCTGAGAGACATGACATCAGGCAATCCGCTCATACGCTGGTTCCTGAACAATATCGAACTGCCCGTTCTTAACCTTATCGGTTATGGCGACGTCCGCATATACTGGAAAAACGATATAGAAAAATTATGCCGGAATACCGGACTTAAAATGGAACTTTTCGAGCGGAGAGGCTTTATGAGGCTTCACTGCGTGGTAAGAAAACCGGCATAAAAGCACATGAGATTTTCAGAGAATGACCGATGGGCTACATTCGAGTGGTAGGATGAGGTCAAAATGCAAATCAATAATTATTTTTTTGGTTAGTTTTTTTAACAACTTATTTTTATTGGAGGCTTTTCATGCGTAATTTCCTTTTTGCAGCACTTATCTGCTGCGCACTGACTTTTTCACTTTCTGCTCAGGAAGAACAGACATCTGAAGAAACAAAAGAATCAAAAGTTGAAGCTGACGCTCAGGCAGAAGAGGCTGCCGAGGCTGAAGAAGAGGAAGACAAACTCGCTTTCGAGCGCAAGCCCTACTTCAATGCCACTGTTTTCGGCGGAGTTTCGGCAGGGATCAACGTCGAAGACGGCGATGTAAACAAGGAAGAGAGTTACGAAATCGGGCTCGACAACCTGATTTTGGATTTCAAAGGCGGCGACAGGATGTTCAACGGCCGCGCGATGGTCGATTTCGGCTCGGTCGATGACGAAGGCAAAATGACGCTCGATGTCATCAAAAACGTCTCTTTCAGAATGCAGCATCCTTCTTTCAGGAACGCTGCGGGAACTTTCGGCCTCGATGTCAATCTTCAGGCGGGACTTTTCGAAATGCCTTTCGGAATCGAAACGGGTTACGACCATGAAGTCGCATTCGCAAATTCCGCGATAAAAGACGACTTTTTCGGCGGAGCCTTTAACGATCTCGGCGTTTCGCTCGGCGTTGACCTCATTTTTTCGAAAGAATCCGACCTCGCGATTACCCTTTTCACCTTCAACGGCGCAAACGAAACGATGCTTGACGGCGAAAAAAATCTCTTCCGCGCTCCGGCATTCGGCGTTGATCTCCGCTTCAACAAAACAGGCGATTTCTATGCGACAGCCGCGGCTTCTCTCGTTGTCGGAAAGGCTTACAGGAACTACGGTTTCGACGTTTACAATGTCGAAGATGATGAAATTATTTCCTACAAAAACGGCGAAGATCTCGACCAGAGCAGAAACAACGTCCTCATGGCGATCGGCGCAGATCTCGGCTACAACGTAAACGACGATATTTCAGTAGGCTTCAAAGGCGAATTCGGCCTCACTCACCGCGCCCTTTACAACCCCGATTTTGAAAACGGCAAACTCATCTCCGACGGCATTGACAAAGCTGGCTCGGCATACACCTCATGGGGACTTTTCGCAATGCCTTACGTAACACTCTGGGATGTCGACATGATGGCGAGAGTTTCATACTTCAAGGCTCCGTTCTATGAAGAAAACATCGTCAGCAAGGACAATTCCAACCTCGGCGTAAACATCGCAGTAATCTACAACTTCTGCGACTACGCAGGAATCGAACTTGACTACGACTTCAACAAAACAACCTTCCACGGATACGGCGAAAAGAATGAAACCGTTTCCGAATCCCTCAATACCCACTCGATCGCACTCGCTCTGAGCGGCGCATTCGATTTCCTCTGGGAAGAAAAATAAAACACATATTCTGAAAGATTTTCCACTTTTTAAAATAGTCTGACTTACAGCGATATGTCGAAAAATCAGCGTTTTTCTATAGACTTGAAAGACTTATTCTGACACCGTGTCAGGTTTATCGACACCTATCAGCAGTGGTGAGTTCCGCAGCTGTGTCCGCCGCAGCCGCCTTCGTGATGGTCATGGTGTTCGTGGTGAGTGCAGTGAGAATTGGGATCGTATTCGAGTTTTCCGGCTGCAAGTGCTTTTGCAGCTTCGTCAGCTGAGCCGTTTACACCGGGGTAAAGAGCGATTCCGGCTTCCTCTAAAGCCATTCTCGCGCCGCTGCCTATTCCGCCGCAGATCAGAGCATCGACCTGAGCCGCTTTCAAAAAACCGGCAAGTGCGCCGTGACCGCTTCCGTTGGTCGGAACGATCTGTTCCCTGACGACCGCACCGTTTTCGACATCGTAGAATTTGAAGTTTTCAGTGTGTCCGAAATGCTGAAAAACCTCGCCGTTTTCATAAGTTACCGCAATTCTTCTGTGTTCCATCTTCTTCTCCATAATATTGTCAGGCAGTTCCACGGGAGCAAATTCACAACATCCGCCCACGATGAGAAGGCGTTTTCCGCGGACAAGAGCATCGGCAACTTTGCGCCGCGCACTTTCATAAATCGCAGTGACCGTAGTCCTGGCGACATTCATCTTCAAAGCGCACGCTTCCTGCGTAAGCCCTTCGTCATCAAGAAGTCGCATAGCCTCGAATTCATCCACAGTCATGAAAACACTTTCCGCCGTTTCGACATCATCCGGAGAAAAGCTCCTGAAAAGCGGTGATTTCTCAATTCTGCGGCATCTTGCGGGTCTTGACATCATGAACCTCCCGCGAAAAGATAGTTGATTTTTGACATATGTCAAATATTTTCAACCGCATTTTTTCCTTGACTATTAGGCTTAGCTAACAATTATCCTCAATCCTAATTTGATTGAGTTCTTTTAATATCGGAAATTTAGTGAAGGCATAAATATGAAAACATTGCGCGAAATAAAGACCGGAGAGACCGTTCGGGTCAAAAAACTCGGTGGAAACGGCGAGCTCCGCCAGCATTTTCTTGATATGGGAATAATTCCGGGGGCGGAGATCACGCTCGTGAAATACGCTCCTCTCGGCGACCCGATGGAATTCAGACTGCACGGCTACGAGCTGACACTGCGCGTGGCAGATGCGCAGCAGATCGAAGTTACCGAGGCTGATGCAGCAAATCCGGCACTCCGACAAGGCTCCGGGAGCGCAGACTCGATCACGGAACACCCGGGACTCGGCGAAAGCGGAAAATTCCACGACAAAAAGAGCGAAAACCCGCTTCCTGACGGCACTGTTCTAACATTTGCGCTCGTCGGTAACCAGAACTGTGGAAAAACAACTCTTTTCAACCGCCTCACCGGATCAAACCAGCATGTCGGGAACTTCCCCGGCGTTACGGTCGACAGGAAATCTGGTTCTATTAAAGGACACGTCGATACTCTGATCACCGATCTGCCGGGCATTTACTCGATGTCGCCCTACTCTGCCGAGGAACTTATCTCGCGCGATTTCGTCCTGAACGAAAAACCTCACGCGATAATAAACATCGTGGATGCGACCAACATCGAACGCAATCTCTACCTCACGATGCAGCTTTTGGAGCTCAACATCCCGCTTGTCGTCGCGCTCAACATGATGGACGAAGTCACGGCAAACGGCGGTTCGATCGACGTAAACAAAATGGAATCGCTGCTCGGTGTTCCCGTCGTTCCGATCTCGGCGAAAAAAGGTCAGGGAATCGAGGAACTTGTCTCACATGCGATCCACGTCGCGAAATTTCAGGAAAGTCCTCTGCGTCAGGATTTCTGCGGCAAAGACGATAACGGCGGTGCAGTCCACCGTGCGCTCCACGGAACAATACATCTGATTGAAGACCATGCCGAAAAAGCGGGCGTTCCCGTGCGCTTCGCAGCGACAAAACTATTGGAAAATGACCATCAGATCCTGCAGAAGCTCGACCTCGATGTAAACGAAACAGAGATGCTGGAGCACATCATCATGCAGATGGAAAGCGAGCGGAATCTCGACCGGAGCGCGGCTATTGCCGACATGCGTTTTTCTTTCATTTACAAACTGTGCTCTGCCACCGTCAAAAAGCCGCACGAAAGCAAAGAGAGGGCGAGAAGCCAGGAAATCGACAAAGTGCTCACCGGAAAATGGACGGCAATACCGTGCTTCATTGCGATCATGGGCGGCATTTTCTACCTGACTTTCAATGTGATCGGCGCATGGCTGCAGGAACTTTTAGAAACCGGAATAGACTGGCTCACGAAAGTAACGGACTCTGCTCTTGCCGCGGCAGGAGTAAACGAAGTGCTTCACGGACTCATCATCGACGGCATTTTTGCCGGTGTCGGAAGCGTGCTTTCCTTTCTGCCCATCATCGTAACGCTCTTTTTCTTTCTTTCCATGCTCGAAGATTCAGGCTACATCGCGCGTGTTGCGTTTTTTATGGACAAACTTCTGCGTAAAATCGGTCTGTCGGGCAGAAGCATCGTTCCGCTTCTTGTCGGCTTTGGCTGCTCTGTTCCCGCCGTCATGTCGACCAGAACGCTTCCGAGCGAACGCGACAGAAAAATGACGATCCTGCTCACCCCTTTTATGAGCTGCACGGCAAAACTCCCGATATACGCCTTTTTCGTAAGCGCATTTTTCCCGAAGCGCGGCGGCCTGATAATGACGGGACTCTATCTTTTGGGAATTCTCGTCGGAATACTCATCGCACTGCTTTACAAGGGAACGCTTTTCAAAGGCGAAGCGGTGCCTTTCGTGATGGAACTTCCGAACTACCGCATGCCCGGCGTGCGGAATACTGCTCAGCTTTTGTGGGAAAAGGCGAAAGACTTCCTGCAGAGGGCGTTCACGGTGATTTTCGTGGCAACCATCGTCGTATGGTTTCTGCAGAGCTTCAACTGGAAACTGCAGTTAGTCGAAAATGCAGAAATGAGCATGCTCGCTTCCATTGCACAACTGATCTCCCCCATCATGAAACCGATCGGGCTTGGCGACTGGCAGATAGTCGTTGCCCTCGTCTGCGGCTTTATGGCTAAGGAAAGCGTAGTTTCGACTCTTGAGATTTTGTTTGCCGGAGGCGTTGAAACGATGATGACGAGTCTCACGGCGGCAAGCCTTCTCGTCTTCAGCCTGCTCTATACTCCTTGCGTTGCGGCTATCGCTTCAATAAAGCGCGAACTCGGCACAAAATGGGCTGCAGGCGTCGTAATCTGGCAGTGCGTGATCGCATGGCTCTGCTCGCTTGCCGTATATCTCATCGGCAAGGCAGTCGGAATGTAGGAGATTTGAATGCTGGCAACGATCATTATATCAGTTTTACTTCTTGCAATGTTCATATTTGCACTCACAAGTATCATAAGAAAGCGTATGCGCGGCGACTGCGGATGCGGCATGGGCTCTGACTGCCGTAACTGCTCAGCATGTAAGACTGATAAGAAAAATTCGGATCACTGATCTGCATATTTACGACATTTATCTGCATATAAAACGCAAAAAAATATGCAGATGCTTGACTTTTTCTGCATATAAAGCTATAAAACAATGTGCAGATTAAGGAGGTTGATATGCATAAATTCGATTACTCTTTCTTAAACAACGGGACATTGCCGTCGCAGTTTGTAAATATAACATCTGCGATCGCATCACTGAAAACGGCGTCTCTGTTCAGAAAAAATGATTTTCAGAAGGTCTTCACTGAACTTGAGGCTATCGCCAAAATACAATCAGTAAAGAATTCCAATGAAATCGAAGGTATCGTCACAAGCGACGAAAGGATCGTTCAGATCGTCCGGCAGAACAGCGCACCTTTAAACCATGACGAGCAGGAAATCTCGGGTTACAGAGACGCTTTGAACATTATCCATTCAGGCTTCGAGACTCTTCAGTTCAACGAAAACACAGTGCTCTCTCTGCACAAAACAATGCTCTCCGCGACTGATTACAGCTACGGCGGAAAATACAAAACCGAAGACAACGTGATTCTGGAAATAGATGCGCGTGGCAACAGAAGGATACGTTTCGCGCCGGTTCCTGCAAAAGAGACTAAAGCCGCAATGGAACAGCTTTTTCTTGCCTACGCGGATGCAGCCTCGGATTCGAATATAAACGCACTTCTTCTGATCCCGTGCGTTGTTCTCGATTTTCTGTGCATCCACCCTTTCAGAGACGGCAACGGCAGAATGTCGCGCCTCATCTCGCTTCTGCTTCTGTATAAAAACGGTTTTGACGCGGGAAAATACATCTCGTTTGAAGAGCAGATAAACAAAAACAAAAGTCTCTATTACCAGTCGCTCAAGGAATCTTCCGAAAACTGGCACAAAAGCAGGAACGACTATTTTCCCTTCATGAAAAACTTTCTCGGCACTCTTTATCAGTGTTATCAGGAACTTGACAAGCGTTTTGCCGTTGTCAACTCAAACAAAGTCACGAAATCGTCACGGATCGAAGCGACTGTTCTGAATGCACTTCTGCCGATTTCAAAAGCCGAGATCTGCCGACTTCTTCCCGATGTCAGCCCCACAACGATCGAAGCAGTTTTGGGAAAAATGGTTAAAAGCGGAATAATAACGACTCTCGGTTCCGGCCGCGGAACGAAATATGTAAAAAAATGAACAACTTAATTAGAGGAGATAACAATGACCAAAAAAGTCCTTTTCATCATCGGTTCTTTGAGAAAAAAATCCTTCAACAGACAGCTTGCGGCAAAGTGCAGGGAAATTCTGGAAAAATCGGGAAATATCGAAATTACGGAGCTCGGTTTC